>NZ_JBLRMI010000009.1:0-151860 GCF_047921555.1 Proteus sp. LHD240705
CTGTTTTTGAGTCCGCCTCGGTTAATATGAAATATATTTTCCGGGGCTTTTCTCTTTCTGGTGCTTGCAAAATGCTTGAACCAGATTGATCCAAGCACCCGCGCAGAGAATAGCAAAATATTTATTTGAGACAACACATTTATTATCAATAATAAATCATTCGATTTATTTTTGTTATTTTAAATAAATAATTTATTCGCTAATATAATAAACCCCTCGGTATTTTTATATCGAAGGGTTTTAATTGAGATATTAAAGTATTTACTTAACTAAACTAATTACAATAGGTGTTGCTTGTATTGTCGTAGTAGTAATAAGCGTATTATCATTCTGATGTTTAATAATAACACCTGATTGAGATGTTGCTAATTTCCACACGCCTTTTACGGTAACTGTGCTGCTTATTGGTTTAGAGTCGGCCGTTAGCCATTTACGAGAATAAACACTGACTTCGACTTGATTTCCATTATTATCAATTTGGTCAGCTTCAATGCCTTGATATAAATTTAAATCAGGATTAACAATACTCAATGTTAACTGTTGGTTTTGTGCTTTAGCCATCACCATAGTAGGTGCATCACTCGATAATAATATTGCTTGAGGTGATTTTAATTGTGTCGCTTCAAAAAAAGCATACCCTTCTTCTTGGGTGATTTTATCTTTTACCGCATGCAATTGATTATTATGTTGCAATACAGTGTATTCAGGCGCTTTATTATCTTGTGACTCAATCGCTATCGCATACTCATAAGTCGCATCACTAGGTGCGTTACCATGAGAGATCACGGCTGTTGCAAATAGTTGTTCTGTTGATTTTGAATTTCTATCATCGAGTGAATGTTGTTTTTGATAACTAAACTCTACAGTTTGACCTTTAGCGAGCTTATATAAGTTACCCGCAGGATCAATTAAAGTATCTGCATTATTTAAAGTTAATTGAGTACCTAATTGATTCACTTCTTTGCCATTAATTATCACAGATTGTAATTTAGGAACAGCAAATTGGAACAGTGTGGTTTCTGTTTTATGTTGTTTGTCCGTATTTTCAATGCCCGATCCTAATGCAATAACCCTATTATCAAATAAGAAATAGGATTTATTAGCTCTTAAGCTTTGTTGTTGATATTTGCTGTGACCATGTAATTTCATGGCAAACATACTGTTATTATTTAATGTATTTGCACCAGAATAGCTTTCTGTTGAAAGCAACATTTCTTCAATACCTGCACTCGGTAATTGGTTTAATTTTGCTTCAAGTTCATCATAAGGAAGATGAATTGTCGTGGTACCCGGATATCGGTTCCAATCCCATCCTGCATGGCTAAATCCTGATTGTGCTAAGTTTGCGGGTATGATTTCCAATTGACCATACTGTAAGTAGCGCCCATAACGATTGTTATTTTCATAACTTTCATTACCAACAAGATAACGACTAAATCCGCGAGCGATAGCAAGCCAGCTTTGTTGGGGGGCTTGAATAGAGGCTCTACGCTGTATCGCCATCGAAGCATAGTTCATCGCCCATGCGCCAGTGGGTTCATTTTCAGCTTTAATACCTTCAAAACTGTCTTTGTTATCTAATTTTGCATAGGCCGCAGCCAATATGGTATCTAATTTTTGTTTGCCATCAGGTGTACCGGCTAATGCCATCCATTTAAATGGTGCGATCCCTATTTTATGTAATCCAGTAGGATGGCGGCCACTTAATACCACGGGAATTTGTGTCTCTTTAGTGTAGATGCGCATTTTTAATAACACATCTTTTAAACGCTCATGGGCTGAAGATGAAAGACGGAAAGGGGAATCACTTAGCGCATAAACACTAGGAGCTAAACCACCAAAAGCATCTTTCGCATACGCTGGATAATGCTGCGAGTGGTGAAAAATAGAACCATCAGGCTTGAAACCACCTGCAACACCTTTTGAACTTAGTATGGTTTTATTTAGCCAGTTTTGCAGTTGCGCTAAGGCTTGTTGGCGTTGTTGATAATCTGGCAACATCAGTAAGCTTTTTATCATCCACTGTAATTGTGTGTTGAGAATATCAACGTTTGCATCAACGATCTCATCGTCTTTTTCAAAAATTCGGCCTGTGGCGTTGTACCACATCATTGCCTGTTGCGTTGGCGCTAAAAGATGATTTTTTGCCAGAATATGACGACCAATAAACCATGCATCAAAAAGCTCTCTGGTTTGATATCCAACATGAGTAATAATTTGATAACCACTACCTCGTGTAAAACCTTGCTCAAGAACGTAACGAGTTCCTAATAAATAAAGATCTTCTAATTTTTTTCTATCGGCTACTGATAAGGAATTACTACGCAAGTAAATAGCAGTTTGAAGAAGCGTTTTACCTACATCTCTTAGCATATTGGCATCAAGTAATGCTTTTTTCGTCTCTTCACTAAATACGCCTTCAACTTTCATAAAGTTTTGCCGGTTGGGGTGATCTAGTGCTTTTCCTGTTATTGATCCATCAGTGTGTTGTGTTAATTCTAATTTTTCCCAGAGTGTTAAATTTTTATCTAGCATATCTGAGGTGATTTTTTTATCGCTGTTAATTCCCTGATAATACTCAAAACGCTGATAAATTGATGCCATTTCAGCTTGATCATCATGAAACTCAGTATCGAAATTTAGAGTTGGATAATGCACTTTAAACATCTGATCGTACATCAGTAAAGCACTCCAGTTTTTACTGACCATGGTATTTACTGCATTATTAACATAAGGCACATTATCATCAGGAACTGCCCAGCGATTGTCTAACGGTACACTCATAATAATTTGGTCGAAAAAGAGAGTTCCAGCTTGATTTGGTGCCGTAATGACTAATTGATCCAATTTTCCTGTTGCAGTGCCTTTCATATCACGAAAGGGAACTGCAATACCTCGCCATCCTGTGAAATTAAGTTGAGTATCAAAACTTAATGCCACTTGATCATTTTGTTTGAATTGTAATGTGAGAGGCGATGATTGTGGTTTTTCATTGTAAATCCACATCATAAACGTGAGTGGTGTCGCGGTATCTTTATCATCCTGATAATTTACTTGATTATTAAGTGTTAATGTTGCTTGTGGTTGATATTGCCACTTGAGTGATTGAACGCCATCTTTGGCATGTTCTTTACTTAACGATAATTGATTGCTATTTGAAGTGACTAATGTATTTGGTATTTCACCTTCAAAGAGGTAAAGATCACCAAAAGGTTCATGAGAAAGAGAAGGTAATGCTTGTGCGGGTAAGGATAAGCAGAAACTTAGTGTAATAGCATGGGCTAAAGGATGTTTTATTAGCATAATCAGATTTCCTGCAAATAAAAAAGGAACGCGAATGCGTTCCTTTAAAGGTTAAATCAAGGGAGAGGTGAGAGTTTAATTTCTTGTGGAATACCAAAATAACTGGTGAAAGTGAGTTCGGTATTCTCACCAGAAACGCGATGTTTTACCTCACCATCTTTATCCACAGACTGCCATTTTCCATTAACGGTGACATTAATTGTGACAGGTGTTGCGGCTTTCTGCCGTGTCATATTTAAATCTGGTGTAACGGCACTGACAGTAAGTGTATTTCCTTGATGATGAGTCATTACAATCGCGGGTTTATCAACCTTTTTGATCCATTTATCTTCAATTGATGCAGATTGATAAAAGGCATATCCCGTCACATTGCTGAGTTTATCGTAAATAATATGAACATCTTTATCTTTACGAAGAACCTGATATAACTCATTATTTTCATGGAACTTCTCTGCCATTTCTCTCATTTTTTCAGGAGTCGCATCTAAAAAGACCATATACTCATAGCTGGAATCTTTAGGTTGAACGCTGTGATCAATCCACGCTGAACTGAAGTTCCCTTCTGTTGGTTGGCGATTTTTATTTTCAGCCGAGGTCTGGTGTTGGCGACTGACATTCACTTTTTCTGCTTGGGTAATTAAATAGCCATTACCGTTGCTATCGATGATCCAATCACCTTGTTTTAGCGTGGTTTGATAAGGGAAACTGTCAACTTTTTGCCCATTAATCCAGATGGTATTTAATGTTGGTGTAATGGCATGTTGGAATAACGTTGTTTCAACATTTTTATTTTTATCGCTGCTATTAATATTGCTACCGACAAAAATTAAATGGTTATCCGCCGCTAATACAGTTTTTTTAGCCGTAAAGTTAGGATCAAAACGCTCAAGATTAGCAGGATAAATAAGATCAAATGCCATCATGCCATATTTACCATCAAGGGCAGATGTTCCACTAAATCCACGCTCTCCACGTTGCATTAACGTATGAGGTTTAGGGCTATCTAACTCTTTAAGAGGAAGATGAATAGTGGTTGCTCCTGGCATTCTATTCCAATCCCAACCTTCTTGTTGATAGCCTTGTGAAAGCTGTGAGCCATTACTGACTATCTGGGCTACACCATGGCTTTGATAACGACCATAGCGGTTATCTTTGTTATAAATTTCAGATGACCAAACATTGGTGTTATACGCTTTTAGTGTCACCATTTTATCTTGCCAACGATGAATACCAAAGGCACCACCATTAAAGGCATAGAATCCTTGAGGAAGTGCTGCTGGTGCAATATTTTCACCAAAAATAGCGCTCGATTCACTTTGCGTTTTATCACTAATGGCAAGATAAATAGAAGCGAGCGTTTTATCAGGTGATGGTTTTGCAGACATTGCAAGCCAGTAATAGCCTTGAGCAACCGATTTTAATGACGGTGAATTAAACGGGTGCCGCCCAGCTAAAGGTAATCCTACTTCAGGATTACTGTAGATCCATGCCGAAACCATGGCTTTTTTCAGGTTATTCCAACCACTTTCACCAACAGCAAAAGGTGTACTACGCAGTAAATAAATAAGCTGAGAGGCATTTTTAAAAGCAGGAAAAGAGTAACCCGGATAGTTACCTTCATGTCGCCATGCTGTACCATCAGGACGTAAACCATCTTTACCGCCTGGCGGTACTTGAGTTAATGCACCAGTAATGTAATGACTGAAAGTATTAACTAAGTTAATGCGCTTTTGATCATCAGGCTCTAGCAATAATAAAGCCAAGTGCTGACGAGATAAGGTGTTGAAATAGTCTAAATCTGAACTGTTTGCTCCTACCTTCATATCAAAACTACTTTTAAACTCTCGTGAATACCACAGTAATGAATCATAAACTTGAGTTTGTAGATTGGCTTCTTTTAGGGCATCAGACATTAATAATGTAGATATATACCACCAACGAGAGCTATATCCCCAGTGATGAGTTGTGACTAATGCACTCCCTTTAACAAAGCCTTGATCTAATAAATGCTTTGTCATTAATAAGTACATCTGTTTTAACTGGGCTTTTTGTGTCGGATCTTTTTCAAGAACATAAGCACGGCTGATATTAAACATTAATGTCGTGTAATTACCTAAAATAACGTAATTATCAAAAAGCGACTTATCTTGAGAATTAAGGTTTTCTGGCTGATAAATAATGGTTTGTTTATCCGTGATCAGATGTCGCCCTTGTATTCCACCATCCGCTAAAGTGTGAATGTTAAGTGCATCAAAATCACTTTTTAACTTGCTGATATTTTCTTCTAACGCGAGATTTGTTTCTTTTTCGCCACCCACAAATTCATTAATAAGACGTTGGCGAATAAGGTCAATTGCCGCTAAATTTTCAGGTGTTACAGGTAATTGAGGCTGTACGGTGTGAAATTGAATTTCTGGCTCTGATAAGCGTGTTTTTATTTGATAATCAGACCATTGATAGCGAGCATCATCGATAGAAAACATAATACGATCGATATATATTTCGCCTTGCCCCACATTAGACGGGGCTTTAAATCGTATACTGTCAACATTTGCACCCAAAGCACGACCGACGCTATCTTGAGAGCCATCTGACGAGGTATTCATGGGATTTAATGTCATTTCACGGTTTTCAAGGTCGTTATTTAGTGAAATACCCACTGCGCGCCAACCCGTAAAATTCAGTTTTACTTTAAAGCCCGCTTGCGCTTCGCTGTTGGTGTTGAGTTTTTCACCAAAATCAACAGTGAGATAGCCATCAATGGGTTTTTCATTATAAAGCCAAAATGATAAAACAGGTGTAGATGCACGTCCCCATGCTTTAGAGGCTTCTTTGTCTGTCGGTACAATCAGCTTTTTATGCAAAGTAAAGCTACTTCCACCTTTCCATTTCCACAAAAGGGATTGGCTTCCCATAATGCTACGCTTATCAGATAACGTCAGTGTTGAGTTTTTATCTGTTGTGAAATCAGCTAACGGATTATTTTGGGCAAAATGATATATTTCAGACTGCATCAGATTATTAGGATCAAATGCAGGATTGTTTGTTGCTGCCATTGCATTATAAGGGGCTGATAATAGCCCCAACGTCATGGCAAGTGCAGTAAAGCGAAATATCGGCATATTTATTCTCCTTAGAAACGCTGGCTAACAGTAAAACCAATGCGCCCTTCATTGAATTTGTCATAACGCTGATATCCCATCGTTGTGCCTAAATTTAGCGTGTTGGTAATATCGAGATTGGCACCTAATTCTGCACTAATAATGTCACCGCCAACGGCATTTCCTTTAATATCAAAAGTGCTTCCTCCAGTATTAAAATAAGTGAGGCTGTGGCGTTGATTAATATTATTTTCCCCCGCAATATCTTTGAAATAACGGAGATTAAGTGATGGTGTTAATTTGCCATAAGAGGTTTGATAGCTATTCCATAAAGCAACAGATCCCCCTAATTGATTAACTGCGTAGCGTTGACCATAAGTACGCATTGATAATGCCGAACCTGTTTCTTCCCACGAATCAATATTTAGCCATTGATATTGGTAAGTCAGCATTGGTTTAATATGGATGAAATCAAAATCAAAATAGGTTCCTGCATTAATCTGATAACCTAATTGCACACCAGAATAATCACCTTTTGCTTTGGTATTTCCTTGCCATCCGGTATTGCCGCCGATATCTCGCTCGCTATCGACAGTGTAATAACCAATATTTAAATTACCGTTTAGGAATAATGTGTCACTATACCAACCGGTGTAAGGCATAAATTCAAAATGGTTAATTTCTTTACTTGCGTTACGTTGTTTCGCGTCAGCTTTGGCGTAGTTATAAGCCAAAGAAACGCCGATAAGAGCATCTTGATTAATTTCGTAATCAGTACCGATTTGAATACCTGTGCGGTAAGTGTTGTAACCGTTAATGCCACCTTGATTACTTTGTGTACCGTAACCGTACAGCATATTAGCCCAGCTATTCCAGCCAGCTTCTCTTTCTTCAATAGGTAATTGGTTATCATAGCGTAAATAGCGATGAGCAATATTATTGCGCATATCTTCAACCATGATTAATCCCGCTTGAATATCACTACCATCAGCGATAGGGGCTAAATCATTCGATAATGCGGCAATATTATTATCGTCATTTCCTGCGGCGACTAATAAACTCAGTGCTTCATCTGAAATTTGGTTACGCGTATTATTAAATTCATTTAATACGGTTGGAATAACAAAGTTTGCTGCAGCTAATCCATTTTCACTTACATTGCCACGTTCTGCTGCACTAATAAAATTATTGCCGCCTTCATAACTAATACCATAACGTGCAACTAACTGATTGCCACTAACGCCACCACTAATATTCGGCGGTGTGGTTTCTAACCATGAATCTGTTTTTTCTAATAAAGGAGAAACATCAGGTGCAATGGCATTAGCATCAGTAACGGTGATACCAGCTTCGTCTTTAATGGCGGAATTTGAAGAAATTAATACGATATCTTTGTTAATGATATTATCGACACTGGTTCCTTTAAAATCTAATTTGGCTTGGCTACCTTTTTTAAAGGTGACATCACCATCAACATGGAGAATAGCGTCATCAGTATTGGTATTATCATCAAGGCGGAAAATAAGCTGACTATTTTCCTTATTCATGAAATTACCTTCCCAATGAATTGTTCTATCTTTTCCTTGGATAGTTAAATTGCCATGATTTTCAATTAATGGAACACCTGTGATTTTGTATCCATCAAATAAAGCATTTTGAGCACCACCTTGATAAGCAAAGTTTATTTTAGTGTCAACGTGACCATTTCCTAGAATATCACCGTGGATCTCACCATTTACATCACTTCTAAAACCTGTATTCAGTGTTCTAAAGTCAATAGCCGCTGTTTTTCCTCGAATAATGGCGCCGTCTCTAATATAAACACCAGTACCTCGTTTTGGAAAATTGCCTTCAACAAGTATTGCTGTACCATTTTCACTGGTGACGTTAGCACCATTTAAATTAATATTACTGCTAAAAGAGGCACCCTGATTTATTTTGATTGCACTGGCTCCATCACCCGTTACGGTAATATTTTTTGTGATTGCTTGAGCTTTATATTCTGTTGATGAACCATTAAATACAACGCCATCACCTTGTGAAACTGTGACATCTTTATCTATTTGAGCATTATTGCCATTATTAACATTAACGGTTTCACAGATATTTAAATTAGGATCACAATCAGCAGCCCACGCAGAACCATAAATAGCTGATAAAATAGCAGCGCTCAAAAATAACAATTTTTTATTTTTCACAATATAACTCCATGAACAATTATATGATTTTAATTATTAGAATGTTGCTCGGAATGAAACTTTGAAATAATCCTGAGTTGATTTACTACCATCATTTTTATTTTCAACTCGTTCATTATAATATTCCGTCATGACTCGCCATTGAGGTGATATTTGATAAGCCATTTGTAGGGTATAACGGGTCATATCTTTTTCGACATAAACACCTTTATTTGTTCTATCTTCTATTTTTCCAAAAATAGATTTACGCATTGATGGAGAAACAATTAATCCTATTGGCGTTGTCCAGTTAACATACATACGTAATTGCTGATTGTGGTTTGTTTCTTTTGTGTCATATTCTTCGTGTCGAATAGCTTGCTTACCACCATCAAAATAAGCAACGGTTGTATTAATATTAGGAGTGACAAAATAGCGTAGGCCAGGTTCAATTTCCCATCCTAAGTAATCCGTGTTTGTGACACCATTACTGCGTTTATCTTCTTTCTTTTGTAAGCCAAATAAAACGCTACCCGTTAAAACCCAATTTTTATTGATTGGAAATTGGTAATTGGTTTTTGATTCATAGAAATCAATAGTTAATCGACTTCCATTATCATAGTTAGTGAGATCTTGACGTACTTTTAAACCAGGTTGGATCCAACCATTATTTAATTTAAAACGATAGCTACCCTGTAAATCATAACGCTGATAACGGTTTTTATTATCATGCTCACGTTGACGAAAACCAACATCGAAATACCAGTTAGACTTATCTGGATTAATATTAAAATCTACACGATAACCAGCATAGTTATTTGGTGTATCGTAATCTGCTGTTTCCCACGAAAACATGGCGTTGACATTAGCTGCTTGAGAATGAAAAGAAGTTAAACCTAAGCCAAGAAGAGGTAAAAAAAGAGCAATACGAAGTTTGTTCATGGTATATATCCAATTCTTTATTCGCTTTTATTTGTGTCAATTTTTAGGTGTAGGACATCTTTCCCTTTGTTTTATTAAAAGGATTTTTATATCAGCGAATTGGGTTTATATATAGCGCCATAATATTATGGCGCAGATATTTTTATTATTTCTCTTTACATGTTGATATTGTTTTATTTAATTTATTAGTTGTAGCCGTAATAAATTCAGTGGCGCGCCAAGAATCTCCTGTTTTTTCCAACCAAGGGGTTAATTCTTCTTTAATTAACTTCTCAATTAAAGGCATATTATCTTTGGCAACATTTTTCATTTGATATGGATCGTTCACATTGTCATATAAAGTATATTTTAATGGTTGCCCATCTTGTCTATCTATAACCAAAGTATGAGTTTTGGTTCTGACACCTCGTTTACCGAATGAAGGTTCACCATAAGGAATAAAGAGATAAAGCTGAGAATTTGCTGTGTCGCCTTTGCCTGTGACTACCCTATCTGCAAGATTAGTACCTTCTACGGAATCAGGGATCCATTCCGATAAACCAAGTAGCCCTAAGATAGTTGGGTAAATATCAGGTGCTGACATTAATGCATCGTCAGTGCCTGGTTTAATTTTACCCGGTAAACGAAACATCATAGGAACACGCATAGATTCTTCATAAGGATTATTTTTTGTTGCTTGTCCATTTGCCCCTAAGCAACTGCCATGATCAGAGAAGAAAACAACAAGAGTATTATCTGCAAGACCTTGTTTTTCTAATTCATCTACGATGCGACCAAATTGCTCATCAACACCGTTGACCATTGCCATATATTCTTTGAAATATTGAGGTCCATAGCCTTCTTGATATTCAGTATCCCACTGTACATTAGGGCGTGTATTTAGCTCTTTTGACGTCTTACCTTGATAAGCATCGAGGTATTTCTTCGGTACTTGATCATAAGGTGAATGAGGAGGGTTCATTGAAACCACTAATGCAAATGGTTTTGAATTATCTCTAAATTGATTATTTTCATTTTTGAGGAACTTGATTGCCATATCAGCTTCATGTTCAGGTCCCCATTGATCAATGTAAATTGGCTTATCACGAGGGGTATCGTTTGCCCAATACATTGGTTTTAAATGTAAATCATAAGTGCCATAAGAATACCAAAAATCAAAACCATGACGTCTATCTGGTGCTGCCCATTCATTCCAATAACGACCTTCCATTGGATTGTTGTAACTTTTAATAAACGGTTCGTAAGGTGCGTCAAGGTGCCATTTACCAATATAGCCTGTGCTGTAATCGAGAGATTTTAAAACATCCGACCAACATTTTGCATAAGGCGATAAATCAATACCCACTTTTCCACCGTAATCATGAGCATTACCTGTAATGCCATTGCGTACAGGATATTGTCCTGTCATAAACATGCCGCGAAAAGGAGAACACAAAGGATAGTTTGATGCCATTTGTGTCATTACTTTGGCTTGCTTCGCAAATTTATTAAGATTAGGTGTAATTGAAGGATCTTCCCCCATAAACTGCAGAGCGTGAGCACGCATTTCATCAGGAAAAACAATTAATAAATTAGGTGCGTTTTCTGGGCGCGTTGGTTTGTTAGGCGTAGAGCTCCCTGAATTAGCAAGAACAGGGGTAGAAACAGACATTGCCGCACCGCTGGCTGCGAGTCCTTTGATAAAAGTTCTGCGGGAAACAGTCATTGCTTCCTCCTATTTTACGTTTACTTTCGAATTGGTGTCTTTTATCTTATTTATACTTTTGTATAAGATCAAAAAGTAAGTTAACGAAAGATCAAGAATTGAAAGGGAGATCACAGAATGATGTCAAATTGTAAGCAATTTGACAGCTAAAATAGGAGTTGGAATATTGTTAAGAATAGATTAATTTTTTATTGTTTTATTTATTGTATTGATTTATATGGATATTATTTGTTTTGTGATGATGGTAGCAAAAATATCTAAAAGCCTCCATTTTTAGCTGGTAAATAGGATAACAGAAAGTGTAAGCATTTTTCTTTCGTTTGTTTTCATTGTCCTTTAATGATCCACCATGATGTGCCTTTAAACTCAAAGTTTTTAACGACCTCCATGCCCAATTTTTGGTGTGCTTTTAGTGACCGAATATTTTCGCTATTAACAAATGCGATAGGGTGCCCGCCATGTAGAGAACAGATCTGTTGGTAGAGATTTTTTAATAGTGACTTTCCTCGGTGCGATTTATCAATACAAACGGGGCCGTAAAACCAATTGTTTTGTGTTATTTCTGGAAAGTATTGGTTAATAGCTTGAGCAATTGGAGGGATCGAAAAAGAGGTAACAGGAAAGCTAAAAACAACAGCAATGATATTTTCCTGGTAAAGTGCAACAATGGCGTTAGTGCTATTTTGATACATCGCCTCAACTTTATTTAGAGGATATTCACCATATAATCCACCTTGTTGAGATTCAGAATTTGCCTGTAATAATAGTGCTACTGCACTTATATCTTTAGCGGTCATTTTTTGAAATATATAATTCATTTTTTATTCCTTTTTGCTCTGGCTTATAATCCTAGTATATAAAAAATAATGTATATTACAAAAAATATGTTAGAAATACTAAAGTTAAACTTATCAATTTTTCTTTAGATGATTTATTTATTGTCAATTGAAATTCTTTTTTATAAAGAAGCAGTAATATTAATTAAATTATTACTGCTTTAATTATAAAGTTATTTTTTAATAATCTGATTATAGAAGAGAAAATTGTTTACCAACCATAAGCTAATCCACCGCCAATAATAATTTCTTTTTCACTATTAATGGATGAGTTTAATCGAAATGCAATATCGTTATTTGGTTTATATTGTACACCTCCAGCAAATGCTGTTTCTGTCCGATAATTACTAATACCAATTCCGCCACTTAAAGTGTGATGAGCAAGATAAGGAATGCTAGTCATTGCAACTGATGAAGCTATGCCAGCAAATACTTTTTTTTCTAACGCGATAATTTCTTTGTCTAAATTTGCAATTGAATCTGTGATTTCAGCCTGTCTTTTTTTATAATAATTATCAAAATCATTAATATGGGTTTTGAGATTACTGATATCTGTACTGACCGTTCTCTTTAGCTGATTAATGGTGTTGTTTGTTGCTATTTTATTTTTATCAACCAACTTTTTAGCTTGAGCAAAGTTAACGGCATCAGTATTATTTTTTCCTTCACTGATATTAACTAATCGTGAAGTGTGTTTATTTTCAATGTTTCCAAATGAGACTGTATTTTCTTCCGTTGCTAATGAATTAGCGCCAATAGCAACTGAGTGTGTATTTTTAGCTTGGCTATTTGTTCCTATTGCAATTGAACCGTTACCTGATGCATTACTTTTATCGCCTAATGAAATACTAGGGATATTAATGATTATTGGATCTTTTTTATTTTCTTTGATTAAGTTTGTGTTTGAATAGGAGAAATTTGGAAATAAGAAAACAATTAAAAATAATTTTTTAAATAACATTTAATTTAATCCTTTAATGATCTTTAGTGGTATGAATTAATGCTAAATGATTACTTTTCTCATCACAAATAAAACATTCTGTATTTACTCTTAAAAATAGTTTTAAATAAAATACTAAGCTATTTAATATTTGATCAATAGTTATAGTTCATTAAATAGTATTTAAAAAAATTTATTTTATAAAAAACTGCATCTTACTTAAGATGCAGTTTAGGATAAAAAAGTTATTAATGTTTTTTTCTAAAAGCAAAAGCGACAGAGATTGCTTGTAGCAGACACATTGTTGAAGTTTGAGAACGAAAGGTTTTTATTTGAGCTTCTTTAACAGTTAAACAAACATCGCTTAAACTCGCTAATGGGCTAATTGGACTATCAGTAACAATAATCTGTTTTGCTTCTTTGTAAGTTGCCATTTCACACATTTTTTGCATTTCATCTGAATACGGATGGAAATGAATACCAAAGAGCACATCACGATGTGTAATATTTCTTAATTGCTCTTTGTACATCCCGCCTAGGCTGTTGACAAAAACAGTCTCACAAGGGATATGCGAGAGAGCATGAAAAAAATAGCTTGCAGCACTGAATGAGTGATGAAAGCCACAAATATAAATTGTGTCAGCGTGTTCGAGTAATTGTAATGTTTTATTTAACATTTCTCTGTGAGTCTGATTTGCCAATTGTTGCAATGAATGGCTATTTGCTTGTGCAAATTCTTGCAAAATATAGGCTGGCTCATTCAGATTAGGAGGCTCCTCTTTATATTTTTGTTTATAAGTTAAATTTTCATTTTCATTTACCATTTCATTCATCAAGTGATTTTGAAATAATTGTTTCATTTCATTGAAGCCATTGAAATGAAATGCGTTGGCAAAACGAATTAATGTCGATGGAGGAACATTTGCTTTATCTGCAAGGATCGCAATTGTATCAAATGCCACACTGTTTTTATTATCAAGTAGATAATGTGCAACCTGCTGTAGCCTTTTACTTAATCCATTATAGCGGGAGCGAACTTGTTCCTGTAGTTCATTCAGATTTGTTGCAGTAGACATAGTGCCCTCAATAAAAATACTATTGTAATTGTAGTGTTTTTTGCGTGGCATTTGAATGTTTTTAGCTAATAGTAATTAAAATGAAATATAGAGTTAATTTCAAGTAAATTAATGACCTAAAGGTAATTATTCGATGTTTAAAACTCTATTTTATTTATTCTTTATTAATTTTATTATAACCTTGCGAAATTAATTTTCTTTATTTGAATTTAAATGAAATTATTATTTCAAATTAACTAATGTGATATTAATAATGATATTGGCTTCATTAGAAAGATTTTATTTTATTTGACTTTGTTTGTTTTATTTTTTTGAAAATTTAGCTTAGATTGTTATTTTTTATTATCAATGTTATCTCTATTTGAAATGTTAAGTGTTTTAATATCTTTGTGCGCGATGATTGATATTTATAATACGACGCTTGTTTTATTTGTTAATGATAGTAATTTATCACTATCTTAATTAAAATTTATTTTCATTGGTTGAAGTTTTTATATGCAAAACGATCACTCGTGGATTAATTTATTAATGCACTATTGCCATGATCATTACTCAGAAATGATGCCAGTTATATTTTTTATTTGTATTGTTGGTATTATTTTTGGTGTTGTACGCGAAATGCGCTGGTTATCCGTTTTTTTTACGGTTCCTCTAATTATTATTGTATTTTGCTTAATAAGTTCTAATTTAGGATAAGTGAAAGATACAATTGTTTTTATAGTTAGACAATTGTTGTATTGATATTATTTTACTTATTATTTTTTATTCCTATTTTTATGTTTTTGATTATGTATATAAACACCTGCCAATATACCTATCTTATTTTGAAAAAAACTGATCCAACAATGTCATTGATTAGATAATCAACAGAGTGACTAATAAGAGCTTATTACTTATTGATTATTATTGATAATGATAAGCAAATTATTTGTTGAATTATGGACTAACAATTTATCCTCAATACACTAAACTAGATAACATTATTTTAATGAATTAGAAACTATTGGATTTTTATTATGCAATGGCGAAATAATGCGTCTCGCTATGGGCACTTGTCACTCCTTTTACACTGGGGGGTGGCGCTTACTGTCTATGGTATGTTTGCTTTAGGGCTGTGGATGGTGACGCTAGGGTATTATGATAGCTGGTATCATTCTGCACCTGAAATACATAAGAGCATTGGTATTCTTTTATTTATTATTTTGATCGTGCGTGTGATATGGCGTTGGATCTCTCCGCCTCCTAAAGCTTTATCAAGTTACAGTAAATTGACACGCATTAGTGCTCATATTGCACATATGCTTTTATATTTAATCTTATTTTCTATTCTGATTAGTGGTTATTTAATTTCGACCGCTGATGGACAAGCTATATCTGTATTTGATTGGTTTTCTGTGCCTGCCATTTTTACAGGAGAAGCCGAACAAGCGGATTTAGCGGGCGATATTCATCTTTATTTAGCCTGGTCAGTGGTTTTGTTATCGCTATTACATGCTGCTGGTGCTTTAAAACATCACTTTATTGATAAAGATGTCACGTTAAAACGCATGCTAGGAATGCGGACTAAATAATTAAACTTATAAAATGAAATTATGGAGATAACAATGTTTAAGAAAGCTTTATTAGGTTTAACAGCAGGTGCGTTGTTATTAAATGCAAGTACTGCTTTAGCAGCAGATTATGCTATTGATAAACAAGGCCAACACGCATTTGTACAGTTCCGTATCCAACATTTAGGCTATAGCTGGTTATATGGCACTTTTAAAGATTTCGATGGTACATTTAGTTACGATAAAGAAGATCCATCAAAAGACAAAGTTGATGTTGTGATTAAAACAGGAAGCTTAGACACTAATCACGCAGAACGTGATAAGCACTTACGTAGCGCTGATTTCTTTAATGCAAGCAAATATCCTGAAGCTCGATTCGTCTCAACCCAAGTTACTCGTGATGGCGAAAACTATGTAGTAACAGGTAATTTAACATTAAATGGTGTGACTAAACCTGTTTCATTAAATGCTAAATTAATTGGCGAAGGTACTGATCCTTGGAAAGGTTACCGTGCTGGTTTTGAAGCAACAGGTAAAGTTAATCTGAAAGAGTTTAATTTTAAATCAGACTTAGGACCAAAAGCACAAGAAGCAGAATTAATTATCTCTGTTGAAGGTGTGAAAAAAGCGTAATTACTGGCTTTTTCATTGAGTTATTGTGCTCAAAACAATCTAGATGATTTATAAACCGATGCATTAAGGCATCGGTTTTTTTATGCGTAAATAAGATTAATTGTCTTATACTTAGGAAATTGTTCTTGTTTTGTACTTAATTAATCGAAATTAATTAGCGATTTTATCTATTTTAAGGAAGAGCAAAAAGAGAAATACGAAGAAAATATTCTCCTAATCTAATCATTTATTTCACAGGAAAAGAACCAATGATGAGAAAATTACGTCATACTTTTTTAGGTACTCTACTTGTATCTGGATTTTTAATGGAGGGTATTACAGAGGTGGATGCCTGCACTCGAGTTGTTTACTTAGGTGATAATAACCAAATTATTACGGCTCGCTCAATGGATTGGAAATATGATATAGGAACAAATTTATGGATATTTCCGCAAGGTATGCAGCGATCAGGAGAGGCAGGCGATAATTCGATTAAGTGGGTATCTAAATATGGTAGCGTTATCGCGTCAGGTTACGATATCTCAACCACAGATGGGATGAATGAAAAAGGCTTGGTGGCTAATTTATTGTGGTTGGCGGAATCTGATTATCCAACATATTCCAAAGATAAACCCGCATTGTCAATTTCAGCTTGGGCGCAGTATGTGTTAGATAATTTTGCTTCAGTTGAAGAAGCCGTGAATGCATTAGAGAGTGAGCCTTTTATTGTATTGACGGATAAAGTTCCTGGACAAGATAGAATGGCAACTCTGCATCTTTCGCTTTCAGATGCAACGGGAGATAGCGCCATTATTGAATATATAAATGGTAAACAAGTGATTCATCACAGTAAAGAGTATCAAGTGATGACGAATTCTCCTATTTTTTCAGAACAATTAGCGTTGAATAGTTATTGGCAACAAATCGGTGGAACCGTGATGTTACCAGGGACGAATCGTGCTTCAGATCGTTTTGCCCGAGCTTCTTTTTATGTGAATGCCATTCCTAAAGCTCAATCGAGTAAAAAATCTCTCGCTAGCGTATTTGGTGTGATTAGAAATGTATCTGTACCTTATGGATTAAGTACAGCTGAATCACCAGAAATTTCATCCACACGCTGGAGAACCGTGGCTGATCATAAAAACCAATTATATTTTTTCGAATCAGCATTATCACCGAATACCTTTTGGGTTAATTTAAAGGAAATCGATTTTTCAAAAGAGAGTGGGAAAGTGATGACATTACCATTAGGTGAGGAGCAATCAATCATCTATTCTGCTAATGCAACCCGTCATTTCAAACCCGCAGAGCCTTTTAAATTTCAAGGATTAGATAATATCCCTTTAAATAACTAGTGGAATATTCACAATACCTAATATGAAACTATCTGTAATACTACATGTAATAGAGACATCTAAAGTGACGAGAAAAATGATGTCTTTATTACTTATCTTGAATGGTATTTTTATCATTTACTCCATTTTGTTGTCTCGTGGTATTTATCTGGATTGGGAAATACACGGGTTTTCTGCATGGCTTAAATCATTAGGGGTATTAAAACTCCTCGATATACCAAAGGTGATGTTGGCTTGTGCGTTAATCTTGCTCTCAATATTTATGTATCTAGGGGCGAGGATCGCGTGGTGTGTTTCCTTGATTTTATTAGCTACCATTGTTTTTCTTGATGTTGCGGTTTATCAGCAAATTGGCATTCAGGCTTATTTTTCTTTTATTTTAGCGATTGGGTTATTAATCAGTTGGCGCGCATTTCCGCATCATAGTTTAACCAGTGCTGGTTTTGTGGCTTTTATCTGTATCTTTTCTTTGCTGTTATTCTCAATGTTGGGAAGTCTTTATATTGGTGATGAATTTAAGCCACATATTACAACATTGATGGATGCGTTCTATTTTTCTATTGTCTGCATGACGACACTAGGGTTTGGCGATATTGTGCCAATTAGCACGAATGCACGTATTTTTACTCTCACTGTTGTTATCTTGGGAATAACTGTTTTTACTACTTCCATTGTGTATGTCATGGGATTTCTTGCGCGCGGTACTCGCGATATTGTTAAGAAAAGGATCGCTAAAATGCATAATCATTTTATTATTATTGGTTCATCGGCATTAGCTTCTCAATTAGAAAAAGGGTTAAGAGAACAAGGGAAACCTGTCATTGCGATTTGTACCGATAAAAGTAAAGCCTCTTATGACGCGCAAGCCAATATTATTGAAGGTGATCCAACTAATCTTAAAACATTGCTATCTGCCAATATTGCGAAAGCAAGTTGGGTTGTTACTTTATCTGAAAGTGATGCAGAAAATACCTTTATTTTGCTGACTATCCAAGAATGTTCTAATGTTGATGCCAAATTGATCACCATTATTAATCAAGATGAAAATAGGGATAAGATCAGCCGATTACGTCCTGATATGCTGTTTTCTTTAGCATCATTAGGCAAAGAAATTATGATGAAAGTTTTATGTGGTGAATCTATTTCCTCCTCAGATGTGACTGATTTGCTTTTAAACAAATATTTAAAATCATAGTTTTGATAAAACCTTCTTTACGAATGATAATGATTGCCATAAGATGTATTTAAAATGCATCTTAATTGAGGTTGAATTATGGAACTTGTAAGTTATAAAACAATGCCAGAGTGGACTCGTACATCCATTCCTTTAGCGTTATTAGAACGTCACAATACAAAGGAAGGCACTTATGCCCAAATGCGAGTACTGCAAGGCAACATGACATTTGTTGTTTTTAATGATGATGGTTCACAAATTTCAGTTGAGTGTAATACTGAGGATCAGCCACCTTTAATTCAACCTCAACAGTGGCATAAAATAGATAAAGCCAGTGATGATGTACGTTGCCAACTCTCTTTTTTATGTGCCCCAGAAGATAAGCTATTTAAAGAAAACGACTTATCATTACCGCATTCTGAAGTACGTTATATGGCAACGTTTACTCAGCCTTGCAAGGTGTTAGATTTAGGTGCTGGTCGTGGTCGAAACAGCTTCTATTTAGCGTCTCAAGGTTATGATGTGACGGCGTTAGATATTAATGCTTCACATATTGATGCTATTGAAACAGTTAAAACCAAAACAGGATTGGCTGTAAAAAGTGGCTTATATGATATAAATAAAGCTTCACTTACTGAGAAATACGATATTATTCTTTCAACTGTTGTATTGATGTTCTGCCAACGGGAACGTATTGAAAGTATTATTAAAAATATGCAGGAATGTACCAACTCTAACGGTATTAATGTGATTGTTTGCCCTGTTGAAACGCCAAATAGTGATCCAGCTGAAATTCCATTTAAAACCTTTTTACGTCCAAACGAATTAGCTGATTATTATAAAGACTGGGAAATTATTAAATATAATGAGGATCCAGGACATTTACATAAAACAGATGCAAATGGCAATCGTATCGCCTTAAATTTTGCTACTTTAATCGCACGCAAAAAATAGTTAAGAACTATCATCTCTTTTTAAATACCCCAAATAATGAACTGCACCCCAAAAGTTGGACACCAACTTTGGGGTATTTTTTATTTGTTTAAGCGAATTTTATTGTTGTGGTGATTTATCGCTTTTAATGTCGAGGGATTGGTCTGTTTGTTCTTTTTCTTCAGACTTTTGTAATATGCGTTCTAATAAAACCGTATAAATAGGGCGACCACCTAATAGTTGCGCCAACATCGTTGCTCCTAAGCAGGTAATAATCATAGGCAGAATAAGTTGATAATTATCGGTCATTTCTAATACGAGGACGATCCCTGTTAGTGGTGCTCTTACCGTTGCCGCAAATAATGCACCCATTCCTGCAATAGCAAATGTACCGATTTGAATTTGATAATCGGGGAAAAGTAAGGTTGCAGTTAATCCGAATGCACTGCCAAATAGAGTACCTAGTGCCAGAGTGGGTGCAAATATACCGCCAGGAGCGCCAGAGGCAAAACTGACAATAGATGTGATCGTTCGTAAAACAAAGAAAAGTAATAGCGCAATCAGGGAATATTGTCCCGTACTCAGCGCAGGAATAATACTAAATCCACCGCCAGTTATTTCAGGAATAATTAATGCTAATAAGCCACAAAGCCCACCGATGATGCCACCAGTTAAAACAAAGCGTGATGTTTTATCTTGATAGAAACGCTGAAATTGGGTTTGGACATAAAAAAGTAGCTTACTGAATATAACGCCAATAATGCCAAATAACATACCCAAAACTAAATACAGCCAGAGTGTATTGAGTGGTGCGGATGAAAATTTACCGATATGAATAACACCGCCTTCACCATTAAATAGGCGAAAAACAATGCAAGACATAATAACGCCAATAAAGACTGCTTTAATTGAAATAAGACTGTATTTAAATTGAGGTCGCATCTCCTCAATAATAAATAAAATACCCGCTAGAGGTGCATTAAAAGCAGCGGTTAATCCTGCGGCTGCACCAGTTGCTAATAACGTGTGGCGTGACTCTTTATCTTTTACTCGAGAAATATCATTTACGAGCTGGCCGATATTGGCACCTAATTGAACCGTTGGACCTTCTCGTCCTAACACCATACCAGAGCCTAAAGTTCCAATACTGGCAATAAATTTTACAGGTAATACTCGCCACCAACGAACAGGGCGAATATCTATCATCGCACCTTCAATTTCAGGTATTCCAGAGCCACCCGATTCGGGTGAAAACTTCTTGACTAAATAATATCCCAGCATTGCTAAAATAGAGGAAAAAAGCAAAGTACTTATTGCCAGAATATAAGGATTAGTAAAGGTTTTCATCAGTTCTTCTTGTCGAAAATGAATCACCCAACTAACACTTTTTTCAAATAAAACGCCCACTAATCCAGCTAGCGAGCCAACCACAGCGGATAGTAGTAGGATTTTTAGTGGTGCAAGGTTGGTTTCTTGCGCTTTTCTGAACAGATTAAAACGACGTTCATTTTGGGTATTTTGTGCTGATTTATGATTATGCATAACTTTGACTGAAGTATTGTAACGATGAACCTAATGATAGCGTAATTTAATAATGAAGTGATATTTCTCACATAACTCAGTCAATTTTAAAATTAGTCGTTTTTTTTTCTAGCATATTTTCACTTTTTCATCTTTAGTGTAATTGATAACAAAAAATACATATTTAGATAACATTTGGACGAAAAAGGGTAATTTATGGATTTTATCACTAATATATTAAGCGCTATAAATGGCGTGGTATGGGGAGTTCCGATGCTTGTCGGTATTCTCGGTATCGGCCTTTTTATGCAGTTTCGACTTGGCTTTTTACCTATTAGGAAATTAGGTACAGGATTTAAGCTGTTATTTGAAAAAAATGATAAAAGAGGCGAAGGTCAGATATCACCATTTAATGCGTTGATGACCGCACTATCCGCCACTATAGGAACGGGTAATATTGCTGGTGTTGCAACAGCTGTTGTCTTAGGTGGTCCAGGTGCATTGTTCTGGATGTGGATGACCGCATTAGTGGGAATGGCAACCAAATATTCAGAAGCCGTGCTTGCTGTACGTTTCCGTGAAGTTGATAAATATGGAAACTATGTCGGTGGGCCAATGTATTACATCAAAAATGGCTTAGGTAAAAATTGGGTTTGGCTAGGTACTGTTTTTGCTGTCTTTGGGAGTTTTGCAGGTTTTGGTATTGGTAATACAGTACAAGCAAACTCTGTGGCTGATGTACTGGAAAGTAATTTTGGTATTTCGACGACAATTACCGCTATTGTGCTCGTTGTTTTAGTCGGTGCTGTACTCATTGGTGGCATTAAACGTATTGCTGATGTTGCCGGTAAATTAGTTCCTATTATGACCGTTGGCTATTTTGGTGCAGGTATTGTTGTTTTAGCACTGAATGTGACTGCGATCCCAGATGCTATTATCCTTATTGTTAAATCTGCATTTACACCAGTTGCTGCTCAAGGTGGTTTTGCAGGTGCAGCTGTTTGGGCTGCGATCCGTTTTGGTGTTGCGCGTGGTGTTTTCTCAAATGAAGCGGGATTGGGTAGTGCGCCTATTGCCCATGCGACGGCAAAAACACAAAATCCTGTTCGCCAAGGTTTGATTGCGATGCTGGGAACTTTTATTGATACCATCATTGTCTGTTCTGTTACAGGATTAACTATTGTTATCACAGGACAATGGTTAACAGGGCAAAGTGGTGCAACATTAACCGCCGCATCATTCTCTATCGCTATTCCGGGTGGTAACTATATTGTGGCAATTGCATTAGCTATTTTTGCATTTACCACGATTTTAGGCTGGAGTTTTTACGGTGAAAAATGTGTGCAATACCTGTTTGGACCTAAAGCTATTATGCCATTTCGCATTGCTTGGCTGATTGCGTTACCAGTTGGGGCAACACAATCATTAGAATTTGTGTGGTTATTGGCTGATACACTCAATGCAATGATGGCGATCCCTAACTTAATTGCATTAGCGTTATTAAGCCCTGTTGTTTATCGCTTAACAAGAGATCATATAAAAGATGTTAACGCTGATAATATTGAATTAGATAAAGAAACTCACTCAGTGAGCAAAAAAGAAGCCGAAGCAGAGTAACTCGTTCTTACTTATTGGCTAACAACACAACATAAAACCGCATACTTTATAGCGATAAGGATGCGGTTTTTTTATGGTAATAACTTGAGGTGTGAGAAATTATAGATAATAAAAAGCCTTCTGGGGAGAAGGCGAAGAGATGAGTATAGATATTATATTTATAAGAATTTAGAAAAGAGAGAAAATCTTATTCTTTCATACTGATGAAGATATTTTTCACTTGGCTATAAGCATCTAACATCATTTTATGTGTTTCACGTCCTAAACCTGATTTCTTGTAACCCCCAAATGGTGCGTGAGCTGGGAGTTCGTGATAAGTGTTAACCCACATACGACCAGTTCTTACTGCTTTTGCAACACGTAAGGCACGGTTAATATCTTGAGTCCAAACACCACCACCTAGTCCATATTCAGAGTCGTTTGCCATGTCGATAACTTCATCTTCATTATCAAATGGGATAACACATAATACAGGTCCAAAAATTTCTTCACGAGCAACACGCATTTGGTTTGTGGCATTGATAATGATAGTAGGGCGAACAAAGAAACCATCATCATAACCTTCACCGGTGATACGTTCACCGCCTGTTAATACTGTCGCACCTTCTTTTTTAGCGAGTTCAACATAGCCTAAGATAGTATCCATTTGATCTTGGCTAACTTGTGTACCCATTTGCGTATTCGGATCAAGTGGGTCACCGACACGAATACTCTCAAATTCAGTTTTTAATGCTTTCAAAAATTCATCATGAATATCTTTATGTAAGAACAAACGTGAACCTGATTCACAAGCTTGTCCTTGGTTCATCAAGATTGCCAATGCTGAATATTTGACCGCTTTTTTCATGTTTGCATCAGGGAACACGATATTGGCTGATTTACCGCCTAATTCCAATGTTGCTGGAACCATTTTTTTCGCTGCGGCTTCTGCTACGGTATAGCCCACATTGGTAGAACCTGTAAACGCAAGTTTATCAATATCTTGATGCTCTAAAATAGCTTGTCCTACGACAGAACCGCGCCCTGTAACAATATTGATCACACCAGCTGGTAATATCTCATTTAAAATACGACCTAGCTCTAATAATGAAAGGGAAGTCAGTGTTGCTGGATTAATAACCACGGTATCACCTGCCGCAATCGCTGGTGCCAATTTCCATGCTGCCATTAATAATGGGAAGTTCCATGGAATAATTTGGCCCACAACACCAATAGGTTCGCGAATAACAAGGCTAATGGTATTTTCGTCTAGGATGGCACTTTCATCGGTATGAGAGCGTATCACGCCTGCAAAATATCGAAAATGGTCAATAGAGGCAGGTAAATCTATGTTTTTCGACTCATTGAGTGGCTTACCGTTATCAAGCGATTCAATCCAAGCAAAGCGTTCTTGCTCTTGCTCTAAACGATCTGCGATTTTTAATAAGAGGGCTTGACGCTCTGCAGGTGACGTTTTGCTCCATGTTTTGAATGCGTTACGTGCAGCGCTCACTGCGCGTTCAACATCTTCAGCACTACCAGATTGGTATTCACTTAATAATTCACCAGTAGCAGGGCTATAGGTTTTGGTTGTTTTTTGCGATGTGCTAGATACCCATTCTCCTCCAATTAACATTTTGTAGCTTTCTAGAGGGCGAAATTCTGATGGAACATTATTTAATTTAATCATTTTTAATCTCCAATGTAGGGGTGAGTATCTTTCAAATGTGTAGTTTCATTTCGTAATACTCGTGCTAATAACATATATCAATTGAAATAATTTGATTAGCTATTGATGCAATAGGTGATATTAACTATAAAAAATAGTAAAGAATATTACTGAGTTAACAAAAACGGATGAACTTAATCGTTTCATCTCTCAGTCTTTATATGATTAAACAAAAAACAACCATCAATAATTCTTAAATAATCCTTCTCATTTACATGCCTACGGTGTCATATAATTAATCTTTTTTTTTAAAAAAAAGATTTTTGGCTTAAGCCAAATCAAAGGATAAAAAAAGGAATATTAAAAGGTTTGCTAGAAATTGAGTTAGATCAAACAACATTTAAATTGTTCAATATTGCACTTTCGCTCTTATAAAAATGGCGTATTCTTATGTTGCATCTTGAATGCAACTTATAAAAATAAAGCGTTATCTTTTATTAGAAGGAATACGATATGTATTGTGTGCAATGTGAACAAACAATGAAAACGCCTGTAGGTAATGGTTGTGCCTATGCGCAAGGTATGTGTGGTAAAACAGCAGAAACTTCTGATCTTCAAGATTTACTCGTTGCGGTATTAGAAGGGCTTTCAGCGTGGGCTTTAGCAGCGCGTAGCGTTGGTATTATTGATCATGATGTAGATAGCTTTGCTCCTCGTGCTTTTTTCTCTACGTTAACTAACGTCAACTTTGATTCTGATCGCATTGTTGGTTATGCGAAAGAAGCTATCTATTTCCGTGAAAGTTTGAAATCTCGTACTTTAGCGAAAAATGCGGCAATTCAAGTCACTAATCCAAGAGCTGAAATCCAATTAGCGGGTAACGATTTAGACAGTTTACAAAAACAAGCTCAGCTTTTTGCTTTAAATGCAGATAAAGCGCAAATCGGTGATGATCTTCATGGATTACGTATGCTGTGCCTGTATGGCTTAAAAGGAGCTGCGGCTTATATGGAGCACGCGCATGTTTTAGGTCAGTATGACAATGAAATTTATGCAGAATATCACCGTTATATGGCGTGGTTAGGTACTGATCCTGCTGATATGAATGAGTTGTTAGAAAATGCGATGGGCATTGGTCAAATGAACTTCCGCATTATGGCTATTCTTGATAAAGGCGAAACTCAAGCTTACGGCAACCCTACACCAGTTACTGTTAACGTGCGCCCTGTTGCAGGTAAAGCGATTTTAATTTCAGGTCATGATCTGAAAGATTTGCAAATGCTACTCGAGCAAACGGAAGGTAAAGGGATTAACATTTATACTCATGGTGAAATGTTACCTGCTCATGGTTATCCAGAACTTAAAAAATATAAACACTTAGTGGGTAACTACGGAAGTGGTTGGCAGAATCAGCAAATTGAGTTTGCAAAATTCCCAGGTCCTGTATTAATGACTTCAAACTGTATTATCGATCCTAATGTTGGTAATTACGGTGACCGTATTTGGACTCGCAGTATTGTAGGCTGGCCGGGTGTAAAACATATTACTGGTGATGACTTCTCTGAAATGATTGAACAAGCACAATCATTAGAAGGTTTCCCATACAATGAAATTGAGCATTTAATTACAGTTGGTTTCGGTCGTGAAACACTATTAAATGCCGCTGATACTGTGATTGATTTAGTTTCACAGAAAAAATTACGTCATGTTTTCTTAGTGGGGGGGTGTGATGGTAGCCGTGGTGAACGTAGCTACTACACCGATCTTGCAAGAGAAATTCCACAAGACTGTTTAATTATGACTTTGGCGTGTGGTAAATACCGTTTCAATAAACTGGATTTCGGTACTTTAGAAGGCTTACCACGCTTACTTGATGTGGGTCAGTGTAACGATGCTTACTCAGCGATTATGCTAGCCGTTAACCTTGCTGAAAAATTAGGTTGTGGTGTGAATGATTTACCACTGTCTTTAATTCTCTCTTGGTTCGAGCAAAAAGCGATTGTTATCTTATTGACACTGCTTTCATTAGGCGTGAAAAACATTTATACCGGCCCAACAGCACCTGCGTTCTTAACCGACAATCTGCTGGCGGTACTAAATGAGAAATTTGGTATGCGCTCTATTACTACACCAGAACAAGATCTTAAAGATATTCTTTCTGCTTAATGTTTTAAATTCATTATCATTACCGAAGCCTACGGGCTTCGGTGAAGGATTAATATCCATGACGATGCCTACTTCTCTTTGTCCTAATCGTATGCAAGTTCACTCTATTAATCAGGAAACACCTGAAGTGTGGACGCTGAATTTAATTAATCATGACTTTTATTCTTATAAACCAGGTCAGTTTGCACTGGTGAGTATCAATAATAGTGATGAAATACTGCGTGCTTATACCATTTCATCTTCTCCGGGATTAAGTCCATTTATCACTTTAACCGTTCGCCGTTTAGAAAATGGTGTGGGTTCAGGTTGGTTAACATCACAAGTAAAACCAGGTGATTATCTTTGGTTATCTGATGCTCAGGGTGAATTTACTTGTGCTGGTAAAGAAGGTGCGCGCTATTTAATGTTGGCAGCAGGTTGTGGAGTGACACCTGTTATGTCGATGACACGTTGGTTGTTAAATAATCAACCTAAAGCAGACATCACGGTTATTTTTAATATTCGTGAGCAAAGCCAGTTTATTTTTGAGAAAGAGTGGATCGAATTAGCAAATGCATATCCATACAATCTTAATTTTATCATGATGCCTAAATTACCTGATAATAAAGGGTTATTTAGTGGACGCATTTCTCAAGAAAAATTGGCTGCATTAGTACCTGATATTGCGAGTCGTACAGTTATGTGCTGTGGCCCAAATAGTTATATGGAAGACACAGGACGTTTTGCAAGAAATCTTGGTGTACCTGCTGAGAATATCTTTATGGAACGTTTTGGTGATGAGCCTGTTTGTGTTGATGAAAACGAACAATTAACCATGACTATTCGTCATCCATTATCACAAATTAAAGTTCCTGTTGGCATGACTTTATTATCCGCTATGGAAGAAAATAAAGTTCCTGTCTTTGCGGCTTGTCGAGCAGGGGTTTGTGGTAGTTGTAAAACTCGTATTGTGAGTGGTGATTATGATGTCAGCAGTACCAGTACATTAACGGCTGAAGAGATAGCTCAAGGTTATGTCTTAGCATGTAGCTGTCGTTTAAAAGGAGATGTTGAGCTCGCTTAACCTCTTTTTATTAAGTATTTCCTTCTATTTTCCTGTTTTTTTTACCCTGTTAATTTATTAACAGGGTTTTTTATGTCTATTCTCCCCATTAAAAAACTGAATAATCTGGAGAATGCTTCCCTTTATTTTAAATTAAAGAAGATTTTTATTTATTCAGAATAATAAAAATATTGGAAATAATGATTAACTAAAAATATATTTTAGTTAGTGGGGCGTTTCCTTATAAACATTCTGCTATTATTTAAACTATTGACTGGGTAAGGGGGGGTATATGAAAAAATTGTTACTTGTTTGTTTATTTAGTGTCATGTTATCTGGCTGTGAAAAACCTCAACAAACCCTTGATGGCTCTAATGTAGAGTCGCTACGTATCTCAATTGTTGAAATGCGCAACTCACTTCCCCTTGATGAACAATCACGTTTTGATGAAGCAATAGAATTAGCGATCCTTAATGATATTAATTTTAATGATTTAGTTATCGCAGGTCGTAATAAAAATGCGGATATTATCACGCGTAAAATGTGCCAATCATTAGATGGTAAAACGGTAAAAGATATATTTTTGCAAGCAGAAGAAATAAGAGTACAAAAATTAGCATTAAAATAATCAATTAATAAACAGATTATCTTTTACTATACGATTTTAGCTTTCGTAGGAAAACTTCATTTCTTTTTATATATTGGTTTCGAATGTAATTACAATTCTTAATTGTGTGATGAATGCTTGAGGCTATTTTTCAATAGAACTTAAACAAAATCGTTATCGTGCTTTTCATTATATTGTGGGTGGTTATAATGCGCGCCGCATTCGCAAGAAAAGTGCAGTATCTCGTTAGGCGAGGCTCCTATACAAACACAGGTTACTGATCTGACGACGTCGAGAGACGCCCAAGATTAGGACAGGATATATCGACCGAAGGTATATCCCCATGTAACTTCCAGTATTCATCGGATACGTTGTATAGTGCTAAAACCGAGACGTGTAGATAGCTTTTGCATTCTCGCTTCTGGTTTCGCCCCTATGGAGAACTGATTTGCTAAACACAAACAGTAATAGGGAACCACAAAATGAAATTCAATACTCAAAACAAAATGGATGCTGTATTAGTTGCAGATGCATCCTTAAACACACCACAAAATAACTCAACTCAAGACCAATACAATCGTTTAAAAGATGATGCAACCGTTAGTGCTTATATGAGCCAGTCTTATATTGCGGTTTCTGTCGCTGATTCTGTTGAAAATGTGAAAGCTCAATTGGTTAATGATTTAAAAGATGAATTAATTCCAACCTATTTATATGTGGTGGATAAAGATAATTATCTAAATGGGATTTTGCCCGTTAAATCATTATTAACCGCGGCTAATGATCTGTTTGTGTCTGATGTGATGCGTCAAACCTTTTTCTCTGTTTCACCAGAACAGAATCGACATGATGTGTATCAACTGATTAGCCATAGCGGTTTAGACAGTGTACCAGTGATGCATTTTGGAAAATTGGTCGGTGTTTTACGTCCTCAAGATATTGCTGAATTAATTGAAGATGAAAATACACTTGATGCACAAATGCAGGGTGCAACTTCACCTTTAGAGCAGCCTTATTTAGAAACCAGTCCAGTAACATTATGGCGTAAACGTGTTGTGTGGTTATTGATGCTGTTTGTGGCAGAAGCGTATACCAGCACTGTGTTACATGCTTTTGAAGACAGACTCGAAGCTGCGATTTCATTAGCATTTTTTATTCCATTGCTGATTGGTACGGGTGGAAATAGTGGTACACAGATCACCTCAACATTAGTACGTGCTATGGCATTAGGAGAAGTGAGCTTACGTAATGTTTGGTCTGTATTAAGAAAAGAAATAACCACATCGATAATGGTTGCACTGACTATGGGTATTGCTGGTTTTGTGCGTGCTTGGTTCTTAGGTGTGGGTATGGAAGTGATGATTGTGGTTGGCTTAACGCTTATTTCAATCACGGTTTGGAGTGCGATTGTTTCATCTGTTATTCCAATGGTATTAAAGCGTTTAGGTATTGATCCTGCGGTTGTTTCAGCACCATTTATCGCGACGTTAATTGATGGTACAGGTCTTATTATTTACTTTGAAATCGCATCTCATGTGATGAGCGAGTTTGCTTAAGACAATCCCATATATTCATTCTCAAGATAAAGCCGATGTGAATTAATCAACACATCGGCTTTATTTTTGTCTGCATTTATTCATGCTTAATAAATTGTAAAATAGCCTGACAATGGCGACAACGGTATTGTGTCTCTCCGCGTAATACTTTGTTATGGCGGCGAATGGTAAGCTGATGTTTTTCTTCACAATGGCAAGCATAAGGAAAGGTTTTAGCTTTAACTGCGCTGACATCAAAATGATGGGTTCGTTTAGCTGAAACTTGTAATACTGTTTCCATCATCCATTTCCACTCTTTCCCATGAGGTGCTACACGACCAAAATGGCGATTAACTAATAAATGCGCTAATTCATGAGGAATAACTTCTTCAATAAAATTCTGTTTATTTTCAATCAATAATGTAGGATTAATACGAATTTCCCAATTTGCATAATAGGCACTGCCAGCAATAGTTCCTCTCTGATTATAATGTAGAGTAGGTTCTGGGTAATTTGTATTAAGATAAAGATTAGCCTGCTGCAATTTTTCACGCAGTGTTCGCATAACGCTTTGCACTAAGGCGATGGGGACTCTTACCGTTTTCATGTTACAGAGCATATAGTGGCTGATACAAACACGCAATAAAAAGAAAACTTGCACAATATATAAATTAACATATTATTAAAAAGTATATTGATTATGGAGTTTACCATGACACAACGAGTTCAACCTGATTTATTAGATGCAATGAAATTGGCGGCTAATGAAGCGTCTAGCATGCTTAAGACGCTAGGAAATGGCGATCGCCTCTTATTATTGTGTCAGCTAAGTCAGGGCGAAAAAAGTGTGAGTGAATTAGAAGAGAGTTTAGGTATCCGTCAACCGACACTTTCTCAACAGCTAACCGTTTTGCGCAATGAAGGGTTAGTGAATACTCGTCGTGATGGAAAACGTATCTTTTATTCTATTGCTGATGAAAAAGTTCTCGTACTACTCAATACGCTTTATCAGCTTTATTGCCCTATAGCAGGTTAATTTATGAATATAGATTGGGTTCACTTTACGCCTTTAAGTGCGGCAATTGGTGGGCTTATGATAGGTGCTGCGGCCGCCATTTTACTGTTATTTAATGGCCGTATTGCAGGAATAAGCGGGATTTTGGGTGGGGTTTTATCAACAAAACAGCAAGGTAATGGCTGGCGTTGGGCATTTTTACTAGGCATGCTAATCGCACCTACACTGTTTTATTTTTTTGATAAACCCTTATCGCCAGTAATTGAAACGTCACCTTGGATGTTAATTATTGCCGGAGTGCTGGTGGGAGCAGGTACACGTTTAGGCAGTGGTTGCACAAGTGGTCATGGTATTTGCGGATTAGCACGATTATCGCGTCGTTCTATTGTTGCTGTGTTAGTGTTTATGGCAACGGCATTTATTACCGTTTATATTCAGCGTCATGTGATAGGAGGCTAAGAAAATGACTAAGTTTGTTGCTTTTCTTTGTGGTCTTCTATTCAGTGCAGGATTGATTGTTGGTGGAATGAGCAATCCGCAAAAAATTCTAGGTTTTCTGGATATCACAGGAAACTGGGACCCTTCTTTATTGATAATCATGGGAGCAGGACTGGTTGTCAGCGTGATAGGTTACCAATTAACACGGTGTAGACAACAAAGTGTATTAGCATGCCCTTTAAATATCCCAACCAATAAAGTGATTGATAAACCCTTAGTGTTAGGTAGTGCGTTATTTGGTCTTGGTTGGGGATTAGCTGGAATTTGTCCAGGTCCTAGCTTGGTATTAGCAGGTGCTGGGTTTTATCAAGGTATTTTATTTGTCCTTGCCATGATTGTAGGTTGGCTGTTTGTTGGGCTTTTTCGTAAAGCGCAATAATAGCAGTTTGCTCTCATCATTTTAGAGAAAACGTTAAACGGGAAGCCAGTGCTTCCCGTTTGTGTATTTTATACATTGAACGTTATTTAAAGTCAGCATAAGGAATAAGAGGGTTTGGCGGTAAATCTAAATCACCGTTCCAACCATCAAATGAATAACGCAAGTACATTAATGCATGGCTTGGGGTATAGTTTTTGGCTTGTTGAATATCAATAGCTGCACCAATAAACCAATGCGGCGTAATACGATGTTCAACTAATGCTCTGGCGGTATAACCAAAGCCATTGCCAGAATCTCCTTCATCAACCGCATCACGCTCTTGATAATAAAGTCTCATTATTTCTTCTCGATCTTCGGGGCTAAGTTCATTCATATAGCGATTAAATTTATCGAGAGAAACGAGATTTTGTAAAGGATAACGCTTTCTGTCATCTGTTTGGGAGTAAGACCAAGAAAGAGAGCCTGATAATTCCCAAGACCAATTTTCAGTACGTTCACGATAATTAATTGGGAGCCCTAAAGAGACATATTTTTGAGGGCTATAATAACCACCTTGACCTAAAGTGTACCCGCTTAAGTCTTTATCATAATGCCAAAGCATAGTACTTAACCCAACAGAAACGCGGCGGTTGTTCTCATTGATAAGTTTATAATAGTAGCCTCCCATTCCTCGGACACTGCTATTATCTTCAACATTTTTACCTGTCAATTTATCAACAGAAACCTCGCCCCAATAACCATCTTTCCCACCTAAATCATAACTTCCGCTTAAACGAATACCGGTTCTTCTTACACCCCCCCATATTTGGTTAGTCCAAATATCTCGTTGACCACCAAAAGCAAGCATAGAGCTATTAACAGGGCGGCGGTGAATATCAAGTGTCCAGCCCACATTAAAAAGATCATGACTATAGGCGATTTTACCGGCCCAATCAGTCACTTCAAAACCTAACGGTGTGGCACCAAGATCCCATTGCCATTGACCATTTTCCCAGCCAATTGCAGGGCTAACACCAAAGGATTTTTGTTCTAGCGGGAAACAACCCGTGCGGTAACAAGTTCCAAATTTTGAATCATATGGTGATGTACCCAGTTTGCCACTATTAAGATTAACTAAGTCTGCACGCCAGAAGAAACGCCCATCATAAACAGGGTGATCAAGTTGTAACATTGTGGTGTGGGCGCGTAGTTTTGAATAACCTTCGCTACCACTAGAGCCCCAATAATCATGCTCAAGCGTAAATCGCCACTCTTGTTGGCGATAAAGCGCGTCAGCATCCGCGCGTAAACTCCGAGATAGCCAATTATCTTTTTCGTCATTACGCATTAATGTGGTGTACTCAATATTATCTTTTGGCAACCTATCTGTTATTCCATCCTTGATCATAGCTTGTTGATAATAATAGTGAGCTTGTTGGCGATGTTGCCCATCACGCTGAAAACGAGCCATATCGCGTAATACTAAAGGATCAGCACTGTCTGGCTCTGTTTCAATTTGTTGTGCCAAATAAGCAAAATAGTGTTGTGCTTTTTCTGTATTACCTACTTCTTTTTCAGCATTGGCAACGCGTCTAATTGAGTTGCTATTAAACTGGTTGGGAGAAAGCGTTTCTATTTTGGCAAGGTAGTATTTTGCCTGCATCTTTTTCCCTTGTTCTAAGGCGATATCCGTCGCACCTAATAATGCAGTTTCATTATTGGGTTCTAAATTCAGTGCAGTATGGTAATAACTTAAGGCCTGATCGAGGTTATTTCGTTCTTGAGCCCAGTTCGCTAATAACAAATAAGTCTGAATTTTTTGCTCTGGCGGAATATGAGCAAAAAGATAATCAACAGCTTGTTGTTCTTGTCCTTTCGCTCGTAGAGACTCTGCATGTGCGACTATTTCACCAAAACGCAATCGACTATCTAACGCTTTCATGCTCTCACTGCGTTGAGATAAGGGGATCGTTTTTAGCGTATCAAGTGCTTGAGTTTCTCGTCCTGTTTTATTGAGATATAACGCATAAGCATAAAGGCGAGACGGATCATTAGGAAGACGACGATTAAGCTGATTAAAATACGCTTCAGCGACAGAGTCTTGCTGGGTAATTAATAAATCATCAGCAAGACGATAAATATTCCAAACATCATTAGGATAATCTTTAGCTATTGCCTTACGTTTTTCAATCGCACTGAGGTATTGCTCTTTATGTTCATCATCAGCCGCTAAATCTTGCCTTATACCAGAAATAATATAGCCATAATCTTCTGCTAAATTTTTATATTGTCTAGGTATTAAGCCTGCAATAAATTGTTGCGCTTTTTCATGAGATTGTTGGCGATAAAGCTTTGCTAAACGATGTAGCGTTGCAGGGTGATTGGGTTGATATTTTAATGCCTGTAAATAATGGTTTTCGGCAACATCCCATTGCCGCTGTGCAACAGCAATATCACCTAAACCAAGATAAGGTTCACTTTCATAAGGGCTTAACTTATTAAGCTGATTAAAATAGCGTTCTGCTAATTCATAATCTTGCTTTAAGAGTGCGTCATCGCCTTTTGAAAGCAGATGCCAATATTGGTTAGCCTGCAACATAGATCGCCATTGACCACTATTATCATGGTTGGGCGCTAATTTCAGCGCTTGGGAAAGATAAAAAATAGCTGCACTGCGTTGATTAGCACGAGAATAACGGACACCTAAAGCACCAACAACATCAGCATTATCAGGTTGTTGTCGTGCTTTTTGTTTTAAGGTCGCAATAGGTAATGAGGTAACATCTATTTGCGGTTTTATTGTTGAAACTGGGCTTTTTACTGACTCTATGGCGTGTTGTTGTTGCTGGTAGAGGCTCGCTATTTTCGTATTTTGCGGATACTGACGATAAATATGATTGAGTCGTTCTATTTTATCATCGTGAGACGATTGCATAATTACTTGAATATACTCGAGTGCTAAAGTCTCATCGGGAGGCATTCCTCGGTAAATTTCATCGTATAAATTTAACGCATCATCATAGCGGCCAGCTGTACGGTAAAGCTGGGCTCGCTGTAATTTTTGCCGATTAACATCCGTTGTCAGTGATAACGTTTTGATTGCACGCTGATATTGCTCTGACTGTGGAAATTGAGTACCTAATTGGGTAAATAGCTGTTGTGCTTTTGCATTGTCCTTCTGTTTTACAGCAAACTGAATTTGCATTAACAAGATATTAGGATCATTGGGTTTAATTAACGCTAAACGATATAGCGATTGAGCCACTAAAACTTCATTTCCTGTGGATGTACCTAATCTCACTTGCTCTTGTAAAAAGGCTTCTGTTGCCTCTTCACTGGCTTGCGTGACAGGCAAAAAGCCTGTCAGCAAAAAGAGAGCAATAATAGAGTGGCGATGTGTGTGACCAAATTGCCACATAGCTTAGTCCTTAGTCGCTAAACGACGTTGGCTTCTTATTTTCATTGCTCGCCAAATAAGAAGAGAGACAAGAATAATGCCGACAATTGCCGCTAAACCAAGCCATATAGGGTGAGAAGCAAACACATACCAAACCTCTTCCCACCAAGGTAAATAACCGACGAAATAAGTATCTCCCACACGCAAGCTATTTACGCCAGACTCTCTGACCAATACTACTGAACCATGCATAGCATCACGCTTACCACTATCACTGATCGCCTCATTTAACAGTTTGTAACCTTGCGTACTATCGGCTAATAATGCGACAACGCTACGCTGTGAAAAGAATGGAGATTGGAAACCAATAATTGCCCCCATCGATCCTTTTGAGGTCAGCGAGATCCGGCTATCAGGACGTTTATCAGTCGGTTGATAACTTGTGTGGCTAAAGATACTGATTTCACGAGAAGGCAGAGTGATTTCACTACGTGCTTTATCAATCAGTACGTTCATCTGTTTATCATTATTTAATGCAGGTGGAATGGTTCCGATAAGTAGTAGATCAGCATCTCTTTTTTGCACTTCATCCAATGAACTGGTTAATGAAACATTGAGTGCCGGATAACCTGTTTGAGCACCTATATTCCCCATTGAAATTAATAGGGTAGATAATTGTGTTGGAGACGGTTGCTGATTAACAAAAATCAAGGTTTCTGACAGATCCGCATAACGGCTAAATGGGAAGCCTGCATGGCTGTAAACCCGTAAGTCAGGCAGTGCAATATAGTGTCGATAATCACCTGTAAAATTAAAGCTAGATAAATCATCAATAGCGACAGCATTTGGTACAGGTTGATAAGTAATACATTGATCTGCTGAGCCCCCAGGAATGGGGTTGGTGTAATCAAAGGCAAATGTAATTTGGTTACGTTCACCCAGTTTTACGGCGGGTATATTCAATAAATTCTTATGCTCAATCCAGCCTTGAATAAGCGGTAAATAAGCGATGACAAGATTATCTTTTTTATCTTTCTCAAGAGGATAAGCTTTAATGAAATGGTCGTTTACTGAGATAGACATACGAGAATCATCTTGAAATGCAGGAGCGGTATAGCGATAACGCAATTGCATTTGTAATCCCGTATTATTAAACATAAATAGATCAGGCGGTAATGTCATATTTAATGTAATAGGATTTGGTTTTAATCCGCGAGATTGCAACTGGCCTTCATAGTCTTGTAGCGTATTAAAGTAGATAGGTTTATTTAACTGTACCCATTTGGGCGCATCATAAGGTTCACGCGGGATCAATTTTTCTACTTCATTAATTGTGACGATATTCCCTCTGAAGATAACTTGTCCACGGGCTATTCCGTTTACGGCAGTGATCAAATCGTTATCATCACGCCCCATAATAAGAAGTAACTTAATATAAGGATTGGTTGGATGCGTCAGCATTTCGATGGTTGGTTCTTTCACATCGGGATGCTGTTTTAAAAAGGCGGGTTTTTGTGTATTGGTTGCAAAAACAATGCTGTGTTGATTTGGCAAAGTATCATAATAAACAGGGTAATTTTGCTTACGCCAATCAACTTGAGTACCAAACCAAGAAGAGAGGATCGCTGCCGCTTTTTGTTGAGCTAAATTAGGTGACTGGCTGAAAACCATTGGCAGTGTTAATTCTCCAAAATCACGGCTATCAAAAAAGGGTTCAGGGAAGTGCGCTAACTCATTACCTAAACGGAGTGATTGAAAGGTCAGATTGAGTTGACTGCTTTTACTTACATCAAGCCAGAGTGTTGTATTTGCTTGGTTTTCACAAATTTCACGATAATGGCCAATAAAGAGAGTTTTATATGGTTAAAATCTTGAATAAATAAAGGATCAATAGGTATCGTAATTTGGTTTTTCTTACCCAAATCTTCTGGTTTTAAGGTAATAACTCCCATTAATTCATCATTTAAATAGACATTAAGATGAGACTCTACAGGAAGTAGTGACGGAGACGGTGTAAATTCTAAATCAAGAGTGGCTTTGGAAACATATTCATCACTACGGACACCAAATTCTAAATAGCCATCAGGGCTAACACCCGTCAAATGGAGCGCGCCATAACTAGGTGCTGTCTCTGCAAATTTTAATATCTTCTGGCGAGCAGAAGGCGTGATATCTGTAGAAGGCAATTGTGTATTTCTAGGCTCTGCTTGAGAAATAACTTCAGGAGCTGCTTCAGTTATTGTAACGGGTGGCTCTGAAATAGTGGTTTGCGCTTCTTGCGTTTCATCTCCATGAACTGAAGAAGTGAGCATAAATAAGGCAAATATGAGAAAACGTTTTTTCATTATTGTTACCCATGATCTTATTGTTTATTAATAAATTCCCAGAAAACTGAGTTTTACCTTCAAGACTGATGAAATATTTGTGAAACATTAACGCGTTGAGGGAGTAACGATGAAAGCCATAGCAAAAAGAGACCGAGTAAGCGGAAAGTAGCGTAAATAAAGTAAGGAGCACGCTTTAACAAGGTGTTATAACCTTGCATACTGATAAAAATAATGTTCTTGAGACTGCTTAAAGGTCTGTCGGTTGGAAGTTCATTTTGCCAATCTGCCCAAGTATCGGCTCGCTCAAAAGTACAAGCAGTAAACTCGATAGCTTTTTGCGTTGTCATTTCAAGGAGTTGTAATCCAATAATTTGCCCATCAATACGTGAAATATTGGCTTTAAAGGCATGTTCACGCTGATTTTTACTGAGTAATAGTGTGATGCTTTCATTTGGAGATAGTGAAAGTTTGACATTGTCAGGCAATAAAATTGCACAGCTATTATCAGAAAAATCATAGAGATAACATCGGTAGAGAGAGCCATTATCTAACAGCAACATGGCAGGAACTTTAACGCGAACACGAGGAAAACGGCGCTGTTGCTTTGTTTCGACAGAAACTGCAATTGCAACACCAAGTAAGATAAGGTTATAACAAACCCATAATAAACACATGGCAACAGCCCATGCTTCATCGGGATCGCCCGTTGCTATGCGCCAAAAAGCAAACAAAATACCTAGCAAGTTCAAGTTGAGAAAGAGTAAGTAAGGGCGGTTAATTCGCCAATCGACAAAGCCTTCTTCCATCACGCCACCTTTGCCAGTCACGTTGAAAGTTCCTTTATGAGGAGAGATAAGGGTACTTAACACTGGACGAGTGGTGTACCACGCTAAAATCGTTTCATAAACCTCACCCCAAAATGAGTGGCGATAAGCGCCTTGTAACTTTGCACTGGCGAGTGAAATGTGGATCAAATACGGCACAACATAGAGAGCGATCGCAATCGCAGGTGCATAAATGATATAGGCATGGAAAATAAGAAACGTTAGTGGTGCGAGTAAGAAAATCATCCGTGGAATGCCAGAAAAAAAGTGCAACATGGCATTTAAGTAACAAAGACGTTGTGGCACGCTTAGTCCTTTACCAAACAAGGGATTATCAAGACGGAATATTTGCACCATTCCTCTCGCCCATCGAATACGCTGACCTATATGTGCGGATAATGATTCTGTCGCTAAACCAGCGGCTTGTGGAATGCGAATATAAGCAGATCTCCAGCCATGACGGTGTAAGCGTAATGAGGTATGCGCATCTTCTGTAACAGTTTCAACGGCAATGCCACCAATCTCATCCAATGCAGTACGACGTAAAACTGCGCACGAGCCACAGAAAAACGCTGCATTCCAAGTGTCATTACCATCTTGAACCAACCCATAAAAGAGTGTGCCTTCATTGGGTGTTTCACGAAAGTTACCTAAATTACGTTCAAAAGGATCTGGGGAGAAAAAATGGTGAGGTGTTTGTACCAAAGCTATTTTTTCATCTTTTAAAAACCATCCCATTGTAAATTGTAGAAATGAACGTGTTGGAATATGGTCGCAGTCAAAGATGGCGACAAATTCACCAGAAGCAAGAGTTAAGGCATGATTGATATTACCTGCCTTAGCAAAATCATGTTTTTCTCGTGCGATATAACGAATACCAACTTCTTGAGCAAATGCTTTAAATTCAGGACGGGAGCCATCATCAAGCAGATAAATAGTGAGCTTATCTTTAGGCCAATCTAAATTTAAGCTGGCATAGATTGTGGGTTTAACAACTTGCAGATCTTCGTTATAGGTAGGAATGAAAATATCAACGCTTTGCCATTGTGTAATGTCTTCAGGCATAGAAACAGGTTTTCGATGCAGTGGCCAAATACATTGCATAAAACTAAGGAATAGCACACACCATGCGTAAGTTTCAGCCAGTAAAAGCAGTAAGCCACAAAATAGACTGAAATTATCAATCCAATAAAGGGTTGAATGATAACGCCACCATATGTATCGACATGCAATTGTCAGTGCCAACATAACCATTGCGATAGAAGAAAAACGCCCAGGAATATCGCGGATAGCTAAGGCAACTAGCCAAAGAACAATTACAAAAACGAACTGAAATGTAAGATCAAATGGTTGAGTGATACTGAGTAAAATAAAGAAAATGGCAAAAATAGCGATAATGGAATAGAGAGCATATTGCCAAAAAGGTGTGGTTTTTTCCTTATGTTCAATGATTTCAATCGCGATAGGAGAGACATGAACAAAGAGTTTTTTGTATGTTTTTCGAATATAGAAAATAAATTGTGTGGGTTTTTTAATCAGTAATTGCCCTACATAATGGCAAGCTAGCCAAATGCTTTGTAACAAATAGCGCAAGGGATCAAAAATTTTAGGGCAACGGGGATCAATATGAGGATATAGCTCTCGTTGTTTTCTGGCAATTTTCCGCCAAAAAGGGGATTCCATCCGTAAAAAAAACCACATAATGCCCATAAATAGCTCGCTAACAATAGCTGCGCTACGAGATGCACCGTTATGGCGATAAAACTTGTAGTAACGAATAAGAATATGTTGTGTCACATTCTTTTCGATTTTATTCGTAGCATCGTAAGATGATGGCATTATGACTGTCCTTCTTTCCTCTTAAATAACGAAAAACACCATTGAGCAAGTTGCGATATTTCTTCTACTAACATGCAATTAGCTCGGTAATCATATAAAGGTAAACGTGAGGCACAGGCCTCTAGTGAGGCTTCATCTCGATGAAGAACAACAGGGCATAATGGAAATAGTGTCGTTTGCCAAAATTGATAAAAATCTTGGTGAATTTGGCTGGTGGCACGAAATTGGTTAATTAATACATATTCATTTTCGATAAATGTGTGCTGGTTAAGGCGAATATGACAGTTGCTTTCTGCCATTGATACGGTAAAAAAAATATCCGCTTTTTCTATCCAAGACGCGAAAAGGGTGTCTTGCGTATGCTGTAAATCCATTAAAATAATGGCATCAGGGTGTAGCTGAATAAATGTCGTTAAAAAATGGGTAAGATGTTGTTTTGCTGAGAATGACAATTGTAAGAGCAAGTTATCCTTCATATTAACCAAACCAAAAGGTAACACTTGGTAGTGTGGTCGATAGTAAAAAATACTCTCCTCTATTGGCGTTTCTGCTAATAATGCCTGACTTAATGTGGTACTTTTTTGCTGTGCTGGAAAATAGAAAGACAAAATATTTTCTGTGCAATTATCAATAATCAGCACTTCTTTATTTTGTTGATTAAATTGCCGAGCAAGTGCAATTGCCGTGGATGTTGTACCCACTCCACCTCGGAGTCCTTTTAATACAATAAGTGGCATAGTTAGCCTCATTTAGTCATGTAATGAAATGCATTAAGTAATGGCCAGCGATAAATAAGCATATTATTTCCTTCTTCTTTATTAATATCCTGATAGTGATAGTTATTTAATGAAAATAATTTTTTTAGTTTATCAATGTCCTTATTTAGATTATTTTTTTCTATTTTCATATTTGAGTTAATAAAATTTTCATTTTTCATTTTAATAACCTCTGAATAAAATAAAAATAGATTTCTATCAAAATTAAAATCTTGATAAAATAGTGTCATGATTAATGATTTGTTCTGTTTAATTAAGGTTCTTATTTTAGAATAGGCTTTAAAATACATTATTTCAATTACGTAAAAACACATAAAATAGATATTTATTATCTTATTTCTATAAAAGATGGCTATTGGTTTTCTTTTTTATATTTATATTTTTAAAATTTATTTGTTAAATAATAACGGAAAGGGCTTAGCTACAAAGTAAAGTAAAAAAAGAAATGTAGATTAGCTGTTTATAACAATATATTAAATTATTCAAATTCGATGATCATTATTGTATCTTGATCAGTATCATTTTTCATAGAAAAATCATTATATTATATTCTTTTATTGATTGGTTTTGTTTTTATATTGAGGCTCTTGTTTGTTTATTGATAAGTATGTTTATTAATTGTTATTTGGTGTTATTGATGTGTAATTTGTTTTGTGTTTGTTTCGAAATATAAAAATAAGATAACTCTGTGTTTCATTATTTAATGTAAATAAAGCATCATTTTTAAAAATAGGCGCTATTATATAAATAGAACGTTGAGTGTTTTATTTTTAAACTCATCTTAAATAATTTTTCTAGCATTAATTTTTCTTTTATATAAGAGACCGGTATTTTCTGGCGAGATTCTTTTTTTATTTAAGGGTTTTTACTTGGTTTTAAATAAATATTCTCTTATATGTTTATTTAGTAGTTAATTAAATATCAGAAGTAATAAAAAGACAGATGTGAGTAATCATATAACTGTCGAATTGGATTTATTTATACTAAAGAGTAGGAAATTAAAATGAACAAATCTAATACAACCCAGTTCAATTTTTTACATTACTGGCATGGGTTGGGAGCATGGAATTTCTATTTTTTACTAAAGTTTGTTTTGCTTTGGTATGGTTATTTAAATTTTGATGCTTTTAGCAATTTACTTTTTCTTGCCTTTTTATTGTTCCCATTACCAAAAAATATTTGGCATAAAATGCGCAATTGGGTCGCTATCCCAATAGGGATAATACTATTTTACCATGATACTTGGTTACCCAGCTTTTCAACGGTACTTGCCCAAGGTGGGCAACTTAAACAGTTTTCCTTCGATTACCTTATTGAGTTAACTGTTAACTTTATCAATATCAAAATGATAGGTGTCGCTTTTGTTTTGTTAGTCGGTTACCTTTTTATTGAACAGTGGGTAAGGGTATCTGTTTTTATTATTGCAGGTGTATTGTGGCTAAATATTGGTGGGTTTACTCATATTTCTCAAGGTATGGTGCCTCCTGTTTCAGCGAATACTTTTGTGCAAGAAAGTAACATTAATACTGAAAAAAGCACTGCGGTCGTCAAAGCTCCTGAGGTGTTACCCGCATCAGTCGAACCTCAAGTCCTCCCTGAAGTTGTACCGACTAAAGAGGTAGAAAGTACATCAATTAATACTGTTTATCCACCACAAAAACAGAAGGTTAGTAATAAGGTATTGGATGATTGGCTCACACAATTTTATGGTTACGAGAAAAAACGTACAACACCATTTCCTGCGCAGTTAGCAACCAATGCTCAGCCTTTTGATATCTTGATTATTAATATTTGTTCACTTTCTACCGCTGATGCGGCGGTTGTTGGGCTACAAGAACACCCAATTTGGGGTAACTTTAATGTGTTATTTAGCCACTTTAACAGCGTATCTTCTTATAGTGGTCCTGCATCATTAAGATTATTACGTGCGAGTTGTGGTCAGACTCACCATTCTGATTTATACGATCCCGCAGATACGCAATGCTCGCTGATGGATAATTTATCATCGTTAGGATTTGCCAAGAAATTGGTACTCGACCATAACGGGAAGTTTGGTAATTACCTCAAAGAAGTTCAGCAACTCGGCAATCTTAATATCGCCTTACAAGATCAAGAAAATCTTTCTCATCAAATTACCGCATTTGATGGCACCAAAATTTACAACGATAAGGAAACATTACAACGTTGGTTGAAAGCGCGTGAACAGTCTAACGAAGACCGCACTGTGACCTTTGTGAACTTGGTATCACTACATGATGGCAACCGTTATGTAGGAGAAAATAGCACTGCTGATTATGGCAAGCGTGCCTCCACATTACTTGATAATTTAGATAGCTTTATGGATGAACTAGATAAAAAAGGAAGAAAAGTGATGGTGGTGATTGTGCCTGAGCATGGTGCGGCTTTACAAGGTGATAAGACGCAAATGTCAGGGTTAAGAGATATTCCAAGCCAAAGTATTACTACCGTACCTGTTGGTATTCGTTTCACTGGAATAAAAGAGCAAGCATCATTTAACCCTCCGGTGATTGTTGATGAACCAAGCAGCTATTTAGCTATCTCTGAGTTTATTTCTCGTAATGTGAATGGGGATGTTTTTAACCAATCTGCTATTGATTGGGATGCATTAGCCAGTGAACTTCCTCAAACTGCCAATGTTGCAGAAAACCAAGCTACGGTTGTGGTTGATTATCAAGGGCAGTCTTATATCAAGTTAAATGGAGGAGAGTGGATTAATTATCCTAACTAACTTTTTATCGCTTTTTATAAAAAAAGCGTTTCATCATAAATCTATGTTCTCGTTTTCTCTTATTGAGATCCCCGTATGATTGCGGGGTTTTTTATGGGTTTTATAAACAGAAGCCATAAAAAAACCACATCTATAAAGATGTGGTCTTATTTAAAATCAATAACATGATGTTATTGGCAAGAGACTTATTTTAAGCCTGCCGCTTCACGTAAGATTTCAGCTTTATCTGTTGCTTCCCAAGGGAATTCAGGACGACCAAAGTGACCGTAAGCAGCCGTTTTTTGGTAGATTGGGTGCAGTAAATCTAACATTTGAATTAATCCGTAAGGACGTAAGTCAAAGAATTCACGCACTAACAGGATCAGCTGTGCTGTTGGGACTTTTTCAGTACCAAATGTTTCTACCATAATGGATGTTGGCTCTGCCACACCGATTGCGTAAGAAACTTGGATTTCACAACGATCTGCTAAACCTGCTGCCACGATGTTTTTAGCAACGTAACGTGCAGCATAAGCTGCTGAACGGTCAACTTTCGATGGATCTTTACCAGAGAAAGCGCCACCGCCGTGACGAGCCATACCGCCGTAAGTATCGACAATGATTTTACGACCGGTTAAACCACAGTCACCCATTGGTCCACCGATAACAAAACGACCTGTTGGGTTGATGAAATATTTAGTTTGCTCATTTAACCATTCTGCTGGCAGAACAGGTTTAATGATCTCTTCCATCACAGCTTCATGCAGATCTTTTTGTGAAATATCTTCAGAATGCTGAGTTGATAATACAACTGCATCAATACCAACAACTTTATTGTTGTCATATTGGAAGGTAATTTGGCTTTTTGCATCAGGGCGTAACCAAGATAAAGTACCACTTTTGCGGACTTGTGCTTGGCGTTGAACTAAGCGATGAGCATAAGTAATTGGAGCAGGCATTAATACATCAGTTTCGTTGGTTGCATAACCAAACATTAAACCTTGGTCGCCAGCGCCTTGTTCTAATGGATTTGCACGGTCAACACCTTGGTTGATATCAGGAGATTGTTTACCAATCGCACTGATAACTGCGCAGGAATTAGCATCAAAGCCCATCTCGGAACTGGTATAGCCGATTTCACGAACAGTGTTACGTGTAATTTCTTCGATATCGACCCAAGCTTTGGTGGTAATTTCTCCGCCTACCATAACCATGCCTGTCTTAACGTAAGTTTCGCAGGCAACGCGTGCTTTTGGATCTTGTTCTAAAATTGCATCCAGAACGGCATCAGAAATTTGATCCGCGATTTTATCTGGATGACCTTCTGAGACTGATTCAGAAGTAAAAAGGTGTGTAGTCATTATATCTCGTTACCTTAATACAAACGGTTTAAGGATGGATGTTTTAACATCTAGACGTCCATTTTATGACTCTTCTCTCTTTAATTCCAGCTTTTTTTAATCAAATATAGGGATAAAGCAGAATCAAACAGTTAATCTTATTTTTTGTTGCCCGCTATTTTTGTGTTGAGAAAATAGGGAGTAGAGAAAAAAAAGTTTTTTGTACTTTTTGCTTTGCATTTTTAACTAAGTAAAGGTATAAACTCGCGGTTACTGTGAAATCTGAACACAGTGTAAACCGCAGGATTTCTGATCCTGTTTCTCTGTTAGGGAAATGGCTTACGGGTTTAAGCCATGTGTGGAGTGAATGGGTAATGTTCCATTGTCTACAGGTTAGTCTTTTCAAAAACCAAAACAGTACTCACCAATACTATACACGTAGTATATCTAGAGTAATTTCCTCTTTGAGCTCTTTCTCTTTAGAGCGAAGTTGTCTGTTACTTGCCAATAGGTGATTGTGTTAACTCGTTATAGGTTAACTCAAGAACTTTCTACTATTATGTCCTGCGTATAGCTGGATAATCATATAAAAATATATAGTGAGCCATTACTTCCAACTGTTATTTATCAGTCGTTTCAGATTTTTGTCAGATAATTGACTACTATGGTGACAGGCAAGGTATAAACTCATACTCCCTAAGGAGAATGTCATGAATGATAACATCGCTCGTAAGATGCAGCAGACCTATAACATTGCATATTGGGGGGGCGGTTACTATTTAGCGAATAATCGGGGAAATATTAGTGTTTGCCCTAATCCTGATGTTCCTGATGCTACTTTTGATTTAACCGAATTGGTTAAACGAGTTCAAGAAGAGCAACCAAACCTGCGTTTACCTGCACTTTTTTGCTTTCCACAAATACTACAACATCGTTTACGTTCGATTAATGCCGCGTTTCATCGCGCGCGTGAATCCTATGGTTATAAAGGTGACTATTTTTTAGTTTATCCAATTAAAGTTAACCAACAACGTCGTGTGATTGAGTCATTAGTGAATGCAGGAGAGCCTTTAGGTTTAGAGGCTGGCTCTAAAGCGGAATTAATGGCAGTACTTGCTCATGCCAATATGACAAGCTCTGTGATTGTTTGTAATGGTTATAAAGACCGTGAGTATATTCGCTTAGCACTCACAGGTGAAAAACTTGGGCATAAAGTTTTCTTAGTCATTGAGAAAATGTCTGAGATTAAAATGGTTCTTGAAGAAGCTGAACGTTTAGAAGTTATTCCACGTTTAGGCGTTCGTGCTCGTCTTGCTTCTCAAGGATCAGGCAAATGGCAGGCAAGTGGTGGTGAAAAATCAAAATTTGGTTTAGCTGCGACACAAGTTCTGCAATTAATTGATATGTTACGCCAAGCTGACCGCTTAGATAGCCTGCAATTACTGCATTTCCATTTGGGATCACAGATGGCGAATATCCGTGATATCGCAACGGGTGTTCGTGAATCTGCACGCTTCTATGTTGAACTGCACAAATTGGGCGTAAATATTCAGTATTTCGATGTGGGTGGTGGTTTAGGTGTGGACTATGAAGGTACACGCTCACAATCTGATTGCTCTGTTAACTATGGCCTTAATGAATACGCGAATAACGTTATTTGGGCGATTGGTGACGCATGTGATGAAAATGATTTACCACATCCAACTGTTATTACTGAATCAGGTCGTGCATTAACGGCACACCATACCGTATTAATTTCTAATGTGATTGGCGTTGAGCGTAATGAATTTACGGCAATTACACCACCTGAAGATGATGCTGCAAGACCGATTGCAAGTCTTTGGGAAACATGGGAAGAGATGCAAACTAAGGGGCATAGCCGTTCATTACGTGAATGGTTGCACGATAGCCAATTAGACTTACACGATGTGCATACTCAATATGTTCACGGCATGTTAAGCCTGACAGAGCGTGCATGGGCAGAAGAGCTGTATTTGAATATCTGTCGTCGTATTCAGTATGATTTAGATCCAAGTAATCGCGCTCATCGTCCTATTATTGATGAGTTACAAGAACGTATGTCAGATAAGTTCTATGTTAACTTTTCATTGTTCCAATCTTTACCTGATGCATGGGGTATCGACCAGTTATTCCCTGTATTACCTATTGAAGGGCTAGATAAACCTCTTGATCGTCGCGCAGTGTTACTCGATATTACTTGTGACTCAGATGGTATTATTGACCATTATGTTGATGGTGATGGTGTTGAAACAACAATGCCAATGCCCGCTTATGATCCTGAATATCCACCCATGATCGGTTTCTTTATGGTAGGGGCATATCAGGAAATTTTAGGCAATATGCATAACTTATTTGGTGATACGGCAGCTGTTGACGTTTACCTTGATGAGAAAGGTAACCTGACTTACGAGCAAAGTGAAGAGGGTGATACGGTTGCCGATATGCTCCAGTACGTTAAGTTAAATCCTACCGTGCTGTTAGATCGTTTCCGTACTCAAGTAAAAAATGCACAGTTAGATGAAGCGTTACAAGAGCAATTCCTGACTGAATTTGAAAGTGGTTTATACGGTTATACGTATCTGGAAGAAGAAGAGTAATTCTTCACTTTCCAATGCAAGAGTGATGTTATTAAACATCACTCTTTATCTATCATATTGATTGTATGTTGCTTATTTTAAATAAGTAACAGAGGTAATAGCATGAAAAATAGTACGTTAGGTAATGAGACTGATAATTCATTGATCTCTAATGCATTTGGTTTTTTACGTTTTCCACTGAATTTTCAGCCTTACAGCAGTGATGCAGATTGGGTTATTACGGGTGTGCCTTTTGATATGGCAACATCAGGTCGTGCAGGAACTCGTCACGGACCGGGCGCTATTCGTCAAATCTCAACGAATTTAGCGTGGGAAGGTAACCGCTGGCCGTGGGATTTCGATATGCGTGAACGTTTAAGCGTCGTCGATTGTGGTGACTTAGTTTTTAACTTCGGTGATGCACAAGATATGAGCGATAAATTACAAGCTCATACAGAGAAATTATTAGCGGCAGGTAAAAAATGTTTAACGTTTGGTGGTGACCATTTTGTCACATTACCGTTATTACGTGCCCATGCAAAACACTTTGGTAAAATGGCATTAGTTCATTTTGATGCACATACCGATACTTATGGTAATGGTAGTAAATTTGACCACGGTACAATGTTCTTCCATGCACCAAATGAAGGATTAATCGATCCTAACCACTCTGTTCAAATTGGTATTCGTACTGATCATGACAGTAATAATGGTTTCACTGTATTGGATGCAGCGCAAGTTAACGATCGTGGTGTGGCTGATCTTGTAGATCAGATCAAAGGTATTGTTGGCGATTTACCTGTTTATCTCACTTTTGATATTGACTGTCTTGATCCTGCGTTTGCACCAGGAACAGGAACACCCGTTGTCGGTGGATTAACAACAGATAAAGCGCTGAAGATCTTACGTGCATTGCAACCGTTAAATATTGTCGGTATGGATGTAGTTGAAGTTTCTCCAGCTTACGATCAATCTGATATTACTGCGCTTGCAGGGGCAACAATTGCACTTGATATGCTTTATTTGCAGGCAGCTAAAAAATAACTTCGCTTGATGTCTATTAAATAAAAAATAGCTTCATAATATGAAGCTATTTTTTTATAAAATAACGATTCTTGTTCTTACTCGTTTTATTATAATTATACATCTTATTTTAATGTGTGTTATTTTTTATATTTACATTAATGAAATAATGCAATTATTTTTCAGATAAATAAATTATTTAAATGGAAAATATAAAATGGAAGAAAATAAATTATTAATAGATAATGATGAATCATATCGATTTACACTCATAAAAGCAGAGACAGATATCTTAAAAAAAGTAAGAAATGATAAAATAAATGCATATTATTCATTAAATGATAAAAGAAAGAACACTAACGAAAATGTCATTATTCTTCTGAGTGAAGCAGATGAAATAGAAAAAAACTATCTTAGATATGTAGATGAATATCATGCGGCTGGATATGATTTATTTATTGTTGATGTATCAAAAAACAAAAATGCAGGTTCTGATTTATTAGAACATCTTTGGTTACAGCATAGAGGGCAATTACCTCAAAATATTTTCATTCATGGAAATAACGATCAAAGAGAAAATGCGCTTTTATTATATGCAAATAATCTTGCCAAGAATAATGAAATAAAAGGCATTATATTAAGTAGTTATCTTCCTAAAAATGAATTTATTTTTCCATCAGATTTAGAAATAAATACAAATATTTATTTCTCTTATGAAAATCCTGACGAGGACTATAACAATAATCTCATCTATAATGAATTATTAAGTAAAAATAAAAAAGTAAAAAAAATCAGCTTCACAAATAGAGAAGAATATAATAGCTTTTCAGAATTAAACAAAAAAGAAAATAATAAGATATTAAATTCATTAGGTTATAATAATCATAGAAAAAAGGAGTTAAACGAAGTAAAAATAGGTATGCCAATTAAAGATCAAGCGATATTTTCTCAGATAGCAGAAGAAAAAGGGCTTATTATTGGTGTAAGACCGATCGATACTAACTCAACTTCATTAATTTCATCGGGAGAATATAGTAGTAAGAGTTTAGCTATCAAGGCGAAAAGTTCTGATTGGGGACCTATGGCTGGTTTTATTCCTGTCGATCAATCACTGGCTAAAGCATCGGCACAAAAAGATCTATTGAAATATAAGGACGCAGTAGCAGATGCAATAAAAACAGGCGTTGCATCTGTGAGTGAGCTTTATCTTTCTACCGAAAGAGTGGACGAATTGATGGAGAGCAAGGTGATCAATTATCCTTATGATAAAGATTCACCTTTAATTTTTGAAGTCATACACAATAATAAAACACATGAGTTCTTTTTAGAACTACAAATAATAGAAGGAAAACAGTATTATTTAGTTCAACACCATAATCGACTTGAAGTAGAACCTGTATTGGTGATAGCTGATCCTATATCAAATAAACCGATGATTGCGGATTATGATCTATTTACGGTGATTTATCCTTATAGCCATTTAGGAACAAATACACGGGTTAATATGCCTGTATCTTGGGAGGAATGGAAACAAAGTGTGAATTACTCTGAACTCACTGATAAGCAAAAAATATTGTACAATAATCAATTATTATATGAAAAAAATGAAGGACATCAATTAGGGTTTATTAGTCAGCAAATAAAAGAACTAAAAAATGAACTAAACACAGCATTGGGGCGATCAATAGGGATGGAAATAGTCCATCATGGTGCCGATGATGCTAATCCCTTTGCAGTAATTCATGATAATTTTCCTGCCACTTTTTTTGTTCCTAAATCACTATTTGATAAATCCCTTAATTCAAAAAATCAAACATTACATGATTTATTTTATATTAATAATAATGGCACTGTTGTATTACAATCACCAGATGAATTTTCAAAGTTTCAGCAATTTATGATTGATTTAGGTTATATTGCGCCTTTAAATGAAAAATGGAACGATGGGATCAATGATAATTATTTTACAAATAAACGAAAGATCTCAGCCTCATTTATTGATACAAAAAATGAAGTAGGACGAAAGTTAAGCATAGATAAAAAAGATAAATATACGTTAGAACATGACGCTTCACTTAATAAGTTTAATGAAGGTTCTTATGTTAAAAATAATACAATTTCGTCTAAAATAGAACTCAATAATAATGCTAGGAATGAAATAACTTTATTATCATCAGAATATAATCGTAAAAATGATCTTTTAAATAAGATGACTAATAAAAATCATCTTCTATCTACAAAAGAGAGAATCGAATTTTATTCTAAAATAAGAGATATACAATGGTTTAAAAAAGTAGGTTATCAATTACTTGAGTCATTGATTAAGACAGATGGACTTTTTTTGAATAGAACGAATGAAACTAGTTTAATTAGTGTCTTTTCTTTATTATCTAAATATTCTGATATTGATACACCAATATATAAATCATTTACTGTTAAAAATAGTGATGTTTTAAAAAATAATTATGAAAAAGGAAATTTGCTCGCTTTTGATGGTATTTTTCATGGCTTTAGTAATATTGAAAAAGTAAAGAAAACATCGTCTGATAATGTGTATGTTTCTATTGTTGGAAAGCACCGAGCTAAACCATTAACAAGTCTTCATTCAGGTAGTTCAGAAAGAGCAATTATTGCACCGGGAACACATCTTCGTGTAATAAAAAATAAAATTATCAATAATAAAAATTACGTTGTATTAGAAATTGCTAATGAAATAAATTATCAAGAGCCCGTTTTTGATTTATATGACGGAGAATTAAAAGGCATTGGTATTGATAAGTATAGAACGACATTTAACGAAAAAACGGAAAGAAAGATAAATTCTTTCCAGCTGAATAATATTTTTGGAGCTTGGTGTGGTGAATCACTAGGATCAGTCACTATTAAAAATGTGATAGATAAAATTATCGAAGGCAAAATTTCAGTTGAATATGCAATACATAAATACTTTAAAGAAATTTCAGAGGTTTTCTCTATTGATAATAGCACCTTATTATTCAATAAATTATATATTGCTCTTTATGATCCATTAATGAGTAAAGCGTTTAATCAGTATGTGAATGAAAATATAACCTTAGAAGCATGGAAAAACAGCTATGATTTTAACTATTTAAACGATACTATAACTGATAATTTAAATAGAATTAAATTATTAATAAATAATATTTATGATATACCAAAATCGATTGATTATTTAAGTGACGCATCAATTGATTTACTCTCTCATTATTTTAATGAACCTAATAAAAATAAATTGACGGTTGATTTATTGAAAATAGCTTTAAATGAACAAGAGTATAATATTGCTATTAATGATGTTGATTATTTAATCTCATTAAATAGTAATAAAGATATTTTATCATCATTTGGTATAAACGAAGTACGAGCATTAAGTCAAAAAAGATCACATGAGAATAAATCAACTGATAATTTATTTGAATTAAGCTTAGGGCTTAATAATAGTGAAATTGTAGAGGATAAAATAAAAATCCATGATATCGAAGTAGACAAAAGACTACTTATCAGCTTAGGTGCGAAAATTAATAATAAAAAAATAGAGCATACGGATATTTTTGAAAAAAATCATGATTATTCTAATTTTACATTCGATGCGGATAAGCTAAATGATTATTTCTTATGTGCTTCGGGAACAGATGATGATAAAACAGCTATTTCTATTATTAGAAGCTTATTAAATAATAAAGAAGAGAATATAAAAAAATTAATTTCAATTAATGCTGAGCGTATTGATTATCTTGCAAGTTATGAACGATTAGTTAAAATTTTAGAATTAGAAAAAGTCCCATTTGATGAGCATTATTGGGAGAGCATCAGAAAACCTTCATTAAAAATACCTAGACATATGAAAATATTGAGTAAGGTAGGTTATGCTAATATTGGTTATTCCATGTGGCAGTCTGTTAATAATACTTTTTCTTTAGCAGAACAACTCAATAACCCAAATATATCTTTACAACAACGAAAAGAAATCATTACTGACTTGTCCTTAATGTGGTCTGAAATGGCATTTAATGGGGTTTCTGAAATAATTGAAATTGCAATAGCAAAAGGATTATTGCGATATCGACACAACCCTTTGGAATATGTGAGTAAGATAAGCACGCGAGTAGGGATTGCGCTTAATGTGCTTTCAGTTGGATTTGATATTTATCATGCTTATGATAATTTCAGCCGTATTTCAGGTGAGACTGATGAAAAGAGAAAAATTGATTATATCGTTAATGGTTCATTCGCGATTGTTTCAGGGCTTGTTACTGTAGGCATTTCTATAGCTATACTTGCAGGTTCAACAATTGCAGGACCTATTGGTATTGTCGCGAGTACTTTGATTGCATTGGCAACTTCAATTTATAATGCAGTAAGATTAATTGAAGAGGCAAAAAAACAAGTCAATTTTACACCTATGGAGGAATTAAATAATGGTTTTCATGCCTTTCTTATGGGCGATATTATGCCAGATAAGAAAAATGAGATAATATATTTAGACACCGAAAATCAACTTGAAGAGATGATTGATAAAAAAGCGTTAACTCATTATGAAGAAATAAAAGAACAGAGCCCAAATAGTAGCTATTTTTATACAAATGAAAAACAGATTTATCAAGAACATTATTATTATAAAGTTATTTCTACATTAATAGAAGAAACAGTCGATTCTATTTTAATACCTTCAAAAGATTTTATTTCTCAGCGAATAGCACAAAATATGAGCCAAAAAGAAGCTGAAGAAATGTCAGCGCTTCATCCTAATCTGCGTGCGAAAAAAACAGCCTATAAATATTATTTACCTAAAGAAGCGATTGCCACAGATGAAAAACTTATTTTTGATATGGATTTTTATATTAATGAGTTAAACCGATATACAATAAAAATTGCTTCTGACGACGAAGATGCTATTTTTGGCGAGATAGTGGATGAAGATTTTTTTAAGAATAGTAAAACGACTAAAGAATATGTAATTAATAAATTAGGAGAAAGTAAATTAGAGAATGGATTAATAAAAACTAATAATATTGAAAAATACTATACTTCGGATTGGCATGAAAATGCAGTGCTTTATTTTAACACACATAATGGTAATGATATTATTGCAGCACCCTCAATAACTCAAAATACATTCGATATTTATAATGGCACTAAGCGATTAAGTGGTGGTGAAAAAGATGATGTATTTAATGTCTTTACATCAGAGTCACCTTATTATGCGAGTCGTTTTTATGGTAGAGAAGGAAATGATACACTTCGCCTGATAAAAACTACAGGTAAATACACGGGTTATAAAGTCGATTTACAACATAATTACGTTAAATTTCAAAACTCAGAAGATAAAACTAATAGCCAAAGTTTTCATTCAAAACTTTATCTTTATCAAAGTGAAGGGCGTTTTTATTCGAAAAAACTCATTGATACAATGCCTAATATAGAGTTACAAGATCAGCAAGTCATTGCGTATTTAGACAGTATTGAAAATGTTATTGGCAGTAAAACAGGTGATGATTATATTTTGGGTAATGAAGAGGATAATTATTTAAATGGTGCTGGTAGTGTTGATCATTTATATGGTAAAGGGGGAAATGATACACTTGTATTAAATGAAGGTTATGCTGAAGGGGGGGAGGGCAATGATAGCTATGTTATTTTACGTTCTTCTTTAGAACAGAGTTATAATAAATTATTTGAAACTATAATTAATGAAACTAATAATTTCGGATCTAGTGTTGTAAGGTTTAATTATTGTTTTGATGAGATAACATCAATAAAACGTAATAAAAAAGATATTATTTTTGATTTTAAAATTAATAATGAAAATCAGGAGGGAAAATATATTTATCATTCTGTGACATTGAAAAATGTTTATGATGATTCAGTAAATAATACGCATTCACATCGTTATACATTAATAACTCAAGATGGTTTTACACTCACGTTGGATGAAAGTACTAAAGATAAGGTATTATACAAGTTTAGTTATTTAGAAAAATATAATGAATCAAAATTAGCAATTAAAGATTTTTATATTAATGAGTATGATAATTTAGTTGTGACTGCTTTTAAAAGTCAGAGTCGAAATATAAAATTATTGCCAGAGTTTAAATATAGTGGTTTCTCATCTGGAACAAATTTACGATTTGGTATTCACGGGAATAACCAAAATAATCATTATTTTGGTATTGAGGCTAACTCATACATTAAATTAAGTCAGGGAAATGACAGTTATCAAATAAAAACATTTTTAACAAACAATAACAATGAAAGGGTAAATATCTCACTATCTGACTATATCGATAAACTAACTGATGCTGATGTGAGCCATTTCTTTTTAACAGATATAAGTGGTTTTGATTTAACATTTAAAGATGGCCTTTTATCTCATCGCTATCTTCCTGATGATTATTTAACGCTATCTTTCGATTCAGAGCTATTAAATAAAATCGTCGATACAAACGTAAGTATTCGATTAATAGATAAAGATAATATTGTTTTTACATTACCAACTAAAGATAGCTATTCAAATTTGCTAATGCCTGTAGTTAATTTGAATTTAAATATAAGTAATAATGATGATTTATTAGTGATCCCTGAATCACTTATTTTAAATAAAGAAGCATTATCTGCCTATGGTGTTAATTCAGTAGTGCCTTATTCAACTCCATTATCAGCAGCACTTGCAGATAAACCAAAAGAACTCATTGATTTATTGCCTATTCTTGAACTGAATGATGGGAATGATATTGTTATTAATCATAATAATATAAGCTCAGTTATTGATGGTGGAAAAGGTAATGATAATATTCTTGTCAATAAAGGGCATCATATTTTAATTGCTGGAGAAGGTAATGATCGCTTGAGCGGAGGTGAAGGCAACGATCTGTTAATTTCTCAATTTGGTCATGATTATCTGAGTGGCGGTGAAGGTAGCAATGTATATGTGGTGCAAAAGCGACAAGGTCATGTGACGGTTTATGATGAAGGAAAAAACAGTCATATTTTAGTGACTGGATTGACGGAAAATGAAACATTGATTTCATCTCAAGTGGGTAATAATACACAATATCAAACTCAAGATAAGCAATTTACACTAAATGTAAAAGTGGCAGTAAATGAGGTTAATGAAAAAGAACAGAAACCGGTTATTTCGGTTACTGAAACATCCTCAGAGTTATCATTACAAGGGGTGGCAAATATTATCCAAGATATGGCAATATTCAATCAGCAACAATTTACTGTCGTAAACAATCATGAAACTATGTCGTTATCGACATGGTCGCCTTTGGCATTAGTGGAAAAACAGTTGTGATTTTTTTTAATCATTGAGATGCCATAACTTAAAAAAACAGCTCCAATTTGATTTGGGGCTGTTTCACAGATAACAAATATCTTAACTACGATAACGTTAAAGCTGAAAATAACGAGCAAGCAGTGGAGCGGTAAAATTCTTTTTTAAATAAAAGCCTCTGGGTAATGTCATAATACGTTGTCCATTTTCACCAATGGCTTCGGTTAATGCCTTGCTGTTAGCTGCTTTAGGACGGATTTGTAAGACTTGTCCGTGGCGTGCGGTAATGCTTTCTACTTTACCCAACACAATCATATCCATTAGCTCTTCCCAATCATGACGTAATAATTCTTCTTCCGTCCTATTAGGGCTCCAAAGTAATGGAGAGGCGACGCGACGTTGTGCTAATGGTATTTCCCTTTCTCCTTCAACAGGCACCCATAATACTTTTGAGAGTTTACGTTTTACATGGCTATTTTCCCATGTAATACCGCTGTTTCCGGTTAATGCTGCGACACAGACAAAAGTTGTTTCCAAAGGCATACCTAATCTATCAATTGGAATTGTTTTGAGTTCAATGCCCAACTCACTGAAGTCTTGCTCAGGTTTGCTACCTGCACTTGCACCTAAATAATATTCCAACAACATACCTACCCAGCCTTTATCTCTTTTAAGATCAATTGGTATAGGAAGTTGTGCAAAAGAGGCAAGTTCACCAAAAGTATAACCTGCAAGCGCTTTTGCTCGTTCGAATAAAACTTGCTCATTTTCGGGCGCTACTGGTGGCGTAAACATAGTTATTATCTTCTTGTATAAATAATAGACAGAAAAAACAGGTTATTGATAACGTATTTAGCTTTATTTCATTTAAATCATAATAGCATGATATATCATCATTTTTTTGAGTTAACTCGCCAATTGAAATTTATAATTCTAAGTTGTGCACGGTTATCCTGAAATCATAAACAGGCTTTTGCACTAGGTTATCCACAGCTTTATGGGATAACTCACAGAAAGTGAGATCACTGTTCTGATTTACAGCCTTGACTTTTGCAGATATTTGCCAAAATTATCCTATTTTGTCTAACTAATCGGCATAACCTGTGGATAAAACACCCTGTGGTTATTTTTTGTGCGATTTAAGCAGGAGAGTATTTTAATTGTTTTATCCAATCGCTGAAATAGGCATTGAAATATAGCTATTAATTTGAATTATAAGTGATATTTTAAAATTTATATCAACAGCCTTTCTAACAATATAAAAACTATACCCTGATTATCTCACTCTTTTTCACATAGATATCCACAGAAAAAGTGAATAAATCCCCTAAGCATTTATGTGGGTGTTTATAACTTTCAAGGTTTCTGTGAATTAACGCAAATAATGGCTAATCCGTATGCTGAAAAGAGACGATAACCTATTTTAATCTTGGTGTATCGATATCAGGTGTAAACCACGCTGATTTAAAATCAAACCAGCCAAAAGTATTCATTTTGACACCTCGTATGGTTCTCTGCCCTTGTAGCTCTAATAAATGGTGAAATAGAGGGTAAAGCCAAATATCTTGTGTTAGCTGGCGACACCACTCTTCAAGTGGCAAAGATTTTTGATGCCATAATGTGAGCTCTTGTGAGAACGATGCTCCCAAACATTGGTGAAAGAGGGGTAATTCATAAAGTGCAGCAAAAATTGAGAACTCTAAAGGCTTATAAAAATTCACTGTCGCTAACCAAATATCACTATTAGCTTCACCGTAATACCATTGTTCATAATCAAGTACTTGAATGGTTAGTTCAATATCATACTGAGATAAAATACTTTCTATTAAGTCTGCAATAGTACTGTATTCATGATGCTCTTTATAAAGCGTGACAGTGAGTTTTGTTAATGAAGCTGGTTTAGGATGTTGGCGTATTAATTTACTGTGATGCCAATGAAGTAATAAGCCATAAGCGGGAGACCAATGACGTTGATAGAAAGGATCACAATGAGTGAGCATATTAACAGGGGTCAATACACTGCTTAACCATTCCCTTATTTCAGTCTGTTGGCACAGTTTTGAGCGACTATCATAGAGAAGAAAATAACACCCTTCCTCTTTACGACTTTCTAATGAATCTTTATTGGTATCATCGTCCGTTAAATGAATAGTTGAACAAACCATCTTGTTATTCAGTTCAGGAACGACCCAAATATCAATTTCATCTAATAATGCCCGCAAGCCAAAATAGCGATTAAAGGCCTTGATTTGCAGCTTATGTTTATCATTAGCGATAACTTGATAAGCGCCTGTGCCAATAGGGTGTTGTGCAAAAGAGGGAAGTGATGCCCATTCTTGCGGCAAAATAACAGCTTGTGGACTCCCTAATAACGTTGCAAATTGCTTATCAGCTTCGCTTAAGTAAATGTCGAGCACATAAGGTTGAGGTGAGGAAATTTGTTCTATATGGGCATAAAGAGGATTGCAGTGTTTCATTCTCATTAAAGAAGTGCTGATATCTTCAAGTGTAAGCTCTCGACCATGATGAAAATAGATAGAGGGACGTAAATAAAATCGCCAATGTTGCTCTGTGAGCATTTGCCAATGATGAGCTAATTCCGCTTCTACTTCCCCATTTTCCTCTTTTAGATGCACCAACGAATTGAATATTTGGCTCATTAAATGCAATTCAGAGCGCCTTAATGGTGTTCCTGGTAATAAATTTTTAAAGGGACGGTAGTAAATAATACGTAGTAATTGTTGACCGGGATGAAAGCTTTTTTCAATTTGTGAGAGCACCATTTGGCGTACAGAATCTTTATCACCCATTAGTGCTACAAGCTTTTCAATATCATTATCTTCTATTAGTCTTTCGGCGCGATTTTGTTGGATCTCAAGTGCATTAGAATGAAAAATAAGCGTGGATTTTTTACCTCGACCGACTTCTGCTTGCCAATTTATCCAACCTATTTCTTGCATTTTATTTAATAAAGAGCGGACATGACGACGTGTGCAATGCAGGGTTTGTGCTAATTCTTGTAACGTTGTTTCGGTTGCTTTTCCCTGAAAGGCTTGCCATAAGCGAATAAATTGTAACTCTAAGCGGGGTGAGGTCATAAAAGAGGAAATCCCTTGATAAAGTGATCAATTTTAATTTCCTTATATTAGACCGATAATGCCTGTGTTTAAAGTTAGCTCTCATGTTAGTTATCACAAATTACGAATACTGACAGACTCCCCCATTTGAGCATTCGGTGATTACCGGCCAGTGATACGGATCACTGGCTTTTTTATTTGAGCAAAAAAAAGCCGTAAATGAATTTACGGCAAGAATGACAAAGTAAACATCACAGAAAGTAGAAGAAGGTGAAAAAATTACTGTAGTTAGCGCATAAAGGTGGGTTGTTTTGCCTCGTAAGCACTAATATCATCTTGGTGTTGCAGCGTTAATCCAATGCTGTCTAATCCTTCAATCATGCAGTGACGGCGAAATGAGTCGATTTCAAAAGAGAAATGTAATTCACCCGCTCTAACCTCTTGTGCCACTAAATCTACGGTAATTGGTGTACCAGCATGTTCTTTTACCCAATCAAATAATTGTGAGATTTCATCATCACTTAATTTGATGGGTAATAATTGATTGTTAAATGAATTTCCGTAAAAAATATCAGCAAAGCTGGGTGCGATAACGGCGTGAAAACCATAATCAGTTAATGCCCAAGGTGCGTGTTCACGAGATGATCCACAACCAAAGTTTTCTCGTGCTAATAAAATAGAAGCGCCTTGGTAAATTGGCTGATTTAAAATAAATGTAGGATCAGGCTGAGTGCCTTCGTCATCCAAAAAACGCCAATCATGAAACAGGTGTTTACCAAAACCAGTACGCGTCACTTTCTGCAAAAATTGCTTAGGAATAATGGCGTCGGTATCCACATTTGCTGCATCTAAAGGAACCGCAATACCCGTGTGTTGAGTAAATTTATTCATTGTGTTCTCCTTTAAGATGCCACTGCAAATGTACGAATATCTGCAAAATGACCATTAATAGCAGCAGCTGCCGCCATTGCAGGACTAACTAAGTGTGTTCGACCTCCACGACCTTGGCGGCCTTCAAAGTTACGGTTGCTGGTAGATGCACAGCGTTCGCCTGGATTTAATCGGTCGTTATTCATGGCCAAACACATTGAACAACCCGGTAAGCGCCATTCAAAACCTGCTTCAATAAAGATTTTATCTAAGCCTTCCGCTTCCGCTTGGGCTTTAACCGGCCCTGAACCCGGAACAACAATCGCTTGAACATGAGAGGCGACTTTATGACCTTTGGCTATTTCAGCGGCAGCACGTAAATCTTCAATACGAGAATTTGTACAAGAGCCAATAAAGACTTTGTCGATAGCGACATCTGTTAAGTTAACGCCTTCACTTAATCCCATATAAGCCAAGGCTTTTTCAGCAGAGGCACGTTCAACAGGATCGTTAAAACTGTTTAATAATGGAACAATTTGGTCAATCGCAATGACTTGGCCTGGGTTGGTTCCCCATGTGACTTGTGGTGCGATATCGGCAGCATTGATAGTCACTGTGGCATCAAAGATTGCATCATCATCAGATTTTAAGGTTCTCCAATAAGTGACGGCTTCATCCCATGACTGATCTTTAGGCGCAAATTGACGCCCTTTTAAGTAGTCAAAAGTGGTGTCATCAGGTGCGACTAAACCTGCTTTAGCTCCCATCTCAATTGCCATGTTACATAAGGTCATTCGACCTTCCATGCTTAAGGCTTCAATGGCTTCACCTGCAAATTCAACGATATAGCCTGTACCCCCCGCACTACCTAATTTGCCGATAATGGCTAATACGATATCTTTTGCCGTGATCCCAATGGCTGTTTTACCCTGAACTTCGATTTTTAATGTTTTAGCACGAGACTGTTTTAAGGTCTGAGTTGCTAAAACATGTTCAACTTCTGAAGTACCAATCCCAAAAGCTAATGAACCAAAAGCGCCATGAGTTGCTGTATGTGAATCACCGCAAACAATAGTCATTCCCGGTAAGGTTATGCCTTGTTCTGGCCCCATTACGTGAACAATTCCTTGATAAGGATGATTTAAGTCATACAACGTGACACCAAATTCTTGGCAGTTTTTCATCAACTCTTGCATTTGAATTCTTGCCATATCACCACAAGCATTAATATCTTTAGTTTGTGTTGATACGTTGTGATCCATCGTTGCAAAGGTTTTATTCGGTTGACGAATAGGGCGACCTTTTGTCCTTAATCCATCAAAGGCTTGAGGCGATGTCACTTCATGCACTAAATGCCGGTCGATATACAGAATGGGTGTTTCATCACTCACTTCTCTGACAACATGTGCATCATAAATTTTTTGATATAATGTTTTACCCATGTTATGCCCCTTCACGAATATATTGAGCGATACGATCACCCATTTCGGCGGTTGTGATTGCGTTACCATCACCCGCTAAATCTGCGGTGCGATAGCCTTTTGCTAACACTTGTGTGATAGCATCTTCAATGGCTTGAGCTGCATTATCTTCATTAAAGCTATAACGTAATAACAGTGCGGCAGACAGAATTTGTGCAATAGGGTTAGCAATGTTTTTACCTGCTATATCAGGAGCTGAACCTCCAGCTGGTTCATATAAGCCAAAGCGTTCTTCGTTAACACTGGCAGATGGCAACATTCCCATAGAGCCAGTGATCATTGCGCATTCATCAGATAAAATATCGCCAAAAATATTGGAGCACAGCAACACATCAAACTGAGAAGGATCTTTAATTAACTGCATTGTTGCGTTATCGATATACATATGCTGAATTTCAACATCTGGGTATTCTTTTGCGATCCCTGTTACCACTTCACGCCATAAAATAGAGCTTTGTAATACGTTAGCTTTATCAATTGAGGTTACTTTATGACGGCGTTTACGTGCTGATTCAAACGCAAAGCGTGCAATACGTTCAATTTCATAACGATGATAAATTTCAGTATCAAAAGCACGCTCTTGTGCACCTTCACCTTCACGACCTTTAGGTTGACCGAAATAGATACCGCCTGTTAATTCACGTACACATAAAATATCAAAACCACGTTGTGCAATATCGGCTCGTAATGGGCAGTAGGCTTCTAAACCTTCATATAAGCGAGCTGGGCGTAAATTGCAGAACAATTTAAAATGCTTACGTAATGGTAATAAAGCACCACGTTCTGGCTGTTCATTTGCAGGTAAATGTTCCCATTTAGGACCACCGACTGAACCAAATAAAATCGCATCAGCTTGTTCACAACCTACTAAAGTATCTGCGGGTAACGGAGTACCATGATTATCAATGGCAATGCCACCGATATCGTATTCTTTTGTTGTGATATTGAGTGAGAAGCGCTCACTAACTGCCTTCATCACTTTTTGTGCTTGAGCCATGACTTCAGGGCCAATACCATCTCCGGGTAATACTGCAATATGATAATTTTTTGACATAATTAAACCGCTTCTTGTGTTGTGTGTTGTTTGCGTTTTTCTATTTCGACTTGCTCTGAGCGCCAAATGCTATTAATAACGTGGATCATGGCATTTGCTGATGAACCTACGATGTCAGTTTCTAAACCCATTCCATGAAATTTACGTCCTTGATATTCAACGACGATATCAACTTGCCCTAAGGCGTCTCTGCCTTCACCTTTAGCTGTTAATTGGTAAGTGACTAATTTCAACGGATAACCTGTTGCGCGAGAGATGGCTTGATAAACCGCATCGACGGGACCATTACCCGTTGCTGCTTCAGTAATTTCTTTATCACCATGAGTAATGCTGACACTCGCGGTAGCAACGGTTGATGAACCCGATTGAGTATTAAAATAATTCATTACAAACTCATCAGGCTCTTGTTGCTGTTGTCCCATAAATGCTAAAGCTTCCAAATCGTAATCAAAGACTTGGCCTTTTTTATCAGCCAAACGTAAGAAGGCAGAATATAAAGTATCCAAGTTATAATCTGTTTCACGATAACCCATCTCTTCCATACGATGTTTAACTGCCGCACGACCTGAGCGAGAAGTTAAATTCAGCTGCACTTCTTTTAATCCGATAGATTCTGGAGTCATGATTTCGTAGGTTTCGCGGTTCTTCAAAACGCCATCTTGGTGAATACCCGATGAATGCGCGAATGCATTGGGGCCAACAACAGATTTATTAGCATGAATTGGCGTATTACATAATTGGCTGACTAATTGGCTGGTGCGATAAATTTCTTTGTGATTAATCCGTGTCTGAACATTCATCATTTGCTCACGGACTTTTATCGCCATAATGACTTCTTCTAATGCGCAGTTACCTGCACGTTCGCCTAAGCCATTAATTGTCCCTTCGACTTGTCTTGCACCCGCTTGTACTGCGGTAATTGAGTTAGCGACCGCCATGCCCAAATCGTCATGACAGTGAACAGAAATAATAGCTTTATCAATATTGGGAACACGCTCAAACAAGTTGGTGATAATGCCACCAAACTGATAAGGCGTTGTATAGCCTACGGTGTCTGGAATATTAATGGTGGTTGCACCAGCATTAATTGCGCTTTCAACAATTCGACATAAATTATCGATATGAGTACGTCCCGCATCCTCGCAAGAAAATTCCACATCATCGGTATAGCGACGAGCTCGTTTTATTGAGTTCACGCCCATTTCAATAATATCTTCGAATGATTTCTTCAATTTATGTTCAGCATGCAATGCCGAGGTTGCCAAGAACACGTGGATACGAAAAGCTTCTGCGACTTTTAAAGACTCTGCTGCAACATCAATATCGTTATCAACGCAGCGTGCTAATGCACAAATACGGCTATTTTTGATTTCACGTGCAATGGTTTGTACGGATTCAAAATCACCGGGAGAAGAAACAGGAAAGCCCGCTTCAATGATATCCACACCTAAACGCTCTAAAGCGTAAGCAATTTGTAACTTCTCTTTTACGCTTAAGCTCGCCTGCAATGCTTGTTCACCATCTCTCAATGTGGTATCAAAAATAATCACGTCATGGCTCATAATCTGTTCCTTTCTCTTTTTATTTGCTGTTTGCGCTCTCCCAGGTATAAAAAAACCCGCGACTAGCGCGGGTTTTCTCTCTAAGGGCAGGTGTGTTTCACTTTTTACCCATAAGCCGACCGCGCATAAAAGTTGCGAGTAGTAGTAGGCTTGATAGTAAAATTGCGTTTGACATGAAACATCCTTAGATAAGTTCTCAATAATCTGTATTTATTGATACCTAATACCAATAAAGATGTCAAGTGTTGGAATTTATTAATTCATTTGTCAGTGTTATTTATAAATTTTTCATAGTGATTCTGGCTAATATCTAAATTTTTACTAATGATTATAACTATCAAGCATTCATTGATTGGGTTAATGTTCCATACGTTGTTTGAAAAAGAGTGAAATGAAAAATTAAACAATTGTTTGCTTTTTTTTTAATCAGCCAGTGGGTAGGGGAAAAAGAGGGGGTTAGGGGAGGAATAATTGACAAATGTGAGCAACGTTTTGAATGTAAGAATAAAAATCATTGTATTATAAAAAATAATAGATATCGGATACCTATTTTAGGAATGAAAGTACATTATTTTATTATGATTTTTATCATACTTTGTTTTATTATTTGCAAGGCAGAAGGTAAAACAGGTTGTAATATATATTGATATAATCATTTTCTATACATGTAATTTTAATGTCAAAATTAATTTCTTATATGAAATATGTTTTTTTATTGATATGAAAATTATGTTTTTAGTTATATACATGGATGATGAATAATAAATTTTAATAAATAGTTTAAGTAATAGTTAAAGCTTATTTATTATTAATAATATATTAGTTAATAATGTTTATTTGACTATTATGATAACATAGTGGAGTAAGAAATGACGGATTACACATCAGCAACAGTTACCAGCAGAGAATCAGCAGATATGCATTTACGTAATGTTGATCTTAATTTATTAACGGTATTTGATGCTGTTATGCAAATGCAAAATGTTACCCGTGCTGCGCAAGTACTGGGCATGTCACAACCCGCAGTGAGTAATGCTGTATCTCGCCTTAAAGTTATGTTTAATGACGAATTATTTGTTCGCTATGGACGCGGTATTCAACCTACATTAAGAGCTAAACAACTTTTTGGCCCAGTAAGACAAGCCTTACAATTGGTTCATAACGAGCTTCCTGGAGCAGGATTTGAACCAGAACAAAGTGAGCGTATATTTAATTTATCTATTTGTAGTCCTCTAGATATAAAACTAGCACCCAAAATAGTTGAACAAATTAAAAATGAAACACCTAATATTAACGTTAATATTAAGTCTTATTTAAATAGCAATATAGAACACCAATTAAAATATCAAGAAGTTGAGTTCTTTATTAGCTATAAGGAATTTGAAAAGACTGAATTTCATTCACAACCACTATTTAATGACGAAGTTGTTTTAGTCGTTTCTAATAAACATCCTCGTATTAAAGAGAGTGTGACCCAAGAGATGTTATTAAATGAGCAACATTCCATTGTTTCTTTAGATGATATTGGTTCATTTAGTGCGCCTTATTATAAAGATACTCATTTGGAAGATTTAATCACTTATCAAGGAACCGATTTAAATAGTGTATTAAATATTGTATCTAGAACTTATTTGGTCGCTATTGCACCAAGATGGTTAGTTGAAAGTTATTCTGAGCAATTAGATATTAAAGCTGTGTCGTTACCTTGGGAAAAAACAGAGCGTCCATGTTACTTGATTTGGCATGAGTCAACAGCGCGTGATAAAGGCCACTTATGGATGAAAAATTTATTAAGTGAAGTTTGTCAAAAATAGAGTGTTTTTGCTCATAATTAGTTTTTTTTACTAATTATGCAGAAATAGTGGCAGATAACGTTAGCTATTCGGCTAATGACCAAAATGGCGTTTATGCAGTTAGGTAAACTAAATTGGATTGCTGTCACTATTTTTGCCCTTTCTTTGTAATAATGACTCTTATTTGTATTATACTGTGCTAAACCTATTTTTTTTCACTAATATTCTCCTCTCTATATTGTCATTGATTAAGTTATAACAATTACCTATTGTTATTTATCAGCTTTTCTTTTCGGCTTTCCATAAAAAATAAGATCATCATATTTAGTTTTCTCACGATGATGAGATAGCCTTTTTTGACAAAACTTTTCATAACTCACAATTTTACAAATTTATGTAAAATTGAATTCCTTTATTTTGGTGGATCACTTAGACTTTTATTCGAGTCAGCGAACATGTGTAAGCTGAAATTGTAAGGGAGACATTTTCTCCATTTCGGTTTCATAACACGGTCGCTTTTCCATAAATAGCAGGAAAATTATGATAACTAATAATAATCTTCATGATTATCATATAATTAGAAGATTGCAGATGCAATTTTTGCACAGCGGGAATAAAATTGCTTATCGTCAGTGGGATGCTAAGCGCAATATCGAAATGTCTTGGGAGTTGGTTGAAAAGAAAACACGCGCGCTCTCAAATGCATTGTTAGAAATGGGTGTGGATATTCAAGAAAATATTGGGATCTTTTCTCAAAATACCATTGATTGGTCTTTAGCTGATATTGCTTCTTTGCAGCTACGCGCAGTAACTGTTCCTCTTTATGCAACAAGTAGTGTTGAACAAGCCGCTTACATTTTAAATGATGCGAATATTCGTATTCTTTTTGTTGGCGACCAAAAGCAATACGATATTGTTTCTGAATTATTAGCGTTATGTCCTCAGCTTGAACATATTATTGTGTTTAACTCTGATGTTGTGTTAAACGAAAATATACCTTCATGCTATCTGGAAAATTTAATTAACCAGTCAACATTTCAGCATGATGACGTGTTAAAACAGCGTATTAATGAATGCAATTTAGATGATCTGTTTACTCTGATTTATACATCAGGAACCACAGGTGAACCTAAAGGCGTTATGCTTGACTATACAAGTCTAGCATCACAACTTTATCTACATGATGAGCGTCTCTCATTATCTGATAAAGATGTTTCTCTCTGTTTCTTACCTCTTTCTCACGTTTTTGAACGTGCGTGGAGCTTCTATGTGATGCATACAGGTGCGGTTAACGTGTATTTGACTGACACTCATGCTGTCAGAGAGGCAATGAGTGCGGTTAAACCTACCGTGATGTGCGCCGTTCCTCGCTTTTATGAGAAAGTGTATAGCGCTATTCAAGATAAAGTGTCTCAAGCTTCAGTGTTTCGTCAATTTATCTTTAAATGGGCGATAAAGCAGGGTGAAAAACAGCGTGAAGCACAACTAAATCAACGTCAACAGGGCTTTATTTCCCGCTTATGTTATCGTTTTGCAGATAAAAAAGTGTTAAGTCCAGTGCGTCAAATTTTAGGTGGGCGAGTTCGCTTTTTACCTGCGGCAGGAGCGCGTTTAGATGATGCTGTGATCCGCTTCTTCTTGGCTACTGGTATCAATATTAAATATGGCTATGGTATGACAGAAACCTGCGCCACAGTTTCATGCTGGGAAGAGAACAAATATAAATTAGGTTCTATTGGCACCCCATTGCCGGGCGTCGAAGTGCGTATTGGCGCAGAAAACGAAATCCAAGTACGTGGCAGCATTGTCATGAAAGGGTATTTCAATAAGCCTGAAGATACGGCGGATGCCTTTACAGAAGATGGATGGTTACGTACCGGAGATGCTGGTGCACTTGATAGTGATGGCATGTTATTTATCACTGAACGTTTAAAAGATTTAATGAAAACGTCAAATGGTAAATACATTGCACCACAAATGATCGAAGGAACATTAGGGCAAGACCGCTTTATTGAGCATATTGCGGTGATCGCAGATACACGCAAATTTGTTTCTGCACTTATCGTACCTTGCTTTGATGCATTAGAAGAACACGCGCGTGCATTAAATCTAAAATATCAAGATCGTATGGAATTATTACGCCATACTAAAATTAAAGAGCTATTTGATGAACGTTTACGTGAAATGCAAAAAAACTTTGCAAGTTTTCATCAAGTTAAGCGCTTTACTCTTCTTGCTGAAGGCTTTTCTATGGAATCGGGTGAATTAACACCAACATTGAAACTTCGCCGTAAAATTATTTTTGAACGCTATCGAAATGAAATCGAATTAATGTATCAAGATTAATTTTAATTGATGAAAAAGCACCTAAATGGTGCTTTTTTCTTTTGAAATTACTTATTGATAGATAATAATGATTGAAATAATTGATAAAAGACATAAACGGAAACGTTGACGCATACGGTTTTATCAGTAAATTGTGTTAAAATGCAAACTCAGATCAGCATGATGACTGAAATTCATAGCAATATGTAATAAATAACACATTTAATAATTAAAAGAGGCTAATGTGAAACTGGATGAAATCGCCCGCTTGGCTGGTGTTTCACGAACAACAGCAAGTTATGTCATTAATGGTAAAGCGAAACAGTACCGTGTAAGTGACAAGACTGTTGAAAAAGTGATGGCGGTGGTCAGAGAGCATAATTACCACCCGAACGCTGTTGCCGCGGGATTACGTGCTGGTCGTACGCGTTCTATTGGTTTGGTTATTCCTGATTTGGAAAATACCAGTTATACCAGGATCGCAAATTACCTTGAACGACAAGCGCGTCAACGCGGTTATCAATTACTGATTGCCTGTTCAGAAGACCAGCCAGACAACGAAATTCGTTGTGTTGAGCACTTACTGCAACGTCAAGTTGATGCCATTATTGTTTCAACAGCATTGCCACCAGAGCATCCTTTCTATCAGCGTTGGGCAAATCGCTCATTACCGATTATTGCGTTAGACCGAGCATTAGAAAGTGAGCATTTTATCAGTGTTGTTGGCGATGACTTAGAAGATGCCAAAATGCTGGCAACAGAATTAAAAGCATTCCCTTCGCAATCTGTACTCTATTTAGGCGCACTTCCTGAACTCTCTGTGAGTTTTTTACGTGAACAAGGTTTCCGTAATGTATGGAAAGATGATCCTAGAGAAGTCACCTACCTATATGCAAATAGCTATGAACGAGAAGCTGCTGCGGCTGCTTTTTCTGAATGGTTAAATAACAATCCAATGCCTGATGCGTTATTCACTACCTCTTTCGCTTTATTACAAGGGGTTATGGATGTGACATTACAACGTAGTGGTCGTTTACCAACACAATTGGTTATTGCGACTTTTGGTGATCATGAGTTATTGGATTTCCTTGAATGTCCTGTTTTATCTGTCGCTCAACGACATCGTGATATTGCAGAACGTGTGTTAGAACTTGTTCTTGCGAGTCTTGAAGAAGAACAAAAACCGCAAGCAGGAATTACACGTATTCGTCGTGATTTATGTCGTCGAGGCAGTTTGGGGCGTGCGCGTTAATTGATGTCGCTCTGTTGGTAATTATCTGCATTTATACTCATCCCTGTTTTATTAAATTAAAACGGGGATGTTTTATTTGATTTAAGAATGTCGAATTGCTTAGAGAATATTAAATTTGAGATTAATCTTAAGCGTTTTTTTACTATTTCTCGCATTTTGCTAAATTAGTAGATTGAATTTTGACATATCCATAAGTGATATTGCTTAAATTTAATGAGTAATTAATTTTATTTTGGGAAACTTAAGAAAAAAAGAAATAACTATCTTCATGATATTGAATTATTTTTTTTCGTCTTGCTGTTTTTGTTTATATAAAAGCAACCTCAAATTATTATGTTGGCTAAAGGTAAATGAACTGCAATAAATTAGTTTTTTATAATAAAAATCATGATTTACTTATTATGATTTCTTTATCTGGTTTTCTTCCTTGTAATCGCTATAAATAATTACTTTTCGTGATTAAAAATAGAATTTGAAAAATAACCTCTATTAATCATAGTGTTAATATTTCTTTTTTTCTTTTTGTCGATAATTTAAACATTCCAGAGTATCTACCAAATTACTGTAAATATAAATAAAGCTTCCTATATCTGGCTTGACAACGTTTTCATACCATCCGTAAACTCTATTTGTGGGGATTTGTGGGATAATGTGGTGTAAATTACAAAGCTGGGGGTAATGAGGATGTTTCGTGGAGCAACACTCGTTAATCTTGACAGCAAAGGGCGAATAACAGTTCCTTCCCGTTATCGAACAACGCTGAGTGAGATTTCTGAAGGTCAAATGGTTTGTACCATTGATCTCAATCAGCCATGTTTATTGCTTTATACCCTTCCAGAATGGGAAAAGATTGAGTTAAAATTAGCGGCTTTGTCCTCCATGAATCCTGCGGAACGTCGAGTTCAACGTTTGTTATTAGGTCACGCCAGCGAATGCCAAATGGATAGCGCAGGACGTCTTTTGTTAGCTAGCACGCTAAGACAGCATGCGGGGCTAACAAAAGAGGTCATGTTAGTCGGTCAATTCAATAAATTTGAATTGTGGGATGAACAGGTCTGGTACAAACAGATCGAAAAAGACATTGTAGCCGAGCAAACCTCACAGGAACCGTTATCGACACGACTATTGGATTTATCACTTTAAATAATGACAACGAATAATTTTAGTCATACCAGTGTATTACTGGATGAAGCAGTGAATGGCCTGAATATTAAACCTTCAGGTATCTATATCGACGGAACATTTGGTCGCGGAGGGCACTCTCGTCTAATTTTATCGCAATTGGGCGAACAAGGTCGCTTGATTGCGATAGACAGAGATCCACAAGCGATTGCTGTTGCTAATGAAATTGATGATGCTCGTTTTTCTATTGTTCATGGGCCGTTTTCAAATATTGAGCAGTATGTCACTGAGTTAGGTTTAGCAGGGAAAATTGATGGTGTATTACTGGATTTAGGTGTTTCTTCACCTCAACTTGATGATCCAGAACGTGGTTTTTCTTTTATGCGTGATGGACCTCTTGATATGCGTATGGACCCAACATCAGGGCAATCAGCCGCACAATGGCTGATGACAGCAGCAGAAGAAGACATCACATGGGTATTGAAAACCTTTGGTGAAGAACGATTTGCTAAGCGTATTGCTCGCGCCATTGTTGCACGTAACAAAACAGAAGAGCCTTTGACTCGAACCAAACAATTGGCTGATTTAATTAGCGACGCAAGCCCAGTAAAAGAACGACATAAGCACCCAGCAACACGTAGCTTTCAGGCAATTCGTATCTATATCAACAGCGAATTAGATGAAATTGAAAAAGCATTAAAAGGTGCTGTTTCTGTTTTAGCACCAGAAGGACGTTTGTCGGTCATTAGTTTCCATTCATTAGAAGACCGATTGGTGAAGCGTTTTATTCGAGATGAAAGTAAAGGGCCAGTTGTCCCTGCGGGTATTCCTCTCACAGAAGCGCAGATAAAAGAGTTAGGAAGTGCTCGCTTATCGAGTATTCACAAGATGAAACCGACAGGCGTAGAAGTTGAAGAAAATCCACGGGCACGAAGCTCTGTATTGCGTGTAGCACAACGTATTGAGGAATAAATGTCTACTGAACGACACTCACTACCGAGAGTTATAGGGCAGGATTTACTGCGTCATGGCAAATTACCTGTATGTTTACTGATTGCTGTGATTATTTCTGCGGTGTATGTCGTGACGACCGCACATAAGACACGTTTATTAACAGCCGAGAAAGAGCGTTTAGTGCTGGAGAAAAACGTATTGGAGATCGAATGGCGCAATCTCATTCTTGAAGAAAACGCACTGGCTGACCATAGCCGAGTAGAGCGTTTTTCAAGTGATAGTTTGGGAATGATCCATGTTGACCCAACAAAAGAGAACATCGTGGTTACTAAATAATTAAGGCAAGTATGAAATTTTCACGTTCGGCAAAAGCGAAAGCAAAAACAAAGTCAAATGCCAAACTACGCAAGCCTGAAGAAAAAACAGGATTTGTGAGTTGGCGTTTTGCGTTGCTTTGCGGTGGTATTGGTATCGCTTTAGCCGCGCTATTAATCCGTGTTGCCTATTTACAGATTATTAACCCCGATCCCCTTATTCGTGAAGGGGATATGCGTTCTCTACGTGTACAAAAAGTACCGACAGCAAGAGGCATGATCAGCGATAGAATGGGGAGGCCTCTTGCCGTTAGCGTGCCTGTTTTTGCCATTTGGGCAGATCCTAAAGTTGTATTAGATGCTAATCCCGATATGACAGATTCTCGTTGGTTAGCACTTGCTGATGCACTGAAAATGCCAGTGAATCACATCGAGCAAAAAATTGTCGCAACGCCTTCCGCTCGTTTTATCTACTTGGCTCGCCAAGTGAACCCTGAAATTAGTGATTATATTAGTAAACTAAAAATCACTGGAATTAATATGCGCCAAGAATCAAAACGCTATTATCCATCAGGCGAAGTAACTGCTCACATCATCGGTGTAACAAATATTGATGGTGATGGTATTGAAGGTGTTGAAAAAAGCTTTAACCAGTGGTTGACAGGTGCTCCTGGTGAGCGTGTTGTTCGTAAAGATGGTTTTAACCGTGTTATCGAGAATATCGCTCAAACAGACAGCCAAGCTGCTCATAACCTGATGTTAAGTATCGATGAACGTCTGCAATCTGTGGTTTATCGCGAATTAACCAATGCGGTTATTAAGAATAAAGCAGAGTCGGGAACCGCTGTTTTAGTTGATGTAAATACCGGTGAAGTGCTGGCGATGGCTAACAGCCCATCGTACAACCCAAATAATTTAACGGGAACGCCTAAAGATGCGATGCGTAATCGTGCTATCACCGATATTTTTGAACCAGGTTCTACCGTAAAACCGATGGTTGTGATGAGTGCGCTCCACAATCATATTATTAAAGAAAATAGTGTTATTAATACCGTTCCTTATCGTATTAGCGGGCATCAGATAAAAGATGTGGCGTTATATCATGAGCTTTCGATAACAGGAATATTACAGAAATCGAGTAACGTTGGTGTTTCAAGACTGGCGTTAGCGATGCCTGCATCTGAACTTGTGGATGTTTATTCACGATTTGGATTCGGGAAGCCAACTAACTTGGGGCTAGTTGGCGAAAGTAGTGGCATATTTCCAATAAAAAAACAACGGTGGTCCGATCTTGAAAGGGCCACCTTCTCTTTCGGATATGGGCTAATGGTAACGCCGTTACAGTTAGCGCGTGTCTACGCAACGATTGGTAGTTTTGGTATTTACCGTCCTCTTTCTATTACAAAAGTTGACCCTCCAGTACCCGGAACTCGCGTATTCCCCGAGCCTGTGATGAGAACCGTCGTTCATATGATGGAAAGCGTTGCATTGCCCGGTGGTGGCGGTGTGAGTGCTGCAATTAAAGGTTATCGTGTTGCGATTAAAACAGGGACAGCGAAGAAAGTAGGACCAGACGGAAAATATATCAATCAATATATCTCTTATGCGGCGGGTGTTGCTCCAGCAAGTCGCCCTCGTTTTGCATTGGTTGTCGTAATCAATGAACCCAAAGCAGGGAAGTACTATGGTGGGGCAGTTTCTGCACCGGTGTTTGGCGCGATCATGGGTGCGGTTTTACGCACAATGAACGTAGAACCTGACGCATTGACGCCAGACGATAAAAATGAATTTGTAATTAAAAAAGAAGAGGATACAAGTGGCCGATCCTAACTTAAGTGACCTATTAGGGGCACTCGGGATACAAGCACCGTCATTGATGCTCAAAGACATGACACTCGATAGCCGAAAAGCGGCGAGCGGTGATCTTTTTATCGCCATCAAAGGTCATGAAACTGATGGTAGACGCTATATTCCTCAAGCAATTGCTCAAGGTGTTTCGGCGGTATTAGCGGAAGCACAAGATGTTGCAACGCATGGTGAAATCCGTGAAAGTCACGGTATTCCAGTTATTTACATTGATAATCTTAATGCAGAATTATCAAAGTTAGCGGGACATTTTTATCATCAACCTGCGGAAAAACTGAAACTGATTGGTGTTACTGGGACTAATGGAAAAACGACAACAACACAATTGTTAGCACAGTGGGCACAAGGTTTAGGTGAAACAAGTGCTGTGATGGGAACAGTAGGTAACGGACTTTTAGGTCATGTTGTTCCTGCGATGAACACCACAGGATCTGCGGTTGATATTCAATTAGAGTTACAGCAATTATTAAATCAAGGCGCGACATTGACCGCTATGGAAGTTTCTTCTCATGGTTTAGTTCAAGGTCGTGTGAGTGCATTGCCTTTTGTGGCGAGTGTATTTACGAATTTAAGTCGTGATCATCTTGATTACCATGGTGATATGGCTAACTACGAAGAAGCAAAATGGTTACTGTTTTCCACTCATTGCAGTGGTGAAAAAATCATCAATGCGGATGATGCCGTTGGTCAAAAATGGTTATCTCGTTTACCTGACGCTGTTGCCGTGACAATGGAAAATAAATTGCCACAGAATTGGCAAGGCCGTTTTGTTAAAACAACCCAGATTAATTATCATGATGCGGGTGCAACCATTCACTTTAGTTCTAGCTGGGGTGATGGTGAAATTGAAAGCCCATTAATGGGGGCATTTAATGTTAGTAATCTTTTATGCGCTTTAGCGACATTATTAGCACTTGAATATCCATTAGATGCGGTTATTAAAGCGTCATCTTCACTCACACCTGTTTGTGGCCGCATGGAAGTATTTAGTGCGGATAATCGCCCTACGGTTATTGTCGATTATGCTCATACTCCAGATGCTTTAGAGAAAGCACTTCAAGCTGCTCGTTTACACTGCACAGGTAAACTATGGTGTGTATTTGGTTGTGGCGGAGATAGAGACAAAGGTAAGCGCCCACTAATGGGAGCAGTCGCAGAAGAGCTGGCTGATAAAGTTGTTATCACCGATGACAATCCTCGTAGTGAAGAGCCTCAAGCAATTATCCAAGATATTCTTTCGGGTTTAATGGATCCTGGTCGTGCGATTGCTATTGAAGGTCGGGCTGAAGCGGTTACTAACGTGATTATGCAAGCAGATACCAATGATATGATTTTAGTCGCAGGTAAAGGGCATGAGGATTATCAGTTGGTTGGCTCGCGTCGTCTCGATTATTCAGACAGATTAACCGTTGCTCGGTTATTGGGGGTGATAGCGTGATCCCTCTGTCTTTAGGAAATATTGCACAAATTAGCAAAGGCACATTGAGCCATCTCGCTCAAAGCCAAGCGGATCAACTTATCATCAAATCGATTTCAACAGATAGTCGTAAAATTGATGAAGATTGCCTGTTTATTGCATTAGCGGGTGAGCGTTTTGATGCTCATGATTTTATTGCTGATGTAAAAGAAAAGGGCGCCGTTGCGGTTTTAGTTAATCGTGAGATTGATGTTGATTGTCCGCAAATCATTGTGAAAGATACCCATCTAGCAATGGGCGAAATTGCAGCACATATTCGTTCGCTAAGCCACGCCAAGATTGTTGCGTTGACAGGCTCTTCTGGAAAAACCTCCGTTAAAGAGATGACCGCTTCTATTTTGCGTCACTGTGGCGAAACCTTATATACCCATGGCAATTTAAATAACGATATTGGCGTACCTTTAACGCTTTTTCGTTTAACGCCAGAACACCGTTTTGCGGTTATCGAATTAGGTGCAAACCATATCGGTGAAATCGCTTATACCGTAAATATGGTAAAACCAGATAGTGCATTGGTAAATAATCTCTTTTCTGCACATATTGAAGGTTTCGGTTCACTGGAAGGGATTGCTCAGGCAAAAGGTGAAATCTTTACCCACTTAAAAGAGCAAGGTACAGCCATTATTAATCTGGATAGTAATGACTTACCTCTGTGGAAACACCATTTGAATGCGCGCCAAACGCAATGGTCATTCTCTTTATCAGCACAAGGTAAAGCCGATTTTTATCCATCAGATATCACAGTTAAGCAATTCATCACAAACTTCACCTTACACACACCAGAAGGTTGTGTAGAAGTCACTCTTCCATTACCGGGTCGTCATAACATTGCGAATGCTTTAGCGGCAAGTGCGCTTGCGCTATCTGCTGGGGCGACGCTTGAAGATATTCGCCTTGGTTTATCGACATTAAAAGCCGTACCAGGAAGATTGTACCCTGTTGAATTAACAGCAGGAAAAATGGTGTTAGATGATACTTACAATGCTAACGATGGTTCGATGATCGCAGGCTTACAGGTTTTGTCTCAATTACCGGGATATAAGATTTTTGTCGCAGGTGATATGGCTGAATTAGGTAAAGATTCAGAAAAATGTCACCGTGACGTGGGGCGTTTTGCACACGATGTAGGTATTGATAGCGTATTTACCGTAGGACATCACAGCCATTTTATTAGTGATGAAAATCAAGGTGGTCAGCATTTTGTATTTAAAGCCGACTTACTTGCTCAATTAATTCCATTATTACAGCAGCATGATGTTGTTTCAGTTTTAGTAAAAGGTTCACGAAGCTCCGCGATGGAAGATATCGTGAACGCATTAAAGGAGTGCTTTGAATGTTAGTTTGGCTAGCCGAATATTTGGTTAAATACCATACATTTTTTAATGTGTTTTCTTATCTGACATTCAGGGCGATTGTTGGCTTATTGACGGCATTAATTATTGCGTTGTGGATGGGACCTCATCTGATTGCATGGTTACAAAAAATGCAAATCGGGCAAGTGGTTCGTAGCGAAGGGCCAGAGTCTCACTTTAGCAAACGCGGTACGCCAACAATGGGCGGGATTATGATCCTGTTCTCTATATCCATCTCCACACTACTATGGGCAAGATTAGATAACCCCTATGTTTGGTGTGTATTACTGGTTTTAATTGGTTACGGCGTGATTGGTTTTGTTGATGATTATCGCAAAGTAGTTCGTAAAGACACAAAAGGCTTAATTGCTCGCTGGAAATATTTCTGGCAGTCCGTACTCGCACTTGTTGTGGCATTTAGTATGTACGCAATTGGTAAAGATACGCCAGCAACACAGCTAGTCGTTCCATTCTTTAAAGATGTTATGCCTCAATTAGGTATGCTCTACATTTTATTGGCTTACTTTGTGATTGTGGGTACCAGTAACGCTGTGAACTTGACAGATGGTTTAGATGGTTTAGCTATTATGCCAACAGTATTTGTTGCTGCGGGCTTTGCATTAGTTGCATGGGCAACAGGTAACGTTAATTTCGCCAGTTATTTGAAAATTCCTTACTTAATGCATGCGGGCGAATTGGTGATTGTCTGTACCGCGATAGTTGGCGCTGGTTTAGGTTTTCTTTGGTTTAACACTTACCCAGCACAGGTCTTTATGGGCGATGTTGGTTCACTTGCATTAGGTGGCGCATTAGGGACTATCGCAGTGTTATTACGCCAAGAGTTCTTATTAGTGATTATGGGGGGTGTGTTTGTTGTTGAAACACTCTCCGTTATTTTACAAGTCGGTTCATTTAAGTTGCGTGGTCAACGTATTTTCCGTATGGCTCCAATTCATCACCATTATGAATTAAAAGGCTGGCCTGAACCTCGTGTTATTGTCCGTTTCTGGATCATCTCACTGATGTTAGTGCTTATTGGTCTGGCGACATTAAAGGTGCGTTAAGATGGCAAATTATCAGGGAAAAAAAGTGGTTGTTGTTGGGCTTGGGATAACAGGCCTTTCTTGCGTTGACTTTTTTATCCGCCAAGGTGTTACACCTAAGGTTATTGATACACGCCAAAAACCAGGAGGCTTAGATAAGCTTCCTGTTGACGTTGAATATCATACAGGTAGTTTTCATCAAGCATGGCTTAACGATGCTGATTTAATTATCTCAAGTCCGGGTATTGCACTTTCGACACCGGAGCTTGTTGAAGCCGCAAATCATGGTGTTGAAATTGTTGGTGATATTGAACTGTTTTGCCGTGAAGCCAAAGCGCCTATTGTAGCGATTACGGGCTCTAACGGTAAAAGTACCGTGACAACGCTTGTGGGTGAAATGGCAAGCGCGGATGGTATTCGTGTTGGAGTCGGTGGCAATATTGGTGTTCCAGCTCTGACCTTATTAACCGAGCCTTATGATTTATATGTATTAGAGCTATCGAGTTTTCAACTAGAAACGACTTATAGCTTACAAGCCGCTGCTGCAACGGTATTAAATATTAGCGAAGATCATATGAATCGCTATCCGTTAGGATTAGAACAATATCGTGAAGCAAAACTGCGTATTTACGATAATGCTAAAACCTGTGTTTATAACGAAGATGATGCATTAACGCTACCTTTAGCGGGTAAAGATAATCGTTGTGTTAGTTTTGGTGTTGGACAAGGTGATTATCAGCTTGATAACACAAATCGCATTTTAAAAGTGAAAGGTGAAAAAGTCCTTTCAACGGCTGAAATGTACCTTTCAGGACAGCATAACTATACCAATGCATTAGCCGCATTAGCTCTTGCTGATGCTGTGGGTATTTCTCGTAAAGCTGCAACCGAGGTACTGAAAACGTATCACGGTCTTGCTCACCGTTTTCAATTAGTTTATTCACATCAAAATGTACGTTGGATAAATGACTCGAAAGCCACCAATGTGGGAAGCACTGAAGCGGCATTACGAGGACTTGAAGTTGAGGGCACACTACATCTTTTATTAGGTGGTGATGGGAAATCTGCTGACTTCACTTCTTTATTGCCTTATATCAGTGGAGATAATATTCGTCTGTACTGTTTTGGACAAGATGGACACGCATTGGCAAATCTACGACCAGATGTCTCTTTATTAACAGTGACAATGGAAGAAGCCATGCGGGCTTTAGCTCCTTCTGTAAAATCAGGGGATATGGTGTTGCTCTCTCCTGCATGTGCAAGCTTAGATCAGTTTAAATGTTTTGAGCAGCGTGGTGATGAATTTGCACGTTTAGCAAGGGAGCTTGGCTGATGAGCGTATTCGCAATGCGAAGATTAAAACAGTGGCTAGTGGGCAGTTATCAAACTGAGAATACGGCATTTGTACCGTATGATCGCACTTTGCTCTGGTTTACTTTCGGATTAGCGGTTGTCGGCTTTGTTATGGTGACATCAGCTTCAATGCCTGTTGGTCAACGTCTTGCAGAAGATCCTTTCTTATTTGCTAAACGTGATGGCATCTATATTGTTGTCGCATTTTGTATTGCGTTAGTCACCATGCGCATTCCAATGGCAATTTGGCAACGTTATAGCAGCTTAATGCTGTTTGGTTCGATATTACTTTTATTAGTGGTATTGGGGGTAGGGAGTTCCGTTAATGGTGCTTCACGCTGGATTGCGGTGGGACCATTAAATTTCCAGCCTGCTGAATTATCAAAACTTGCGCTGTTTTGTTATTTATCGAGCTATTTAGTCCGAAAAGTTGAAGAAGTCAGAAATAACTTTTGGGGTTTCTGTAAGCCGATGGGCGTGATGTTAGTACTGGCCGTTTTATTGTTATTACAACCAGACTTAGGAACCGTTGTGGTTTTATTCGTAACAACATTAGCGCTGTTATTTTTAGCGGGTGCTAAAATTTGGCAGTTCTTAGCCATTATCGGTTCAGGAATTGCCGCTGTTGTTATGTTGATTATTGTTGAACCTTACCGTGTTCGACGTATCACTTCTTTCTTAGAACCTTGGGAAGATCCATTTGGAAGCGGTTATCAGCTTACACAATCTCTAATGGCATTTGGTCGTGGTGATTTGCTTGGACAAGGTTTAGGAAACTCAGTACAAAAACTAGAATATTTGCCAGAGGCACATACCGACTTTATTTTCTCCATTTTGGCTGAAGAACTTGGTTATATCGGTGTGGTTTTGGTGCTTTTAATGGTATTCTTCATCGCTTTTCGCGCGATGCAAATTGGACGACGTGCGCTGATCCTCGATCAACGTTTTTCAGGCTTTTTAGCTTGTTCTATCGGGATCTGGTTTACATTCCAATCATTGGTGAATGTAGGCGCAGCAGCAGGCATGTTGCCGACAAAGGGATTAACCCTTCCTCTTATTAGTTACGGTGGTTCAAGTTTGATTATTATGTCAACGGCTATCGTGATGTTATTACGAATTGATTATGAAACACGTCTAGCACAAGCTCAGGCGTTTGTAAGGAGCCCGAAATGAGCGAGCGTAGACGCCGTTTAATGGTTATGGCTGGTGGCACTGGGGGACATGTATTCCCAGGTCTGGCTGTTGCTCATTATCTACAATCTCAAGGTTGGGAAATCCGATGGTTAGGAACGGCAGATAGAATGGAAGCCGATTTAGTTCCTAAGCACGGTATCGAAATTGAATTTATTCGTATCTCAGGTTTACGTGGAAAAGGTATTAAAGCATTAATCGCAGCACCTATTCGTATTATTAAAGCGATTTTTCAAGCTCGTGCCATTATGAAGCGCTATCAGCCAGATGCTGTACTTGGTATGGGTGGTTACGTTTCAGGTCCTGGTGGTGTTGCCGCTTGGATGTGCGGGATACCCGTTATTTTGCATGAGCAAAATGGTATCGCTGGATTAACCAATCGCTGGTTATCGAAAATTGCGAAACGTGTATTACAGGCTTTTCCGGGGGCATTTCCTAAAGCACCAGTTGTTGGAAACCCTGTTCGTGAAGATGTATTGGCACTTGAAGCGCCTTCAGTACGATTAAAAGAGAGAACAGGGCCTATTCGTGTACTGATCATTGGTGGTAGCCAAGGTGCTAGAATTTTAAATCACACCTTACCCGTAGTTGCAGGTTTACTAGGTGAACATGTTACAATCTGGCATCAAGCAGGAAAAGGTGGCGAAAGTGATACAAAAACACGCTATCAGAACGAATTAGCAAAAAATTCAGTTAAATCTGAATATAAAGTTACTGAATTTATTGATGATATAGCGCAAGCTTACCAATGGGCTGATGTTGTTGTGTGTCGTTCAGGTGCATTAACGGTCAGCGAGATTGCCGCAGCGGGATTACCCGCTATTTTTGTTCCTTTCCAGCACAAAGATAGACAGCAATATTGGAATGCACTGCCGTTAGAAAAAGCGGGTGCAGCGCGTATTATTGAGCAAAACGATTTAACTCCAGAAGTCATTGCACAAACCCTGAAAAATTGGGATAGAGAAACCTTGTTAGCAATGGCAGAGAAAGCAAAAAGTGTTGCGATTACGGATGCCACAGAGCGCGTAGCGAATGTGATAATCGAAGTGGCAAAAAAATAAACGTAACTTGTAACCATTAACGTAGAGTGAAGAAGTAAATAGTGAATACACAACAACTGGCAAAATTAAGATCATTTGTGCCTGAAATGAGAAAAGTTAGGCATATTCACTTTATTGGCATCGGTGGTGCTGGTATGGGGGGGATTGCCGAAGTGTTGGCTAACGAAGGTTATGAAATCAGCGGTTCTGATTTAGCACCAAACGTAGTCACACAACAGCTCGTTGCCTTAGGCGCGACAGTCTATTTTAATCATCGCCCTGAAAATATTCGTGGCGCAAGTGTTGTTGTGGTTTCGACAGCAATCAGTGCTGAAAATCCTGAGATTATTGCAGCAAGAGAAGCGCGTATCCCTGTTATTCGTCGTGCTGAAATGCTGGCCGAATTGATGCGTTATCGTCATGGTGTTGCGATTGCCGGAACACATGGCAAAACGACAACAACAGCGATGATTTCAAATATTTATGCGCAAGCGGGTTTAGATCCTACTTTTGTTAATGGTGGGCTTGTTAAATCGGCTGGCACTCATGCTCGCTTAGGTTGCAGTCGTTATTTAATTGCTGAAGCTGATGAAAGTGATGCATCGTTTTTACATTTACAACCCATGGTTGCTGTCGTTACGAATATCGAAGCAGACCATATGGACACATATCACGGTAATTTTGACAATCTAAAAGAGACGTTTATTACCTTTTTGCACAATTTACCATTCTATGGTCGTGCAGTGATGTGTCTGGATGACGATGTCATTCGCTCTATTATTCCTAAAGTGGGTCGTTATATTACGACTTATGGCTTTAGTGAAGATGCTGACGTTCGTATTACACATTATGAACAAAAAGGTGCTCAGGGCTTTTTCACTATTTCTCGTGAAGGTATGCCAGATTTACAAGTTGTATTAAATGCACCTGGTCGCCATAACGCACTGAATGCGACAGCTGCGGTTGCTGTCGCCACAGAAGAAGGCATTGCTGACGAACATATTTTAGCCGCATTACTTAATTTCCAAGGTACTGGACGTCGTTTTGATTTCTTAGGTAACTACGGTCTTGAGCATGTTAATGGTCAAGAAGGTGAAGTGATGCTAGTGGATGATTATGGTCATCATCCAACAGAAGTTGATGCAACGATTAAAGCGGCGAGAGCGGGATGGCCAGATAAACGCCTAGTGATGATTTTCCAACCTCATCGCTATACACGTACTCGCGATTTATATGAAGACTTTGCCACTGTTCTCAATCAGGTTGATATTTTATTATTAACAGATGTTTATTCTGCTGGGGAAGCACCTATTGCAGGTGCCGATAGTCGCTCACTTTGTCGAACAATTCGCCAACGTGGGAAGCTAGATCCTATCTGGGTTTCTGATGTGACTAATATTTCATCAATATTGGCAGGTGTATTAACAGATAATGATCTTGTTTTAGTTCAAGGTGCTGGAAATATTGGTAAAATAGCGCGTCGCTTAGCAGATACGAAATTACAACCATCTTTCAGCGAGGATTAAGACGGATGTTTGAGCAAGTGAACATCATTTATGGTGAAATGGTCAATAAAGTAACTGTAATGATGGCGTGTTATGAGGAAAATAACACTGTATTAGCGAAAAAAATGATCGAGAATTCGCTTGCTCAAATCTGTGTTGAGAAAAAATTTCAGTTAAAAAGTAAGAAAAACGCAGAAAAATTCGCAATTTCTTCTTTTAAAGTAAATAATTCTCAACAGATTGAACAATTTAGTGATTTAATTATCAAACCTAAAAGTGTTCATAAAGTATATATATGTAGGAAAAGTATTAATCGCTGGAATATCGGACAAAAGAATGGGCGATTCTCTTGTTTAAACGTTGCTCAGGAGTTAGTGGGTTAATATGTCACAAGCAGCGCTAAATATAAAAGAACACAAAGAGAAGCAACATTCTGACAGACCGAGTAATGGTACTTATTTATCAGGATTAATCTTTTTCTTATGTGTGATTGCCACCATCATTTGGGGTGGAATACAAGTGGTTAACTGGATGAAAGACGCAAATCGTCTGCCAATCTCAAAACTTGTATTAACGGGTGAGCGACATTACACAACGAATGATGATGTACGTCAGGCCATTTTGTCTTTAGGACAGCCGGGTACATTTATGACACAGGATGTGAATATTATTCAGCAACAAATTGAACGTATGCCATGGATTAGGCAAGTCACTGTTCGTAAACAGTGGCCTGATGAACTTAAAATCCATCTGGTAGAGTATGTTCCCTTTACCCGTTGGAATGACACTTACTTTCTTGATAAAGAAGGACGCGTTTTCAGTCTGCCAACGCAGTTGGAAACCAAAGGAAGTTATCCTTTGTTATATGGTCCTCAAGGAAGCGAAAAAATGGTGTTGTCAGGTTATGTGGCAATGAGAGATCAGCTTCTTGCAAGTAACCTGAATTTAAAAGCAGCGTCAATGTCTGCCCGTCAAGGATGGCAATTAGTTTTAGACAATGATGTCCGATTGGAGTTAGGTCGTAAGGATAACGAAAAACGGATCGCTCGCTTTATTGAGTTGTATCCGATACTGCAACAACAAACAGATAAACGAGTTGATTACGTGGATCTGCGTTATGACAGTGGTGGTGCAGTCGGATGGGCTCCTTTATTACTTGATAATGAATAAACAAGACGTGGCAGATGACACGATGAAGGCGAAGGCAGAACAATAATGATCAAAGCGACGGACAGAAAATTAGTAGTTGGTCTTGAGATTGGTACGGCCAAAGTAGCCACCCTTGTCGGTGAGATCCTGCCTGATGGTGTAGTGAATATTATCGGGGTGGGAAGTTGTCCATCTCGGGGCATGGATAAAGGTGGCGTTAATGATCTCGAATCCGTCGTAAAATGTGTACAACGGGCGGTAGATCAGGCTGAGCTAATGGCTGACTGCCAAATATCTTCAGTATATTTGGCGTTATCAGGCAAGCATATCAGTTGCCAAAATGAGATTGGTATGGTGCCAATTTCGGAAGAAGAAGTGACTCAAGATGATGTTGATAGCGTGGTTCATACCGCGAAATCCGTCAAAGTAAAAGATGAACATCGTGTTTTACACGTTATACCGCAAGAGTATGCCATTGATTATCAAGAAGGGATCAAAAACCCAGTTGGATTATCGGGTGTGCGTATGCAGGCTAAAGTTCATTTAATTACCTGCCATAACGATATGGCAAAGAATATTGTAAAAGCAGTTGAACGCTGTGGGTTAAAAGTGGATCAACTGATTTTTGCGGGACTGGCTTCAAGTTTTGCTGTATTGACCGAAGATGAACGTGAATTAGGTGTGTGTGTTGTTGATATTGGTGGCGGTACAATGGATATCGCAATTTATACCGGTGGAGCATTAAGGCATACTCGCGTTATTCCTTATGCTGGCAATGTAGTAACAAGTGATATCGCTTACGCGTTTGGCACTCCGCCAAATGATGCCGAAGCTATCAAGGTTCGTCATGGTTGTGCATTAGGCTCTTTAGTTGGTAAAGATGAAAATGTCGAAGTTCCAAGTGTCGGAGGCAGACCACCAAGAAGTCTGCAACGACAAACTCTTGCTGAGGTGATTGAGCCTCGTTATACCGAACTGCTCAATCTTGTTAATGAAGAGATTTTAAAAGTTCAAGAACAGTTACGCCAGCAAGGGATTAAGCATCATTTAGCCGCAGGTATTGTGCTAACAGGTGGTGCTGCACAGATTGATGGACTTGTTGAATGTGCTCAACGTGTTTTCCACACGCAAGTACGGATCGGTAAACCGTTAAATATTACCGGGCTAACAGATTATGCGCAGGATCCCTACTACTCAACAGCGGTTGGGCTCTTGCATTACGGTAAAGAATCTCACTTTGGTGAGGAAACTGAAACCGAGAAACGCTCTGCTGTCAGTGGTTTATTTAAAAAACTCACTGGTTGGCTAAAAAGAGAGTTTTAATAATCAGACAAATTTAAAAAGAGGTCGTTTGAGCAAGCGGCCCTGAGAAGGCACAAAACGGAGAGAAATTATGTTTGAACCTATGGAATTAACCAACGATGCGGTGATCAAAGTCATCGGCGTTGGTGGCGGCGGCGGTAATGCGGTTGAGCACATGGTTCGTGAACGTATTGAAGGCGTAGATTTCTTTGCAGTCAATACGGATGCTCAAGCGCTACGTAAAACAGCGGTCGGACAGACTATCCAAATCGGTAATGCCATTACGAAAGGCTTAGGTGCAGGTGCAAATCCTGAAGTAGGCCGTAATGCAGCAGAGGAAGACCGCGAAGGGTTACGTGCAGCACTTGAAGGTGCCGATATGGTCTTTATCGCAGCAGGTATGGGCGGTGGTACTGGTACTGGTGCTGCGCCTGTTGTTGCAGAAGTGGCTAAAGAATTAGGCATTTTGACCGTTGCTGTAGTGACTAAGCCTTTTAATTTTGAAGGCAAAAAACGTATGGCATTTGCGGAACAAGGTATTACTGAGTTATCAAAACATGTTGACTCATTAATCACTATTCCAAATGACAAGTTATTAAAAGTACTTGGTCGTGGAATTTCATTATTAGATGCATTCGGCGCAGCTAATGATGTATTAAAAGGCGCAGTTCAAGGTATCGCTGAGCTAATCACTCGCCCAGGTTTAATGAACGTTGACTTTGCTGACGTAAGAACTGTGATGTCTGAAATGGGTTATGCCATGATGGGATCGGGTGCTGCGAAAGGCGAAGATCGTGCTGAAGAAGCAGCAGAAATGGCGATTTCAAGTCCATTATTGGAAGACATCGACTTATCTGGCGCGCGTGGTGTGTTAGTCAACATCACAGCAGGTTTTGACTTACGTCTTGATGAATTTGAAACAGTGGGTAATACCATTCGTGCATTTGCATCAGATAATGCGACTGTGGTTATCGGTACATCCCTTGACCCAGAAATGAATGATGAATTGCGTGTGACTGTGGTTGCAACAGGTATTGGTATGGACAAACGTCCAGAAATTACGCTGGTAACTAATAAACAGAATCAGCAAAGCGCAATGGAGAATCGTTACCAGCAAATGCAAAATAGCATGTCTTCTTTCTCTGCTGTAGAAGAAAGCAAGCCTGCCGCAAAAGCCGTTAACGAACAATCTACTCAGGCAAACAAAGAACCAGATTATTTAGATATCCCTGCGTTCCTGAGAAAACAGGCTGATTAATCGCCAAAAAGATTGGCATCTCCGCTTTTTGTGCTAAACTGTCCTGCCAATTATAAGTATAATGATTGGTAGGACGGATAACATTGCGAGATAAAATGATGATCAAACAACGGACATTAAAACGAATTGTACAAGCAACCGGTGTGGGACTTCACACGGGTAAAAAAGTTACGCTTACAATGCGTCCGGCGCCAGCAAATACTGGGGTCATCTACCGTCGTACTGACTTAAATCCACCGGTGGATTTTCCAGCAGACGCAAAATCAGTTCGTGACACTATGTTATGTACTTGCTTAGTCAACGAAGACGATGTGCGTATATCAACCGTTGAGCATTTAAATGCAGCACTGGCTGGTTTAGGCATTGATAATATCGTAATTGAAGTGAATGCACCTGAAATTCCAATTATGGATGGAAGTGCGGCACCTTTTGTTTTCTTGTTACTTGATGCAGGTATCGAAGAGCTTCGTACTGCGAAGAAATTCATTCGCATCAAAGAAACAGTACGTGTAGAAGATGGCGATAAATGGGCAGAGATGCGTCCATACAACGGGTTTAAATTAGATTTTACTATCGATTTTAATCATCCAGCCATTGATGCAAGTACACAGCGTTATAAATTAGATTTTTCCGCTGAATCTTTTATGAGCCAAATTAGCCGTGCTCGTACATTTGGATTTATGCGTGATATCGAATATCTACAATCTAAAGGATTGTGTTTGGGCGGAAGCTTCGATTGTGCAATCGTAGTTGATGACTATCGTGTTCTCAACGACGATGGCTTACGTTTTGAAGATGAATTTGTTCGTCACAAAATGTTGGATGCAATCGGTGATTTATTTATGTGTGGCTATAACATTATCGGTGAATTCACCGCGTTTAAATCAGGTCATGCACTGAACAATAAATTGCTCCAAGCTGTATTAGCGAAAGAATCTGCGTGGGAATTCGTCACATTTGAAGACGAAGCGCAAATGCCAGTGGCATTCAAAGCCCCCTCAATGGTCTTTGCTTAATTCCTGCGAAGGAAAGCGCGTTAATTATCTCTAATTAACGTTCATCTTTGGCTGTACTTGTACTCTCTCCGGCAAGTGCAGCCAACCGTTCTAATCTCTCTCTTAATTTCTTTGGACTTTTCTCAGCTAAATACTTCAATGATTGCGCACTTTCTAAACTTAAGTGACGTTTCTTTTTAGGCTCTTGTTCTTTTAATGATGATATTAAAGATCTTTTTTCCTGTTTTACGCCTAAAGACGGATTTATTTTGATGTCTATTGAGGATAAGGATGGTAAAATTTCTTGTCTCAATGCGGAAAGTAATGACGGGGTTTCATAACGTAAACGAGTTAACCAACTTGCGTTTGCAACTTCAATAATTAAAATAGCATTACGATAATTTGCGACACGGCACTTATCTCGTAAAGGAACGGGTAAAAGAGCCATGACGGCACGATTTAATTTTAGTAAAATCGTTGCGCGCTGTTGTATAAGTTGTAGTGTACTCTTGTTGGAACCTTCAAGTTCAATGAAGATTTTTTCCAATGATTGTGGGTAACTATCCCGCATAGATTTTGACTCCACAAAATAAAGATTAATGAGCAACGAAGGTTAATGAGTATTATAAGTTTTTGGCGACAGTTTGGCAGGCGATATTTTTGGTCGCATCTGCTTTTAGGGATGGTAGCAGCAGGTATCGGAATACCTTCGCTGTTGTCTGCTCATGCCGAAAATCCACAGCAAACAGATACTCCTTCTTCTCAAAACCGTCAAAGCCAGGCAATTATTGCGTTTGATAACTTATTCTTACGTCAAAGTGTACAGAATCCTGCCTCATCCTTCACCTTTAATTACTGGCAACAGCATGCAGTAAAAAATGTGATCAAACAGCTCTCTTTTGCATTCACCATTAATTCACCCGAATTGATGGTTAAAGCCAAAGATGAACCGTTACCTGCTTCTAATGTTGCAGCGGTTATGCTTGATACGCTGTATGCCTTATTAACAGAGACTCCATCATCGGCACTAAGCCTCCTCCCTCTTTCTGGCTATGTTTTAGTACAGAATAAAATTTCCTATCATACCGGATTATGGCTTGCACAAATCCGTGGTATTCGCGCAGGGCCTTACCTAACAGCTTAATTGAGTCACTTAATCTAATAAGATTATGATTATCTCTGTTTATCAATAAAAACAGAGGCTGTTTTCGGCGTTTCACGCCATAAATGAGAATAAAGATTTATGTTAGGTAAAATTGTAACCAAAATTTTTGGTAGTCGTAATGATCGTTCAATCCGCCGTATGCGCAAGGTTGTTGCTGAAATTAATAAACTAGAGCCAGAATTTGAAAAGCTGACAGATGATGAGCTAAAAGCGAAAACGGATGAATTCCGTGAGCGCTTAAAAAATGGTGAGAAAGAAGAAGATATTTTACCAGAAGCGTTTGCAACAGTGCGTGAAGCCAGTAAACGTGTTTTTGGTATGCGTCACTTCGACGTACAGTTAATCGGTGGTATGGTTCTGAATGAACGTTGTATTGCAGAAATGCGTACGGGTGAAGGTAAAACATTAACCGCAACATTACCTGCGTACTTAAATGCGCTATCAGGTAAAGGCGTTCACGTTGTTACCGTCAATGACTATTTGGCACAGCGTGATGCCGAAAACAACCGTCCTTTGTTTGAATTCTTAGGATTAAGCGTTGGTATCAACTTACCAAATATGGCGCCACCAGTAAAACGTGAAGCTTATAATGCTGATATCACTTATGGTACGAACAATGAATTTGGTTTCGACTACCTACGTGACAACATGGCATTTAGTCCACAAGAACGTGTTCAACGCAAATTACACTATGCATTAGTGGATGAGGTTGACTCAATCTTGATCGATGAAGCACGTACACCACTGATCATTTCAGGTCCAGCAGAAGACAGTTCTGAGCTTTATATCCAAATGAATAAAATCATTCCTCATTTGGTTTCTCAAGAAAAAGAAGACTCAGATACATTCCAAGGTGAAGGCGATTACTCTGTTGATGAAAAAACACGTCAAGTGAATATCACAGAACGCGGTCTGGTTAAAATTGAAGGTTTATTAGCAGATGCTGGCATGATGAAAGAAGGGGAGTCTTTATACTCACCGGCTAATATTATGTTAATGCACCATGTAACAGCGGCATTGCGTGCTCATGCGCTGTTTACCAAAGATGTTGATTATATTGTTAAAGATGGCGAAGTTATCATTGTTGACGAACATACAGGTCGTACAATGCAAGGTCGTCGTTGGTCTGATGGTTTACACCAAGCTGTTGAAGCAAAAGAAGGTGTGAAGATCCAAAATGAAAACCAGACATTAGCGTCAATCACATTCCAAAATTATTTCCGTTTATACGAAAAATTAGCAGGGATGACGGGTACTGCGGATACAGAAGCGTTTGAATTTAACTCTATCTATCGCTTAGAAACAATTGTTATCCCAACTAACCGCCCAATGGTACGTAAAGATCTGCCTGACTTAGTCTATATGAATGAGCAAGGTAAATTTGCAGCCATTATTGAAGATATTCGTGAACGTACTCAAAATGGTCAGCCTGTTCTTGTCGGTACCATTTCAATTGAAAAATCAGAAGAGATTTCTAAAGCGCTGACTAAAGCGAATGTTCACCATAACGTGCTGAATGCGAAATTCCACGCAATGGAAGCGGATATTATTGCTAACGCAGGTTTACCTTCAGCGGTAACTATCGCAACTAACATGGCAGGTCGTGGTACCGATATCGTGTTAGGGGGTAGCTGGCAAACTGAAGTGGCTAAACTGGAAGAGCCAACAGAAGAAAAAATTGAAGAAATCAAAGCTAAATGGAAAGAGCGCCATGATGCAGTATTAGCATCAGGTGGTTTACATATCATAGGTACTGAGCGTCACGAATCTCGCCGTATTGATAACCAGTTACGTGGTCGTGCGGGTCGTCAAGGGGATGAAGGTTCTTCTCGTTTCTATTTGTCTATGGAAGACTCCTTAATGCGTATTTTTGCTTCAGACAAAGTGTCTGGCATGATGCGTAAATTAGGGATGAATGAAACCGAAGCGATTGAGCACCCTTGGGTAACCAAAGCAATTGCAAACGCACAGCGTAAAGTAGAAAACCGCAACTTTGATATTCGTAAGCAACTGCTTGAATATGATGATGTGGCAAATGATCAGCGTCGTGCAATCTATACTCAGCGTAATGAATTACTGGATGTGGCAGACGTAAGTGAAACTATCGATAGTATTCGCCAAGACGTTTTCACTTCGATGATTGATAACTATATTCCACCTCAATCACTAGAAGAAATGTGGGATATTGACGGCTTAACGGCATGTTTACAAAAAGACTTTGATTTAAATTTACCAATCAAAGAGTGGTTAGATAAAGAACCAGAATTACACGAAGAAACATTACGTGAGCGTATTTTAGAAAAATCTATCGAAGTCTATAAAGCGAAAGAAGAGATCGTTAGTGCTGAAATGATGCGTAACTTTGAAAAAGGCGTGATGTTACAAACGCTAGACTCACTGTGGAAAGAGCACTTGGCAGCAATGGATTATTTACGTCAAGGTATCCACTTACGTGGTTATGCACAAAAAGATCCAAAACAAGAGTACAAACGTGAATCGTTCGCTATGTTTGCTAACATGTTGGAATCACTGAAATATGAAGTGATCAGCACACTAAGCAAAGTACAAGTTCGTTTACCTGAAGAAGTTGAAGAGTTAGAACGTCGTCGTCGTGAAGAAGCCGAGCGTTTAGCTAAACAACAACAATTAAGCCATGAAGTGACAAAAGAATCTCAAATGTCAGCAATCGATGGTCAAGTTGCTGCAGGTAAAAAAGTGGGTCGTAATGAGCCATGCCCTTGTGGATCAGGTAAGAAATATAAGCATTGTCATGGCCAATTAGGTTAATTTATTTTTCATAATAATAGCTGTGTAATGTACTGATTAGAAAAAGATCCACTTAGTCATAAGTGGGTCTTTTTTATCGATTACTGATCGTACTTTACGTTCTATTTTGAAACGAACACATAAAAAACCCCACTTTATTATCCTAATAAGTGGGGTTTGGTTTACAAAAGAATAGGCATTACTCTTTTATAGGGTGTCTATTATTTTTCAGAAATAGACGATTTTGTGTTTACCGTTTCATTCACTTTAATAGGTGATTTTAATGATAAGTCACCACCTGCAAGTTGTTTCACTAAATCAACAGCAGATGATTTCAGATCAAGATCTGCACCTGCTTCATATTGATGACCTTCAATATTGTTTAATTGAACGTTGCTACCGCCTAAATCAACCTGACCTTGCTCACTTTTAATTTCAGCACCTGTAAGTTTAGTTGTACCACTTACATTTAATGAAATGTCATTTTTGCTTGTTAAGGTTGTGGTTTGGGTAACGGCATCATTATCAATATGAGAAACTTTGATATCCGCATTCGCCGTATGGCCTTCAGCACCTGTTACGATATTTTTGATGCCATTGCCCACTGTACCAACACCTTTATCAATTTTGGCTTTTGTTTCGCCACTGATACCGGTTTTATCTGCGATAGTTGAAGAGAGTGAGTTGTATTTATCAGAGATAACATCAGTTGCAGATTTAATACCTGAATCAATAGTCTCTTTGATCGTATTTTCTAATAGTGATCCACCTGCTTTAGCTGTTTTATCAACTTGGCTAGATTTAGGATCATTATTGTGGTTGTAACCGACATTTACACCAACAGTAACGTGACGATCGCTGTCTTTTTGGCTTGTCACTGTAAAGTCACCACCCACATTACCTGTCACATTATCCGCAGAAACATTGGCACCAGAAAGAGCAAGGTTTTTGTCGCTATTTACAGTTAATGTGCCTGTTTCTACTGAAACATTTTGGTGTGTGGATTTTTGTTGATCTTCAACGTTTACTAAGACTTTGCCACCAATATTATGGATAGAGGTTGCTGGGTTTTCTTCAGTCACTTCTTTTGGCGTCGTATTAGTTTGTTTGCCATTTAAAGAGATATCAGTACCCCAATTATTTTTGTAATCAGTGGATTGTGCTGAAGTCAGGGTAGTATCACCAGATTGAGAGGTTAATTGCGTATCTTTGCTATTAACTTTAGTACCTTGAAGATTAACGGAACTACCGTTAACGGTTAAATTGCCTTGGTTAGCAATTATTCCACCTTCACGAGAGACCGTTTTCTCATCTTGCTTACCAATAGCAAATTCAGCGCCACCCAAGCCATTGACAGAAGATGATTTCTCTCCTGTTTTTTGACCGAAGCCCGCTTGTAATCCACCAGATAAGTTTTTACCTGTTTCAGTACGTTGAGATTCTGTTGCTTGGAAATCAACTTTGTTAGTTGCTGTCAGAGCAACATCATTTTCGCTGGTTAAATGAGTACCTTGTAAAGTCAGATTATGACCTGAATTTAACTCAATACCTTGAGAGCCATTCACTGAACCTGCTTTCGCTGTTGTCTGATCTTTTTGATGAGTAGCACCACCTGCGTTAAAACCGCCACCGTAATCTTTGCTGTCTGGTGTTGTACCTACTTTGAGGTTTGCGCTGCCATTCACGTTATGTTGGCTTTCAGAGTGAGTATCTGTTGCTTGTGCCAGTGTTAAATCACCGCCAGCATTGATTACCGTTTTGCCATCTTGAGCATCAAACTTAGCGCCTTCATAATGTGCATCTTCACGTACATTAATATTGATATTGCCGGCTGAATTAAACTGGCTACCATTAGCTTTCGTTGTGGTTAAGCTTGTATCTGTGGTTTTACCTTCGCCTTTAATGGCAACGGTAATATCACTCCCTGTTTTCGTGCTGACACCAACTTGACCACCACCTGTTGTTTCATGGAAAGACTCTTGGTGTTTGTTTTGAGCCGCTTCACTGGTGTGAGTATTTGCGGTTAGTGATACATCACCTTGTGTTGATTGGTAATGAGTACCTTGGTCACGTAAGTTGTTATTACTGTCAGAATTGATTTTACCCGCAGTAATTGATGTTGAAACCGCTTGGCTATCGCTTTGTGATTTCTGGCTACCGCCACCTTTAATACCGACTTCAACACCGACATTAGGTGCTTCTAGGTTACTTAAGTTAGCAAGATTACTAATGGCATCTTTAAAAGTAACTTTTTTATCCATATCGGTATTGTTACCTGGTTTTGTGGTATCAATTCCATCTTCTACTGCTTTTTTAATCGGTTTAGTCACACCACTGTAATCAAGATTAACACCTACATCGACACCGATATTTAAGGTATCTGTTTTAGATGTTGCACTGTCATTTGCCGCAAGATGATTAATATTTTCGCCTGATTCTTTATATGAACCGTCAACTTTGTGTGATGCACCTTGATGCGTTACATTATTGTTCGCAGTAATGGTTAAATCACCTGTAACTTGAGTTTCGCTACCTTTATTTTTGGTGATCTCAGTTGTTGTATGCTGTTTATCATATTGAAAATCAGCTTTAGAGCCCACTTTATCAACACCACCTGTGTAGCTAAAGCCACCTGAAATGGTTCTATCTGTGCTGTCTGTTTCTTTTTTGTTTTCTGTTGAAACAAAAGCAACATTGTCACCAGAAACAGAGGCATTACCTGCGGTTGTTTTTAAATCAGAACCTGCAAAAGTGACATCTTTATCCGCTTGAACTTTAACACTGCCACCACTAATAGTAGATCCTACTTGTTCGGTTTCAGTGCTATTGTTTTTATTGGATGTATGAGTAATATGAAAACCTGCGCTATATTGCTTGTCTTCAACTTCTTTAGCATGACCAGTGATCTCTAATGATGTTTTTTCATCATTAATTTTTGTGGTCTGCTGTGCAGATTTAACGTTGATATCACCTAAAGATTCAATGCCTAACTCATCAGCACTTTTAATCAAGCTACCAATAACATTGACATCTTTCCCACTGATCACGGTTAATTGTGCATCAGAAACTAATTCACTACCGGTTGAAACTTGTTGATTAGTTTCATTTTTATGGGAATTCTTAGTAATATTAAAGGCTGTGCCTGTACGCTCATCAGTTTTAGTGATGGTTTCGCTAATCGCATTATCAATAACAACATCACCTTGGGTTGTGTTAACAAAAGCCCCTTGGTTGCCTTTCACTTGGCTACCCGTGATTTTGACATTGTTATCTGCCGTAAGTAACAGTTGTCCGTCAGCCGTTAATTGTGTTGAATGGCTAACTTCTTGTTTGTTATTATTATTCTTATTATTACCACCGCCGATACCCCCCCAAACAACATGATTGTTGGTTACTGTTTTATCATTGTTGGTATTTTGAACATTAAGATTGATGTTCTCTTTAGCGTTAACGACAACATTCTCATTAGAATGTAATTTTGCACCTTGAGCGGTAATAGAGCCTTCAGCATTTAAGCCCAGCGTTTTACCTGCGGTCAGTTCACTCGCTTTTAAGGTTTCTGTTTGATGGCTATTGCTCCAGCTACCTGTTTCTAAACGAGAAGTATGGTTACGTTTATAGCCGTTTTCACTGCGACTTTCTTTTTCAATTAATCCATTGATATTAATATCTTTATTGGCATCAATTGCCAGCGTGTTACCTGCATTAACTTTGGCACCTTCAAGTGTTACATCACCTTTAGTTGCTGTTAATGTTGCACTATTTTTGGCATCAATATGGCTACCAACTTGCTGTACTAGCTCTTTTTCTTTAGTGACATCATATTGCCAAGAATAGAACCAACGATTGTCAGTATCTGTGTCTTTTTGTTGTAACTGTTTGCCATCAACAGTTAAATGAGCCCCTTGTAATAAAATATCATCACCCATTAAATCAGAGGCTTTGATTTGGTTTTTATTATCAGCGACTAAAGTGATGTTTTTACCTTTTAACTCTGTTTTTGTCAGAGTCTGGCTTGAACCACTGTTATTAACCGCGATACCACCACGGTAATTTTGATAGTTTTCACTACCATCTTTGTCGTAACTGTCATAACGAACTTGGCTATCCGTTTGAATATTGTCTGCTCTGACACTTAATTCGTTATCAGCAACAAATTTACCTGTTAATTTAACACCACTTCCTTCTGCGGTATTAATGATGCGGATACGACCCGATTGCATACTTCCAAAGAAATAGCTATCTAAGGCAGAAGCGGGTTTTTGTGATGAAAGAATATCAAAACGTTGAGAGAAGGTATTTTGACCCGTTAATGCAGAAATCTCTGCTGCTGTTATTTTACCTCGGCTATCAATGCGAGGTGCAATTAAATCTAAAAGGCCGGGCGCATATAATCCGTTTTTACCAATAGAAAGTAAATTTGTATTATTAAGCGTGCTATAACCTTTTAACTCACCGTTTTCAAACAGTGGGTTACCTACAACTAAAGAAGAGCGGCTGGTATTGATAAAACCACAACCATCACAGGTGATACCATTTGGATTAGAAAGTACATATTCCGCAGCGATACCAAAAACTTCTTGCTGGCCTAATAAGAACGAAGGATTACGACTAACAACTTCATTTAAAATTAAAGAAGCGGCTTGTCCATTTAAGTTACTGTTGGCATTTAGCTGTCCAGCAAGCTGTGATTGTCCTGCCTCTAAAGAGTTGTTAAAAACAGCTCCTGGTTTACCTACATTAAAATCTTGATATTGGTTATGAGAGATACCTTCGTTATTTGGTGTAACGATATTAATGACTTGAGTGCCACCATTAACTGATGAAACATTCGGTCCTTGATTGCCCGCATCAGGAACAATACCGCCAGCATATGCATTTAGTGATACGAAAATAATCGCTAAAGATGCAGCAAGCCTACCCGAAGGAGAGAGCTTGAAGTTTTTTGATTTCATAGAGTTTTCTCCGTTTATTGCTATGAGTGTGAATCAAAATAAGTATGAAAATCTAACTAACACTTGAGTAGGGTCTTTGGTTTTATTGGAATTCGTTGGGTTGTAAAGCAAATGCCCCTTGGCAACTTCAATATCGAACTGTGCTTTTTGATATTGGAGGTTTAAGCCCGAACTTAGCCCATAGCCACTACGCCATCCTTCATAGTTACCATGTTGTTGAACACGACCAGCATCAAGACCAATTCGAGGGGTGATTGAAAATGTGTTTATCCGATAAGGATAAGAAAGCGTATTGCGCAAATAGCCGCCGTTATCGCCAGAAAGTGTGCTTTGATCAAAGCCACGGATTGCGTTTTGATCCGTTAAACTAAGCCATTCCACACCCGGTAAGGTGTCGGGGCTATATTGACCAAAGAAGGCGCTATTGAATAAAAATGTAGAATTCGATATAGAAAAACGATGTTGCCAATTGGCAAAAAGCTTAACTTTTGTAAAGCGATAGTCATTACTATTGCCATTAGCAATACGAGGTGACTCATCTGCACCAAACCAACCAATGGCTTTCTCAGCACTTAAATTAACGCTGATAACACCACTTGGAACAATGTGTAAATGGTTGATGCCTAGCTCTACCGTTGTAAGTGCAGGGCTACTTAGATCAAGGCGGATTTGGCTGAAATAGTTACGTATTCGTTTATGTGTTACCTGTATATTTAAGGTATCAATCTGTTTTTGACTACGATAAAAAGCGTAATCGCCCCTTAAACCAACTTGTGTGGTATCACCAGATAAACGTACGGTACGTGTTTGTAATGCTTGATGAAATTCATACTCGGAATAGCTACCAAAAGTACTGAATGTCAATGCACCATAAGGTAAAGAATAGAGTAGGGTGTAAGCACGATTAAAACGTGTATTGGGATTATCAGTGGTAATGCTGGCATTTAAGCTAACAAAATCAGATAACCCTAATGGGCTGTCTAAGCTTGCATTCGTTCTAACTAACCAGCGCCCTGAGTTTTTTTGCCCATAATTATCACTTGAAATATTTAGGTGCCACGGTGCTTGTCGCTGATTGGTGAGCTGAATAATAGAGCCACCTAATTGCGTACCAGGCAATATATCTAGTTTAACTTTATTCGATTGTAAGCGATTTGCTTGATCGAGCCCTTGATCCAATTTTGAAAGTTTAAGAGGCTCTCCTTCAATATGAGGGAAAAGTAATGCGGTATTAACGCCTCTATCGCCACCTTCTATTTTTTCAATAAAGCCTTCAATAACATACAACCCAAGTTGTTGCTCTTGATTCGGACGTAAAAATTGGACTCTGGCTGTGATATAACCATGTTGAAGATAGCGTTGGGTTAACTCTTTAATTAAACGGTTAACGTCAGCACTTTTTATACATTGCTCTGGTAATGATGTTAAGGAATCAAGATCTTTTTCATTAAGTAAAGTAATTCCTTGAACATAAACCCCATTAATAGGCAAACAATGTTCTGATTCAGTAATAAGTGTGGGGGTAGGTGAAACCTCTAATACATTTTCTTGAAGTTGTTGATAGCGATTTTGTTCAATAAGTTGATTTATTTCACGTTGGCTATCTTGTAATGCGCGCCGCGATTCTCCCATCGAGCCTAAATAACCGGCGTCATTTGCTGTTAATCCACTGGTTGAAAAACCACTTAATAGTGTTAATAAAATAACTTTTTTTCTCATTTTACCTCAATATAAAGGTATTAATTCAAATATAAATAATATTGCTTAAATATAGAAAGATAATAATTAATGTTTTTATATTATCGTTAATTTTAGAATAATAAATACCGGCTACTCTCAATATGAAAAGAAATTAAAAATCGACGAAATAAAGATAAATTTTTATTTCTTTCGCTATTAAATAGCGACATAACTAAAATGATTGATATCTCAAATAGCATTACTTAAACAAATGATTCATTTAAATGGTGTCTAGTGTATTGATTTTCATGGTTATAATCTTTCATGTTATTTTTTCTTCTTGCCTAAACTACCATCGATTCAGCTATGTTAATTACAATTTTTTCATTTTTTATAAAGAGAAAACAAATAATGAGAGGAGATTCGAAGATATAAAAAAAGCAGAATGCTAATTAGCTTTTCATTTGTTGTTTGGAAGTTTATTAATGTTTTATTCTGGAATAAATATTTCATGAATTATTATTTCATTTTAATGAATAAAATGATTAGCAAGAAAGTAAAAAGATTAGGATTTTATTGTTAAATCATTAATCATGATAAAAAGTATGGTTATTTAAATGCAACTTTCATTCTGTGAAAATGCAATGTAAATACATGTATTACCACTTAATATTATCAATAAAAATTTAAGTTATAAAAAATAGTTTATTAAATAATAAAGTAAGTGATAGTGATCACGTTAATGTATCATTAATTATAAATAGTGTGATTTTTATCCAAAATATACTATTGTTATATTACTAATTGTGTTTAACTGTTATATAAATTAGCGTGTAAATTGTACTATTTCCTGACGATAAGGGTTAAAGTATGTTCTCATCATTTAATGTTTTGATAATATTAAGAGGTTTCTTCAGATTGAAGAAATGGTTTAATATTGATTCTGAACTCGCCTTCTTCTTCCCTGAAAAATAATCCTTTTTATATCTATTCAAAATAATTTAATACTCTTTTCCGTTTAATTTAAATGGGAAGGCTATTTTATTTATTTTTAATTTTATTATTTAATTTATATTAAAGGTATTATCATGGCTAAAAGAATCGTAGAACCATTCCGTATTAAAATGGTAGAGAAAATCCGTGTTCCTTCAAGAGAAGAACGTGAAGCTGCATTAAAAGAAGCAGGATATAACCCATTCTTATTACCAAGTCATGCTGTCTATATTGATTTATTAACTGACTCTGGTACTAACGCAATGAGTGATCACCAGTGGGCAGCAATGATAACAGGTGATGAAGCTTATGCAGGCTCAAGAAACTATTATGATTTAAAAGATAAAGCCAAAGAGTTGTTTAACTACGATTATATTATTCCTGCTCACCAAGGACGTGGTGCTGAAAATATTCTTTTTCCAGTATTATTAAAATATAAACAAAAAGATGGAAAAGCGAAAAATCCTGTATTTATTTCTAACTTCCATTTTGACACGACAGCAGCGCACGTTGAATTAAATGGCTGTAAAGCAATTAATATTGTGACTGAAAAAGCGTTTGATTCAGAAACCTATGATGATTGGAAAGGCAATTTTGATATTGCTAAATTAAAAGAAAATATTGCTAAACATGGTGCTGATAACGTTGTTGCCATTGTTTCAACAGTGACCTGTAATAGTGCTGGTGGTCAGCCTGTTTCAATGGATAATTTAAGAGAAGTTTACGAAATTGCAAAACAACACGGTATTTTTGTTGTTATGGACTCAGCGCGTTATTGTGAAAATGCGTATTTCATTAAACAGCGTGATCCTAAATATAAAAATGCGACCATCAAAGAAGTTATTTTAGATATGTATAAATATGCTGACGCATTAACAATGTCAGCGAAGAAAGATCCTCTGTTAAATATCGGTGGTTTAGTCTCAATTCGTGATAATGAAGAAGTATTCACATTAGCAAGACAGCGCTGTGTACCAATGGAAGGCTTTGTGACTTATGGTGGTTTAGCGGGTCGTGATATGGCAGCAATGGTACAAGGTTTAGAGGAAGGTACTGAAGAAGAGTATCTACACTATCGTATTGGTCAGGTTCAATATCTGGGTGATCGTCTACGTGAAGCGGGTATTCCAATTCAATATCCTACTGGCGGACATGCTGTTTTCGTTGACTGTAAAAAACTAGTACCGCATATCCCAGGTGATCAATTCCCAGCTCAAGCTGTGATTAACGCACTTTACTTAGAATCTGGTGTTCGTGCTGTTGAAATTGGTTCTTTCTTATTGGGGCGTGATCCTGCAACGGGAGAACAAAAACACGCAGATATGGAATTTATGCGTTTAACCATTGCGCGTCGTGTCTATACCAACGACCATATGGATTATATTGCTGACGCACTTATCGGTTTAAAAGAGAAGTTTAAAACGCTTAAAGGCCTTGAGTTCGAATATGAACCACCTGTATTAAGACACTTTACTGCTAGATTAAAACCTATCAAATAAATAATACTCCACAATAAATAATGGCTCTCGTGCAATGCGAGAGCCCTATCCTTATTTCAGTAAGGACTAAAAAATGGAAAATAAGTCGGTAAATAAAGAACCCTCAATTATTGTAGGGGGATTTGTGTTGGGCGGCGCCATGATCGGTGCGGGAATGTTTAGCCTACCAACAATAATGTCTGGTGCTTGGTTTATTAACTCACTCTTTATATTATTTATTGTCTGTTTCTTTATGTTTCATTCGGGAATTTATATTCTTGAATGTATATCGAAATATGGCGCAGGAACAAACTACTTTCATATATCGAAAGAGTTATTACCTAAATGGGCGTGTTATCTCGCGAATGCCTCCTTGATATTTGTATTGTATATATTAATTTATGCTTATATCTCTGCCGCGGGTTCAATCATTTATGAAGCTTCATCATTATATGGCTTTAGTCTAAACCTTAGAGTGATATTCTTTGTATTTACCATAGTACTTGGAGCAACAATATGGTGGGGAGGCGCTTGTGCCAGCCGTTTAACCTCAATATTTTTATTTATTAAGATTGTTCTATTCGTATTAGCATTCTCGGGCTTATTCTTCAAAGCGAGAGGCGATTTATTATTTACTGCTACCTTTGAAGGCAAAAGTCAATTATATCTTTATCCTTTTATTTTTATCATCATTCCTTATGCTATAACCTCTTTTGGTTATCATGGTAATGTTTGTAGCCTTTATAAGCTTTATCATGAAAATGAAAGAAAGGTCGTGAAAAGCTGTATTATTGGTTGTGTGTTAGCACTGGTGATTTATTTGCTCTGGATGATTGGTACTATGGGGAATTTACCTCGTGAGCAATTTATTACTATTATCCAAAAGGGCGGTAACTTAGATGCCTTTATTGATTCGTTATACACTGTATTAAATAGTAAATATATTGAAGGCTTTTTATTATGGTTTTCTATTAGTGCCGTATTCTGTTCATTTTTAGGGGTTGCGATTGGTTTATTCGACTATATTTTGGCATCACTAAAATTTGAAGATAACAAAACAGGGCGCTTAAAATCTGGCGTTTTATGCTTCAGTCCGCCTTTACTATTATGTTTACTTTTCCCTAATGGTTTCTTAATTGCAATTGCTTATGCAGGAACCGCGGCATGTGTATGGGCAATTATTTGTCCTGCGGTTATGGCGCTAAAAGCACGCGAGAAATTCCCAAACTCAGGCTTTAAAGTGTGGGGCGGCAAAGGATTAATTTATGCCGTTATCGCTTTTGGTGCAGTGGGAATTATTTGCCAAACATTAGCACAGTTCGGTTTATTACCTATATATCGCTAATCAACCAAGATAATCAGGGAAAGAAAACCAGAGTAGCGCTATTGGATATACGTTATAATAACGTTAAGTTGTTATAATAACTGGACTATTCAATAGGTTGTCTATAATGGATAAAAAAAAGCTACATATTGCAGCGGGTATTATTTGTGATCAACACAATAATGTCTTTATCACCCAACGTCCTCTAAAATCGCATATGGGGGGATTTTGGGAATTTCCGGGGGGAAAATTAGAAGATAAAGAAACCCCAGAGCAGGCGCTAGTCCGTGAGTTGCAAGAAGAAATCGGTATTGATGTAACACAATGCTCCCTTTTTGAAACGGTAGAGCATGATTTTCCAGATAGACACATTACGTTATCCTTTTTCTTAGTCACACAATGGGATAATGAGCCCTATGGTAAAGAGGGGCAAAAATTCAAGTGGATATCTATTGGATCGTTAAATGCTGATGATTTTCCGCCTGCTAACCGCACTATTGTGGCGTTATTGCAGAAGTAAGTAAAAGTAGAATCGTGTTAAATAAGCGTTTATAAATAAAATAGCCACTCGATTGAGTGGCTATTTTTATGTTATTAATCAGAGTATTAAAAGTCTTTAGGCTCTTGTTGCGGAGCCTCGCTCCAATCATCACTGTCATTAATATCACTTTGGCTGGGAATGCGTTTTGATTCATCCGCCCATTCGCCTAAATCAATAAGTTGGCAACGTTTACTACAAAAAGGACGATAAGGGCTGCTTTCATTCCAAACAACTTCTGTTTGACAGGTTGGGCATTTTACAATTAATTCTTCGCTCATTATCTCTCCTAGATTTCGTTGGTGCGATTTATGCTCATATCAATAAGCATAATGTTAGCAACAAGCAATCTCAAAAGGTAGCTCTAGAGGTACTGTTCCATTTTCACTATCAAGTGGTAAAAAGCGGATCGCATAGCGATTTTTATGCCCAGAGACTTGAGGATAGATTTGGTGATCAATGGCTATCTTAAGACGTAGCAATTCACCTTCTTCAGCGCTGTCTTGATAAAAACCACGGTGACTGAGCGCGGGCTTAAATGTATCTGATTGGCGAATAAGCATGAGCAAACTATTTAATGCATTTTGTAATGGCAATAAACCCGTCAACCAGCTTTGTAATCTTTCATCACGGGTTGCTTGAGGTAAGCTTAACCACAAATGTAATGCTGGCACATCAAAGTTACAGCATCCGCCAGGAATACTTAGGCGCTGTTTAACTAAACTGATGACTTTATCTTGTTTTAAATGCTGACCAATGCGAGGTGCTTGACTTAATACGGCAGCATTTTCAGCTAATTCATCAATAATTTGAGTGACAATCGCTTTATCAACATTAGGAAATGAAAGCCATTGCTGTAATTTTTTTTGTCTTTTTTCTAATTCTTTAAGTAATTCAGCGCGGATTTCGCCACGATCAAGCACTTCAATAAATTCTGATATCGCACGGAAAAACGAGAGTGCCGTGGGTAATGAATCAATTGCACTAAAACTGTTAATCTGAATCAATGAGTTTTCAATTCTAAGCCATGAACGCATTTTTTCATTGAGGGGATGTTCGAAGATGATTGTTGTGATGTCATCACTCATGGCAATTGTCCTGTAACGCTTGTTGAGCTAATTCTAAGTAATGCTGATGGAGTTGCTTAACTTTTCCAATCATATTTTGGCTATTATCGTGATTTTCAATAATATCATCAGCGACGGCTAATCGTTCCTGTCTTTGAGCTTGAGCTTTTAAAATATTGAGAACTTGCTCTCGACTTACGCCATCTCGTTTCATGGTTCTTTCTATTTGCTCTTCCTGTGTAACATCAACAACAAGAACGCGAGAGGCGAGATGCGTTAATTTATTTTCAATTAATAATGGAACAACCCAAATAAAGTAGGGCGCTGTAATTTGCTGTATCTGTTTTTGAGTCTCTTGCTGTATCAATGGGTGAAGAAGATTGTTAACCCAAGTTTTTTCTTCATTATTTTCAAAAATAATCTGGCGCAGCTGTGCTCGGTTTAACGAGCCATCGGGTAGCAAAATGCAGCCACCAAAATGCTGATGCAATGCATTTAGTCCTAAGGAGTTAGGCTCTACCACTAATCGAGCAATAATATCAGCATCAACAAGAGGTACACCTAATGAGGCAAAAGCATTAGCAACGGTAGTTTTACCACTGCCTATTCCGCCTGTAAGAGCAACCGTATAAGCCATTTGTGTTTATCTGTTTTTAATGAATTAAAATTTACTATTAGTCCAAGTATTCTAAAGCCTAATTTTGTTTTTATCACAAGATAATAACTGCAATATTTGGGTTTTATTCGGTTATTATGATAGATGATTTTCTGCTACCCTGACACCCTACCTCATAATATGTAATAGAATTACCATCAATCAATAAGTTAGTGCAATACAGAGTAACAGCATGTTACTCATAAAACTTGTGATTCACTGTATAGTATCACCTAACTGTAATATAGGAAGATACATAGCAATGATTAATGTGCCAATAATCAATGCAATGACCGTCATCAGCATTGGTTCTAACCAAGCACTAATTGTCTTTAATTGCTCATCGAGTTGATGATAAAACCAATCACTCAATTGCTGGCAAAAATAGAGTAACTGCCCTGAGCTTTCTGCACAAATAATAAACTGATAACAAATAGGTGTAAAAAGAGGCTCATTCTTCATAAATAAGCTCAACGATTTACCTTGCATAATGTGATCACTCATTTGAGAAAGGATTCGCTTATAAATAGGGTGTGTAAGTTGTTCTGTTCCTATTTTTAAGCTTTGTAATAAAGGTAATCCTGCTTGTTGTGTAATACTGATTATCTGAAAAATAAGATGTAGCTGCTGATATTTTAAAAGTTTACCTAAATAGGGAAGATGAAGAAAGAGAGCTTGTTCAGCAAAATAAAAGGGTGATAAAGAGTAACGAATCAAACGATAAATAAATATTAACCCGATAAAGATAAACACTATCATGCAGATATAATCAGTAAGCCATTGTGAAAAATCAATAAGGGCGAGTGTTAAAAGAGGAAGTTCTGTATTAAAGGCGCTGTATAAAGATTGATATTCAGGTAAAACATAGAGCAACATAATACTGGTAATAAAAACTAATACAGTCAGTAAAAAAATAGGATATTTAAAAGCTTTTTTGATTCTTTTTACAATCTCTCGGTGTTTTTTTAACTGTATTATTTGCAGAGTAATCACTTCATCTAACTTCCCACTTTCTTCACCAATAAAAACAAAACGACTTAGTGAGGTTGGAAAATAAAGTGGATAGCGATTTAATTGTTTAGAAAGTGAGCCTCCTTGCATTAAGTTAAAAATAATATCTTCTAATACACATTGCCAATGTGAGTAACGACATTCATTTTTTAATAGTGTTAATGCAGGAAGAAGTGCTAAACCAGAACGAAGTAATAAAGCTAATTGTTCGAATAATTGAATTCGATATTGTTTATCAGCATCTTGAAATAAAACGATTTTATATAAACGGATTTTTATGGGAACTTTTTGTTGTTGAGTTAAGTTAATAAATGCTTCGTTATTAGAGGAGGCAAGTATTTTTCCAGTGCACCATTCTCCTTGATAATTTAATGCATCATAGCGATAAATTAGCTGTAATCTCATTCAATATCTCCTAGCGTTTGATAAACCTCCTCAAGTGTTGTTATGCCTTGTTTAATTAATGAAAAACCTGAATAGAGTAGATGATAAAGGGATGAGTGTGTTTGTTTGGATGGTTCAAAGCATTCATAGATAGCCGTTCTTCCGCTATAGCCTGAACAGCATTGCTGGCAACCAACAGCTTGCCAATTTGGTAATTCGACCTCTTCTTTATTTATACTAATATGCTGTTTATTGGATAAGCATATTTTACAGTGAGGGCACAAACAACGAACTAATCGTTGTGAAATAATTAAACTAACACAGGAATGAATAAGATCTTTTTCAATCCCTAAGTTATATAGACGCATTAATGTGGATGAAGCCGAATTAGTATGTAAGGTTGATAATACAAGGTGCCCTGTTTGCGCTGATTTTATTGCCATTTCAGCAGTCGATTGGTCACGTATCTCACCTACCATTATAATGTCAGGATCTTGGCGTAGTAATGCTCGTAATATTGTCGTAAATGAGATCCCTGATTTTTCAGAAATTTGAATTTGATTAATACCTTTTAGAGGTAATTCAATCGGATCTTCAACACTATTTATATTTAGGTTCTCTTTATTTAAATAGTGTAAACAACTATACAAAGTGAGTGTTTTCCCGCTTCCCGTTGGCCCTGTGACTAAAATCATTCCTTGCGGTAAATTTAAATATTTCTTTAATAGCGTTAAATGCGAGGGTTGAAAACCTAGATGATTTAATTCTGGTTGTTGTAAATTATTTATAAGTCGTAAAACAACTTTTTCACCATACAGCGTGGGGAGTGTCGCTATTCGTATAGAATAGTTTTTTTCATTATAAGACCAACTAAATTGCCCATCTTGAGGTAACCGCTTTTCTGCAATATTTAAGTTAGCAAGTACCTTTAATCGAGTGACTATTCCTTCAGAGAATTCATCTGGAGGAGATGATAATAGATATAAGTGATTATCTATTCTGGCTCGAATTCTTACACTGGTTTGTTGAGGCTCTATATGTAAATCAGAGACGCGTTTTAAAATACTTTCACGTAATAGATGTTCAATAAATTCTGTTGCAGAGTGTGTGATATCCATTCTTCACCTCTTTATACTTTTTGATTTATCTGTGTTGTCTTCAATGTTTAATGTGCGTAATAGGAACACTCAATATGAGTGCTCCTTTATATCTAAAGCACTAATATGATTTTAAAATCTCACTACACTGTTTTTGCAACGTAAGATTTGCTGCTGAACATTGTGTTTTCCATATCGGAAGAAGGTCGTTAATTCCTTTCTCTGGCGACATTGTGATCGTCAGACCATCAAGCTGTGATTTTCCGATTGCACTAATCACACCGTTTAACACATTAATATCGGACAAATATCGACTACGGAATTGTTGCGGTATAAAGGTTGAATCAGAATTACAGTGTTGAGGCTCGTTTTCATAGCGACATAATTCTATTGCAGAACGATAGGGAGACAGTGTTTGCAATACATCGGTTAATGCGGCTTTTTGGATATAACCTTGATAAGCCGGAATAGCAACAGAGCTTAAAATCGAGATGATAGCAATTACAATCATAAGCTCCATAAGGGTAAAACCATTTTCATTAGAGTGATAATTAAGTACATTCATCTAGCGTCCTCCTTGAGTAATAGACACTAGAAGTATGAAAAAAAAGGACTTTATTGGCGAATAGATAAAATAAAGTTTGAGTAAAATATCGAAAAGAAAAAGGAGATATACATATTTAGCCTTTATTATTGAGGGAAAGTTCGCATTTATTGATGAGTATGCGTTAATAACATTATTGATAATGGCTAAAACAAAATAAAAGAGGGTTGATGTGGAAATTAAACAAGGTTGGCTAATCGATGCTAGACAAGTTCCTTCACCTAATCATGATAAGAGACCCGAAGGTGAGCAGCCTTCTTTATTAATTGTTCATAATATCAGTTTGCCTCCTGGCCAATTTGGTGGACCTTATATTGACCAGCTTTTCACCAATACATTATCAGAGCAAGACCATCCTTTTTTTAGTGAGATTGTTAGCTTAAGAGTATCGGCTCATTGCCTTATTCGTCGTGATGGAGAAATTGTGCAATATGTGCCTTTTACTGAGAGAGCGTGGCATGCTGGTGTTTCTTTATATAAAGGCAGAGAAAAATGTAATGATTTCTCTATTGGTATTGAGCTTGAAGGTACTGATGAATGCGATTTTACCCAGCAACAATATCAACAATTAGTGAAGATAACTCAATCGCTTATTGCTCTTTATCCTGCTATTGAAGAAAACATTACTGGGCATAGTGATGTTGCACCAAATAGAAAAACTGACCCAGGACCTCACTTTGATTGGGCTTATTACCGCAGTTTGTTAACAAAATAACCACCTAAATCGAATTTAAAATTATAAATTATGAATTTAAATTCAAAATAATATTGCTGTCACGCTTCAGTTTGATTGTTTATGTGTTTAAAAAACGTTAAAAAATTTATTTTTAGCGTTTCTGTGTAATGCGATCTAGTTATCAATTTTGATGAATTTTTAAAATAATTTGTTAAAATTTGCAGGTTTTTATGATTTCGCTCAACAACTGTATGGACAGTTAGTGAATACTTTGTTACTTTATTATCCGTTATATTAAATTGGTATTACCAATTGACAACTCAATCACTAAGGTAATAGTTATCCAATAATGGCTTCCAGCAATATGGCTTATACAAAAATCCGCCAACCTAAGCTTTCTGATGTTATTGAGCAACAGCTTGAACATCTGATTTTAGAAGGTACTCTGCGCCCAGGAGAAAAACTCTTACCTGAGCGTGAACTGGCAAAACAATTTGATGTATCTCGCCCTTCATTGCGTGAAGCAATCCAAAAATTAGAAGCTAAAGGGTTTTTACTCCGTCGCCAAGGCGGTGGTACTTTTGTTCAGCATAATCTCTGGCAAAGTTTTAGTGATCCTTTAGCTCAACTGCTTAGCGGACACCCCGAATCTCAATTTGATCTTTTAGAAACTCGTCATGCACTTGAAGGTATTGCTGCATATTACGCTGCATTACGTGGTACTGATGAAGATCTTGAACGTATCAAAGCTAGCCATGATTGCATTTTGAAAGCCCATGAAGAGGGTGATTTAATCGCTGAGTCTGAAGCTGTATTGCAATATCAATTAATTGTCACGGAAGCTGCTCATAATGTCGTTTTATTACATCTATTACGATGCATGGTGCCAATGCTTGAGCAAAATATCCGCCAGAATTTTGAGTTTCTTTACACTCGTAAAGAGATGTTAACAGCAGTAAGTGAGCATCGTAGTCAGATTTATCAGGCTATTATTAATAGAGAGCCAGAAGCTGCGCGTGAAGCATCACATCGCCATTTGGCCTTTATTGAAGATGTTTTGTTGGATATGAGTCGTGAACATACTCGCCGTGAGCGCTCTTTGCGCCGGCTACAACAACATCCGGATTTATTTTAGTAGCACAGATCCTGACCGCTGAGTCTGTACTATCTATCGCCCTGTGATTTTCAGGGGAAGCGGTAATAACAGCAGGGCCTATCTTCCCGTCATATCAGATGGGTAGAACGGGAAGATAGGCTCCCATAACCATTAAAAACAGATAACAGATAAGGAATACACCATGTCAGATATGCTGAAAAATGACGTGGATCCGATCGAAACTCGCGACTGGTTACAAGCGATCGACTCGGTCATCCGTGAAGAAGGTGTTGAACGTGCACAGTTCCTGATTGATCAGGTATTAAAACAAGCCCGTAATGGTGGTCTTAATATCGCTTTAGGCGGTTCTGTACACAGTGATTATATCAATACCATTCCTGCTGAAGATGAACCCGCTTACCCTGGCAATCTGGAATTAGAGCGTCGTATTCGTTCTGCTATTCGCTGGAACGCAGTAATGATGGTTCTGCGTGCATCCAAAAAAGATTTGGAACTCGGCGGACACATGGCGTCATTCCAATCTTCTGCAACTTTATATGAAGTGTGCTTTAACCATTTCTTCCGTGCGCAAAATGAAACTGATGGCGGCGACTTGGTTTATTTCCAAGGTCATATCTCCCCAGGTATCTATGCACGTGCATTCTTAGAAGGTCGTTTAACAGAAGATCAATTAAACAACTTCCGTCAAGAAATTGGTGGTAAAGGTTTATCTTCTTATCCGCACCCTAAATTAATGCCTGAATTCTGGCAGTTCCCAACAGTTTCTATGGGTCTGGGACCACTATCTGCAATTTATCAGGCTAAGTTCCTGAAATATTTAAATCATCGTGGCTTGAAGAACACCACTGCACAAACTGTGTATGCGTTCTTAGGTGATGGTGAAATGGACGAACCAGAATCTAAAGGTGCTATCACTATCGCTGTTCGCGAAAAATTAGATAACCTGTGCTTCGTTGTTAACTGTAACTTACAGCGCCTTGATGGCCCAGTGACAGGTAACGGTAAAATTGTTAACGAACTAGAAGGTATCTTCGCAGGTGCTGGCTGGAACGTTATCAAAGTGATGTGGGGCGACCGTTGGGACGAACTGCTGCGTAAAGACACTTCTGGTAAACTCGTTCAATTAATGAACGAAACACTGGATGGTGACTACCAAACGTTTAAATCTCGTGACGGTGCTTACGTTCGTGAACACTTCTTCAATCGCTACCCAGAAACTGCTGCATTAGTTAAAGACATGACTGATGACGAGATTTGGGCATTAAACCGCGGTGGTCACGATCCGAAGAAAGTCTTTGCTGCATTCCAAAAAGCAAAAGAGACTAAAGGTAAACCAACTGTTATTTTAGCTCAAACCATCAAAGGTTATGGTATGGGTGAAACGGCAGAAGGTAAAAACATCGCTCACCAAGTTAAGAAAATGAACATGGATGGCGTTCACCATTTCCGTGATCGTTTCAATATTCCTGTTGCTGATGAGCAAATCAAAGACCTGCCTTATATTACTTTTGACAAAGAGTCAGAAGAGTACAAATACCTGCACGCACGTCGTCAGGATTTAGGCGGTTACTTACCAGCTCGTCGTCCACGTTTTGAAGAAAAACTGGATATCCCAACACTGGAAGATTTCAGCCAATTACTGGAAGAACAATCTAAAGAGATTTCAACAACTATCGCATTCGTTCGTGCTCTGAACGTGATGTTGAAAAACAAATCTATCAAAGATCGTTTAGTTCCAATTATTGCTGACGAAGCACGTACTTTCGGTATGGAAGGTCTGTTCCGTCAAATCGGTATTTATAGCCCGAATGGCCAACAATATACGCCTCAAGACCGTGAGCAAGTTGCTTACTATAAAGAAGACGTTAAAGGTCAGATTCTGCAAGAAGGTATCAATGAACTGGGTGCTGGCGCATCTTGGTTAGCGGCTGCAACATCTTACAGCACTAACAATCTGCCAATGATCCCATTCTATATCTACTACTCAATGTTTGGTTTCCAACGTATTGGCGACTTATGCTGGGCAGCAGGCGACCAACAAGCACGTGGTTTCTTAGTAGGTGGTACTTCAGGTCGTACAACACTTAACGGTGAAGGCTTACAGCACGAAGATGGTCATAGCCATATTCAATCGCTGACTATCCCTAACTGTATCTCTTATGATCCAGCATTCGCTTATGAAGTTGCTGTTATCATGCAAGACGGTTTAGAGCGTATGTATGGTGATAAACAAGAAAACGTTTATTACTACATCACTACACTGAACGAAAACTACCATATGCCAGCAATGCCAGCCGGTGTTGAAGAAGGTATCCGTAAAGGTATCTACAAACTGAAATCACACGAAGGTGCGAAAGGTAAAGTTCAGTTACTGGGTTCAGGTTCTATCCTGCGTCACGTTCGTGAAGCCGCAGAAATCCTGTCTGCTGAATACGGTATTGGTTCTGATGTTTATAGCGTAACTTCATTCACTGAATTGGCTCGTGATGGTCAAGATTGTGAACGTTGGAACATGCTGCACCCATCAGAAACACCACGCGTACCTTACATCGCTCAAATTATGAATGATGCACCAGCTGTTGCGTCTACTGACTACATGAAATTGTTTGCTGAACAAGTTCGTACTTATGTACCAGCAGATGATTACCGCGTATTAGGTACTGATGGTTTCGGTCGTTCTGATAGCCGTGAAAACCTGCGTCACCACTTTGAAGTTGATACTTCTTATGTGATTGTTGCTGCATTAGGTGAATTAGCTAAACGTGGTGAGATTGATGTGAAGGTTGTTGAAGAAGCAATCAAAAAATACAACATCAACCCTGAAAAAGTAAACCCACGTCTGGCGTAAGAGGTAAAGTGAATGTCTATTGAAATTAAAGTCCCAGATATCGGTGCTGATGAAGTTGAAGTCACCGAAGTGATGGTGAAAGTGGGTGACCGTATTGAGGAAGAACAATCCTTAATCACCGTAGAAGGCGATAAAGCGTCTATGGAAGTCCCATCACCACAAGCGGGTATTGTTAAAGAGATCAAAATTGCCGTAGGCGATAAAGTCCAAACGGGTTCTCTTATCATGATTTTTGAAGCAGAAGGTGCCGCGCAAGCAGCACCAGCTCAAGCAGCTGCACCAGCCGCAGCACCTGCAACAGCTGCGCTGAAAGAAGTTCACGTTCCAGATATTGGTGGTGACGAAGTTGAAGTCACTGAAGTGATGGTAAAAGTGGGCGATAGCGTTGCTGAAGAACAATCACTGATTACTGTTGAAGGCGACAAAGCTTCAATGGAAGTACCAGCACCATTTGCTGGCGTAGTGAAAGAAATTAAAATTGCAACAGGTGATAAAGTGAGCACAGGCTCTCTTATCATGGTATTTGAAGTTGCAGGTAGCGCACCTGTTGCTCAAGCAGCACCAGCACAAGCTCCAACGGCATCTGCACCAGCAGCATCTGCTGTGAAAGAAGTGAATGTTCCAGATATCGGCGGTGATGAAGTTGAAGTTACTGAAGTGATGGTGAAAGTAGGTGATTCCATCTCTGAAGAACAATCTCTGATCACAGTTGAAGGTGACAAAGCTTCAATGGAAGTGCCAGCACCATTTGCAGGTGTGGTTAAAGAGATCAAAATTGCAGTGGGTGACAAAGTGAAAACTGGCTCACTGATCATGACTTTCGAAGTTGCCGGTGCAGCGCCTGTCGCTCAAGCACCAGCAGCAACCGCGCCAGCGCCAGCAAGTTCTGCACCAGTAGCACCAGCTAAAGCACAAGCGACTGCGCCAGCTGCGAAAGAAGAGTTTGTTGAAAATGATGCTTATGTTCATGCAACACCAGTTATTCGTCGCTTAGCGCGCGAATTCGGTGTGAATTTAGCGAAAGTAAAAGGTACTGGTCGTAAAGGTCGTATCTTACGTGAAGACGTTCAGTCTTACGTGAAAGAATTAATTAAACGTGCTGAATCAGCGCCAGCTAATGCAGGTGGCGGATTACCTGGCATGTTACCTTGGCCGAAAGTTGACTTCAGCAAGTTTGGTGAAATTGAAGAAGTTGAATTAAGCCGTATCCAGAAGATCTCTGGTGCTAACTTAAGCCGTAACTGGGTGATGATCCCTCACGTAAATCTGTTTGATGAAGCAGATATTACTGAGGTTGAAGAATTCCGTAAGCAGCAAAATAAAGAAGCAGAGAAGAAAAAACTGGATGTTAAGATCACGCCATTAGTCTTCGTAATGAAAGCAGCAGCGAAAGCGCTGGCAGATATGCCTCGTTTTAACAGCTCTATCTCTGAAGATGGACAGAAACTGATCCTGAAAAAATACATCAATATCGGTATCGCAGTAGATACACCTAACGGTCTTGTTGTTCCTGTTTTCAAAGATGTTAACAAAAAAGGCATTATCGAACTGTCTTATGAGTTAGCTGAAGTTTCTAAGAAAGCGCGTGCAGGTAAACTGACAGCAGCAGATATGCAAGGCGGATGTTTCACTATTTCTAGCCTTGGTGGTATCGGTACTACCGGTTTTGCACCAATCGTTAACGCACCAGAAGTTGCGATTATGGGACTTTCCCGTTCTTCTATGAAACCTGTATGGAATGGTAAAGAATTCGTACCACGCTTGATTTTACCAATGTCACTATCTTTCGATCACCGTGTGATCGATGGTGCTGATGGTGCTCGATTCATCACTCTGATTAATCAGTACATGAGTGATTTACGTCGTTTGGTAATGTAATTTTAAAACCGGTGCTTAGCGCCGGTTTCTCTGATTACAGTGATGGGTTTTACAGTCATACATCTTAGGTTGTGAGATCCGTCATGTTAGAGCGCTTTTCAGTTTATTAACATTTCTGTAAACTGCATGCGGTATGTAAGTCTCGGTGTTAAATATGGATTATCGTCTGACTCGCCGGACAAATAAATAATGAGGTCACGATGAGTACTGAAATTAAAGCACAGGTAGTGGTTCTCGGTGCAGGCCCTGCGGGTTATTCCGCGGCGTTCCGTTGCGCTGACTTAGGTTTAGAAACAGTTTTAGTTGAACGTCACTCTACTTTAGGTGGTGTTTGTCTGAACGTGGGTTGTATCCCTTCTAAAGCGTTACTCCACGTTGCTAAAGTTATCGAAGAAGCGAAAGCATTGTCTGAACACGGTGTTGTATTTGACGCACCAAAAACAGATATCGACAAAATTCGCATCTGGAAAGATAAAGTTATCTCTCAGTTAACGGGTGGCTTAGCGGGCATGGCTAAAGGCCGTAAAGTTACTGTCGTTAATGGCGAAGCACGATTCACTGGTTCTCACACATTGTCTGTTGAAGGTGCTGAAGGTACAACTACCATCACTTTTGACAATGCAATCGTTGCTGCCGGCTCACGTCCAATCGAATTACCATTCATTCCACATGAAGATCCTCGTGTATGGGACTCAACAGATGCACTGCAACTGAAAACCGTACCAGAGCGTTTACTGGTTATGGGTGGCGGTATCATCGGTCTGGAAATGGGAACGGTTTATCACTCTCTGGGTTCTCAGATTGACGTAGTTGAAATGTTTGATCAGGTTATTCCTGCTGCTGATAAAGACGTGGTTAAAGTATTTACCAAACGTATCAGCAAGAAATTTAACCTGATGCTAGAAACCAAAGTAACTGCGGTTGAAGCAAAAGAAGATGGCATCTACGTAACAATGGAAGGCAAAAAAGCCCCAGCAGAACCACAACGTTACGATGCAGTATTAGTTGCTATCGGCCGTGTACCTAACGGTAAACTGTTAGACGCGGGTAAAGCAGGTATCGAAGTTGATGATCGTGGCTTTATCCATGTTGATAAACAAATGCGTACTAACGTACCTCACATCTTTGCTATCGGTGACATCGTTGGTCAACCAATGCTGGCTCACAAAGGTGTCCATGAAGGTCACGTTGCAGCAGAAGTTATCTCTGGTAAGAAACATTACTTCGATCCTAAAGTTATTCCATCAATCGCTTATACTGAACCAGAAGTTGCATGGGTTGGTATGACTGAAAAAGAAGCGAAAGAGAAAGGTGTTAGCTATGAAGTGGCTTCTTTCCCTTGGGCGGCATCAGGCCGTGCAATCGCATCAGATTGTGCTGATGGTATGACTAAACTGATTTTCGACAAAGAAACTAACCGTGTTATCGGTGGTGCAATTGTTGGTTCTAACGGTGGTGAACTGTTAGGTGAAATCGGTCTGGCAATTGAAATGGGTTGTGATGCTGAAGATATCGCATTAACTATCCACGCTCACCCAACGTTATACGAATCAATTGGTATGGCTGCGGAAGTATTTGAAGGTAGCATCACTGACCTGCCAAATCCAAAAGCGAAAAAGAAAAAATAAGCGACTCGTTTACTGAAAACAGTTTACTAAAGTTGTTTAAATGATAAGGGCTAAGTTCTTTATAGAACTTGGCTCTTTTTTTATGGTTTCTATTTAGAATATGACTGTTTTGTGAAGACTCATATCGATTATTATGTGCATTAGTCGTTTATTTAACCGTTAATTTCACTTTAGTGCTAATTTGGGTATTAAAAAAACTATAAAAAGTGTGGTTATTAACCCAAATCTTGGTTAAAAGTCTCTGTTATATATTTTGTTTAAGTGTTTTAATCTGAATAAGTGGATATTTGAATCTGATTAATGTTACTTTTATGTGAACGAATTAACATCGTGTTGAAGATTTGCTATGCTGATAGCCCTTAGCTGGGCATAATTTTACAACCTCTTATGTTTTATGCGAGCAAAAGATCCTCTGACCTGGCATCCTTCAACAGACAGGGTGCAGACAGCCGGGTTATACAAAATGACAAAGAAGCGAGGAGACAGTCGTGCTAGAAGAATACCGTAAGCACGTAGCAGAGCGTGCAGCTGAAGGTGTCGTTCCAAAACCTCTCGATGCCACACAAACAGCCGCACTTGTTGAGCTATTAAAAAATCCCCCTAAAGGTGAAGAAGAATTTCTTCTTGATTTAATTGTTAACCGCGTTCCACCCGGAGTTGATGAAGCTGCCTATGTTAAGGCGGGCTTTTTAACTGCCCTCGCGAAAGGCGAAACCACATCACCTCTTATCACACCAGAAAAAGCTGTTGAATTATTAGGCACCATGCAAGGTGGCTATAATATCCATGCATTAATTGAGTCTCTGGAAAATGATAAGTTAGCACCAATTGCAGCCAAAGCGCTTTCTCACACATTACTGATGTTTGATAACTTCTATGATGTTGAGGAAAAAGCGAAAGCAGGCAACGTTTATGCTAAGCAAATTATGCAATCTTGGGCTGATGCACAGTGGTTTACTGAGCGCCCTGCACTAGCGGAAAAAATTACTGTTACCGTATTTAAAGTCACTGGTGAAACTAATACCGATGACTTATCTCCAGCACCTGATGCTTGGTCCCGCCCTGATATCCCATTACATGCTTTAGCAATGCTGAAAAATGCGCGCGAAGGCATTGAGCCTGACCAGCCGGGTAGCGTAGGCCCAATTAAACAAATCGAAGCATTAAATAAGAAAGGCTTTCCACTGGCTTATGTTGGTGATGTTGTTGGGACTGGCTCATCACGTAAATCAGCAACTAACTCTGTACTCTGGTTTATGGGAGACGACATTCCGTTCGTTCCTAATAAACGAGGTGGTGGTGTTGTTCTTGGCGGCAAAATCGCGCCTATCTTCTTTAATACTATGGAAGATGCGGGAGCACTCCCAATCGAAGTCGATGTTTCTAAATTAAATATGGGTGATGTTATTGATATTTACCCATACAAAGGTGAAATTCGTAACCATGAAACAAATGAGTTACTGGAAACCTTTGAGCTGAAAACAGAAGTATTAATTGATGAAGTGCGTGCTGGTGGTCGTATTCCATTGATCATTGGTCGTGGATTAACGTCAAAAGCGCGTGAATCGCTAGGTTTACCGGTTAGCACATTGTTCCGTCATGCTAAACCTGTTGAAGAAAGCAACCGTGGATTCTCTTTAGCACAGAAAATGGTTGGTCGTGCTTGTGGTCGTACAGGTATTCGCCCTGGCGAATATTGCGAACCAAAAATGACCTCTGTGGGTTCACAAGATACCACAGGTCCAATGACCCGTGATGAGCTAAAAGACTTGGCGTGTCTTGGTTTCTCTGCTGATTTAGTGATGCAATCATTCTGTCATACCGCGGCTTATCCAAAACCAGTAGATGTTACAACACATCACACCTTACCTGATTTTATTATGAACCGTGGCGGAGTTTCACTGCGTCCTGGTGACGGTATTATCCACTCATGGTTAAACCGCATGTTACTGCCTGATACTGTTGGTACAGGCGGTGACTCACATACTCGTTTCCCTATTGGTATCTCATTCCCAGCAGGTTCAGGCTTAGTGGCTTTTGCTGCGGCAACAGGAGTAATGCCATTAGATATGCCAGAATCTGTTCTGGTACGTTTTAAAGGTGAAATGCAACCGGGTGTGACACTGCGTGATTTAGTTCATGCTATTCCTTATTACGCGATCCAAGACGGTTTACTGACAGTTGAGAAAAAAGGTAAGAAAAATATTTTCTCTGGTCGTATTCTTGAGATTGAAGGCTTACCAGAGCTTAAAGTAGAACAGGCATTTGAGCTTGCTGACGCATCAGCAGAGCGCTCAGCAGCAGGTTGTACGATTAAACTGGATAAAGCGCCTATCATTGAATATCTGCAATCTAATATCATCTTACTGAAATGGATGATTGCTGAAGGTTATGGCGACCGCCGTACTATCGAACGTCGTATTACATCAATGGAAAACTGGCTGAAAGATCCTCAATTACTTGAAGCTGATGCAGATGCAGAATATGCGGCTGTTATCGAAATCGATTTAAATGAGATCAAAGAGCCAATTTTATGTGCGCCGAATGATCCTGATGATGCACGTCTGCTCTCAGAAGTGGCAAACAGCAAAATTGATGAAGTGTTTATTGGTTCTTGTATGACCAATATTGGTCACTTCCGTGCTGCGGGTAAACTGCTTGATCAGCATAAAGGTCAATTACCAACACGTTTATGGGTTGCACCACCAACAAAAATGGATGCGGCACAATTAACGGAAGAAGGCTATTACAGCGTCTTTGGTAAGAGTGGTGCGCGTATCGAAGTGCCGGGTTGTTCATTGTGTATGGGTAACCAAGCACGCGTTGCTGATGGTGCAACAGTGGTTTCAACATCGACACGTAACTTCCCTAATCGTTTAGGTACAGGTGCGAATGTGTATCTTGCTTCTGCGGAGCTTGCCGCAGTTGCGTCATTATTAGGTCGTTTACCTGAGCCACAAGAGTATCTGGACTTTATGAGTAAAGTGGATGAAACCGCAGAAGATACTTATCGCTATTTAAACTTTGACCAACTAGAGCAATATACAGATAAAGCAGACCAAGTTATTTTCCAAACAACGGTATAACGATTAATTTATTGCTTTAAAGTATTTTATATGAACAAACGGGAGGCAAATGCCTCCCGTTTTTTGTTATTTTTGTCATAATAAGAATAAGATATTTTTTATCAAAAAGTAGCAGCTTAATAAGGGGCGTACACCATGGATTATGAATTTCAGCGAGATCTCACTGGCGGTATACTAGCCCGTTTTTCGATGGATCATGAAGCAATAGGCTATTGGCTGAATGATGAAATTCAGGGCGATATTAGTCTGATAGATCAAATTCTTGAAGAAATGGAAGGTATTAAATGTAGTGAAAGACAGTGGGAATTAATCGGTAAAGAATACAGCCTTTCTATTGATGACGAAGAAGTGATGATAAGAGCGAATACATTACATTTTGAAACAGATGAAATGGAAGAGGGCATGAGTTATTACGATAACGAGAGTATTGCTTTTTGTGGGCTAGATGATTTCGCTACTATGCTACAAAAATACCGGTTATTTATTCTGGAAAATAGAAAAAATTAACAAATCCTATATATTTTTGGAATAAATCTGCCACAATATACTATTGAATTACTCTTCTTTTTATTACGTTTTTAAGTTTAAAAGGTGGTCTAATGAATGAATTACCTGCTAGTTTAGATGAAGCAACAGGTTGGTTTGTCGCCAATCAAGATCTCTTTATTCAGTATGCAGTCAATATTGTTGCCGCATTTTTGATCCTATTTATAGGTTTATTTGTGGCAAAAATGATTGGAAAAGGTGTTGCTAGAGTTTTAACGTTACGTCATATCGATGCTACTGTCGTGACATTCTTATCTGTTTTAGTGCGTTACACTGTTGTCGCTTTCACTTTAATTGCAGTATTAGGCCGATTAGGTGTACAAACGGCTTCTGTTATTGCTGTATTAGGTGCGGCTGGTTTAGCGGTTGGTTTAGCTTTACAAGGCTCACTTTCAAACTTTGCTGCTGGTGTGCTTATTGTTATTTTCCGCCCAATTCGTGCAGGCGAATATGTGATTATAGGGGCTGTGGAAGGTACCGTTAGAGATGTCCAAATTTTCTCAACGACTTTGCGCTCAGCCGATGACAGAATTATTGTTATCCCAAATAGTAAGATAATCAGTAGCGAAGTGATTAACTTAACGCGAGAGCCTGATCGCCGTACTCAAATCATTGTTGGTGTAGCGTATGATGCTGACATTGATACGGTAAAAAAAGTATTAGGTGATGTCGTTGCTAAAGACAAACGTATTCAACATGATAAAGGCGTGACTATCCGTTTACATGAAATGGCACCGTCTTCATTAAATTTTGTGGTACGAGTGTGGACAAAAAATGATGATGCGTGGCCTGTCTATTGGGACTTAATGGAAGACTTTAAACGCACATTGGATGCGAATAAAATTGGTATTCCATTCCCACAAATGGATGTCTATATGCATCAAATACAAAGTGCGACGACTAAAGCAGAATAGTCACACTAAAATAGATGATTTAGAGCCACGTTAATAACGTGGCTTTTTTGTATTTATTGCCATTAGTTTTTCTTATTATCAATAAGAATGATTCATTTCCTCTAATATCAAAACCCCTCTATTATTCATCCAATATTAAACGAATAATTATTAGGATATTTTGCATGTTCATAACTTTTTTTCAGGGGTTCTTATTAAGTGCAGCAATGATTTTACCAATAGGGGCTCAGAATGCCTTTGTTTTACAACAAGGAAGTAAAAAACAGTTTCATTTGATGAGTGCATTTTTATGCGCTTTAAGTGATGTTATTTTGATCTCGGCAGGTGTCTTTGGTGGAAGTGCCCTACTTAGCCAATCAGAAATACTTTTATTACTGATCACTTGGGGGGGAGTCGCGTTCTTATTATGGTATGGCTGGAATGCATTTAAAACTGCTTTTTCAAAAGATATTGAATTGTCACAAAGCGAAAATCAGGTAAAAAGCCGTTGGCGTGTGATCGTAACATTAGTTGCCGTAACATGGCTTAATCCTCATGTTTATTTAGATACTTTTGTTGTGATAGGTAGTATTGGCGGGCAATTAACGTCAGAACTTCGTCCTTGGTTTACATTTGGTGCGGTATTTGCCTCTATAAGCTGGTTTTTTGCGTTATCGCTCTTAGCAGCTTGGTTTTCTCCAATATTAAGCAAAGCGCGCGCTCAACGTATTATTAATCTGTTTGTAGGATGTATAATGTGGTTTATTGCTATTCAATTAGCTGCACAAGGATGGAAAACACTCTTTTAATCTTAAAGAACTTTACATCAGATATGCTAAGGTTCTTCTTAGCCATAAAAGATGGTCTTAAATTTTATTATGTCGGGGGTTTTTGTGAAATTAAAAGCAATTGTATTAGCATCCGTGTTTACGCTGGGATTACCTTCTTTTGCATTAGCGGCGTCTGAGCCAGAAGGGCCTCATATCACAACATCGGGTAATGCGACAATTAAAGCCGCTCCTGATATGGCAACATTAAATATTCAGGTTAACGAAAGAGCAAAAGATGCAGCTCAGGCTAAGAAACAAGTTGATGAGCGTGTTGCAAAATATTTTGCCTTCTTAAAAGAAAATGGTGTTGTTAAAGAAGATATTGATGCTGCTAATATCCGTACTCAACCAAATTATGAGTACGATAAAAAAGCAGAGCGTTCAGTGATTAATGGTTATACTGCAACACGTACTGTTAATGTTAAAATTAAGAAATTAGAACAGCTTAATACGTTGCTTGATGGCGCATTAGCAGCTGGTTTAAATGAGATTAATAACGTTGAATTTGGTGTCAATAATCCAGAACAATACAAAACAAAAGCACGAGAAGTTGCGATTAAAAATGCAATTGATCAAGCAACGTCAGTAGCAAAAGGTTTCGGTGCAGATTTAGGTGCTGTTTATAGCGTGAGCTATCGTGCGCCAGAAGCCACACCTTATCCAATCGCACAAGTGCGTATGGATGCAATGGCATTAAAAGCACAAGCACCTGCTGCTGTGCAAGAAACCTATGAACAGCAAAGCATCGAGTTTAAAGATTATGTTGATGTGGTTTTTGAATTAAAACGCACTAAATAATCATGTGGTGATAAAAATAAATAGGCTTCAATATGAAGCCTATTTTTTGTGTTAATAAGATGAAATAGCGTATTACTCTTCATCCTGTTTTAAAACTTTATGGCCAAAATCAATGAGTGCGTCTGTCACTTTTCTCATGGTTCTACTTTCTGGCGCAAATCGGTGCCAATAAAGCATACGTCGCTGGCAAAGCCCTGGAGTTAAATCAACCAACTCTCCGCTTTTTAGTTCATTAGCAATTTGCAGATGAGGGATCATACAACAGGTTGAACCTTGTTTAGCTAATTGCACAAAGGCTTCAGATGAGTTCACGATATGACACGGCACACTACCAGGTGATAAGCCGAAATTTTGTTGTAAAAATGCCTGATGCATATCATCAAGATGGTCAAATGCGACTGCTGGCGCTTTTAATAACGAAGATTTTGTTACGCCATTGGAAAAGTAGCGTTGAGCAAAGTCAGGAGAAGCAACGAATAGGTAATCGAGAGCGCCTAATTGATCGACAAGGCAACTTGGTAGTGCTTGTGGTTGAATACTGATTGCACCAACCACTTCGCCTCGTCTTAATCGTTCTTGAGTACGAGTTTCATCTTCTACTTGAATATTGAGACGAATAGGCAGTTGCGTTAAGACGGGATGTAAAGCAGGCAATAACCATGTTGCTAAACTGTCAGCATTCACCGCCAAAGAGAGTAAAAGAGGCGTAGAACCGCTATTTTCATCACCTAACCATTGTTCTTCAAGTAATTCTACTTGATGCAATAGCGCTAATAATTTTTGTCCTTGCTCAGTGGGTTGAGGTGGAACAGTTCTGACTAATAGCGGTTGCCCGAATAAGTTTTCTAATTGTTTGATACGCTGTGAAACGGCAGATTGTGTAATACATAACTTTTGCGCGGCTCTTTCAAAGCCACGTTCTCGAATGACGGCATCAAGGGCTTGTAATGCTCGATAATCAGGGCGTTTCATTAACAGACTCTCTTCGATTTTATATTCTATTGCTTACTATGCCATATTTTTCGTTGTAATGAGTTAAAATGTTGCTTCTCAGTTTTTGATGTGTCTCGTGCTAGTTTTGAATGCAATATGCTATTCTTAGTCCATTAACGTGATAAATAAGGTTTTTTAAATGACTCAGGATGAATTGAAAAAAGCAGTAGGTTGGGCGGCGCTTGAATATGTAAAACCAGGCACGATTGTGGGTGTCGGTACTGGCTCTACGGCTTCTCACTTTATTGATGCATTAGCAACAATGAAAGGTCAAATCGAAGGCACAGTTTCAAGTTCAGAAGCATCAACTGCAAAATTAAAAAGTTACGGCATTCCTGTTTTTGATTGTAATGAAGTTGACTCTTTAGACATTTATGTTGATGGTGCTGATGAAATTAACCATCACATGCAAATGATCAAAGGTGGCGGAGCAGCATTAACCCGTGAAAAAATTATCGCAGGTGTAGCGAAAACATTTATCTGTATTGTTGATGAATCTAAACAAGTTGACGTATTAGGTAAATTCCCACTACCAGTAGAAGTCATTCCAATGGCGCGCTCTTATGTTGCTCGTGAATTGGTCAAACTGGGTGGTTTACCTGAATATCGTGAAAATGTGGTAACGGATAACGGTAACGTTATTTTAGACGTTCATAACTTAACTATTCTTAATCCCATTGAACTGGAAAACAAAATTAACAGTATTCCAGGTGTTGTAACCGTAGGATTATTTGCTAACCGTGGTGCGAATGTTGTTTTAATGGGTACCTCTGAAGGTGTGAAAACCATTAAGTAATTCTTTTTAAGATAGGTAGCGATGGCTACCTATTTTTTAAATTATTTTAGAAACTGCAAATTCAGTGATATATATCACACGACAGTTATATCTCTCTTTAAAATCCTGCCATTTTCAAAGTCAAAATCATTTTACTCGGTAGAAAATCGCTTTCTTTACCGCTTATTCTGTCATCACAGCAATCGGTTGTATTGCCACAAAATCTATTTTTGTTATGTTGTTGAGACAGGATTTTGTTTTTCATTAAATGTAATAACGATAGGGCAGGGTAAATGGTCAAAGTATCTTTGGAAAAAGAAAAAATAAAGTTTCTACTCCTTGAAGGTGTGCACCAAAGTGCAGTAGAAAATTTAAGAGCTGCGGGTTATACCAATATTGAATATCACAAAGGCGCATTATCGGACGAAGAATTAAAAGAAGCTATCCGTGATGCACGTTTTGTTGGTCTTCGTTCCCGCACTCATTTAACAGAAGAGATTTTTGCTGCGGCTGAAAAATTAGTTGCAGTGGGATGCTTTTGTATTGGTACCAATCAGGTTGATTTAGAGGCTGCTGCCCGTCGTGGTATTCCTGTTTTCAACGCACCTTTCTCAAACACCCGTTCCGTGGCTGAGATGGTGCTTGGCGAATTACTGTTATTACTGCGTCGTATTCCTGAAGCCAATGCGAAAGCTCATCGTGGTGTTTGGGATAAACAAGCCAAAGGCTGTTTTGAAGCACGAGGTAAAAAACTGGGTATTATTGGTTATGGTCACATTGGCACACAATTAGGTATTTTAGCCGAAAGTGTGGGTTTAGATGTTTATTTCTATGATATTGAAAACAAACTGCCATTAGGTAATGCAACGCAAATTCGTCATCTCTCTGAACTGTTGAATATGTGTGACATTGTCAGCTTACATGTGCCAGAAACACCATCAACCAAGAATATGATTGGACATGAAGAAATTCAGCGTATGAAGCCGGGAGCAATTCTTGTCAACGCTTCTCGTGGTACGGTGGTTGATATTCCTGCATTGGCTCAAGCGTTAGAATCAAAACATTTATCTGGTGCTGCGGTTGACGTATTCCCATCAGAGCCGGGTGCAAATAACGATCCTAACGATCCGTTTGTTTCTGAACTTATCAAGTTCGACAATGTGATATTAACACCACATATCGGTGGTTCAACTCAAGAAGCGCAAGAAAACATTGGCTATGAAGTTGCGGGTAAATTAGCGAAATATTCAGATAACGGCTCTACATTATCTGCTGTTAATTTCCCAGAAGTATCACTGCCAAGCCACGGCGACGATGTAAACCGTTTACTGCATATTCATGAAAACCGCCCAGGTATGATGAATAGCATCAATAAAGTGTTTACTGAAGAAAATATCAACGTAGCCGCGCAATATTTACGTACGTCAGGTAACGTAGGTTATGTTGTGATCGATATTACAACACAAACGAAAGCTCAAGCTGAGTTAGTGTTACAAAAACTCAAAGCATTACCGGGAACAATCCGCGCTCGTATGCTTTACTAATTATTAATAAATTATTCGTAATATATTGAAGGCTCGAAATATCGAGCCTTTTTTGTATCTTTTAATCTTTATTTATTGAATTTGTTGCTGCCATAATTGGTAATAGAGTGCTTGGTTTTCTAATAAATGAGAGTGAGAGCCTTCTTCTAATACCTGCCCTTTATCTATTACATAAATATAATCTGAATGCGCTAATGTATTAAGACGGTGCGCAATACTAATTACGGTTCTGTTTTTACAAATCTGAGGTAAATTCGCTAAAATTTGTGCTTCAGACTCATAGTCTAATGCAGATGTTGCTTCATCTAAAATAAGAATACGTGGATTAGTTAATAAGGCTCTAGCAAGTGCAATACGCTGGCGTTGCCCGCCTGATAAATTAGAACCTCTTTCTCCTACTTGTGTATTAAATCCTAAAGGAAGTTGATTAATAAAATCTAAAGCGCCAGCAAGTCGAGCCGCTTCTGTTATTTCCTCTTCACTCGCATTCGGTTTTGATAAACGAATATTTTCAAAAATAGAGCCACTAAATAAAAAGCTCTCTTGTAAAACGATACTCATACTTTGGCGTAGAGATAAAGGATCAGCGATAGCTAAATCCATGCCATCAATATAAATTTTTCCTTGTTGGGGCGTATAGAAACGTTGAATTAAGCGAGTAAGAGTACTTTTTCCTGAGCCAGAACGCCCTGTAATACCAATAAATTTCCCTGCTGGAATAGATAAAGAAAGTGACTCAATAACATCAGGTGTCTTGTCTGTGTAACGAAAATAGACATTTGAAAAAGTAATGCTCCCTGTTATTTTAGGAACGGTAGCTAATCCTTGGTATTGGTGTTCTGTGGGATTACTTAAAATATCACCAATACGGCGCAAAGAAATGGATGTTTGTTGAAAATCTTGCCAACATTGCGCTAAACGTAAAATAGGTTGTGTAATATGGGCGGCAAATAAATTAAACGCGATAAGTTCACCTACGGTCATTTGTGCATTAATAATGAAATTGACGCCTTGCCATAAAATAATTGCAGTAGTGATCTTATGAATAATAAAAATAAATTGCTGAGCGAATAACGCTTTTTTAGCACCTGAAAAACGTTTATTAATGTGATCGGTCAACTTGTATTGCCACTTTTCTATAAAATGATTTTCTGTCGCCGTCACTTTAATGGTTTCTATACCATTTATCGCTTCTGTCAGTAGACTAATATTATCTGCGTTGGTTTGATATTCTTGCTTTACCCAATAACGAATGATAGGTCCTAGAATAAGCCAAAATATAAAATAAAGAACTAAAGAACTTAATGTTATCCACGTTAAGGTTGATGAATAAATAAACATCACAAAGATAAACACAGCAATAAAAATAAGATCAAGGACCATCATCAATGCTGAACCAGTAATAAATTGTCTGATATGTGAAAGCTCTTGTATACGAGCAATGATTTGTCCAGATGGGCGTTGAGTAAAAAAATGACTCGGTAAGCGGATGAGATGTTGATACGCTTTTCCTGAAAATTCAGCACTTAATTGACAAGATATAAATGCATATAACTTATCTCGCAAAAAAAGATATATGGGTTCCGTGATAGCAATTAAGACGAATAGACAGCCAAATAGATGTAAATTAGATAAATTTCTCCCCGTTAAAACGGTATCGATAAATTTTTCAAAAATAATGGGATTCACTAAAGCAAAGAGTTGAATGCAACAAGATAAAATAAAAAACAGGAATAATGATTTTTTCTGCTTTAGTATAGAAGGAATAAACCAATTTAGATTAAATTTTGATAATGATGCAGAGGGCTCTTTAGCAATAAGTTGTAATGTATTAAGCTTTTTTTCTTTATCAATGACATGTTCGGTTTTTATATTATTTGTAGGATTTATAATAATTAATGTTTTTTCTTTTGTTTTTTTTAAAATATACCAAGAATCATTTATTTCTATAAGGGTATCGATAATAAGATGCTCATTATAATCGAATAAGCAGAAATCACCTTTTAATTCCAAAAGTTGAATAGCTTCAAGAATATCCCACTTATTAAGATGATCTTCTTTACCCAGGAAATGAATAACTTGCTCTTTTTTTATCTTTCCACTTTGTGTTTTTGAAAAATAAATTAGTCCATCAATAATTGATGAGTGATATTTTTTTTCTTTCTCTAAATTAATATTGTTCATGATATTAAGCACCTTATTATTTTTCTGTTAGTGCGTTATGACGGTAAACTTCTATTGGGCTTAAGAAATAGTCAATAACACGACGTCTATCGATAATAATTTCAGCGACTAAAGACATCCCAGGAGCAAGGTTATATTGTTGATTATTGCTTTCTATCATTTGCGTATTTAGTTCAATTTTTGCGGGATAAACTAAACCTAGCTGCTCATGTTGAACGGAATCTCTGGCGATATTGGTTATATTTCCTTCTAAGGTGCCATAACGAGTGTAAGGAAAAGCATCTATTTTTATCATTGCTTTTTGCCCTACATGAATAAAACCAATATCTTTATTGAGAATATTAACTTCTGCTATATTGTGCTGATTATCAGGAATTATCGTCATCACTTGTTGTGATGGCTGTAAGATACTGCCAAGTGTGTAATTTGTGATTTGTTGTACAGTACCTGTAACGGGAGAACGGACGATTTTTAGCTGTTGTCGTTTTTGGGCATGATTAAGATTTTGGCTATAAATTAATAGTTCACTTTCATACTGTTTATATTTATCATGCCATTCTAATTTTTTCTGTTTCTCTAACTGATCTAAATTTTCATTTAGTTTTTTCTCTTGACTCTTAATAAGTTGATATTCAGCATTCTTAATTGTAATGACTCGGTTTATTTCTAATAATTCTTTTTCATTTTCTAAATATTCCATTTGGCTAATTATTTTTTTTATAAAGAGCTTTTCCTTAAGAATAAAACGTTGTTTAATATTTTCTTTTAATATATTTAATGATAATAGTTCATTATGGATCATGGTTTGATTTTTATTATTCACCTCGATTTCGGCATCAATTAAATTTATATTACTTTCAAATTCATCTTTTTCTTTTTGGTAACTGATAAGAATAGATTTTTTTGTTTTTTCATCTAATTTATTAAAATGATAAAGTTTTTGTGGAGATGTTTCTTGGCTTAATGCTTGATAACGAAGTTTAAGTAACAGCAGACTATCTATTTTTTTCTGTATTCCCTTAACTTCCTCATCAACACCCAGTATATCGAGTGTTAATAATGCATCACCTTGATTTACTTTTTGTCCCTCTTTTACATGAAGGACAGCAAGGCGGCTATGCTCATAAATTTGAATAACTTGAGAATGCCCTGCAACAATAAGTTTACCTGTTGCAGATGATTGCACATTTAATTTACCTAAATAAGCCCACATAAGAAAAGCGATAACACTGAATGAAATAATTGACGCAATATAACGACTATATGGCGTTAAAGGTTTTTCAATAAGTGCAATATGATTAGGGTAGAAATCATAATTAATATTCTTTCTCTTACGCTGAAATACTTTAGAAAGTGCAGATTTTATATTTAGGTTCATACTCAACATCCTTGTTGACGTTGCCAAAGTTTTTTGTAGTGGCTATTTTTTGCAATTAATTCCTTATGTGTTCCTTCTTCAATAAGGTTGCCTTTTTCCAACACAATAATACGATGGCAAGTTCTCACCGTTGAAAGTCGATGAGCAATAATGATAACGGTTCTCTCTTTTGCAATAAGAGGAAGGTGCTCTTGGATAATAGCCTGAGATTCATCATCTAATGCGCTGGTGGCTTCATCAAAGATTAAAATTTTAGGCGAAGATAATAAGGCTCTTGCAATCGCAATACGTTGGCGTTGTCCTCCTGATAAGGATTGTCCTCCCTCTGCAATAATAGTGTCATAACCTAATGGTAGTTTTAAAATAAATTCATGAGCGCCCGTTAGTTTTGCTACGTAAATAACGTCTTCTAAAGAGGCATTTTGTCGAGTGAGTCGGATATTATCAAACACACTGAGATTAAATAAAAAATTTTGTTGTAGAATAATACCTATTTGCTGGCGTACTCTATTTAAATTAAGTTGTGAAAGAGGAATATTATCAAGTGCGACATGACCTGATTGTGGAATATAAAGACCTGAGATCATGCGTGCTAAAGTACTTTTTCCTGATCCTGATGTTCCAACAACACCAATAATTTCATGTCTTTTTATATGTAATGAAATATTATTTAAAATAGCAGGCGTATGATTTTGATAATGAAAACTGACATTATCAAAGGTAATTTCCCCCTTAATATTTGTTTCTAATATTGAACTATTTTGTTCTTTAGGAAGGTTAAGTATATCTTGTAAGTTGTAGATTGCTGTTTTTGTTTTGATATATTTTCCCCAAACATCAATAGCTGTCGCTAAAGGTTGTAAGCAATAGCCAAGTAGCATCGTAAAAGCAATAAGCTGACCTATTGTCATTGAGAGCGAAATAACTTCACAAGCCCCTACCCATAAGAGTAGTGCAACTGTTGTTTTATTTATGAATGACACAATAAAGCGAGATAAATTATCAATATTTTGAAGTTTTTCGTTTTCACCTGTTAGTTTATGAATTTGTGTATACCATTGTTGTGTAAACCTTGGTTCAAGAGAAAGGCTTTTAATTGTCTCAATACCACCTAAGCTTTCAGTAAGAAAGGCTGTATTGACTGCAACTTTTTGATAAAGATGCTGAACTGCAAATTCTATTTTTGGGGCAATTAATTTAGCTAAAATAAGATAAAGAGGAATTGTCGAAATAAATATTAATGTTAGCTTTAGCGATAATATTGCCATTGCAAATATAAATAAAAAAATAAAAGAAGAATCAACAAATAACAGTAACAGCGTTTTTGTTATAAATTCTCGAATAATATCTAATTCTTTTATTCGAGCCACAATGGCACCTGTTTGACGTGATTTAAAATAGCCGATAGGAAGTCTAAATAAATGTTGGGCGAGTTTTAGACTTAACGTTATATCAATTTTATTTGCTGTATGCTGATAAATATATTCTCGAATTCCTTTTAGTGTTCCTTCTAGAATAGCAATAAAAATCAATCCAATAATTAAAACATCTAGTGTTGATAGAGCCTGATGGATAATCACTTTATCCATAATAATTTGTATTATAAAAGGCGATGTGAGCATTAATAATTGGAGAATGAGTGAGTAAAATAAAATGTTTATAAAGATAAGTTTGTATTTCTTTATTACTGTAAAAAACCATGAGAGACTAAAAAATGGATTTTCTTTAAAACAGAGATAATAGCATTGTGAGATGTTTAATGAATTGAATTGGCTTTGACTTAGGTTTTCTGTTTTATCTGTTTGTATATTATAAATAAGATATGTATTTTTATTTTTTTTTAATAATATAAATGTATTGTTTTTATTATCTAAAAAAATAATGTGATGTTCTATTTTTTTTAAAATAAATGATTTTTTTGTTTTTTTTAGTTTAAATTGATATTCAGTTTCTAATGCGTTTATAGTAGAATCTTTTTTTATTTCTATTTTTCTCTTTTTAGTTAGATTGATAATAATACTAATGCTTTTTATTATGTGACTTTTTGTTTTATTATCCATGACAATAAAATACCTTTTGTATAGCTGAAAATATAAAAAGGTATTTAATATTATTTTTTTTATCAAAAATATAAAAAAACACAGATGATAATCATTAATTTTAATCTAGCACTAATAAAAAACTAAAAATGCCAGATCTTTTCTGGTGTAATAATTTCAGGTAATGGTACATCCCAATTCGCACTAGGAAGGTGAGCAACTTGTTGGCAAGTATGCGCTAATCCCATTGGGTAAAATGATTTTTGTTGCCAGTTTTCTAGTGTTCTATCGTAAAAACCCCCCCCCATACCTAATCGTTGACCTTGTTCATCAAATGCGACAAGTGGGGTAAAAATAATATCGATATTAGAAAGAGGGATCACCGCATTCACATTTAAAGGCGGCTCTGAAATATTAAAGCGATTTTTTACTAATGTAGTAGAAGGTGTGTAGCGTAAAAAAAGGAGGTGATGGCGATGAAAGGGATGCAATACAGGTAAGCAAACTTGTTTATTTAATGCCCATAGCTGGGAGATCAAAGGTGATGTATCAATTTCACCATCAAAAGAAAGAAACAGTGCAATCGTCTGCGCTTGTTTGATTTTAGGGTGAGTAAGAACTTGCTCGCATAGTTTTAGCGCAGCGTCCTGCTGTTGCTCTTGAGTGAGTAAACGTCTCTTTTGGCGGATAGACTTGCGTATTTCATCTCTTTGCTGAAAAAGTGAGGCTTCTATCATTCATCAACCCATCAGTAAGTCGTTAGTGTTAATGATGAAGTATCATTAACATCAATTTATTACACTTTAGAGGTAAAAAAGAGAAAAGCCAAGATTGGGTAAGGGAAAAGGGTATAAAAAAAGTTCTAAACATTAAGCATTTATAAAATACTCAGTGTTTAGAACTTAAATGGAGGTCTCCAAGATGCCGCCGCAAGCTGTAACCCTTGAACCCATGGTCCAAGGTGAACATAGTGTTGCTGCCATTAGGCTGCCTGAACGAATCGGGTATGCTCACAAGCAACAGATCACCACGTTCTATGTGTTTCGAATATCGGCTCAGGGGACTGGCCCGCTGGCAAACATCTCAGAGAAATTTGGTGGGTGCGTTAAGCACCTTATCTATGAACTATTGTATTATTTTAATTGTAGAAAGCAACCTATTATCTGTGAATTTCGTGGTGTACGCGTGCTTTCTGAACAAATCTACTTCGCAGTTGAAAAAGTGCGATCATGATGCTTGCCTTGATCGTGTAAAGCTTGTTCAATGGATTGTTGTAGCATTTTTATCTTCTCTTCCATGTTGTAGGCATAGTCTCTGGTTTTTAACTTTTCTTCTGCCAACTCATGACTCATATTTAATGCCACGATAAAAATTAAGTGCTCTGTGTTGGAAACACCACTGCGTTCTTTGAGATCTTGTAATCGTTGTTCCAGTTCAGCAGCAGAAGCCAGTAAAGCATCTCTTTGTTCTGGTGGGCAATTGACACGTAATGAGCGCCCAAAAATTTGAAGATCAACGGGTTGTGCGGACATGATTCCTTCCTGACATAAAATCTGTGCTACGTGTTTAGTAGTGTATACGGTTATAACGCTGTATTAAACGCTATTACTGCAAAAATTCCAATGATTAACATGGCTTAACTGGTACAGCGACTTCTATTGATGGTAGCATATCTTGAACTATTCCCCTAAATGCGACGTTTATTCTTATGTCAAAACAGAACACATTACCGAATTATCAAACTATTGATGCATTATTACAGCAACATACAGTGCCTTTAACCGCGGCTGAAATGCATGGTTTGATTACAGGATTTATTTGCGGTGCAGTGCGCGATAACAGTTGGAAAACCTTATTACACGATTTGACTAATGAGGGTTTAGCTTTTCCTAAAACGTTATCAGAGCCACTTGAAGAGCTTTATCACATCACCTATGAACAGCTCGATGACAGTGTGTTCAACTTCTCTATGTTAGTGCCTGACGAATCTGAATCTGTTTTTCTAAGAGCCGATGCCCTTGCGGGATGGGTTAATCATTTTCTTTTAGGTCTGGGTGTTGCTCAACCTAAGTTGTCTGATCATAAAGAATTGACTGAAGTGATTACTGATTTGCGTAATATTGGTGCGCTAGGTTATGAAGAAGACGAAAACCAAGAAGAACTTGAAGATGCACTTGAAGAAGTCAGTGAATATGTAAAAGTATCCGTTCAACTTTGTTATATCACTTTTGTCGCTCCAAAAGACAAAGGAAATGACAAACAAAATGAGCAACGTGTACTACATTAATTTCATCATTAATTAGATAACCATAAAGATAAATGAAAGACAGGAGTGGGTATGAATAAGCAAGAATTTTTATCCCGTCGTCAGGCATTATTAGCTCAAATGAAGCCTGCGAGTGCAGCTATCTTTTTTGCCGCACCACCAGCGCAACGTAATGCCGATAGTGAGTATCCTTATCGCCAACATAGTGATTTCCTTTATCTAACTGGTTTCAGCGAGCCTGAAGCTATTCTTGTGCTGATTAAAAGTGATGAAACACATAATCACAGTGTGCTTTTTAATCGCGTTAGAGATTTAACCGCTGAAATTTGGTTTGGTCGTCGCCTTGGACAAGAAGCTGCACCTGAAAAATTAGGTGTTGATAAGGCGCTACCTTATGAAGATGTTGGTGAGCAACTGTACCAATTATTAAACGGGTTAGATGTTGTTTATCATGCTCAAGGTGAATATGCGTTTGCTGATGAGATAGTCTTTGGTGCATTAGAAACCTTAAGAAAAGGTTCTCGCCGTAACTTAAAAGCACCACAAACTATCATTGATTGGCGTCCAATTGTTCATGAGCAACGCCTATTTAAATCTGATTTTGAACTTGAATTACTGCGTAAAGCTGGAAAAATTACCGCATTAGCACATACGCGTGCGATGCAAAAATGTCAGCCGGGTATGTATGAATATCAACTTCAAGGTGAGATTGAACATGAGTTTACCTCTCATGGTGCGCGTTTCCCTTCGTATAATAGTATTGTCGGCAGTGGTGAAAATGGTTGTATTTTGCACTACACCGAAAACGAAACCAAAATGCGTGATGGGGATTTAGTTCTTATTGATGCAGGCTGTGAATATGAAGGTTATGCCGGTGATATCACCCGTACTTTCCCTGTTAATGGTAAATTTAGCCGTCAACAACGTGAAATTTATGACATAGTCTTAAAATCCATCAATGTTTCTTTGGAATTGTACAAACCTGGTACAAGTATCAAAGAAGTCACTGAGCATGTCGTGTATATCATGGTCGAAGGACTGGTTAAACTGGGCATTATGCACGGTGAAATCGAGCATCTTATTGAGACAAAAGCCTATCAGCGTTTCTTTATGCATAGCTTAAGCCATTGGCTAGGTCTTGATGTTCATGATGTTGGACATTATGGCACGGAGCGTGACCGCATTTTAGAACCTGGCATGGTACTGACCATTGAACCGGGACTTTACATTGCACCAGATGCAGATGTGCCACAAGAGTATCGTGGCATTGGTATTCGCATTGAAGATGACATTGTTATCACGGAAACAGGCAATGAGAATTTAACGGCATCTGTCGTTAAAGATCCTGATGAAATTGAAGCTCTGATGGCAGGAAAAATTTAAGGCTAAAATCAGCATGAATGTGATTATTGTGGGTGGTGGAATGGCAGGTGCGACATTAGCACTTGCACTCTCTGCATTAAATAAAGGTAAGATTTCAATTTCGTTAATTGAAGCAAGAGAGCCTGACAATGGGCACCCTGGGTTTGATGCAAGAGCGATCGCATTAGCACATGGAACAGCGAAACGGTTAGAGCAAATCGGGCTTTGGTCAACATTAAAACCTTTTGTCACTCCCATTAATCATGTTCATGTCTCTGATAAAGGTCATTGTGGTTTTGTTAATATTCATGCACAAGACTATGATATCTTAGCACTGGGTTATGTTATTGAATTGCATGATGCTGGGCGTCAGCTTTTTGCTAAGTTAAAAAAACAATCTAATATCACGCTTTATTGCCCTGCTAAAGTTGAACAAGTTCAACGTAATATCGATTCTGTTGAGGTAACACTTGATGATGGTACGCAATTATCGGGTGATTTACTGATTGCTGCTGATGGTACTCATTCACCTATTGGTCACCAGTGCCATATTCAATGGCAACGAGAGCCTTATCATCAAGTGGCTGTGATCGCTAATGTCAAAACAGAAATTGATCCTCAAGGCAAAGCTTTTGAGCGTTTTACGGAGTTTGGTCCATTAGCCATGTTACCAATGAGTGAAGGGCGTAGCTCATTAGTATGGTGTCATCCTATTGAAAAATTGGATGAAGTTTCACAGTGGGATGATGAAACAACTATCGCGCATTTACAGCGTGACTTTGGCTGGCGTTTAGGAAAGATAGAGCATATTGGTAAGCGAAATTGCTACCCTTTAGCGCTACAAAAAGCCAATCAAATTATTGGTCATCGTTTAGCGTTAGTTGGAAATGCCTCGCAAACACTTCATCCTATTGCAGGACAAGGTTTTAACCTTGGTTTACGTGATGTTATGGCACTTGCCAATACGATCACCCAAGCGATTAATGCCAATACTGATATTGGTAGTTATCGAGTACTCTCTCAATATCAACAACTTCGCCAACAAGATAGAGAAAAAACAATCTCTATTACTGATGGGTTGGTGAAAGTGTTTGCAAATCGTTGTGTGCCACTGATTGTTTCTCGCAACTTAGGGCTAATGACGATGGAATTACTCCCAATGATGAGAGATAAATTGGCGCATCAAACACTTGGCTGGACAGACTAGAGCGTGTTGATCTTTGATGGTCAATTTTTATTCGAATTAAATATAGTCGCTTTTTAGGATACTTTTATTATGAAATCATTTGATGTTGTTATTGCTGGTGGTGGAATGGTTGGGCTTGCATTAGCCAGCGGATTACACGGGTGTGGATTACGTATAGCGATAATAGAAAATCACCCAGTAACGACGCTTTTTCACCCACAAGATGATTTTTCATTACGCGTATCTGCTATTAATACAGCCAGTGAAATGCTGCTGAAAAAATTAGGTGTTTGGGAAAATTTGCAAGCATTACGAACAGCACCTTATCAAGGTATGGAAGTTTGGGATCAAGATAGCTTTGGCCGTATTGAGTTTTCAGCACAAAAAGAAGGATTCAGCCACTTAGGCTCTATTATCGAAAATAACCTTATTCGTGAAGTGCTTTGGCAAAAATGTGAAAGCCATAGTGATATTACCTTCTATTCATCAACGCAAATTGAGCGTGTGGTGTGGGGGGAAAACGATGCTTTCATTACCCTTAATGATGGTGAAATGTTAACCGCAAGACTTGTTGTGGGCGCTGATGGTGCTAATTCATGGCTACGTAAACATGCTGATATTCCACTGACGTTTTGGGACTATGAACATCACGCATTAGTTGCCACTATTCGTACCGAACAACCTCATGAAAATGTTGCGCGCCAAGTTTTTCATGGTGAAGGTATTTTGGCATTTCTGCCTCTTTCTGATCCTCATACTTGTTCTATTGTTTGGTCTTTACCAAGCAACCTTGCTGAGCGTTATAAAAGCGCAGAAAAAAGCTTATTTGAGCGCACATTAGGTGTGACCTTTGATATGCGTTTAGGTCAATGTGAATTAATAAGTGATCGCATGACCATACCATTAACAGGTCGTTATGCTCGCCAATTTGCCGCTCCTCGCTTAGCGTTATTAGGCGATGCTGCTCATACTATCCACCCTTTAGCTGGACAAGGTGTTAACCTTGGTTTTATGGATGTTGCAGAGTTAATTGGTGAAATTCGCCGTTTAAAAGCTGAAGGTAAAGATTTTGGTGAATATCTCTATTTGAGACGATTTGAACGTCGCCGCAAACATGCAGCCGCGGTGATGTTGGCAAGTATGCAAGGATTTCGTGAACTTTTTGCTGGCAATAACCCCGTTAAAAAACTGGTTCGAGATATCGGTCTTTCGTTAGCGGATAGTTTACCGGGGGTAAAACCTAAGTTACTTGAGCAAGCAATGGGACTTTCTGATTTACCTGAGTGGTTAAGTAATAAAAATTTCACTTCAGTTGAAAAAATCTAATTTCTCTCTTATTTCACATTACTTTTATTTATATCTGACTGAAGAAATAGAACTAAAAAAATCTATTTTTTCAGTCTATTCTTTGCACTAATTCCCTTTTTTCAGTAATTCCTCGCTAAAAATGAGCGCTGATACGCATAATTGCAATCATTAGTTCTGCATACCCATATGTCTACATTATGATTAAGAGACACAATACCCTATTTTAACTTATGGTTTATTTTTTCTCACAATGCTAAGTTCAAGGGGATGGTATCGTTTGCGTTGTACGTTAATTGCTCGTATTTGTTAAATCAATGTTTAAAAATAAACTTAAGTTTGAGATTAACACTATGATTTCAAATCAAGTTTAATTTTATATTTAACAAATTACGTTCTCTGAATAATCTAAAGTAAAAGTAGAAAGAGGGAAGAATGGCAAAACAGACTCCGTTGTATGATGAGCACGTAGCCTGCGGTGCTCGTATGGTCAATTTTCATGGTTGGATGATGCCTTTGCATTATGGCTCCCAAATAGATGAACATCATATTGTACGTCGTGATGCAGGTATGTTTGATGTTTCTCATATGACCATTGTTGACTTACATGGCTCACAAGTTAAAGATTTTCTACGTTATTTATTAGCGAATGATATCGCTAAACTCACCGATAAAGGTAAGGCGCTTTATACCGGTATGCTAAATGCATCAGGTGGTGTAATTGATGATCTTATCGTCTATTACTTTGATGACTCTTTCTATCGTCTCGTTGTGAATTCTGCCACTCGTGAAAAAGATCTCGCGTGGATTGAACAACATGCTTCAGATTATGTGGTTGATATCACTGTTCGTGACGACTTAGCATTAATCGCTGTTCAAGGTCCTCATGCACAAGAGAAAGTACAAAGCTTATTAAGCGAAGCGCAACGCCAAGTCGTTTCTGCCATGAAGCCTTTCTATGGTGTAGAGCTTGGAGACTTGTTTATTGCGACAACGGGCTATACCGGTGAAGCTGGCTATGAAATCGCAATGCCAAAAGAGCAAGCAGTCGATTTTTGGAAAAAATTATTAGCTGTGGGAGTTAAACCCGCAGGATTAGGTGCAAGAGACACATTACGCCTAGAAGCGGGAATGAACCTCTATAGCCAAGAGATGGATGAAACGATTAATCCACTTGAAGCAAATATGGGATGGACGATTGCATGGGCACCAGAAGATCGTCAATTTATTGGTAGAGAAGCATTAGAAAAATTACGCGCAACAGGCACAGATAAACTTGTTGGTCTTGTAATGCGAGAGAAAGGTGTGTTACGTGCTGGCACTGCCGTACACTTTACTGATGATTTAGGCGAGTTAAGAGAAGGTATTATTACAAGTGGTACTTTTTCGCCTACATTAGGCTTTAGTATTGCATTAGCAAGAGTTCCAGCAGGTATAAAAGATAGCGCAATTGTATTAATGCGTAATCGTGAGATGCCAGTAGAAGTGGTAAAACCTGGTTTTGTTCGTTCAGGTAAAGCATTGGTATAACACGTACAATTATTTTAAATGGAGAGTAAGGTCAATGAGTCAAATACCTAGTGAATTAAAATACGCACAATCTCATGAGTGGATCCGTTCAGAAGGCAATGGTGAATACACTATCGGTATTACTGAACATGCACAGGAATTATTAGGTGACATGGTGTTTGTTGATCTACCAGAAGTGGGTAGAGAAGTCGCAGCTGGTGATGATTGTGCGGTAGCGGAATCAGTAAAAGCAGCATCAGATATTTACGCACCATTATCGGGTGAAATTATCGCAGTAAATGAAGAGTTAGATGGTTCTCCAGAACTGGTGAACAGTGCGCCTTACGGAGAAGGTTGGTTATTTCGCATTAAAGCAAATAATGAAAGCGAATTAGATAACTTACTTGATGCCGCCGGTTATCAAGAGCTGGTAGATAGCGAAGAGTAAAACGAAGCGCCCCGTCAAATCAATGTCGGGGCGTTTTTATTTGTTAGCTTGTTATCGTAATGCTATATCAACGCGCTTTAAGCCTTGAGCTATTTACCTATCCATTCATAGTGAATTCAGGAAATTACTTGCAATGACACAGACTTTAAATCAGTTAGAGTATCGCGATGAATTTATTCGTCGCCATATTGGCTCATCACCAGAACAGATTAAAGAGATGCTCAGTGCTGTTGGCGTCTCCTCATTAAATGAATTAACTCAAAAAATTGTCCCAGATAATATTCAATTAGAAACACCACCGAATGTGGGTGCAGGGGCAACAGAGCAAGAAGCCTTGGCTGAATTAAAAGCGATCGCCAGCCAAAATAAACGTTTTACTTCTTACATTGGAATGGGTTACGCACCTTCTGTATTGCCTCCTGTGATTTTGCGTAATTTATTAGAAAATCCAGGTTGGTATACCGCTTATACACCTTATCAGCCAGAAGTTTCTCAAGGTCGTCTAGAATCACTATTGAATTTCCAACAGGTTACAATTGATTACACGGGAATGGATCTCGCTTCCGCATCGTTGCTAGATGAAGCAACGGCCGCAGCTGAAGCAATGGCAATGGCAAAACGTGTAAGCAAATTGAAAAATGCGGATCGTTTCTTTGTCGCTGATGATATTCACCCTCAAACCTTAGATGTTGTCAGAACGCGTGCAGATACTTTTGGTTTTGAGGTTGTTGTTGATAAAGCTGAAAAAGTATTAGAGCTTGAAGGTGTCTTTGGTGTGCTATTACAACAAGTCGGCACAACGGGTGAAGTTCATGATCACAGCAAGTTATTAGCCGCACTAAAAGAGCGCAAAATAATTACCAGTGTTGCCGCTGATTTAATGGCGCTGGTGGTTCTCACTGCGCCAGGTCATCAAGGTGCTGATATCGTATTAGGTTCAGCGCAACGTTTTGGTGTCCCTATGGGTTACGGTGGCCCACATGCGGCATTCTTTGCTTGCCGTGATGAATATAAACGTGCGATGCCGGGTCGTATTATTGGTGTCTCTCGCGATGCTGCGGGTAATCGTGCATTACGTATGGCGATGCAAACGCGTGAACAGCATATTCGTCGTGAAAAAGCGAACTCGAATATTTGTACATCCCAAGTTTTACTTGCCAATATCGCGGCTATGTATGCGGTTTATCATGGGCCAGAGGGGTTAAAAACCATCGCTCAACGTATTCATCGTTTAACGGATATTTTAGCTGCGGGTTTACAACAAAACGGTATGGTATTACGCCATAAAACTTGGTTTGATACATTAACGATTGATACCGCAGATAAAGCCGCTGTATTACAACGTGCTAAAGATGCCGAAATTAACTTACGTACCGATATTGTGGGTGCTGTAGGTGTAACACTAAGCGAAATTACAACGCGTGAAGATGTATTAAAGCTTGTTGAAATTATCAGTGGTAAAGCATTCACTGGTGATATTGATGCACTTGATAAACAAGTTGCCTCCTCATCAGTATCAATTCCTGCTTCTATGCAACGTAAAGACACTGTGCTGACACATGAAAACTTTCATCAGTATCACAGTGAAACAGAAATGATGCGCTATATGCATCGTTTAGAAAATAAAGACTTAGCATTGAATCAAGCGATGATCCCATTAGGATCATGTACGATGAAACTTAATGCTGCTGCTGAAATGATCCCTATTACATGGCCTGAATTTACAGAGCTACATCCATTCTGCCCAGCCTATCAAGCGAAAGGCTATCAAGTGATGATTGGACAACTGTCCAATTGGCTTGCTGCATTAACGGGTTATGATGCGATGTGTATGCAACCAAACTCGGGTGCGCAAGGTGAATATGCGGGCTTATTAGCGATTCGTCGTTATCACCAAAGCCGTGGTGAAGGTGCGCGACATATCTGCTTGATCCCAAGTTCAGCACACGGTACTAACCCAGCTTCTGCTCATATGGCTGGCATGACAGTGGTGGTGGTCGGTTGTGATGATAACGGCAATATCGATATTGCAGACTTAAAAGCCAAAGCAGAAAAACATCAAGCTGAACTCTCTTGTGTGATGGTGACATACCCATCAACGCATGGTGTTTATGAAGAAGGTATTCGTGAAGTTTGTGAAATCATTCATCAATATGGCGGACAAGTTTATCTTGATGGTGCCAATATGAATGCGCAAGTGGGGATCACAACACCGGGCTTTATTGGTTCTGATGTTTCTCACTTAAACTTACATAAAACCTTCTGTATTCCTCATGGTGGTGGTGGTCCAGGAATGGGGCCTATTGGCGTGAAATCACACTTAGCGCCATTTGTACCAGGTCATTCTGTTGTTGAAATGGAAAATGTCACTACACAAGGTGCTGTTTCTGCGGCTCAATTTGGTAGCGCTTCAATACTACCGATTAGTTGGATGTATATTCGTATGATGGGCGCACAAGGGCTTAAACAAGCAAGCCAAGTGGCAATCTTAAATGCGAACTATATCGCACAACGTTTGAAAAATGATTATGACATTCTTTATGCTGGCGCTGATGGTTATGTCGCACATGAATGTATTATCGATATTCGCCCATTAAAAGCGAATTACGGTATCAGTGAAATGGATGTGGCTAAGCGTTTAATTGATTATGGATTCCACGCTCCAACTATGTCATTCCCTGTTGCGGGCACATTAATGATTGAGCCAACAGAGTCTGAAAGTAAAGTTGAAATTGATCGCTTTATTGAAGCTCTGCTTTCTATTCGTGCTGAAATTGCACAAGTAGATAAAGGTGTATGGCCAATTGATGACAATCCATTAGTTAATGCACCTCACACACAATATGAATTAGTGCAAGAGTGGTCACATAGTTATAGTCGTGAATGTGCGGTGTTCCCAAGTGAAGCAACGAAACAAAGCAAATATTGGCCAGCGGTTAAACGTCTGGATGATGTGTATGGCGACCGCCATTTACATTGTTCATGTGCGCCAATTAGTGACTATGAATAAGCTTTAATCTAGCTATATTCTTAAATTTAAATACCGATGGTTAAGTTAGCCATCGGTATTTTTTATTTAACAAATTCAGCATTGAATAGATTACTTCAGCCAGCCTTTTTTCTGTGCCTCTAATAATTGAGGGTAGAGATATTGCCAAAATTCAGGCCACTGTTTTTCAATAAACAGATTACGTGCTAATACTTGCTCTAAGCGGATATTATTTTCGACCCAGCTTTGACCTTTATTATGTAAATTCATCAGCATCGGCATGGTGCGATCAAGAATATTAGCAAACTGAGATTCTGGTGTTTCAGCCGCATCATATTCCAGCCATAAATTGAGGAAATATTCACTTTGTGGGGAAGGCAATAAAGAGAAAATACGTTTTGCGGCTTTTTGCTCGTGCTCTTTAATCGCTTCGCGAGCGGCAACGTCATAAACCATCACATCGCCAGCATCTATTTCGACGATATCGTGAACAAGGGCTAATTGAATAGCTCGTCCCATATCAATGTCACCCGCGTAAGGCTGAAAACTCATTGCTGCAACGGCAAAGTGCCAACTATGTTCTGCGGTATTTTCGGAACGACTATTGTCTAATACATTATTTTTACGATAAACACGTTTTAGTTTATCTAACTCCATAATAAAGTTAATAGTATCAGAGAAGGGGCCAAATGCCCCTTTTGGTAATTGTGTCATAAAAGTCCGTATTGGTTATGATAAATAAGAATTACTCTTCTTCTAAAGAATAAGGCAGTGGTTTAATGGATAAACGACTGATGTTATCGTCTTGAACTCGAAATACACTATCTGGCTCCATATCGTTATTCATAACAACTTCAGCCAAAATAGTATTATCAGCCATACGTACAGCGCTTAATACCGTTCCTGTTTTACGCCATTTATCTTCGCCTAATTGCCATTCAACGCTACCACCAATCTCTGGCAATTCAGTACCACCACCTGATAACAAATACATAGCACGTTTATTTGCGCCTCTGAATTTCGCACGAGATACCATCTCTTGCCCAGTATAACAGCCTTTTTTAAAGCAGATACTCAGCGGTAATGCTTGCAGATTTGTTGCTTGAGGTAAGAATTGCTCAATATTTGGAGTATCAATAATAGGATATCCAGCCTCAATATCTAAGGCTAACCATTGCTCACTATTACTGGTTTCTGCTTTTAATGTTGTTGCAAGATTTTTTGCTGTTTCTTCGTCTGTTACGATTAAAAAGCGTTCAGTAGGTAAAGGTAATTGCAGAATATAAGTATTATCGTGATTAACCACTTCGTTTGCTTTACGAGGGATATTTGGAAAGTAATCTGCTAATGCAAGAGCAGCGCCTTGCCCTGCTAATCCTAATAAAACGCTATCTGTATTTTCAGCTAAGGTTACTTTTGAAAATACAGCATATTTTTTTAATTCAGCAAGTTGTTTTTGTGCGACATTTTTACGCAAAATATAAGCAAAACCCTCTTGCTGGTGGAATAAGCGAAGTGTACTCCACATTTTACCTTTTGCTTCACAGTGTGCAGACAATGTATGTGTTGTTGTTGGAAGTGCTGCAATATCCGTTGTTAGTTGACCTTGTAGATATTTTTCACTGTCAGCACCTGTTGCTGTTATCAGTGACCATTCATCTAAAGAAACCAGTGTTAATGGCAAATTGATTGCTGCATGAGGGCGTTTAGCCTGAGTAGAATTTTGAGTCATGATGTCACCAGCTATTAAATTAATCAGATACATCAGTTATGGTAAAAGAGTGGCAAGACAATGCAAGTCATTATTATTTTTAACGCACGGAAAATGAACTTGATAAATAACAAATGAAAGCATGTTCAATAGGTTGTCTATGAGACTAAACCTGCAAACTGTGATCATTTTGATGTTAAAAATTTTGCGATAAGACTATTATCAATGCTAGGAAGAAATAGTGGTATTTCTTGATTTGAACAATGTAAAGAGCAGAGTATGACTATCGATATAGAGAATAAAGCACGAATTAACTGGGCATGTCGTCGTGGAATGCGTGAACTGGATATTTCTATCATGCCTTTTTTCGAGAATGAGTACGATACGCTATCTGATAACGATAAAGCACTTTTTGTTCGTTTACTAGAGTGTGCAGATCCTGATTTATTTAACTGGTTAATGAATCATGGGCGCCCTGATGATGATGCGCTCTATTATATGGTGAAATTAATCCAAGATCGCAATAAAGCTAGAATGGCGGAGATCGTTGATAAATATTAATAAAATAGATTATCAAATCAACGATAGGATTAAATAGTAATTAAGATTGATTAAAAATGACGCCTTTATTTTCTCATCAAATAAAGGCGTTTTCATTTTTTATGTAAAAATTTAATAATATTAAGGATACTCTAAAATTTACTGAAATAAAAAATGTAGTTGCGTTAAATTTGCGCACTACCTCTAAAAATGATCGCTTAAATCGTCTTTTTTTGATGTTTTTCGCTTTATACTTAATAAATCAGGTATGCTGACTTTATTAAAACAGCGATTAAGAAAGAATAGAAATTTCGTACTTATTATTAAGTTATATTTTTTTAATACATATTAAATCGAAAAAGTAACAATAAATAATTAAGCTAAAATATAAGATAAACTATTTGCAAGGTTAAGGAAGAAGTTACATTATAAATAGATTGGTCTTTATTATCTTTAACTTATTTATATTCGTATAGAATTATAGCAGGAGTTAATATAACTCGTGATTTTATGGAAGTCGCACCTCACAGTATCATGGTTTACTCAACTCTTCTCAACAGTTGCTTATGTTGCCTTTGAGATCGGTTTACTGTTGTATCCATGGCCTCCTGATTTTATTTATGTTTGGGTTCCATTGTTACTTTTCTTGATAGGTGGTTGGTATTTCACACAAAAGAATATTAGTCGTATCAAAGGGGATTTTATTTTACTGAATGGCAACCGAATTCAATGGAAACTGCATGAATGGCAAATAACAAAACGCCCTTGGATCAGCCGTTTTGGTGCTCGAATAACGTTAACCTCTATTCTAAATAAAAAGCAAATCACGTTATGGGTTGCTTTTGATAGTATGACTGAAAATGAGTGGCGTAACTTTTCTCAGTTATTGATGCAATATCCAGATATTTAATATCTGGATATTAAATTTATAAATTTTCTTCTACTTCACGTAGAATTTGCATACACCATTGTGATAAACGTTCATCAGTTTCTTCAAATTGGTTTACGTCATCTAATGCAAGACCAACAAAATGTTTACCATCATCAGATAAAGGTTTTGGGCTGACAAATTCATACCCATCAACAGGCCAGAACCCAATAAACTTAACACCACTTGGTAATAAATGATGGTAGAGCATACCCAGCGCATCAAGGAACCATTCGCTGTAATCAACCTGATCACCCATTCCATACATTGCAATAAGCTTATTTTTTAAATTTAATGTCGGCAATGTATCCCAAATATTGAGCCAATCTTCTTGGATCTCACCAAAATCCCAAGTTGGAATACCTAAAATAAGGATGTCATATTGTTCCATAAGCGTGATATCACACTCTTGAACATTATGAAGATCAACGAACTCTTCACCGAGAATATCACGAATTTTTTCTGCTGCCATTTCGGTGTAACAAGTGCTGGAACCGTAAAATAGACCAATTTTCATAAAGGTTTTTAGGATATTTTTGCCAATAAAGGTCACTATTGTACCAGAAAAATTTTTTTATAAGGCATAATGTAAAGGCGATAAGCTAAAGAGAGGGAGAGTAAGACTGTGTCACAAACCAAATTATCGACAAAAAAGGCAACTCATATCAATGAAGATACTGATATTATCATTGAACAATTTCTCGACAATATTTGGTTAGAGCAAGGCTTATCTGCAAATACGCTCAGCTCTTATCGCTTAGACTTACAAGCATTAGGGCAATGGCTTGCACATCACGAATTAGACTGGTTATCAGTCACTACTTTGGATTTGCAATCCTTTCTCGCAACGCGTTTAGATGAAGGCTATAAAGCCAGTAGTGCCGCGCGTCTACTCAGCACAATGCGTCGATTATTCCAGTATCTGTATCGTGAAAAATTACGTTTAGATGACCCAAGCTCATTACTGTCAACACCTAAGCTTCCTAAGCGTTTACCAAAAGATTTAAGTGAGCGACAAGTTGATGATTTACTCAATGCCCCTTGTATTGATGAGCCTCTTGAATTGCGCGATAAAGCAATGCTTGAAGTGCTTTATGCATGTGGGCTTCGTGTTTCTGAATTAGTGGGATTATCCCTCTCTGATATCAGCTTACGACAAGGCGTGCTACGTGTTATTGGTAAGGGCGATAAAGAACGATTAGTTCCTTTAGGTGAAGAAGCTATTTACTGGCTGGAGCAATATCTGCAATATGGAAGACCCACTTTAATGCAAGGAAAAACAGACGATATTGTTTTTCCTAGCTTAAGAGGGCAAAAAATGACACGCCAAACATTTTGGCATCGGATAAAACATTATGCAGTGATAGCAGGGATCGATACTGAAAAACTATCACCTCATGTGTTGCGTCATGCATTTGCGACACATCTCTTAAATCATGGAGCAGACTTGCGTGTTGTACAGATGTTATTGGGGCACAGTGACCTCTCTACAACACAGATTTATACCCATGTTGCAACAGAACGCTTGAAAGCGCTTCATCAGCAACATCATCCAAGGGGATAGCCGCTAAAGAGCAGGCGTTAAATAGGAATTCAAATGAAAAAGAAATTATTCTGGTTGCCAATATTATTAAGCATGGTGTCAATGCCTGTGCTTGCTGACAATGCCTCAATTGAAGCGCAACTGGCTAAAATGCAAATTAAAGCAGAAAGTATCCAACCTACACCGATTGTTGGGTTAAATGCGGTGTTATCAGACAAAGGTATTTTTTATATTACGGATGATGGTAAGTATCTAACAGCGGGCCCTATTTATAATATCAGTAATGGTGAGCCAGTCAGTATTGCCAATCAAATTATTATGAAAAAAGTAGATTCACTTAAAAATGAAATGATTGTCTATAAAGCACAAAATGAACGCCATGTGATCACTATTTTTACTGATATTAGTTGCCCCTATTGCCAAAAACTTCATCAAGAAGTACCCGAATTGAATAAACAAGGAGTGACAGTACGCTATTTAGCGTTTCCTCGTAATGGCATTAGCAACAATATTGTGAGCAAAGAAATGAATGCTGTGTGGTGTAGTGGCTTCCCTAATAAATCATTAGACAGTGCATTTAAAGGTGACAAAATTATTGCGATTGATGATTGCAAAAAAATCAATATCAATGAACATTTTAAATTAGGCACTATGATGGGGATCCAAGGCACACCTGCTATTGTATTACCTAATGCTAGTATTTATGGTGGATATATTTCTGCACAAAACCTTGTTGAATTATTAGATAAAAAAGAGAAGTAATTACGTTTTATGGTCACTATTGAACCGACATTGCGTCGTCGAATTGCACAGGCAACTCAATTACCAGATAACTTAGATCCCTTATTACGACAAATTTATGCTAATCGTGGAATAACCTCTGAAGTTCAACTAGAACGATCGTTAAAAGGCTTACTTCATTATCAAGCATTAACAGGAATAGAAACGGCAATTTCATTACTGATTGATGCATTACAGCAACAATCTCGTATTGTTATTGTTGGCGATTTTGATGCTGATGGTGCAACAAGTACCGCACTTGCGATTAAAGCATTACGCCAAATGGGATTTAAGCAGGTTAGCTATCATATCCCTAATCGCTTTGATGATGGTTATGGTTTAAGCCCTCAAGTTGTTCATGACGTTGCTAAAAAAGGGGTTGATCTCATTATCACTGTAGATAATGGAATTTCCTCTTTTGAAGGTGTAGATGCGGCTCATGAATATGGTATTCGTGTCCTCGTTACCGATCACCATCTACCGGGACAAACCTTACCTGCCGCTGATGCGATTATTAATCCTAATCTGACAGATTGTTCTTTTTTATCTAAATCATTAGCAGGTGTTGGCGTTACTTTTTATTTAATGACGGCATTAAGAGCTGAATTAGAAAAACAAGGCTGGTTCGAGCAACAAAACTTAACTCGCCCAAATATGGCGGATTTTCTCGATTTAGTTGCACTAGGCACAGTGGCAGACGTTGTTCCTCTTGATGAAAATAACCGTATTTTTGTTTATGAAGGATTACGCCGAATTAGAGCTGGACGTTGTTGTGTGGGTATTAAAGCGTTAACAGAAGTGTCTCGTAAAGAACTATCTCAATTGGTTAGTAGTGACTTAGGTTTTTCTTTAGGGCCTCGCTTAAATGCAGCAGGGCGTCTAGATGATATGTCGGTGGGGGTTGCTTTACTCTTAACTGACAATATTGGTACTGCTCGTGAAATTGCCAATGAACTTGATGGATTAAATCAAACTCGGCGTGAAATTGAAGCGGGAATGCAAGAAGAAGCCTCAACCATTTTTCGCCAGTTTATGGGCACTCAACATGATTTACCTAATGGTTTAGCGATATATCATCCCGAATGGCATCAAGGCGTTGTGGGTATTTTAGCCTCTCGTATTAAAGAGAAATTGCATCGTCCTGTTATTGCGTTCGCACCTAGTGGTGATGGTCTGTTAAAAGGCTCTGGTCGTTCAATTAGTGGCGTACATTTGCGAGATGCCTTAGAGCGATTAAATACATTAAATCCGGGGTTGATGGTGAAATTCGGTGGGCATGCAATGGCAGCCGGGCTTTCACTTGAAGAAGATAAATTCCCTTTATTTCAGCGTCATTTTTCGTCTTTAATGGCAGAGTTAGTTTCTGACGAGCAATTGCAAGGCGTTATTTTATCTGATGGTGAGCTAACAGAAAACCAGCTATCACTACCAATTGCGGAAATGCTAAGAGAAGCTGGTCCGTGGGGACAAGCTTTTCCAGAGCCTTTATTTGACGGTAAATTCACGTTATTACAGCAACGTATTGTGGGTAGTAAGCATTTAAAAATGATGCTTCAGCCCGTAAATAGCCATCTTATGATTGATGCTATTGCCTTTAATGTTGATATTAATATGTGGCCTGATAACAGCATTAAAATGGTTGAGCTAGCGTATCGATTAGATGTGAATGAATTTAGAGGGCAACGTAATGCTCAATTGCTTGTTGAGCATATTTGGCCTTGTTAATGCGAATAAATTAAACAATTTACCGTGATATAGAGAGTCACGTTGTTATGGTAACAACTATCTGATAGACAGTTGTATATAAATGCTATAAACCCGCTGATATATCCGTTACAATATGCGGTTCAAAATTTATTCCAATTGTTTTTGAAAACAACATAAAGACGAAAAAATATGTTTGAAATCAACCCCGTAAAACACCAAATTGAAGAAGTCTCTGAAAGAACGAATGTTCTCAGGGGGTATCTTTGACTATGATGCCAAGAAAGAGCGTTTAGAAGAAGTTAACGCTGAATTAGAACAACCTGATGTATGGAACGAGCCAGAAAGGGCACAAGCATTAGGCAAAGAGCGTTCATCTCTTGAGGCTATCGTAGAAACAATCGATCAGTTAGAGCAAGGACTAGAAGATGTTTCTGGTTTACTTGAATTAGCGGTTGAAGCTGATGACGAAGAAACATTTAACGAAGCTATTGCTGAGTTAGATGGTTTAAATAAAAAGCTTGAGCAATTAGAATTCCGTCGCATGTTCTCTGGTGAATATGACAGTGCGGATTGCTACCTTGATTTACAAGCGGGCTCTGGTGGTACAGAAGCGCAAGATTGGGCAAGTATGCTGATGCGCATGTACTTACGTTGGGCTGAATCAAGAGGCTTTAAAACAGAAATTATTGAAGAATCTGACGGTGATGTTGCAGGATTAAAATCAGCGACTATCAAAATTATTGGTGAGTACGCTTATGGTTGGTTACGTACAGAAACAGGTGTTCATCGCCTAGTTCGTAAAAGCCCATTTGACTCAGGCGGCCGTCGCCATACCTCATTTAGTTCTGCCTTTATTTACCCTGAAGTTGATGACAATATTGATATTGAAATCAATCCAGCTGATTTACGTATTGACGTTTATCGCGCTTCGGGTGCGGGTGGACAGCACGTTAACAAAACAGAATCTGCGGTTCGTATTACCCACGTTCCAACAGGTCTTGTTACTCAATGCCAAAACGATCGCTCTCAGCATAAGAACAAAGATCAGGCAATGAAGCAGATGAAAGCGAAGTTATACGAGCTGGAAATGCAGAAGAAAAATGCAGATAAGCAAGTAATGGAAGATAACAAGTCCGATATTGGCTGGGGTAGTCAAATTCGTTCTTATGTTCTTGATGATTCACGTATTAAAGATTTACGTACTGGTGTGGAAACGCGTAATACACAAGCAGTATTAGACGGTGATCTTGATAAATTTATTGAAGCTAGCTTAAAAGCGGGCCTGTGAGGAAAAACATGTCGCAACAGCAACAAGGTGCGGAGCAGGCACCTGATTTAAATAACGAACTGCAAACACGCCGCGAAAAATTATCCGCTTTACGTGATAATGGTAACGCATTCCCAAATGATTTCCGCAGAGATGCGCTGTCTGACGAATTACATCAAAAGTATGATGCAATGAGTGCAGAAGAGTTAGAAGCAGCAAATGTGGAAGTTTCTATTGCAGGTCGTATGATGACTCGCCGTATTATGGGCAAGGCATCTTTCGCTACATTGCAAGACATGGGTGGTCGTATTCAGCTTTATGTTTCTCGTGATGATTTACCAGAAGGTATCTATAACGAGCAATTTAAAAAATGGGATCTCGGCGATATCTTAGGTGCTCGCGGTCGTGTTTTCAAAACGAAAACGGGTGAATTAAGTGTTCACTGTACAGAAGTGCGTTTATTAACGAAAGCACTACGCCCATTACCAGATAAATTCCACGGTTTAGCTGACCAAGAAATGCGTTATCGTCAGCGTTATTTAGATCTGATTTCTAATGAAGAATCGCGTAAAACTTTCCAAATTCGTTCACAAGTCATGGCGGGTATCCGTCAATTTATGGTGAACAAAGGCTTTATGGAAGTTGAAACGCCAATGATGCAAACCATTCCTGGTGGAGCAAGTGCGCGTCCGTTCATTACCCATCATAATGCGTTAGATATCGATATGTATCTACGTATTGCACCTGAATTATATTTAAAACGTTTAGTTGTGGGTGGTTTTGATCGTGTATTCGAAATCAACCGTAACTTCCGTAACGAAGGTGTATCACCACGTCATAACCCAGAGTTCACCATGATGGAACTCTATATGGCGTATGCAGATTACCGCGACTTGATTGAATTAACTGAAGAATTATTCCGTACATTAACTGAAAATGTACTTGGTTCTTCATTAGTGAAATATGGTGATCAAGAGTTTGACTTTGGTAAACCTTTTGCCAAATTAACCATGAAAGAAGCTATCTGCAAATATCGCCCAGAAACCGTAATGGCTGATCTTGATGATATGGATAAAGCGGTTGCTATTGCTCAATCTATTGGTATTAAGATTGAGAAAAGCTGGGGCTTAGGCCGTGTTCAGTGTGAAATTTTTGAAGAAGTTGCAGAAAGCCACTTAATTCAACCAACATTCATTATTGAATACCCAGCAGAAGTTTCTCCACTGGCTCGTCGTAACGATGATAATCCATTTATTACTGACCGCTTCGAATTCTTTATTGGTGGTCGTGAAATTGGTAATGGTTTCTCAGAACTCAATGATGCACAAGACCAAGCAGAGCGTTTTGAAGATCAAGTTCGCCAAAAAGAAGCGGGTGATGCAGAAGCAATGTTCTTCGACCATGACTATATCACGGCATTAGAACACGGCTTACCGCCAACTGCAGGTTTAGGTATTGGTATTGACCGTATGGTGATGTTATTTACTAACAGTCATACTATTCGTGATGTTATTTTATTCCCAGCAATGCGCCCTAATAAATAATTGTTATTTTAAATAACTGTTATTTTAAATAAATGGTTAATTAACGAATAGCATTAACGAATATCAATATAGTTATAAAGCCACCGAAAGGTGGCTTTATTGTTTTTTAAAACAAATGGTTATCTTTTTTTTGATGATTAAATAATCATTTAAATAAAAAGGGGATTGTCGTTCAATTAAGGAGGCGTATAATCAAAAAAATCTAATGCGGGCGTAGTTCAATGGTAGAACGAGAGCTTCCCAAGCTCTATACGAGGGTTCGATTCCCTTCGCCCGCTCCAATTTTTCATCGTGAATTTTCTTGGCTCAATAAATTTGATTGCGTAATCTGTATACAACATTAAGTTGATATTTTACATATCTAATATACTAATCTTAACGCAGGAGGTTAAAATGGCTATTACAAGTAGTACGTTCGGTCGCACCATCCTGACGGGAAAAGATGCAGAACAAATGCTTAAGCAAATAAAGAACTCTAAGCCTAATGCTAAACGTTCTTTAGAAAATGCACGTCAGAATCGCCAAAAAACAGTAAAAAATGCATAGTTTAAATTTAGGGTAGGTTGTTGAACTAAAATGGAATTATTATAACCTAACCTAACCTAACCTAACCTAACCTAACCTAACCTAACCTAACCTAACCTAACCTAA
>NZ_JBLRMI010000010.1:0-115472 GCF_047921555.1 Proteus sp. LHD240705
GCCGTACATGGATATCCATGTATTCGTTTGTTGTAAGTGTCCTTGAATAAACTGTTTTGCTTTCTCTAAAAAATAAACACAACTCTCTTGTGTGTTTTTACGCCAATAGGATTCAATCGCCACCAGCAATGTGTCGCCTGCATCACTAATCTTTTGCAAGCCTATTCGATATTGCTTTTTACCTGCGGGAGATGTCGTGCAAATTAGTTGTGTGAGTTGTTGAGTTTCACCATCAGCCGTATGGATATTCGCCGTTAAAATGATGGAGGTATTCTTTTCACTGTCTGTTTCTGAGGCATAGTGAAGACTAAACTGTAATTCGCTTATCTCTTTTGACATAACATTTACCGATTTATTTTAGTTAATAAGATGCCGACTCACAGCTCTTATGTGAACGTGATAACGAGGGTGATTGATTCTGTGGTCGGCATATACGAAGAAAGACCGCCTAAGCGATCTTTAAGAAATTTATAACAGATTAAGGTTGAACTTCCTTATCTACTCAGCATCATTTTCTTTAGTTAAACAATAACGCAAATTTTGTCTAATCGCTTCAATTGACCAGATCCAAAAAGCGGTTCCAACAAACTCAGAAATTAATGCTTGATAACCTGCTGTCCAAAGCCAGCCAGACAATCCTAGTAGAGGTACGACTAAACCATGAGCAAAAACAGAAACGCCAATACCAAAACAAATACCGTGTAATAATTTAACCTTTGGCAAGAATTCAGCAATAACACAATATGTCACAGCGATAACTATTGAGAATAATATATGAACACCATTACCGCCCCAATTAATACTATATCCCATCCAATGATAAGTCATAGTATCTATATTTAATCCAAGCTTTTCGAGTAAGACGACTGGCGGGGGTGTCGTTTCAAGTGTTCTCGGGGGAATTAGGTCTTCAAAACCAGATTTAACTAAAGCTGAAAAGATACCCGCTATAATACCAACATATATTGCTATACCAATATGCCTAGAACTTTTTTTCGTTAACTTAAACAAACCAATCATTATATATACTCGCTCTATAAATTGAATATTATGAGTATAGTAGAGATAAGAATACCTGTTTATTATTTTAATTATTAGTTAAACACTGCAGGTTTATTCTTATAGGATAACAATAAATTTCATCTTAAATATAAACAAACAATCAATGAAAACGAAAAACTTCCAACAAATTTTTTAATTAATAATTATAAATATATTTTAAAAAAAACAAACCCCCGCAAAAAGCGAGGTTCATAAGCTGGTTGACCTTGATGTCAGTCTTATCACAATATCATCATTTTTACGTACGTAAAGCTTTATGTAATTTTTTCTACGTATCGATCCATCTCTAATGAGACATCTAGCATCATTAACATACCTTCTATTATTCCTTCTGCTTTTTGTAATTTTTTACCTATGTGTCCATCAGAACAGTTGTGCTTGTTAGCTAGTTGCATAAATGTCATTCCGAATAAATAGTAATCAAGCAGTAAGTCATGCATATCACTATTCTTTTTATTCAATTGCGCCATGCAACTAGAAATAATCATTGCATCATCTTCACAACATTGGGGACGAGCTTTAACCTTGCTTGGTATTAATCCACTAAACCCCGCTGCAACTGAATACCATTGAACCAATTCTGTATTATCTGCCGACCAAGCGCCCCATCGTTCTAATACCTGCTGAATATCACGCATTACGCCACTTCCTTATGTTGTCTTGAAAATACTAACTCTCTCACTTCACAAGCCTCAGTGAGCATGTCATTAAAATCACCATTATCAGGCCATCTCACACTGACTGTTTCTACATCGTTATTAGAAAGTAGATTTTTATGAGCGCACTCCATAGCAGCCGCGTGACCAGCTGCATTCCAATCCATATCTGTAAAGATAACAAGGTGGGTCACCCCCTTCGGTGCTTTGAATTTTTTCATGAAGTTGGTATTGATAACCGACCAAGTATTGACACCATAGAGTTGCTTACAAGAAAGTGCCGTTTCGATACCTTCAGCAATGCCAAGTGTGTTATCAACAGGAAACATTCTTATCGCGACAGATTCTGCATACTCTAAATAATTATCTTCCTGCACAGCTGTCATTTTCTTCACAATATCAAGAGAGGCTTTTTTATCCCCTTGTAAATACGTTCTATGCAAGTAACAAAGTTGTCCTTTAGCATCAGTGGCTAATGACCAAATAGCTTGAAATTTGTCAGAACTATTACGAACAGGTTGATGATCACAATAACGAACGTTATCAAGTGGTAACTCAAAAACACCTCGATTATGTAAATACTGCATGGCGGGTGTATTTTTCAGTATTGATAATTTAGAATAACAGCCTGTAATGCGTTGGAATAAATTATTCTTATTTGTTTTACTTGGTAAAATAGCTTCTTTTTCTCGGTGATTACCAATCAAGACATCAATTTCATCTGCTAATGTTTTGAAGTCTTTGCCTTGTGTTCTTTCCAGTAATTGAAAGCCATTTCCCGAACCGCACGTGCAGATGTAAGTTCCTCGCCCGTCTTTATCATCAATACGAAATTTTCCTTTTTGCCCGCAAATAGGGCATTTCCCTTTAAAGTGCTTACGCCCCGTTATAGGAGGTAACCCATAATGTGCAAATATTTTTGTCCATTGCCCTTTTACGGCATCAATCGTATTCACAGTAAACCTCCTTGTTGTGGCTGGTGGCTAATTTGAGTACGTAAATTTTGAATATTGGCTTGTGCCTTCTTGCGAGATTTAGCAAAGGCAATTTGTTTGTACTTAATAAAGTTACTCACTTCGGGAGTGATTTCTTGTGGTGTGTTATGAAAGCCTCGTGGCCATACCCCAAATTTATCTTTAAAGGTATTAGCAACCCAACCATCACTGATCGGTTTCCCCTGTGTCGCTCGTTGGTTCTGGTAGTATTTCAATTGAGACCACCAGCTTTGCTTGTCTTCTCGGGTGTAAATGCGTTCTTTTTTATTCAGTTTTTTGATGTTTCGGCTAGTATCAACATCGATATCTTCACCCACTAAAGGTTTGAATCCGCATTTAGGGCAAATATAAACACCTGCTGGCTTCATGTAGTGACAAGATGGGCATTCCTTCGGTTTCTTCTCTCGTTTTTCTTGCTCTCGGCTAGATGAAGATTCACTCATACCGTCATTTTTGGTAGGCAGTTCGTTATATTCAATGTCATCGGGATAACCTAAGCGGTGAACAGAACCAGAGTGATCGAAAATAAGGCAAGTCTCTTTTCCTGGTGCGGTACGCAATCCTCTACCAATAGCCTGACACCAACGAATTTCTGATTTAGTTGGGCGAGCGTAAATAATGCAACGAACATCACTATCAAAGCCGGCAATCAATGTGCCCACACTTACAAGCACCTTGGTCGCTCCTTGCTCAAACCGATGAATAATGATTTGACGCTCATCATGTGGCGTATCTGCAGTGATCACCTCAGCATTCACACCTGCACGGTTGAACTCGACGGTGACAAAATTGGCATGACTGACTGTGACGCAAAAGCAAATCGTAGGTAGGTTTCGTCCATTCACAAGCCAGTTATCAACAATATCCCCCACCAAATCTGCACCACTCATGATTTCAGCAATCTCAGCTTCTTTGTAATCACTACCGAACTCTGCGTTGCTGGACGATTTTACTTTTGATAAATCGGGTTTAGTCGGCGCATAGAACTCGTATGAGCTTAAATCACCACGTTTAATTAATTCTTTCATTGTGGTGGGTTTGATCAATGTTTCGTAGTAATGACCAAGGAATGGCGCAAAAGGCGTACCAGATAAGCCAATTACCTTGAATTCACTTTCTCTGATCACTTCTAATATTTTCTTGCGGCGTAAATGTGCCTCATCGATAATTAATAAATCGATGTTGTCTGGAAATTCTCTACGGATAATTGTGTCTGCTGATGCGATTTGAATTAAACGAGTTGGATCATAATTAGGATGATCACGCCATACATAACCAATCTCTTCTGCTGGCAAACCATACTCAATAAAGCGACTGGCTGTTTGATCAATCAAAATGGTGTAAGGAACAAGAAACATCACTCTCATTTCATGCTGAACATGTCCATCAGTAATAAACGCAGCTAACGCCGTTTTTCCGCTTCCTGTTGGGCTATAAATCATGAATGTTCTATTTTGCTTCCATGCCTGACGTAACATCGTCAATCCGCGTTCCTGTGCAAAATTTGGTGTGATTGTTAACATCGGTTTCCTCATTTGATAACTAGCTCTGCCAAAGGAAGGGATTTATTTTTATTTGGACGTCTAAACGGCTGTGGGATTTTTACCCTCTATATAGATCTATATTTAAGATCTAACTCCTTCCTTGGCTGTGCCTTCCCTAACACCCCTTTCAAAGATCACCCCCCTTTCCCCCCTAGAAAGTTTTCCCCTCTCCCCCAGAAAACATCTAGACGGCTAAACATCTTGACTTCCAAAACCTCCTAAATCCAATCACTGCTAAATCGATAACGGCTTTGCTGTGTACCCTTGCATTGCTCTCTGATAACGCTTTATGAATTCTCTTAATCTGACGTTAGCTTCATGACGAGCTTTGTTGTCTTTACGGTAGGGAACTTGTTCTCGTTCCCATTCCGTTTGATACACTTCTGAATATTTAACTAATGCCTTTTGTCTCATACTTGGGCTTAACTTCGTTAGTTGTTCCTGAATCCACTTGGCATCATCAGGAAAGTAGTGTTCAGGCATCGGCATGTTGATTTGGTGCACCTAATTGCTCCTTGATTTTGTTTGGAAATGGCTTTATTTCTTCAGCTTCATACCCCCCTAAACCATTAGTGGAAATGTAAATAATTCGCCCTTTTCGTAAAGCTTGGCTAATTGCAGTTTGATGTACGCCAAGTAGCTCTGCAGTTCTTCCTTGCCCATTTTTTCTAACAAACTCGGATAAAAGTTCTTTTTGCATTTAATACCTCCACAAACAGAATAATACTATAGATATTATTATAATCAATACCTATAGTATTTGGATGTTAATATTAATAGTATTAGGATGTATTCATGAAATTAGAGAAAAAACTGACGACAGAACAGCTTGAAGACTGCTATAGGTTGAAAGCTTTGTATGAGTTAAAGAAAAAAGAGCTTAATCTAACTCAGCAGCAAATAGCTGATGAACTAGATATTAGTCAAGGAGCCGTTGGCCATTATCTTAATGGCCGAAATGCTCTTAACTTACAAATTGCCTCTGTTTTTGCTAAAAAACTACAAGTATCAATATCTGAGTTTAGCCCATCCTTAGCTAAAGAAATAACAGAGTTATCACAAGGAGTTGATGCAAATGTTAGCAACCCAAGACCTTATCGACCAGCCCCCAAATACCCCGTTATTAGCTTTGTTCAAGCAGGGAATTGGAATGAGGCTTGCGAGCCATATACACTAGATCAAATAGATGAATGGTATGAATCAGAGGTAAAAGTGCATGGTTCTGCATTCTGGCTGCGAGTGGAGGGAGATTCCATGACGGCTCCGATTGGGGTTAGTATTCCTGAAGGTTCACTTGTGCTTGTCGATACGGGCAGAGAACCAATAAATGGAAGCTTAGTGATTGCCAAGCTAACTGACACCAATGAGGCTACTTTTAAAAAATTAGTAATAGATGGGAATAGTCATTTTCTTAAGGGGCTAAATCCGGCGTGGCCAATGATATCGATTAATGGTAATTGTAAAATTATCGGCGTTGTGGTTCAGATGATGATGCGTTTCGTATGATACTTTGAAATTGCAAAACAAACTGACTGTATTTGGTTGCAATCACTCAAAACTCAGGGCACCCGTGCCCTTTGTTCATTTTCTGAAAGCACTATGTTTGACCCTTAACATTCATCACTGTTCAAATTACCAGATAACCATTCATAAGTAATATTGATAATATATCTAGATATATATTAACGAGCACCGTAAGTATTACACGGTGTAAAAACAGCATCTAAATATAAATCGGTATCGAACATTATGAGCAAGCCATTATCAAAGCGAGTCAAAAAATTAAGGATTGGTTTTTATACGAGTGGAGATGTAACAAAAAACAAAAATAAATCTCTAACTGGATTGGCTTTTAATTCTTTGTACAATGATTGTACATCGACCCTTATTAATTTTAAGATAATAGGCAACCAAGATAGAAAGTTAAAGATAACATTCCTAGAAAAGGACACTGAGGCTGGCTTTTTTTATGGCTTTATGACCACACATAGAAATAGCGCTCACTTAGCTTATATATCTGATAATGAGACATTTTCCGAGGAGAAAATTCCATTAACTCCATCACAAAGTTTAGCTGAACGCTCATACTTTCTATACTACTACATGACAGACCTATTACTACTTTCAGAGAATCATTTAGGTCCAAAAACAACCGATCTATCTTACGCATTATTCACATCGCTAGGTGGAGAGTCTCACATCCGTTTTTCAGCAATATGGAAAAAAGAGAGTATTAGAGAACTCTTTGAAACTGGCACTATACTAAAAACATGCGAAGTAACAATTGCGGCACCTAGAGATTTTAATAAAACAGATTATGATTTGGAGCATAACTTATCATCACAGATAGCTGATATGTTAGCTGGCTCAGGAACATCCCATTTAGATCTAATACTGAGAGGTAAATCTGCAGCGACAAGCAAAGGCTATGAATACCTATCTGATGATGTTAAACAAAGTATAAAAGAAATGCTTGAAAAATTTAAAGGTGGGAAAAACAAAGCAATAGTACAGCGTGCAGATGTAATCAGGAAGGGAAGCAATAGGAAAACTAGCCTCCTAGATCAGTTTTTAAGACATACTAAAAACGTATTTATTCAGAATGATGGGTACCCCAAAGATGAAGATGTGAAGCAAGCATTAATTCAAGCAAAAGTTGATAATCTTCAGTATTTATCTCAATATGAAGTAAATACAGACCAATGAATATGAGGGGAGTATGAACGCACCAGTGGTTTTTATTTTAAAATCTATAGCTGTGGTGATACTTGTATTTTTTAGCAAAGATTACATAATTGTTATGGAACATAACGCCATGGTATCCGTAGCTGGTGTTGTTTCTACAATATCAGGAATATTGTTTGGATTTGTCCTTGCTGCTATATCTATCTTGAGCAGTTCAAACAACCCAAATGGCATAATAGATGCACTGAAAAAAAACAATGCGTTCAAAACACTAGTAAATGGACTACTGAGCACAGGAATAACCCTTATAACTGCATGTCTCTTCACTCTAATTTCAATGTTTCTACCTAGCAATAATATGGTATTTTCTGATGTAATATTTCTGCTTGTAGGTCTTTATTATATATTGATATCAATAGTGACCTTCATGCTATGTTGGAGAAAACTTAGCTGGATATTCCCTCATATGTAGCCCACTCCAGTGGTTTTTTTATTGCCCACAATTGCTACAGTAAGAAAGCAAATATCAACTAAATTTATAAATTTGTAAAAAAATTAATTGTAAAGTTTTGTTAGATAAATATCATAAGACGCGCTAATTAGTTTAAAATGGAATGGTTTAATGAAAAAAATAATTATCGCGTCAGTAATGGCATTTTTTGCATTTTCTTTAGGTGGGTGCGCTACGATCGTTGGAGATAAAACTCAACTAGTACAAATTGATAGTAATCCTTCTGGTGCTGATTTTTCCATAAAAGATGAACAGGGTAGAGTTGTTTCGCAAGGAAAAACTCCACAAGGCGTCACTTTAGAAAAGTCAACAGGTAGTTATTTTGGTAAGAAACAGTATGAAGTTACTATCTCAAAAGATGGGGCTTCACCAATCACCTTACCTTTAAAGTCAAGCGCTAATGGTTGGTACATTGGCGGTAACTTGTTACTTGGAGGATTGATTGGTTGGTTTATTGTAGACCCATTCAATGGCGGAATGTACACATTACATCCAGAAAAGATTGAAGCCACCTTAAAATAACCTATTAATACTAAAAAGTATTTTTATGGTTAAAATAAAGTAAATTCATATAAATTGACTTACAAACCACCTTCGGGTGGTTTTTTATTGCTTAGAATTTATCGCACCTCCCCCTCTAAAGAAGTGATCTACATTCCAATCTGAGATTTTTTCGAAAATAAATCACCTGAAATATCAATAGCTTTTATACTAAAAACAATATTTAATATTTTAAGTATTGAAATAAAATAATACTCAAACTATTATTTATCATGTCAATTGAAAACAAAGGTATTAATATGACCAGTATATATTCTACTGCAATAGCTAATTTACCAAAACCTGACATGCATACAGGCGTAATGCTACCTATATTCTTATTTCGCTTTTGGACTAAAACAGAACATCCAGAGAAAAAAGAAGTTATGACCACCAGCGCTGAACAAGCTAAAGAACTATTAGGTGGTAACGTAGTTTTCTCTGCTCAATTTCCTTGCGAGGCTTAATCATGGCTCACGAACTCAACTTAGAGGCTGTTGCAAAAAAAAGCTCTCAATTAAATGCCCTGTTATTTCAACTAAATAATCTTCGAATTCCAGAAAGCCCTGATGTTGAAACTTTAATAGAACTAGCGCATGAATTATCTGGTGATGTTGTTAACTGGATTCTTGAAGAAAATGCACAGAGAGATAATGATCATGACAAAAGAAATAATTAATGTAGATAGCGGAAAAATGCTAGATACATTACATCGAGTAAAAGCATTTTTAATTTCAGCTCAGTTTCTTTCTCGCAATGGTGAAGAACAAGAAATTCAACTTAGTTTATTATCTCAAGCAGAAGATGAAATTAATGAGGTTTTAAATGATGAATAACACTGAATTAAAACAATCCGCTTGTGATGAATTACTTTATGCAACTTCTATTTTAAATCTCATTATCAACGATAACGTAACACCTAGCGATAATATGTTTAATGCGATTGAATCAGCAGTAGCTAATATAGAAAGAGCTAAAGAAAGTGTATCAAGCATTAATACTGATAAATCACCAAAGCCTATCGGTGAAATTAAAATCAGTGATAACGATACAATTGAAACGGCTGTCGGGTGTATTTTAAATACATTAGAAACTGCAATTAATTTAAAAGTAGCTGAAGAAAGTGGTCACATTAAAAATTACGACATTCAAATTACAAATTTAATCCGATCAGCAAAATTAAATTTAGAAACCGTTTATGAAAAAGTAAGTTTCACGGAGGCGCAATGAATATCGATGAATTAATTGTTCTTCCTGATTTAAACAAATTATCGGAAAAAGAACTAGGCAACTTAAGAGGTAATTTAGAATTAGCTATTGACTCACTCATTACAGGAATGAAGGTATTCGGCGATTTTATGTTTTGGGCTGATGCTAATGAAAATTATCCCGATGGTAAAGATCATCTTGGTGATGTGGGATTATTTTTAAGCCAAGTGTCATTATTGATATCAATATTAAATGACAAACTTGGTGGAGTTGAATACGAAATATCAAATCGAAAAATAAAAGGAACAGGAAAATGAGTAAACAACACGGAGCTATTGAGAAAGCAACTGATAACCAAATTACTATTGCTATGCGCCCTGTTTATATTATCGCAGGTGCCAACCGTGCTTACTTAAGTGAGCGTTCTGCATTAAATAAGCTAGCAAATATTCTCACTGAGCGTGAATTTCATAAAGAAGGCATTGAGACTAACTATGAAGGTGAACAATGCGAACTTGAAAATGGCACAATCGCTTTTAAGCGTGGCGAACCTACCGAACACTTTATGGATCGCAAGGAAGCTAAACTAACCGAACTCCAAGAGCGATTAAAGCAAGAGCGTAATATTGAACGATTACAAAAAGAATATGCTAAAGCTGTCGCTAAATATGATGATGCAGAAAAAGAAGCTGATAGATTATATTACGAATTAAATAATGCTTTAAACAATAAATAAACCATCCACTAAATAAAAATTAATTATAGCGTTCATGCTAGGGATTGCTGCGCTCTAAATCAGGAGTAAGCAACATGGATAAAGTTAATTTACTTGAAGTAAGAAGAAAGCGTTTTATCAACTCAGTGCTTATTTATATTAAACAAAATGGAAAGAAAGCTGAGTTTAAATCAAAGTTAAATAATAAAACTGTTATTACAGAAATTAGCTTTGAAAATTTAAATAATTTCTTCCGTGATGTCTATGAAGAAAAAGATTGCCGTCAACGTTGTAAGTGGAGTGATAAAGATATCTACAATACTTATGAATGGTTATATAACTTAAATGGCTCGATTTCTGATATGGGTAAATTCATGATTGATTATATTGTTGAGTATTTACCTCCTTACTTAAATGGAGAGGAATATAAATATCATGACGTATTCTGAATTAATGAAAAAAGGTAAGGAGTTAGAGAATAAAGGATTTTATAGACGCGCAATAGAGCAATATAACAAAGCTTTTATTGTTGCAGAACCACCAACCAAAGGCGCAATGAGTTATCAACAAAAAATAAGTAATCAATCATCTAAGCGTTGCTTAGGTAAAGCAAAAATTAAAGTGACGGAGAGTTATTTATGAATAATTTAATCAGCATCAATGCATCAATGACCTCTAAAGAGATCGCTGAATTAGTTGGTAGCCGTGAAGATAGTGTTAAAAGAACTATCGAGCGCTTAGTTGATAAAGGAATTATATCCAAACCACCAATGGTGGATGGGATTAAAACCGCGAACGGGGTAACGCCACAGCACTATTTATTTTCAGGTGAAGAGGGTAAGCGCGACAGCATTATTATAGTTGCTCAATTATCACCTGAATTTACAGCTCGGTTAGTTGATCGCTGGAAAGAACTTGAAGATGAACGAGTCAAACCAAAATCACAAGCTGAAATTATCGCTGCTATGGCATTGGCTAACCTAGAAAGCGAACGCCGTATATCTCATGTAGAGCAAAAAGTTGAACAAGTGAATGAAGTCGTTGAGCAAATTAAGCAAGGCACTATTCCTGCAGGGTGGATTGGTTACTCATTAGCGAAAACCAAATCGGGTATGACGATTGATAAATGCAAGACGCTTGCCAAGCAATACGGCGTCCGAAAAGACCAAATAACCATTCTTACCCCAGAAGGCATGCCTAGGCCTATGGCTATCATTCATGAGGCTGACTTCATGGTAGCAATGAAACACATGATGGGCAAAGCAGAAAAACGCGGTACTCGTTGGTATCACCCGAAAATGGGACTATTTCAGGCAATTGGCTGGGAGGATAAATAATGATTATTCAAACACATTTACTTCGCGCTGCTTTAGTTTGTGTGGCTAAACATGATCCTCGTTACTACCTGCAAGGTATTCATATCAGCAATAAGTACATTGAAGCGACTAACGGACATGTTGCTGTGCGTATGGAGCATGGCATAAAAACACGCCGTAACGAAATACTTGAATTCAGAGGCTCTATTCCTGCAAAGGCAAACACAACAGAAATTAAATTTACTGAAGAACCTTTTGCTATTCATCGCGACAAAAACGGTCATCGCGTGGGGTTCTCTGCACTTGTTTCACATAAAGGTGCGCGCTTCCCTAATTTAGATCTCGTCATCCCGACAGAATATGAACTTTGTTTACCTCATATGCAGGCTATCTACCTTACTTATCCTGAAAAGATGTTTAGTACTAGTCGCGGATTTCATCCTGTCTCATTTCATCCATCAGGAATGACCAAGCCTTGCCTATTAAAATTTAGTGACGTGATAAACGAAAAATACGGCAATCCACAATTCGTTGTTATGCCATGCAGAACTTGAGGTGAAAATGAAAATTGAATATATCTCCAGTGGAACAGGAAGCATGGCAAAGGTAGTTATTTTTTCCTTTATCACTGAACGAAGAAAAATAAATCGGTTAATTGATCGGGCATTACTTTTTACCCCCGTTCACGAGAACACTATCGGATTCTTTTTTCGAGTCACCACTATTTATGGCAAACCGAATCACGTATTGCGAGCTTACAAAATTATTTGCAAGGAGGCAAAAAATGACAACTACAACTCGATACATTAAATGGAAGGAAATGATCCGGTTAACAGGAAAAAGCAAACCTACAATTTGGAGAATGTATGCAAAACGAAATGAGTTCCCCAAACCAGAAAGAACAAAAGGCGGTACGTTTTTAGGTTGGCAAGAACATGTCTATGAAGAGTGGGTTAGAAGTGAAAAACTGTAATGCTAACTTGACCCGTTACTTGACCCGCATCTCTTGCGGGTTTCTTTTTAAAACCATCTAACTCGTTGATTTTAAATGGTACGCCCTACAGGATTCGAACCTGTGACCTACGGCTTAGAAGGCCGTTGCTCTATCCAACTGAGCTAAGGGCGCCTAGAAGAACTTAGACGTCAGCAAGAGTGCTGATAACGGGTGTGAATTATACGTTCAACATTCTGAGAGTCAACGCTTTTTCAACGATATCAAACTATATGGTCAAAATATGGCAAGTATTCGACTGACAGATTGCTCTTGATCTGACAAAATAGACCAATACCGTAATTGAATAATTTGGATGTATAGATGTCAGCAAGAATTATAGATGGGAAATCGATTGCGCAGACCATCAGAAGCGAAGTTGCAGAAAAAGTAAAACAACGTATTAATGCAGGAAAACGAGCGCCGGGTTTAGCTGTTATTTTAGTGGGTGATAACCCAGCATCACAGATTTATGTTGGAAGTAAACGCCGCGCTTGTGAAGAAGTTGGCTTTATTTCTCGCTCTTATGATTTACCAGATACTACCAGTGAAGCTGATTTATTAAATCTGATCGACCAGCTTAACGAAGACAACACCATTGATGGTATCCTCGTTCAGCTCCCCTTACCTGCCGGAATTGATAATGTTAAGGTTTTAGAACGCATTCATCCTGATAAAGATGTCGATGGCTTTCACCCTTACAATATCGGCCGCCTATGCCAACGTGCACCTAAATTACGCCCTTGCACACCTCGCGGTATTGTCACTCTACTAGAGCGTTGTAATATTCCTATGAATGGCTTAAATGCCGTTATTATTGGTGCATCAAATATTGTTGGTCGCCCAATGAGCTTAGAGCTATTACTTGCGGGTTGTACAACAACAGTTACCCACCGTTTTACTAAAGATCTGCGTTTTCATGTTGAGCACGCGGATTTAGTCGTTGTGGCGGTAGGAAAACCTAACTTTATTCCTGGTGAGTGGATTAAACCGGGTGCAATCGTGATTGATGTCGGTATAAACCGTCTTGAAAGTGGTAAAGTTGTCGGAGATGTTGATTTTGAAGCAGCATCTCAACGTGCGGGCTGGATTTCTCCCGTCCCTGGTGGTGTAGGTCCAATGACAGTCGCCACACTTATTCAAAATACTTTGCAAGCATGCGAAGAATATCACGACCCTGAAACAGGAAATAATTAATCGATGGAAACATTTCAATTAGATGGGCACGACTATGTCGAGCTTTGTGATTTATTAAAACTTCAAGGTTGGACTGAGAGCGGAGCTGCTGCTAAAAGTGTCATTGCTGAAGGTTTGGTGAGTGTTGACGGTGAAGTTGAAACCCGTAAACGCTGTAAAATTGTTGCTGGAAAAATTGTCACCTTTGGTGAGTTTTCCGTTAGCGTCAGCAAATAATCAGCAAATTAATTAATATTGAAAAAGCGTCGCTATCTCAGCCTCGCTTTTTTTCTTTTTAACCCTTTTTTACCTTCAATGCGCTTTTTCTTCCTCTTTTTTCTTATTTATTCATATTAAAAAAAATAAATCAACATAACCTATTGAATAAAAAACAAAATTATAAAATTTGATTTAATATATTTAAATTTAGATCATCATTTTTAAGCTTATCTATGGTTATAATCTCCTCTTGCAGTTCAGCAGATTGTACATTTTATAAAAAAATAGATAAAAAGAAGTGCTATAAGTTATTATTTTATATATGGATAACACTTTTTAACCATTACTGTAAAACTTCAGCAACAAACCTTTTTATTGATACTTTTATCCGTTTATTCATGTTTAAATGCACTAAAATGTGATTTAGATCTAATTTATTTCTACTTTCATTAGGCAAAAGAACATTGTTTGTACTAAATTACAGGTTATAATTTGAAACGATTCAGCTTAATGATACTATTTTAGTTGTTATTTTGTGATATTTAAGTTTTTTTGCCCTTTATCTAACAGGAGATTTTATGCTCGGCTTACCCACTCAAGGTATCTCTGTCTTTGCTAAATTACAGCAAAAATCGATGCCTGTTCTTTTATTTAAGGTAAGGAACTAGCATGAAACACAGAGTAGCAACCATCACACTTAACCCTGCATATGATCTTGTTGGTTTAAGTAATCCTATTGAACTTGGTGAAGTTAATCGTGTTAAAACGGCTGGCTTCCATGCTGCGGGCAAAGGCATCAATGTGGCTAAGGTTTTAAAAAGCCTTGGCGTTGATGTCACTGTTGGCGGTTTTTTAGGCAAAGAAAACCAAGATGGATTCCAAAAAGAATTTAGTGAATCTGGTATCGCTAATCGTTTTCAAATGGTTGAAGGTCGTACTCGTATTAATGTCAAACTCACAGAACCCAATGGCAAAGTGACTGACTTCAACTTTTCTGGTTTTGAAATCACAAAACAAGACTGGACTCGCTTTGTTAACGACACGCTAAGTTGGGCGGGTCAATTTGATATGATTTGTGTCAGTGGTAGTGTTCCTCCTAGCGTTGATCTCAATGATTTCACTGCATGGATGACTCGCTTGCGTAGCGAATGTATGTGTTTGATCTTCGATAGTAGCCGAGATGCTTTTGTCGCGGGATTAAAAGCCTCTCCTTGGCTTGTTAAACCTAATCATCATGAATTAGAAATTTGGGCAGGTAGACCCTTACCTGAACTTTCTGATGTTGTGCAAGCGGCACAAACATTACGTCAGCAAGGTATTGCTCACGTTGTGATTTCATTAGGTGAACAAGGCGCGATGTGGGTTAATGCATCTGGCGCATGGATGGCGAAACCACCTAAATGTGATGTCGTGAGTACAGTCGGAGCTGGAGATTCAATGGTTGGTGGCTTAATTTATGGTTTAATGATGCGACAAACCAGTGAACACACCTTACGTCTTGCTACTGCCGTTTCTGCACTTGCTGTAAGCCAAACCAATGTTGGTATTCATGATCGCGAACAATTAGCAAAAATGATGGCTGAAGTCGAATTAACCCCTCTAAAATTATAAGTAATAACACTCAGTGGTAAATTGAATAATATTAAGTAGAATTACCACTGCTTCAATTAAATATATTAACGCTAGGTTATAAAAAATCCAAAATAGAATCTCTTTAATTGATTAATATTTATTTATTATTAAATCAAACTTTATTTTTTCTATTTATTCGATAAACTTCACTTTAATAAAATTTAATAAAGATATTCTAAAGCCAATAAAAACTTATTTCTGTTTTTAGGAGAAGTTATGGAAAGGCCCATAGTACTTTTATGGATACAAGTTATTTCAGTATTATTTTTGGGTGTAAGTTTATTTATATTAGTTGCTGGGGCTCCGATTTATTTATTAGCAATGGCAATGGGTGGAGGCCAAACAATGCTAGTGGGATTGTTTATCATGCTGTGTCTAATTATAACAATGATAATGCAAGTTACAGTATGGATAAAACTAGCTAGAAATAGTAGAAATGCTTACTCTTTTTTAAAAATTTCATGGGTATGTTTATCTATTTCGCTCTTTTTTATACTTAGTATTTCGATGTCATTAACAAATATGTCTGAAGTTAGCTTTGTTGTTTTTTCTATTATCGTTATCTTAACACATCGACTCTTTTTCTCTGAAAATGTAATTGCTTATTTTGAAGATAAACAAAAAGATAGCGAAAGAGAAACAAGTATTATTAGTCAATAAGTTAATCATCAAACAAAAAAATATCGGATATTAAATATCCGATATTTTTATATTAAACACGCATTAAGTGTTATTACTCAATTGTCGTATTAGTTATTACGACGCCAAACTGTTCCTTGAGGACTATCTTCTAAAACAATCCCCATCGCTGTTAACGCGTCACGAGCAACATCAGCTGCCGCCCAATCTTTATTTTTACGAGCATCATTACGCTGTTGAATTAATGATTCAATTTTTTCAACTTCACCAGCATCATCCGCTTTAGCACCACTTTGTAAGAAGTGCTCAGGCTCTTGCTCTAACAAACCTAATACTTTAGCAAGCTTACGTAACACTGCGGCTAAGCCATTCGCCGCATTCATATCAACCGATTTTAGACGATTAACTTCACGCGCTAAATCAAACAAGACTGAATAGGCTTCTGGTGTATTGAAATCATCGTTCATAGCGTCAATAAATTGCGCTTCAAACGCTTCGCCACCTACTGGTTGAGCATTTGCATCAGTGCCACGTAATGAAGTATAGAGGCGCTCTAATGCAGTACGAGCCTGTTTTAAGTTTTCTTCCGTGTAGTTAAGTTGGCTACGATAATGGCCTGATAATAAGAAGTAACGCACTGTTTCAGCATCGTAATAAGCCAATACATCACGAATAGTAAAAAAGTTATTAAGTGATTTAGACATTTTTTCTTTGTCTACCATCACCATACCAGAGTGCATCCAGTAATTAACGTAAGGACCATCATGGGCACAAGTTGATTGCGCTATTTCATTTTCATGATGAGGGAACATTAAGTCTGAGCCACCACCATGAATATCAAAATGATGTCCTAACTCTTTACCATTCATCGCAGAACATTCGATATGCCAACCAGGGCGACCGTCTCCCCACGGAGATTCCCAGCTTGGCTCACCCGGTTTGGACATTTTCCATAAGACGAAATCCATTGGATTGCGTTTTACGTTAGCCACTTCAACTCGAGCACCGGCTTGTAGTTGCTCTAAATCTTGGCGAGAAAGTAAGCCATAATCAGGATCAGTATCAATAGCAAACATGACATCGCCATTGTCAGCAACGTAAGCATGTCCACGTTTAATTAGCGCTTCTGTTAATTCAATAATTTCTGCAATATGGTGTGTTGCACGTGGCTCTGAATCAGGGCGAGCAATATTTAATGCATCAAAGTCTTTGTGCATTTCAGCTAACATACGAGTGGTTAATTGCTCACATGTTTCATTATTTTCAATCGCACGTTTGATGATTTTATCATCTACATCCGTTACGTTACGAACATAGTTAACATCGTATCCTAAGTAACGCAGATAACGGGTTATGGCATCAAAAGCCACAAAGGTACGTCCATGACCAATATGGCATAAGTCATAAATAGTGATGCCACACACGTACATACCTATTTTTCCTGCATGGATAGGTTTAAATTCTTCTTTTTGGCGAGTGAGAGTATTAAAAATCTTTAGCATCAGTGGACGTTCCCGTTTTCAACTGTACGTGTTTATTACGTTTTTATATAAAAGAAAATAACAACTACTATAACATGATATTAATCAGGATATTGGATCTTGAAGGCAAAGCAAACTCAAGATTAAGGTTTTTATCTTACTCTGCTTAGCGCTTATTTTCACTGTTCAATCGTTGATAGCGAACAATCAAACTTCTATTATTTGGCTAAATTTTGGCGAAAAGTGTTTTTTCCTTCTATTACTGATTTATTTAGCAAGAAAAAGTAGAGCGAGAAAAAGATGCATACTGACTAAATTAGGCAACTGTGATATAAAAACGGGACTGTTGTTTATGCCCAAATCTGGGTAAAGCTAAAATTATATTAGGATCTGAATATGGTTACTTTTCATACCAATTACGGCGATATCGTGATTAATACATTTGCAGACAAAGCACCTGCAACCGTAGAAAATTTTTTAGACTACTGTAAAGAAGGATTCTACGATAACACTATTTTCCACCGTGTCATCAATGGTTTTATGATCCAAGGTGGTGGCTTTGAACCGGGTATGAACCAAAAAGCGACCAAAGCACCTGTAAGAAACGAAGCAAACAATGGCCTAGCAAACAACCGCGGTACATTAGCAATGGCTCGTACAAACGATCCACATTCTGCTACTGCTCAATTCTTTATCAACGTTGCAGACAACGATTTCTTAAACTTCCGTGCTGAAAACGCAAATGGTTGGGGATATTGTGTCTTTGCTGAAGTTGTTGAAGGCATGGACGTTGTTGATAAAATTAAAGCGGTTTCCACTGGTCGTAGTGGTTTCCACCAAGATGTTCCTCGTGAAGATATCATCATTAAAAGTGTCACGGTTAGCGAATAAGCCTCACTTTTTATGTGTACGCTTTTTATTGCAGACCTGCATCTAAGTGAACATGAACCGGCAATCACTGCCGGTTTTCTTCGCTTTTTAAAAGAACAAGCCATTCATGCAAAAGCACTTTATATCTTAGGTGACTTTTTTGATTTTTGGATAGGTGATGATGATCCCAATCCTTTACATCAACAAATTGCTCAAGCTCTGATGACGCTAAAAAAAGCAGGAGTGCCTTGCTATTTTATTCATGGAAATCGTGATTTTTTAATTGGCTCTCGTTTTGCAAAAGAGAGTGGTATCACCTTACTTCCACAAGAAAAAGTGCTCGAAATTGAACAGCACCGTATCTTAATTTTACATGGTGATACGCTTTGTACTGACGATGAAGCTTATCAACGCTATCGTAAAAAAGTACACAATAAATTTATTCAGCGCCTATTCTCACTACTGCCTCTATTTATTCGACTGCGTATCGCTGACAAAATGCGCTCACGTAGCCAGCACGAAAATCAGTACAAATCAGATGCCATTATGGATGTGAATCCACAGGCTGTGATAGATACTTTTAAACATTTTAATACAGAATGGATGATCCACGGTCATACGCATCGCCCAGCAATTCATACAGTCAACATTGATGACAAAATACATTATCGTGGTGTATTAGGTGCTTGGCATACTGAAGGTTCTATGTTTAAAGTGACTGCTGAAAAAATAGAATTGATTCATTTCCCCTTTTAAGTTGTTTCGCTTATTTTCTTCATAAAAAGGCTGTTTTTTCTTTACGCAAACGTTTTCCTATACGTGTTAGCGTGATACTATCATGCTCAGTTTATTAGGCTATATCCGTTTATGCTTACAGGAGCAGTTAAGTAATGTCTTCTCAAGTTGGTCTAAATACCTCTTCCGCTCGTATCGCCATTGTAATGGGCTCTAAAAGTGACTGGGCAACAATGTCTCATGCCGCTGATGTACTAGACGCACTACAACTTCCTTATCATGTTGAGATTGTCTCTGCACACCGTACCCCTGATAAGCTGTTTAGCTTTGCAGAACAGGCAAAAAGTAATGGCTTTGATGTCATTATTGCAGGAGCGGGTGGTGCAGCCCATTTACCGGGTATGCTCGCAGCAAAAACACTCGTTCCTGTATTAGGTGTTCCTGTTCAAAGTGCAGCATTAAGCGGTGTTGATAGCCTTTACTCTATTGTGCAAATGCCAAAAGGTATTCCCGTAGGAACATTAGCAATTGGTAAAGCAGGTGCCGCCAATGCTGCTTTATTAGCCGCTCAAATTTTAGCGTTACACTCACCTGCTATTTTTGAAGCACTAACAGCATGGCGCACAGCACAAACTGACGATGTATTAAATTACCCAGATCCAAGGGAGGCACTATGAAGCCAGTTTGTGTTCTTGGAAATGGTCAATTAGGGCGAATGCTAAGACAAGCTGGTGAGCCTTTAGGAATTGCGGTTTATCCAGTAGGATTAGATGCAGAGCCTGAAGCTGTTCCCTATCAAAAAAGTATAATCACAGCTGAAATTGAGCGCTGGCCTGAAACTGCACTCACCAAAGAGTTAGAACGTCATACTAACTTTGTAAACCGTGATATTTTTCCATTACTTGCTGATAGATTGCCTCAAAAACAACTTCTCGATGAATTGGACTTAGCAACAGCACCTTGGCAACCATTAACGTCACCAACACAATGGTCTGATATCTTCGCTCAACTGGGTGATTTTATTATTGTAAAGCGCCGTATTGGTGGTTATGACGGCCGTGGTCAATGGCGCATTCATCCCGGTGAAGAACAGCAATTACCTGCTGAAATTTATGGTGAATGTATTGTTGAACAAGGTATTCCCTTTTCAGGTGAAGTTTCACTAGTGGGCGCGAGAAATAGCAATGGTGACTGTGTTTTTTATCCATTAACACACAATCTTCATCAAGATGGCATCTTACGCATGAGTGTTGCATTACCAACCCCTGCATCGGAACTACAACAATCAGCAGAAAAAATGCTAACTGCCATCCTTAATAAACTCAATTATGTTGGTGTAATGGCGATGGAGTGCTTTATCGTTGATAATAAATTACTTATTAACGAATTAGCTCCTCGAGTTCATAACAGTGGTCATTGGACACAAAATGGAGCCTCAATTAGCCAGTTTGAATTACATCTACGTGCAATTTTAGATTTACCCATGCCAAAACCTGAGGTTTGCCAACCGGCAGTCATGGTTAATTTGATTGGTACTGATGTCAATCCTCAATGGCTTTCATTGCCATTAGTTCATTTACATTGGTATGAAAAAGAAGTGCGCCCTGCACGTAAGGTTGGGCATCTCAATCTTGTGCACCGCGATAATCTCCCTCTGAAAGAGACACTCAAATCATTAAGCTCAATGCTCGATGATGCCTATCAGTACCCTATCAAATGGGCTTTAGAAAAATTAAGCTAGCAGTCCGACTCATAAAGTTAGAGAATAATAGCCTTTAAACGAACAGACCTCAGATAAAGAGGTCTGTTATTCGCTATTTTCTCCTGATTATTCAGGTTACTGCACCCATTTGATGGAGTCAGGATGCAAGTCAAGCAACAGATTTTTGGGCCCGCTTATCAGTGGAGTATGCTGATATTATTAGGTTTTGTGTATTTTTTAGCTACCGCAACCACATTTACCTCTTTAGGTGTTGTTCTTCCTAGTATGATAAACGAGCTAGAGTGGAACTGGACTCAAGCAGGCCTTGGCTTTACGTTATTAGGATTAACCTGCGGCCTTGCAAGTTTTTTACCTACATTACTTATCCGTAAATTAAGTGTTCGCCTTACACTACTTATTGGGTTGATCATTTTTGTCAATGGTTTCTATTTTCTTTATGAAACATACACCATTGCACGTTATTTTCTTGGTACTGCACTGCTAGGTATTGGTTTTACGCTACTAGCTACTGTACCTGGCACTTATGTTATTTCTCGCTTATTTGAAAAACAGTCCTTTGCCTTTGGTGTCTATTTTACCATTGGTGGATTAGGTGGTGTTGCTGGACCTTGGATCTACTTTTTAGCAACCCATTTATGGCATACATGGCGAATGCACTGGCTTATTTCAGCAATCACACTCACTGTCGTTACTCTTCTCACCATTTTATTTTTACGCGAAGGTAGTAAAGAGCAAGAACACGCAAAAAAAATTAGCCAACTTCAAACCACAAAACGTATCTATCAAACTAAAGAGATTTGGACAGCTCGTCATGCTTTAAGAACATGGCAATTTTATGTTATTGCTGCGACTTACACGGCCTTTTTATGGTGTGGGATCACAGTCAATAGTTTTGCTGTTGCACATATTATTGAAAATGGTTTTGGTGAAACTATTGCCGCGACACTATTAAGTAGTATGGCATTTATCAATGCTTTCTCGCGCTTAGCGGGTGGAGCTATTGGTGAATGGTTAGAACCTAAAAAATTACTTATCGCAAGCTTAAGTATTATCATCATAGGGTTACTTGCGCTAAGTATGGCTAATTCTTGGGTTTACCTGATCTTATTTACGGTTTGTGTCGGTATTGGTTATGGCATGACGTTTTTGGCATCAAGTATATTGCTTGCTAACTATTTTGGTCGCTCACCTTACCTTGAGCTATTTTCAGTGATGAATTTAATTTCAACACTGGCTTGTTTAGCTCCCTTCTTTGCTGGAGCAATCAAAGATATTTCAGGTAGTTTTACACCGGCATTCTTGATTTTAACCATACCTGTTTTACTGATTTTAGCGGTCACTCTGTTTATGAAACCACCCGTTTATCCTAAATTTCAGCATGCCAGTAAGCAGCAAGAAGAACCTAAAGTAACTAGGTAATTAAACCTATATAAAAGCATTTTCTAAGGAGATGTTAAGCTGATGAATGATGCATTAATAATAAAATACTCAATAGGTATAGGCATTGCTTTAGCCTGTTTTGTCGGTTTTTTCGTTGTATCTCTTTTTCATGATAAGAAGAAAAAGCGCCGTAGAAATATTATTATTCATATCAGCCAAGCGGTCTTTCTCTGTAGTTTAGTCATTATCTTAAGCCAATATTGTGAAATGGCTGTCGTTGATTTTAATCTCCATTTTATCTCTTTTAGGATGATTAATTTCTTTACCTATGTCGCTATCGCGTTAATTTTAATGCGTAAATTTTTCTTATTGATTAATTTATTAGAGAAATCACAAATTAATAAAGGGAGCGATCCTACTTCAGCTCGTATTATTTCCCGCATATTTAAAATCACCCTTTTCGTCATTATCATCTTACTGTTTGGTGAGCATTTTGGTATGAGCTTATCTGGTTTAATGACCTTTGGGGGATTAGGCGGTATTGCCATTGGTATGGCAAGCAAAGATGTGATGAGTAACCTTTTTTCAGGGGTGATGCTCTATTTTGATCGCCCTTTTAATATCGGGGATTGGGTACGTTCTCCTGATCGTAATATTGAAGGCACCGTGGTAGAAATCGGTTGGCGTATTACAAAAATCATTACCTTTGATCATCGCCCCCTTTACATTCCAAACTCTGTTTTTTCCTCTATTAGCGTAGAGAATCCCGGTAGAATGACCAATCGACGCATCGAAACAGAATTAGGTTTACGTTATGAAGATTCAGATAAAATAGGTGCCATTGTTGAGGACATTCGCACTATGCTGATGCAAAATGATAAAATTGACACTCAACAAACCTTATTAGTTTATTTTAATCAATTTGCAGACTCTTCACTCAATATCATGGTGTATTGTTTTACCAAAACGACAGTCTGGGCGCAGTGGCTTGAAGCTCAACAAGAAGTCTATTTGAAGATGATTGATATTGTGCATAAACATGGCGCTGATTTTGCTTTCCCATCTCAAACTGTTTATATCGAAAAGTCTTCACCTATCGCGCAATAATAGAAGATAGATAAGTTTATTTTCTCATAGACTTATCCATTCACCCACTTATTAAAATGGTGATTTATGCACTCAAAACGCATAAATCACCTTAGTTATCTTTTAATTTATTTCAATCACATTCACAACCACGTATATTGTTCGCCAATTCTTCCATTGATAAAAACGCGAGTATAATGAAAAAAATGAAGTTGGCATGTCACCCTACTCTTTCACACTATTTTTATTGTGAACGTCCGATAGTTGATATTGTTGATGCAAATTTAACGCAAGTATCAGCAGTAGTGTTGTCATTGTCAGATATTGAGTCTGGCGAATTAGATCGCATTTATCAAACAGGCTTTCAACTACCCGTATTTATTGCAGTTAATCTCAATGATGCAATCAATGCTGAATTGTTTAATCAGGTTTCAGGGGTTGTGATTACGGATAAAAGTGCACATCAAAAAAATAGTACGTTAATTAATAAAGCGGCACAGCAATATGAAGAGAGTCTGACCACACCATTTTTTTCACGCTTAGTGAATTATGTTGCCGAAAAGAACGTCGCTTTTGATTGCCCAGGTCATCAAGGCGGGGAATTTTTTCGTCGTCATCCTGTTGGCGAACAGTTTTATCAATATTTTGGTGAGAATCTATTTCGCTCTGATCTCTGTAATGCTGATGTGGCAATGGGTGATTTGCTTATTCATGAAGGAGCACCTTATGATGCCCAAACTTTTGCAGCGCAAGTGTTTAATGCCGATAAAACCTACTTTGTTTTAAATGGAACATCCTCTTCTAATAAAGTTGCTTTAAATGCCTTATTGGCACCAAATGATTTAGTGCTATTTGATAGAAATAACCATAAATCCAATCATCATGGCGCACTAATTCAAGCAGGAGCAACACCTGTTTATTTAGAGACGGCTCGCAATCCCTTTGGCTTTATTGGTGGCATTGATGCTCATTGCTTTGAAGAGCACTATTTACGCCAACAAATTGCAGAAATTGCGCCAGAACGCCAATTCGATAAACGCCCATTCCGTTTAGCGGTTATTCAACTGGGCACTTATGACGGTACGATTTACAACGCAAGGCAAGTGGTTGATAAAATAGGTCATCTTTGTGATTATATCTTATTTGATTCTGCATGGGTGGGCTATGAACAATTTATTCCAATGATGAAACAGTGTTCGCCTTTGTTACTAACGCTTAATGAAGACGATCCTGGTATTCTCGTTACTCAATCAGTTCATAAGCAATTAGCTGGATTTTCACAAACCTCACAGATACATAAAAAAGATGCTCACCTTAAAGGGCAATCACGTTATGTTAATCATAAACGTATGAATAATGCTTTTATGATGCATGCATCTACCAGCCCATTTTATCCCCTTTTTGCGGCTCTTGATGTCAATGCAAAAATGCATTCTGGCAAAAGTGGTGAAGCAATGTGGATGAGTTGCGTAAAACAAGGCATTGAAGCCCGTAAATCATTACTAAAACAGTGCCAATTTATTAAGCCTTTTATTCCTGAAATCATCGATGGAATTGCTTGGCAAGATCACGACACAGATGAAATCGCTCACGATCAGCGTTTTTTCAATTTTATTCCTAATGATAATTGGCATTCATTTGAAGGTTACGCCGCCAATCAATATTTTGTTGATCCTTGCAAATTAATGCTTACAACGCCAGGGATCGATCCTCATACAGGGGAATATGAATCTTTTGGTGTGCCTGCATCTATTTTGGCAAGTTATCTACGTGAACACGGCGTTATTCCTGAAAAAAGCGACCTCAATTCAATCTTATTTTTGCTGACTCCCGCAGAGCATCAAGCGAAGTTTGAGCGCTTAATTTCTTTGATTGTTCAATTTGAAAAGCACTTAGTTGAAGATGTGCCATTAGAACAAATATTGCCTTCTATTTGTCGTCAATATCCATCTCGTTATCAGGGTTATACATTGCGCCAACTCTGTCAGGAAATGCATGATATTTGTGTCAGATACAATATCAAGTTACTGCAAAAACAGATGTTTAGAAAAAGTCACTTTCCTAAGCGAGCACTAAGTCCACAACAAGCTAATATTGAGTTTGTTCGTGGTAATATTGAATTGTTACCTTTAAATAAATTAGCAGGCCGAATTGCTGCTGAAGGTGCTTTACCTTATCCGCCGGGTGTTTTATGTGCTGTACCTGGTGAAATTTGGGATGGTGCTGTTTTACGTTATTTTCAGGCTCTTGAAGTCACTATTAATCAACTTCCAGGCTTTTCAACTGAACTTCAAGGGGTTTATATTTATGATGAAAATGATGGCAATAAGCGAATTTATGCTTATGTTATAAAAGAATAATTATCTTATCTTTCCCTATAAAAAATGCTGATGTTTAATAACATCAGCATTTTATTTAACTCTATTTATAAGCCTTATTTATTTCAACTATTCGCCTTGAATTCGTCGATACTGCCCTTTATCTTGCAACAGCCTGACGCCTAATATACTGCCACATAATGAAAGTAATAATGCCGCAACAATAGGTACGGTGATCCACATTCCCCATTGTGGTTGCCAAGGGAAATCAAACACCGATATTTGTAATAAGCTTAATGCGACCTCAGCACCAATCGCCGCAGCTAATCCCGCCATTAAACCTAATAATGCAAATTCAGCCCAAAGAGTCCGTCTTAATAATGATTTACCAGCACCTAATGTTCGATACACCACCAGCTCAATGCGTCGTTGTGTCATTCCTACCTGAATTTGAGCAACTAACAATAACGCACCACAGATCATGACCAATCCAACCATAATCTCTAATGCTCGACTGACTTGCTGTAAGATTTGTTGAACTTGCTGAATTAATGCGCCTGTATCTAACACGCTTACGGTTGGAAATTGCCGATTAAGCGCAGTAATTAATGTGCCTTCACCATTGTAATAAAAGCTACTCATCCATTTTTCCGGCTGATTACTTAATCCTTCTTCAGAGAAAATAAAGAAGAAATTAGGGCGCATATTCTCCCAATCAACATGGCGAATACTCGTAACAATGGACTTAAATTCACGAGTATCACCGACAAATGTTAGTTCATCACCCAACTTGATTTCGAGTTGCTCTGCAACGCCTTGATCAAGAGAAACACCATTACCGACAGGTGGCCAAGTTCCTTCAACAATGACGTTATCTTTAGGTAATTCACTGTGCCACGTTAAGTTAAGCTCACGACGAACCGTATTATTGCCAGCATCACGTTTATCAGCCCACTCTTTGGCATTATGTTCATTAACCTGTGTTAAACGCGCTAATACCACAGGGAATGCATCCGTAGGTTCAACCTTATATTGTGCCAATAAGGTATTAATTTCTTGAACTTGAGGTGCAGACATATTGATTAGAAAATAGTTAGGACTATCTTCGGGTAATTGCTTTTGCCATTTTTCCAGTAAATCACCTTGAATAAGGACTAAAAGCGTTAACAACATAAATGAAAGTGCGAAAGCAGCAAGCTGAGTCATCGTTTGAAAAGGTTGTCGCAATAAACGAGTTACTGCTAAACGCGCACTGAGTTGGCGAAATTTAAACTGCTTTAATACCCATAATCCTAACCAACCAATTATTCCAAGTAAAAAAGCAATAACAACAACACCAAATAGAATTGACCAGAGTAAGACGCCTGTTCCCGCAAAAAGCGTTAAAGCACCGACAATAATTAAGCCCACTATCGGTAAATAATAACGAAGAGGCCATATAGGGGCCGTAGTATCACTTCTTAATACTCGAGAAGGTTGTGTTGCCATTAATTGATAGTAAGGCCTTAATCCTGTTAATAAAGCAATTAACAGTAAAGAGCCCACAGACCATATCCATGGCAAAAAGCTCGCCTCAGGCAAACTTTTTGGTAAGACTGGCGCTAAAATTTGTAGCAGTATTGCCTCAAAAACAAGCCCGACTAATGAGCCAACAATAATTGCGCCAATGAGGATCACTCCCCATTGTCCAACAATCCACTTTCTCAATGCACGTTTATCTGCACCTAACGTTTTTAATACCGCAATTAAAGTATGACGACTACGGCAATAATGAGCCATTGAAACGGCAACTGCCGATATAGCAAGCAATAACGTTAATAGCGCTGAAAGCAAAAGAAAGTTTTTCGCACGCTCCATTGATTGTGAAAGTGCTCCACTATCTTGTTTTAAACTATTCCAACGCTGATCGGGTTTTAATAGTGGGTCGAAGCGTTGCTGATAACTATCAATTACAGACTCATTACCTGCAAACATATAGCGATAAGTCAGACGGCTTCCGGGTTGCACTGCTCCAGTTGCTTCAACATCATCAAGATTAATTAAAATACGGGGGGCGATTTGAAAAGGATTAAACCCGCTGTCTGGCTCTTGAATTAATACACCACCAATAGTAAATGAGGCATCGCCTACATCAATTTTATCGCCAACTTTTATATCAAGTAATTCAAGTAATCTGGCACCAACAAGTGCAGTTCCTTTTTCAGGTTTTAACCCTGCGGGCTCTGTTTCTAACTCACCATACAGTGGATATAATTTATCCACAGCTTTCACCAGCGCAAGCTGAGGTGTATCGCCTTCAGGAGCATAAGACATCGTGGTAAATTGCATTTGGCGACTGAGAGTTAACCCTTCCTTATTCGCCTCTGTAAGCCAGTTTTCATCAACGGGATAAGATGCACGTAAGACTAAATCGCCAGCAATTAAATCACGACTTTGAGCGTAAATACTTTTATCAATGCGATCACCTATACGCCCTAAAGCAAGCACACAAGCAACCGCTAGCGCTAAAGAGAGCCAAACAATTAATAGTGCAGGAGAACGCCATTCACGCCAAAACCAACGCCAAATCATGACTCCTCCTTAAGTTGTCCATCTACTAATCGTAATCGTCTTTGGCAACGAGCTGCCAGCTCATTATCATGAGTCACTAAAATTAAGGTTGTTGCATAATCTCGGTTAAGAGAGAACAGCAAGTCAGCAATTTTATCGCCTGTTTTACGATCAAGATTCCCTGTTGGCTCATCAGCAAAAAGAATAGCTGGCTGAGTACAAAATGCTCTTGCTAATGCAACGCGTTGTTGCTCACCACCAGACAGTTGTGCTGGCATATGGTATAAACGTTCGCCTAATCCTAACAGCTTAAGTAAATCAACTGCACGCGCATGACTGTACTTTTCTGATTCGCCTTTTAATAATGCGGGCAACTGCACATTTTCAAGTGCATTCAATGTTGGGATCAACATAAATGATTGAAAAACAAAACCAACATGTTGAGCGCGTAATTTAGCTCGCTCTTCTTCATTCATTTTTGTGAGATCTTCACCCATTAAATGCACGCTGCCAGAACTACCATCATCTAATCCAGCAATGATCCCTAACAGGGTCGATTTACCCGATCCTGACTCACCGATTAACGCAATTGTTTGTGCAGGCTCGACAACTAACTCAACACCCTGCAATATAGAGATCTGACTATCACCTTGTCCTACTTGTTTGGTTAACCGATGAACTTCAAGAACCTTTTCCGTCGACATACATTTTTCCTTATCGTTATGATGATGTTTAGCTTTAAGGCAATTGCTGCTGATACCTTTTTAATCTTTGGTGACAGCTTGAGTGCAGGATATCGTCTTCCAATTGAAAGTGCATGGCCACAACGCCTTGCTGATAAATGGAAAACAACCTACCCTGAAATTAATGTTGTTAATGCAAGTATTAGTGGTGAAACTGCCTTTCAGGGGAAAAATAGGCTTCCTGATTTATTAAAACAGCATCAACCTCGTTGGGTTTTAATTGAATTAGGTGCAAATGATGGCTTACAGGGATACCCTGTTGCACAAACAAAAGAGGCATTACAAAACATCATTACACAAGTAAAAGATGCCGGTGCAACGCCACTTTTTATGCAAATAATGATTTCACCTAATTATGGTAAACGTTATACACAATCATTTTCAGCGATCTATCCAAAACTCGCTGAAGATAATGCGCTTCCTCTACTTCCTTTTTATATGGAGCAAATCGCTGATAAGCCTGAGTGGATGCAAAATGACAGCATACACCCCAATGAAGATGCTCAGCCTTTTATCGCTCAGTGGATGGATGAAACATTATCCCCTTACTTAACACGTTAGACTATTCTGACAGTAGTTGACGTAGATTAAACGAGATTAATTGTAAAATTATGCAAAAAACGGTATTGATTACAGGAAGCTCCAGTGGAATAGGGCTCTGTGCCGCCAAAGCACTAAAGAAAAGAGGCTATCGAGTTCTTGCGGCTTGCCGTAAAGGTGAAGACCTTGAACGCATGGAAACACTGGGATTAGAACCTATTCATCTTGATCTTGATGATCCAAAAAGTGTTGAAAATGCGGCACTAGAAGTTATTCGCCTAACAAATGGTCGTTTATATGGATTATTTAATAATGGCGGATTTGGTGTTTATGGTCCATTAGATGCCATTACTCGTCCACAAATGGAAAAACAGTTTTCTACTAATTTTTTTGGTTTACATCAGCTGACTACATTACTTCTACCAGCAATGTTACCACACGGTGAAGGCAGAATTATTCAAACGAGTTCTGTAATGGGGATTATCTCAACACCCGGTCGAGGTGCTTACGCAGCGAGTAAGTATGCTGTAGAAGCATGGTCTGACGCATTAAGAATGGAAATTGCTCATACTGGTGTCAAGGTGAGTTTAATAGAGCCTGGTCCAATACGTACTTGCTTCACCGAGAATGTTGCTCAAGCAGAAAAAGATAAACCAGTAAAAAATCCTGGGATTGCGAGTCGTTTCACACTAACGCCTGAAGATGTAGTGAAAAAGCTTATTCATGCTTTAGAAAGCCCAAAACCTAAGATACGTTATCCCGTAACCCTATTAACTTATGCTGTCAAAATACTAAAACGCTTTCTACCTGACACACTAATGGATGCAATTTTAAGTCGCCAAAGTGGCAAGGCTTGATTTTTCGGGTTTCACCCTTACTTATTAATAAAATAGCTTTATAAATCGCATCTATATTTAAAACTCTCAAAAAGGGGCAAGTTAATGTTAGCAACTGCACATATTGTTGATGTAAATGAATCAAATATTCAACAAGTTATAGAACAATCGATGACTAAACCGGTCATGATGTATTTCTATTCAGAACGTAGCCCTCATTGTGCAGAGCTTGGCGTAACATTAGATAAACTGGCAGCCGAATTTGCTGATCAATTTATTTTAGCTAAATTGGATTGTGATGTTGAACAAATGATTGCCTCACAATTTGGTCTACGTGCTATTCCAACTGTTTATATTTTACAAGAAGGTCGCCCAGTTGATGGCTTCCAAGGCCCTCAACCTGAAGAAGCAATTCGCCAAGTGTTAGCAAATGTATTACCCAAACCAGAAGAATTAAAAGCGGCACAAGCGGCGCAATTACTTTCTGAAGGAAAAGCCGAGGAAGCTCTACCTTTGCTTAAAGAAGCCCATCAACTCGCACCTAAAAACAGTGAAATTACCCTTGCGTTAGCGGGTGCTTTAATTTCTTTAAATAAAAATGAAGAAGCTCAAACGCTGTTAATTACCATCCCATTACAAGATCAAGATAGTTACTACCATAGTTTGTTAGCGCAAATTGAATTACAAAAACAGGCTGCTGATACGCCTGAAATCCAACAATTGCAGAGCGATTTTAATCAACAACCTGAAAATACCAATCTTGCCATTCAACTTGCACTAAAATTACATGAAGTTGCTCGCAATGAAGAGGCGTTAGAGTTGCTATTTAGCTTTATCAAAAAAGATCTAAATGCAGGTGATGGGCAAGTTAAGAAAACCCTGATGGATATTCTATCAGCCTTAGGTACTAATGATAATTTGGCGTCTAAATATCGTCGTATGGTGTATTCTTTACTTTATTAATTTTATTTTCTTATTCAAGCAGACTTAGGACAGGTATATGGAAATAGTCATTGGTATTATCATCTTATTCGCTATTATTTTAGTTTTATGTGGTGTTAAAACCGTTCCACAAGGTTATCAGTGGACTGTCGAACGTTTTGGTCGTTACACTCGAACTCTGACTCCAGGACTCCAAATTCTCGTGCCATTTGTTGATCGTATTGGTCGCCGTATCAATATGATGGAACAAGTACTGGATATTCCTTCTCAAGAAGTCATTTCTCGTGATAACGCCAACGTCAGCATTGATGCAGTCTGCTTTATTCAAGTTATCGATCCTGTAAAAGCCGCGTATGAAGTTAATAACCTTGAACTTGCGATTATTAACTTAACACTCACTAATATTCGTACGGTGTTAGGCTCAATGGAACTTGATGAAATTCTTTCTCAACGTGACCAAATCAATAGCCGCCTTTTACTGATTGTTGATGATGCAACAAACCCTTGGGGTATCAAAATTACCCGTATTGAAATTCGTGATGTCCGCCCACCAAAAGAATTGATTTCTGCAATGAATGCGCAGATGAAAGCTGAACGTACTAAACGTGCCGACATTCTTGAAGCTGAAGGTATTCGTCAAGCGGCTATCTTAAAGGCTGAAGGTGAGAAACAAGGACAAATACTGAAAGCAGAAGGTGAGCGTCAATCTGCGTTCTTACAAGCAGAAGCCCGTGAACGTGCGGCAGAAGCAGAAGCCAAAGCAACACAAATGGTATCTGAGGCCATTGCAAAAGGTGATATGCAAGCAATTAACTACTTTGTTGCTCAAAAATATACTGATGCACTGTCTCAAATTGGTTCAGCTAATAACAGTAAAGTTATTATGATGCCATTAGAAGCAAGTAATCTCATGGGTGCGATTGGCGGTATTTCTGAATTACTCAATACCAAAAAAAGTGACTCTGGCAACAAGAGCAATTAATTATGATTGAATGGATTAGTGCTCAACCTGCACTTTTCTGGCTTTGTCTTGGTGGCTTGCTGTTAATTACAGAAATGTTAGGAACAGCAGGATACCTTTTATGGTCAGGAATGGCGGCTCTGTGTGTATCGTTGATCACATGGATATTGCCTATTAGCTGGCCTATTCAAGGTATTTTATTTGCGATATTAACGGTTATTAGTGCTTTACTTTGGCACCTTTGGCTTAAACGCAGAAAACTATCAAAAGAAGCTGAAAACTTAAATCAGAAAACGCATCAACTGATTGGTGTTCATGCTGTTTTATTATCAGATACTGAAAATGGTTTTAGTCGCGTAAAATTAGCTGATGGCAGTTGGCGTGTTTATTCAGACACGCCATTACTTGCTGGCGATAAGGTAACAGTAACCGCAATTGATGGTATTACCTTACAAGTGATTGCGCTTAAATCGGCTGTTTCTGGTGATGACAACACCCTGACAAATGATTGATGATGGGGCAATCTGCACCATCATCTCCGGGGCACTCGCTGGCTAATAACAGTAATCGCTGGCGAATGGCATTAAGCTCATTAATTGTTTTCTCAATTTCGGCCACTTTTTTTAAGGTGGCTTCTTTCACGTCAGCACTATGACGTGAAGGATTTCTTAGCAACATCAATAAAGCACGGCACTCTTCTAAATTAAAGCCCACCTCTCGTGCTTGTCGTAATAATGTCAACTCTTCGATATGTTGAGCCTGATAATAGCGATAGCCGTTTTCACCTCTTCCCGGTGGCGTTATCAAGTCTTTTTCTTCATAAAACCGAATAGCTTTAGCTGTTAATCCTGTTTTATTTGCGATTTCACTAATATTCAAAATTCCCCCTTGACCTTCCCCTTGCGGAAAGGTTTAGCCTTTATCTCAATAAGAAAAAACCTTTAAAGAAAGCAAGTTACCGAATATTGCGCAATAATAGAGGTAACGCTTTTATGTCGGAGATAAATTAACATGGCAAAAACTATAATACTCGCACTACAAGGACTTTCCTGCTCCCACTGTGTTAACAGTGTAAAAAAAGCACTTGATGCTCGCAATGATATAGAGCAGGCAATTGTGACTATTCAATACGCTAAAATTGACAGCGATGCAACTGCTGAAAGCTTAATCAAAACAATTGAAGATGCAGGCTATGAAGCAAGTGTAGCAACACAACCCGATGTAAAATTAAGCCTAAGTGGGCTTAACTGTATGAAGTGTGTCGGTAAAACTGAAAAAGCATTATTAGCCATTGAAGGCGTTGCCGCAGTTAATGTGACAAAAGAGTCAGCTGAAATTTTTGGTGATGCTACGGCAGATACTTTAATTGCAGCGATTACGGCGGAAGGTTTTCAAGCAAGCCTAGCGCCCACTGACAACGTAATTAATTTAACTCTATCTGGCTTAAATTGTGGTCACTGTGTCGGTTCAGTTAAAAAAGCACTAGAAAATACTGCAGGTGTTGAAACAGCTGAAGTTGAATTAACACATGCAAAAGTGACTGGTTCTGCAACCGCTGAAACCTTAATTACTGCCATTACAGAAGCAGGTTTTGAAGCACAACTAGCAGGTACTGATTTCCCAAAAACTGAGCCGCTGACGCAAACGCATGCGCAACTGGAAGCATCGTCAGCGGCTGTTTGTGATATTCCAGTTGAGAATGCTGATATTGATAATGGCGCTGAAATTGATACTGACGATGACAGCAGTGTTCAGCTTTTAATTGATGGCATGACCTGTGCAAGTTGCGTAAGCAAGGTTCACAAAGCATTACAATCTGTTGATGGCGTTGAAAATGTGCGTGTAAATCTTGCTGAACGTAGTGCATTAGTGACTGGTGAAATCGATCATGACGCACTTGTGACTGCTATTGAAAAAGCGGGTTATGGCGCTGAAATTATTCAAGACGATGTAAAACGCAGAGAACGTCAGCAAGAAGTTGCTGTTGCCAATATGAAACGTTTTCGCTGGCAAGCTGCATTAGCCTTAGTTGTTGGTATCCCTGTAATGATTTGGGGAATGATCGGCGACAATATGATGCTGACAGAAGCCAATCACAGCATCTGGTTAGGCATTGGTATTGCAACGCTGTTTGTAATGGTTGTTGCTGGTGGTCATTTCTATCGTAGCGCATGGCAGAGTTTAAAAAACCGCAGTGCAACAATGGATACCCTCGTTGCGTTAGGAACAGGAACAGCGTGGCTCTATTCCATTACCGTGAACTTATGGCCAGAAGTGTTCCCTGCCCAAGCGCGACATCTCTATTATGAAGCCAGTGCGATGATCATCGGTTTAATCAATCTGGGTCATATGCTTGAGCAAAGAGCACGCCAGCGTTCATCCAAAGCACTGGAACGGCTATTAGATTTAACTCCGCCAACAGCAAGAGTTATAACTGAAAACGGTGAAGTTGAAATGCCATTAGCTGATGTTAAACAAGGAATGACCTTACGTTTAGCAACAGGTGATAAAGTGCCAGTTGATGGTGAAATTATCCAAGGTGAAGTATGGATGGATGAGGCAATGCTGACAGGCGAGCCAATTCCACAACAAAAAACTGTGGGTGACACTATTCATGCAGGAACAACGGTTCAAGATGGCTCAGTTCTATTTAAAGCGGCAGCGGTGGGAAGTAAAACAACACTTGCTCGTATTATCAAATTAGTTCGCCAAGCGCAAAGTAGTAAACCTGAAATAGGCCAGCTAGCGGATAAAATTTCAGGTGTATTTGTACCTGTTGTCGTTGCTATCGCTCTTATTGCTGGTGCTATTTGGTATTTCTTTGGTCCGTCGCCACAAATTACCTATGCACTGGTGATTATCACAACCGTTCTTATCATCGCTTGCCCTTGTGCTTTAGGTTTGGCTACTCCTATGTCGATTATTTCAGGTGTAGGTCGTGCGGCTGAATATGGCGTGTTAGTTCGTGATGCAGACGCACTACAACAAGCGAGCAAACTAGATACTTTAGTCTTTGATAAAACAGGAACACTGACAGAAGGTACGCCTCAGGTCACTGAAATTCATACTTTCAATCAAGTAGGTGAAACTCAAGCACTTGCATTGGCAGCATCGTTGGAAAATGGTTCTAATCACCCATTAGCTAAAGCCATTTTAACGCGAGCTGAAGGCATTGATTTACCTGAAATAAGCCAATTCCGCACTCTTGCAGGAATGGGGTTAAGTGGCGAAATTAACGGAAAAACAGTGCTTTTAGGCAACCCTAAATTGATGCTTGAATCAGGTATTGATATTAGTGAAATTAATTCACTTATTGACACTCAAGCAGCGAAAGGTGTTACTCCAGTCTTATTAGCTCAAGAAGGTAAGATTGCCGCCCTTCTCTCTATCCGTGATCCTCTAAGAGAAGATACTGTAAGTGCATTACAACGTTTACATAATCAGGGCTATCGCCTAGTGATGTTAACGGGTGATAATCCAATTACTGCAAATGCAATAGCAAAAGAAGCAGGTATTGACCAAGTTATCGCAGGTGTCATGCCTGAAGGTAAAGCACAAGCGATAACAGAGCTTCAAGCACAAGGTCGTCGTGTTGCAATGATTGGTGATGGCATTAACGATGCGCCAGCACTAGCAAAAGCAGATGTCGGTATTGCAATGGGTGGAGGTAGTGATATTGCTATTGAAACAGCAGCTATCACATTAATGCGTCATAGTTTGCATGGTGTTGCCGATGCGGTTGAGATCTCAAAAGGTACACTACGTAATATGAAGCAGAATTTATTCGGTGCCTTTGTTTACAATAGCTTAGGTATCCCTATTGCAGCGGGTATTTTATATCCTTTCACTGGCACACTGTTAAATCCAGTGGTTGCGGGTGCTGCAATGGCGCTGTCTTCCATTACTGTTGTTAGCAATGCAAACCGTTTATTGCGTTTTAAACCTAAGCAATAAACTAAGTAAGCTTTAATTAAAAAAAACACCGCTTTTTTACTTATTAGTAAAAGCGGTGTTTTTACACTTCAATCAACTGAAAATAAAAATATCTCTATTATTCTTCATTCTATAAATTTTCACTTAAAAATAATAAGGTAAAAGACACCTTATATAATAAAGGAAAATCTATGAATAATTACAGATGGGATGTTATATACGCTTGTTCAGGTAATTATATAAATAAACAATTATCTAATAATAAAAATCAACTTATTCAATCTTTTGAATATGAAGATTCGGAAATTAAAATCACAGGAATTTTTGACTCATGGAAAATTGTTTCTGGTGGTAGTGGTAATTTACTTCAATTTGAAACTCCTATTAAAACAGGGGTGCTTTTCATTAAGCAATTCAATGAAACAATTACTCTTAATAATGTGATTCCCTTAATAGAAATGCAATTAAAGTTAATTAAAGGGAGTGATCAAACCGTACTTTATAAACTTGTTTTTAATTGTTTAATAGAAGGGAAAAACAAAGGTGATATGACTTTTGGTGCAGTCACTGTGATTAACCCAGATGTGAGTGGAAACTTAGGAAAATATCTTCGATCTCACCCGCAAGAAGCCTCTTTAGGTGCAGCACTACTCACTATTGGTTTATCTCGTGTTTTTATACAAAATGCAGAGCAACTTAATTTTGTATTTGCCAATATATTACCTTCACCAACAGGAGAAAATGCAAATTGGTTGACACCTAAAAAACTTACCTATGCCTATCAACAGCCTGTTAGTGGTGCTTTAGGTGGTATTGCCATTTTAGGTATGTTAGAGAATGTATCGATCACTAATTTACCTCGTAGTTTTGATACCAATTTATTATTTAATAAAGATTTTGGTTTTATATTATCGGCGAGGGCTTTTCTATTAAATGTTGTTATACCTTCATTGCCTTTAAGTTTTCAAGGGAATTCTACTTTTTATGATTTTCGTTTAGAAAATAATGTAATAAATTTAAATAATAATTTTAATCTTAATGCAGTCAAAGTTGATTTAATTTATTACACACCAACAGTCACCGACATTAATTTTCATATTGAAGATAATAAAATGTGGTGTTATGTTTCAACACATACAAATATCACTGGATTAACCGGAGCTTATATTATAAATACTGTCACATCAATTAATCCATCCTCATTTAATGTATCAACAAAAACATTGTCTTTTAATTCTGATCCAAATAAATCAGCAACAAAAAATGAACATATTCCATGTTGGGAACAAGGACTAGGTGCTTTAACATTTGGCATTATGAATATTGTAATTGAAGCCATCAGCCTTTCTATTGAAAACTCAATGGGTACACTCACCTCATCAAAAACAGCTCAATCATTAAGGGAGCTAGCGCCAGGACTCGTCAGTTGGAATGGTCAGCAGAATATGACGATTGATGCGGGTGGGTTAGCCGATAATGTTTATATGCAAGGAAAATTAAATTAAGGAAAACATTATGAATAACTCAGTGAGCACATTTGGTTGGGATACGGCTTATCTCGCTTCTTTTCCTATTGTAAATAAAGCAATAATGGTACAAAAAAGCTTTCCAAGCACTTTTGACTATAAAGACGCTACTGATATTACGATATCGGGACATTGGGACATTGGGACATTGGGAGTCATGGCAATTAATCCCAGCTGGTGCTGGAGGTGATGTTCAATTGAAAATGAAGCAGGTGCAGAAGCCACCATTTCAGGTTCAATTACGGGTTCTATTGGCATCGCTAAAGCCGTAACTCAACAAGAATATGATCAAATTCCTGCTTTAAACACTTTTTCCACTAATTGTATAGGTGCAACACAATGGACTTCTTTATAAAATTACACCTTACTTGGTGCCAATTTTCAGACTAGCCTAGTTATGGGGATCTCAATGGATGTAGATAATTAATCCAATCATTTATTTTTTGATGATACTGTGATACCAACAACCTAATTATATGAAAGATAAATCATCTCAAAGAGAAGATTTATCTTTTTTCCAAAGATTAAATACTGAATTATCAATCAATTAAAAAAAAGCCGATATTTCTATCGGCCAGTCAAAGAGGAATTTCTCATTATACAAGAGAGTCATTACTCCGCCCTCTTAGCGCTAGAATAGCAATATATTATAAATATTTCATTATTTTTTATTATTCATAAAATAAATATAACATTGACATAAAAATCACTCTAATAATAAGGGTGTTTATTTATATTAAATAAAAAATTAGCATTCAGAATATATTAGTGAAAAATCAACATCATTTTATTTTTAAAAGGATTTAAAATTGAAATATAAAAATATTTTTATCGCAACAGTATCTATCATTTATTCTTCCTGTGTTTTTTCAAATACAGTAAATACCCCCCCATTCTCTGATGTAATCACGCCAGAAAATGAAGAGCGAGAAAATAAAAAAAACTATTTAGCATCAACGGTTTTTAATCAGATAGTTGATAGTAATTTAATTAATATAGTAAAAGGAACAAATAAAGATAAAGAAGCCTATGGTATTGAATTAAATAGTAGCGTAGCTAAAGATTTAGAAAAATACTTAAGAAATCGAAATTTAACCGATTCTGCCGATCTTATAAAGCAAAATATCGTTAATAAAAATGGTTATATTTATATTCAATCTAGCAATAGTGATTTAAAAATGGGAATGGTGGGTTATTTATCAGAAAAAGATTTATTGACCGAAAAAAACCGTAATGAAGTTATTAATATAATCAAGCATGCGGAAACAATGATCTACAGTACTCAAGATAGTGCATTAACATTAGATGATCTAGAGTCTCCCGAGAGACTACATAAAATAGTCGATAATCTCAATACCAAAAACCGTTTTCTATTGTTATTAGAAAAAAACACAAAACAAGATCTAGCCCAGATGAGTAAGTTACAAGAGCAAGATACTAGAATGCTAAATAATTCAATTTTAGATAATAAGAAAAGATTATCAGAAAACATTAAAAATAATGAGACTAAAATTCAAGAACAAAAATTCATTATTGATAACAATAATGAATTAACGGAAAAAAATAAAAATGATATTGATACAAACACGCAAATTATAAATAGTAACACTGATAATATAAGAGCGAACAAAAGTGATATTGACAATATTAAGAAAGACTATATAGATAATCTAAATATTAATGGAAATAATATTTCATTAAAAAGCCATTTTACAACGCTCTATACTGAACAATCAATCTCAAGAAATGAATTTAAAACATTAAAAAGTGACTTTGAATATTTTAAATCTGACACTCAAAACCGTTTTTATAAAGTCGAAAAACGTGCTAACCAAGGTATTGCCTCTGTTGCGGCAATGAGTAATTTACCTTTTACCGATACAGCAACATTTAGTACAGCCATTGGTATTGGTAATTATCGTAATGCCACAGCCCTCGCTTGGGGTATGCAATATCGTATTAATGAAAATGTTAAAGTCAGAGCATCAACAGCATGGAATGAGACAAATAGTTGGGTCTCTGCGGGGGGGGTAGGCATTAGTTGGTAGTCATTCAGCCTAAAGTAAAAACAGAGAAAGCTAAGTAAAGCTTCGTTTTCTCTGTTTCATTCAATTAAAAATCCGTTATGCTGAGGTTTAGTGATCGACACTTAAAGGAGCGTATCAAATGACGGGTATTTTTCAGAAAGTTAAAAACTGGATAGGGATAAAAAACGCTCAGCATTATCCTTACCCTGCCGTTGATATTACGCTACCAAATAATATCTCTTTACACCTTGTAGGCAGTATCCATATGGGTGTTCCCACAATGTCACCACTCTCCAATGTGCTTATTAACGAAATAAAAAATGCAGATGCGATTATTGTTGAAGCGGATATCTCAACGGATGTACAACCTTTTGATCAAGCCTCTCTCTTTAGAGAACCATTAGAAACTCGTTTAAATGAAACACTTTTTTCTCAAATTATTCAACACTGTGAAGATCTCTCGCTTTCTCTTTATCAAATTGAAAATAAACCACTTTGGCAAATTGCGTTAATTTTACAATCAACCCAAGCCATGCAACTTGGATTACAACCGCAATATGGTATTGATTATCAAGTCATTCAGCATGCAAATAAACACCAAAAAAACATCATAGAGCTTGAAGGTATTGAGAGTCAGGTCGCACTATTATTGGATTTTCCTCATGATGGTCAGCAATTACTCGAGGATACGCTAAGAAATTGGCACGATAATGCACGTACATTGCAAATCATGATCAATTGGTGGTTAAATTATAATAGTAGAGAGAAACAACCGCCTTTACCGAATACCTTTAGTAAAGCTGTATTTGATATTTTGATGGAAAGCCGTAACCAAAAATGGGTAAGCACGTTATCAACATTACCCGCAGGTCGTTATGTGGTAACTGTCGGCGCCCTTCATTTATTTGGCGAAGAAAATTTGATCGATTTATTAACATCCCAAGTATAAAGATATTGTTCTAACCTTGTAAGTAGGAATAACTATGACTCCCGCTGTAAATTTACTGGAAAAACAAAAAATCAAATTTACCCTTCATCCTTATGAGCATGATGCTAATGTCCATAATTTTGGTGATGAAGCGGTCGAAAAACTCGGTTTAGATAACCGCCAAGTATTCAAAACACTTTTAGTGGCCTTAAATGGAGATGCTAAGAATCTTGCCGTTGCAGTAACACCGGTTTCTGGTCAGTTAGATTTAAAACTCGTTGCTAAATGCTTTAAGGCTAAAAAAGCAGATATGGCAGATCCCCAAATTGCACAAAAGGTCACGGGTTATTTAGTGGGTGGAATAAGTCCATTAGGTCAGAAAAAACGCCTACCAACAGTGATTGATGAACAAGCACTCGAATTTGACACTATCTTTGTTTCTGGTGGTAAACGTGGCTTAGATATTGAATTATCAGCAAAAGATTTAGGCACTGTATTAGGTGCTCAATTTGCACTTATTCGTAAAGAGTCATAATCCTTAATGATTTTTTATTTTAAGGCTCATCCTCAAAATAAGAAATTAACGTGATTTAGACCCCAAATAAAAGGCGACATTAGATGTCGCCTTTTGTCTATATAAACGTTATTGGTAAGATTTATTTTTTGTAAACAATTTCGCCTTTAGGTTCGAAATCATCAGCTTTCAATGGAGAGTGTGATTCGATATAACCTTTTAATACTTCAGCATCAACGAAACCCGTATTTACATAACCTGGGTGTGTATCAATTTTCGGATAACCATCACCACCAATACCATTAAAGTTCAGTGTCGCCATACGGTAAGATTTTGTTTTATCTAATGGTTTACCTGCAATTTTAACATCGCTAACTTTACAGTCTGCATCTACGGTTAAGCTAACATTGTAGAATTGTGCATAAGCACCAGAGTCTACTTTCATACATGCAACAGCTGATAAATAAGGTTCGACTTCTTCACCTTTAAAATCAACATAAACCAATTCGTTCGCGAATGGTTGAACTTTCAGAACATCTTTGTAAGTGATATCACCAGACTCAATAGAATCACGAACACCACCACCGCTCATAATGGCAAAGTCTGCATTCGCACGTTCAGCTTGAGCTGATAATAATAGACGTGCCATATTGGTTTGAACAAAGCGAACTTTACTACGATCACCTTCTAATTTACCAACAACCTCACCCACTTTAACATTCAGTTGCTCGCCACCTTTTTCTTGGTAAGGTGTCAGCAGTTTCATCATTTCAGGGTTATGAGGAATTTCTTTAGTGTAGTAAACGAGTTCAGTTGTGCCGTCGTCTTTCTTCACTTTCTGATTTAAGTTGATTGGGATTAATTGGTAATGTTTTAGCGTGAATACACCATTACGGAATTCGAAATCTGCACGACCAACATATTTGCCCCATTCATGAGCCTGAACAATCCATGTACCATTTTGGTTATCTGGTGCACAAGGTGTTCCTGGTACATAATCCGCTTGTTTGTAGTTTTTATTCTCTTGAGACATACAAACAGGATCTTGTGAGTGACCACCCACAATCATATCAAGGTAACCTTTTGGTAACGCACGCGCCATTTCCACATCACCCGGTGCGTTAGAGCCGTGATTACCATCATCATAGTGACCCATATGAGTTGCTGCGATAATAATGTCTGGTTTTTCCGTTGTACGCAGTTCTTCTACAACTTTTTTAGCTTCATCAGACGGTTTGCGGAATTCAGTATCGGGGAAGTTTGCTGGGTTACCAATACGCACAGTATCATCAGTCGTTAAGCCTAATACTGCAATTTTGACACCTTGCTTATCAAAAATGGTGTAAGGCTTGAATAAACGCTCACCCGTACTTTTTTGATAAATATTTGCAGATAAGAATGGGAATGTTGCCCATTTTTCTTGTTGACGTAAAACCTCTAATGGATTATCGAATTCATGGTTACCCAATGCCATTGCATCATAGCCCACAAGATTCATACCTTTAAAATCAGGCTCTGCATCTTGTAAATCAGATTCTGGTACACCCGTATTGATATCACCACCTGATAACAGCAGTACGCTACCGCCTTTTTTAGCCACTTCATCACGAATATTATCAACAACCGTTTTTTGTGCAGCTAAGCCATATTCACCACGATCGTTATGCCAGAAATGACCATGATGATCATTAGTATGTAGAATAGTTATTTCGTAGGTTTTATCCTTTTCCCATGCCTGAGACATCGCAGGCGCCATCGCTAAAGAAACCGTCAATGCGCATGCTGATAATTTAAAAGATAAGCTCATGGTATATCCCCATGTATATTATTTATTGAGAAGGTTCTGCCATGGTTCTACAGTAGAAAAAGAAGACAGAAGTTAAATACTTTTGCTGTATTTTATGACGTAGGTTATATAATTTTTTTATTATTTCATTGATCCAATAGTTTTTTTGAGACATGAATCAAACTCTATTTCTCACAAAAGCACTCAACTCCAAATAGATGTAAACTAGACCAATAAAAATAGAAACAATTTATTAACAAAATAATGTAGCAGGGAATTAAAATGAGCAATGCCGATCCAACACTTCCCATAGAAGAAACTGACGTTTTACAACGAAAAGCCAATAAGCGTAATACGGTTTTTAGTATTTTAACTGCTATCAGTTTTTCACACCTTCTCAATGATATGATCCAATCATTGATATTAGCTATTTACCCTATGTTGCAATCTGAATTTTCTCTCAGCTTTGTGCAAATAGGGATGATAACGTTGACGTATCAAATTACAGCATCCTTGTTACAGCCTTTTATTGGTCTCTATACTGATAAATATCCTAAGCCTTACTCATTACCTATTGGTATGGGTTTTACGCTAACAGGGCTTATTCTTCTCGCCTTTGCTGATACATTCCCAATGTTATTACTCGCAGCAGGATTAGTCGGTACAGGCTCGTCTGTTTTTCATCCTGAATCATCTCGTGTTGCAAGAATGGCATCAGGTGGAAGACACGGGCTGGCACAATCACTATTCCAAGTGGGAGGCAATTTAGGCAGCTCTTTAGGTCCTCTTTTGGCGGCTTTACTGATTGCTCCTTATGGCAAAGGTAATGTCGGTTGGTTCTCTCTTGCTGCATTACTGGCCATTATAGTGCTATTACAAGTTAGCCGTTGGTATAAAATTCAACAAGAAGCTCAGAAAAAACAACCAATGGTGCTAAACAACAAAGCAATATTGCCACGTAAAGCCCTTTTTGGCTCTTTAGCCATTTTACTTATTCTGATTTTTTCTAAGTATTTTTATCTTGCAAGCATCAGTAGCTACTATACTTTCTATTTAATACATAAATTTGGCGTTTCAGTGCAAAATGCACAAATTCACCTCTTTGTTTTCCTCTTTGCTGTTGCCGCTGGCACCATGATTGGTGGCCCCGTAGGCGATAAAATTGGCAGAAAATACGTTATTTGGGGATCTATTCTTGGTGTTGCGCCTTTTACGCTGATACTCCCTTACGCTAGCCTTTATTGGACTGGCGTACTTACTGTATTCATTGGTGTGATTTTGGCTTCAGCATTTTCTGCTATCTTAGTTTATGCTCAAGAGTTAATTCCGGGTAAAACTGGCATGGTTTCAGGGCTTTTCTTCGGACTTGCTTTTGGGATGGGAGGGATTGGTGCTGCGGTCTTAGGATATGTTGCTGATCAGAAAAGTATTGAATATGTCTATCATATTTGTGCTTATCTCCCACTATTAGGTATTTTCACCATTTTTCTTCCTAATATTGGGGTGGATAAAACTGAATAACTTGTAATTATCCCTGTTATCTAAATGAACTAGTAACAGGGTATTTCTTACTTTAAAAGGTAAGACTGATTAAAATAACATAAAAAAGTGCATTTGCATCAAAAAACTCAATCAACTTGCTATTTTTATAAATAATCGATAATTTTTAGCGAATTTATTGCATGAATACGTTAAACTATCAGCCTGCTATATTACTCGCCCCCCGATACATGTAGTTTTATAAAAAGAAGGAGAATTGATGCCGCATTCAACACCCCTCATTACCACCATTGTTGGTGGGTTAGCACTTGCTTACATTTTAGGCATGATCGCTCAACGGCTAAAAATCTCACCTTTAGTAGGATATCTTGCTGCGGGTGTACTCGCTGGTCCATTTACTCCCGGCTTTGTCGCTGATACATCTCTCGCCCCTGAACTCGCTGAAATTGGTGTTATTCTGCTAATGTTTGGTGTAGGTTTACATTTTTCGTTAAAAGATCTGATGGCAGTAAAAGCCATCGCTATTCCGGGTGCTATTGCTCAAATTGCAGTAGCAACACTATTAGGGTTGGGATTATCAGCATTTTTTGGCTGGGGTTTATTTAGTGGCATCGTGTTTGGTTTGTGTCTTTCAACTGCAAGTACCGTCGTTCTTTTACGAGCACTTGAAGAAAGAGGTCTAATTGATAGCCAACGAGGTCAAATTGCCATTGGTTGGTTGATTGTTGAAGACTTAGCAATGGTATTAGCCCTTGTACTACTCCCAGCTATTGCCAATATGCTGGAAAGCAGCGATCAAACCAATGTTTCTCAACTCATGATCAATTTAGGTATCACAATCGGTAAAGTCGTAGCCTTTATCTTAATCATGATGATTGTTGGTCGTAAGCTTATTCCGTGGATCTTAGCTAAAACCGCGGCAACAGGCTCTCGTGAACTCTTTACGCTGAGTGTATTAGCACTCGCTTTAGGTATCGCTTACGCTGCGGTGACTTTATTTGATGCCTCTTTCGCATTAGGTGCTTTCTTTGCGGGTATGGTGCTTAATGAGTCTGAGTTAAGCCACAGAGCCGCACAAGATACCTTGCCATTGCGTGATGCCTTTGCTGTTCTGTTCTTTGTGTCCGTTGGTATGCTGTTTGATCCAATGGTATTAATTGAACATCCTCTTGGTATCTTAGCAACACTGGCTATCATTATTATTGGTAAATCTGTCGCCGCGTTGGTGCTTGTACGAATGTTTGGGCATTCTCGACGAACAGCCTTAACCATTTCTGTCAGTCTTGCTCAAATTGGTGAGTTTGCCTTTATCCTTGCAGGTCTAGGTGTGGCGCTAAACGTTTTAGAGCCAGATGCACGTAATCTTGTTTTAGCTGGTGCTTTAGTCTCGATTATGCTAAACCCAGTTCTGTTCTCTTTATTAGACCGTTATCTGGCAAAAACAGAAACCAAAGAAGAAGTGGAACAGCTACAACAAGAAGAGCTGGAAGAAGAGATGCCTGTCCCTGTTGATATTTGTGGTCACGCCATTATCGTCGGCTATGGACGTGCAGGAAGCATGCTTGCTGAAAAATTATTAGCTCAATCTATTCCATTAGTGATTATCGAAAATAGTCGTAATAAATTTGCTGAGTTAAAAGAGAAAAGTTTAAACACAGTACTGGGTAATGCATCGACTAAAGAGTCACTTGCTTTAGCCCGTATTGATTGCGCTAAATCTTTATTACTGACGATACCGAATGGTTATGAAGCAGCAGATGTCGCTGAAACGGCAAGAAGTATGAACCCTGATTTAAATATCATTGTTCGCGCCCATTTTGACGATATTATCGTGCGAGCTAACTATGATGAAGAAGCTTCTTTTATCCTTGAAAAAGGCGCAAATCACGTCGTTATCGATGAAGATCAAACAGCATCTGCAATGGCGGATATGCTAATTAAAGAAGTTGAATTTGGTTGCGCTATTGATGATACACCTGAAAATGGTCAACAAATCATTGCACCTAGTGCAGCGCAATAATCAAACACAGGTAATCACTTAAATCCATAGAATTTAAGTCAATAAAAAACCTATCAATAAATGTTGATAGGTTTTTTTATTTCACACTGATAAAACAAGACTTAGAAACAATACAAACTTAGCGTTCCCAATAGGCTTCTTCCAAGCTGTCTTCTTTTTCAGGTAAACCGCGCGTCAAGCGTGGAGAATGCTGGCTTAATACTTGATAACTCACTCGGTTAGCATATTTACATACTTGTGCTAATGATGAGTAAGTTAAATAAGTCCGAGGATGCTTACTTGAATTTGGCACATTAATGCGATGATAGCTATTTGCTGTAATATCATGCAGTAATGCTGATAAGGCTGCATCACCCGCACCATTGGTATTCATAATTTTTTCAGGGCCACCCATATAAGGTTCAATATGAGAATAGACTTTCTCTGGCTCTTCACAATCTTTACGACGCATTGCTCGACTAAATTCATAACGATTAAATTCAGCAATAGCACCGGGTAATAAAGGATGTGTGGTTTGGCGCTTAAAGCTGTGTTCTGTATAGCCGCCCATATAAAGCCCAGCAGGTCCCGCAGTACAAAGCACTAAATCAACCCATTCTAAAGCAACATCGGAAGCCAACAGAGGATCTGCATGCCCAGTTAATTCAAAAGCTTCATCTTCATTCATGGCGACAACAGAAACGTGCTCTTTTAAGAAATCACGCCACCATTGTGGATCATCTGCAATAACATATTTTGTGCCAAGTGTGAGAACGACCGGCACATCATATTTTTTCGCATACTCAATCGCTTTCATGGTTGCTAGTGGCATCGGTTCACCTGGTTTACAGCGAACTAAGTAAGCCGTTAACACCAATGCGGAAGCTTCTGCAATCACCTCTTCCGGAATGCTTTCAGGTTTAAGTTGATTCATTTGACCGGGGCTAATAGCAAATGTGCGTTCACCATTTTCCGTGATCAGCGTAAAGCAGCGCCCAATGGCACCATCAACACCTTGGAGGTAATTGAGATCAGTACGGCTAGATGTGTTACATAAATAACGATAAGCATAGCTACCAATCTGAATGTTATTACACATAGTACCTAATAACACAGAGCGGTCGTCAGCCAATACAGAGTAGTTATGTAGCGTATTACCAATAGTGCCACCAGCGAATTCGTGTGTTATCAGATTATTGTCTGTTAATTCACGATAAAGTGCCTCTGCGACATCATCTTCAATAACAAGAGAGTGTCCCTGACTCAAGTTATAACGGTTAATAAACTCTTCATCAACTTTCGCTTCAATATCAACCAATGTTTGGTCAATACCCACGATATAAGCGCGAGAGGATTCACTCTCCGTCATATTGATGATGGGTTGTAATAGAGGATCTCGTAAACTAACGGGAAAATAGTGTTTGGATTTTCGTTTGCCAGGGAATTTCATTGTGAACGATGCTACACAGCTAAAAAAGATGCGCAATGTTAACACAATATTATGGGAGAGGCAGTAGGTGTACGTCAGTACACCTACTTATTTAAAGATATTTTTATGCGGTTTTACGACGGCTTCTTACCATATAGCTCAATAAAACACCCATAACAGACAGAATGAAACCAACAAAAGCGGCACCCACTAAAATCAGAGCACGTTTAGGTGCATCTTTTTTAGTTGGTTCGTAAGGCTTCAACATATATTTGAATGGTACAAATTGAAGCTCGCCTAATTTCACTTTTTCTAACTGTTGAATATTGTATAAACGGTTTTTCAGATCTGTGCTTACTGTTGTTGGATCAGTAATAGCTTCAGTGATTGCCAGTTTACTGCCTAATGCATCAGAACCCATTGCAATAGAGTAATCAGGATCATCTTTAATCTGCGCACCTTCACTTGAAATCGGTTTTTTCACGCCAGCCGCATTAGCAATTTCTAACGCATATTTTAGACGTTGCACATTCACATTACGTGCATTGGCAATACGCTCTAAATCCATTTCATAGGCTTTTTGCGCAAAACTTAATTTACGTTCAATTTGGTCATCAATTTCATCTTTTACTTCCATTCGCACTTTGGTGGAAATAAAACGAATATAACCAGAAAGTAAATCATAAGCCTCTTCTGAAGTTGGTGCAGTAAAGCTTAGATTAATTTCTCCACTAAACTCATCTTCACTTTTTTTATCATCTGAAGCTTTTAAATTAATGTCTTTGGTGACAATTGATTCAATAAGTCTACGTTGATCCAACGGCGTTGGATTTTCCATTTTAGCCAACAAATTTTTGTAATAATCCGTACTTATTAAATATTCTTCACGTAAAACACGAGAGTTATAGTTATTGATAAACTTTTGATAAACAGATGAACCATTCACACCAGTATCAATATCCACTAAGCTAAGCTCAGTCAATGTTGCTCTTAATTGCTTCATTTCATCAAGCATTGGCTTGGTAATTGCAGCTTGGCTCGTCCATTTTTGTGGTAAAAAACTTGCAACAGTAAAGCCAACGATAGCAAATAATAACGTGATACCAATAATGACAAATTTTGATTTATAAATAACAGAAAATAATTCAAAAAGATCGATTTCATCGTTCTGTTTTAGATAGAAATCGTCAAAATGTCCTTTATCAACTTCTGAAGATTGTGGTTTTGAAAGCTTACTATTCATTTTCCTGCCTAAATTTAGGTAATGCAGTGTCCGTTTATCAGCACTTTTAGTGGTTCACACTAAAATACTTAAAAAATGAGAAAAGATAAGTTTATATATAACTGAAATATGATCAAATTAATATATCATCAAATCCGATAATTTTATTTATCGAATTCAGTAATTATTTTTTACATACCTCTCTGATCATCGATTCTAGCAAGTCAATATGCTCAGGATCATCATTTAATGCCGGAATGTATTCATACTGTTTGCCACCACCATGAATAAAGAACTCTCGGTTCTGTTCATTAATTTCTTCTAATGTTTCCAAACAATCAGATGAAAATCCTGGGCACACAACCTGTACATGTTCAATCCCTTCACTTCCCAGTTTTTCCATCGTTTTATCCGTATAAGGCGATAGCCAAGGTTCACGGCCAAAACGTGACTGGAATGTCAACATGACTTGTTCTTTAGGATAACCTAGCTTCTCTTCTAATTGCTCTTTTAATTTTTCTGTTGTGAGGCAACACTCATCGTAATAAATATCACCCGTTTTGATAAAACGCTCAGGTATACCGTGGAAAGAGAGAATTAAACGATTAGGTTTGCCATATTGCTGAAAACTTTTCTCAATAGAGGTGACAAGTGCTTTGATATAAAGCGGATGAGTAGGATAACTACGAATAAAGTGAAGAGAGGGCATTGTACGCATGTCTTTAAAAATTCGACTGACACCATCAAATACCGCAGCAGAAGTAGAGCAAGAGTATTGAGGATAAAGTGGTAACAAAATAATGTTCTCAACACCTTGTTGTAATAGTTTTTCAACCCCTTCATTTAGTGATGGATTGCCATAACACATTCCTAACTCTACAGGGATATTAGGTAATCGCTGAGCAACCGCACGTTGTTGCGCTCGACTATAAACTAAAAGTGGCGATCCCTCATCCATCCAAATCTGTTGATACAATTTAGCCACTTTAGGTGAGCGAAACGGTAATATAGCCCCTTGTAATATTGGTTTCCAAATCAAAGGAGAAACATCAACAACACGAGGATCGCTAAGAAATTGTGCCAAATAACGTCGAACAGCCCCCGTTGTCGGCGCATCAGGTGTGCCTAGATTAACCAAAAGAACACCATACTTAGCATCATTCATACTATGACTCCTTAGAGTTATTTTATTAGGATAACCAAAGAGTAGAAGAATAAAGGAAAATAATAGATTGTGCTTGTCAATTTATTGGATCGCGCTTTTTATCTCATCTTCTTATTTTTAAGATAAAAAAAATCCCGGCTCAACCGGGATTAGTCATCACAATGACGAATTAGCCAAGGATACTTTTCAGTTCAGCGTTAATTTCGCTTACTTTTTGTGTACCATCAACTTTGAAGTATTTCGCATTGTTTGCTTTAGCTTCATTTTGGTAATAAGAAACTAATGGTGCAGTTTGAGTATGGTACTCAACTAAACGTTTACGAACAGTTTCTTCTTGGTCATCTTTACGCGTTGTTAATTCTTCACCCGTCACGTCATCACGATTTTCCACTTTAGGTGGATTAAATTTCACATGATAAACACGACCTGATGGTGCGTGAACACGACGACCAATAATACGATCGACAATGATTTCATCCGGTACAGCGAATTCCAGTACGAAATCCACGTTAATACCCGCTTCTTTCATTGCATCAGCTTGTGGAATTGTTCTTGGGAACCCATCCAACAAGAAACCATTACGGCAATCGTCTTGTTTGATGCGCTCTTTAACTAACGCAATAACTAATTCATCAGTCACTAACTGACCATTGTCCATCAGTGCTTTTGCTTTCAGTCCTAGTTCTGTACCTGCACTTACTGCCGCACGTAACATATCACCAGTTGAAATCTGTGGGATACCATAGTTTTCTTTAATGAATTGAGCCTGAGTGCCTTTACCAGCGCCTGGAGCGCCTAGCAGAATGATACGCATCGCGTAAATCCCCTTGCATTTAATTTTTTATATTTAAACTCGAAAACGCATTACCATACCATTTTGTGAGGTCATCGCTCAAGAAATCACGGTAGCGATTGCATTTTATTTTTTATCGAAAAAGAAAAAACCACGCTCTCTTTTCAGATAAACGTGGTTTAAATGTTTGAAAACGAAAACAGTTACGCTTTTTGAACTAAAAGTTGATTCACTAAGCGAATAAACTGGTTTGGATCCTCTAAAGAGCCTCTTTCAGCAAATAGAGCCTGATCCAGCAATAAATTTACCCAATCCGCAAACAACGCTTCATCGGTTAACTCGGCAGTTTGTTTCACTAATGGGTGATTTGGGTTCAGCTCAAAGTTATATTTCACTTCTGGTACTGCTTGTCCTGCTGCTGCAAACAACTTGGCCATTTGTGTTGTCATTTCATCAGCACTGGTTGTCACAATTGCCGGAGTATCTGTTAAACGATGTGTTAATTTCACATCTTTAACTTTATCCCCTAGCAAGGTTTTAATGCGTTCAACAAAAGGTGCTAATTGTTTATCTGTTTCTTCTTGCTCAGCCTGCTTCTCTTCATCAGCAAGTTTATCAAGAGATTCATCTGCTTTACTGACAGACTGGAATGATTTGCCATCAAACTCAGTCAGGTAATTCATCATCCACTCATCAATACGATCAGATAACAGCAGTACTTCGATACCTTTTTTGCGGAACAGCTCTAAATGAGGGCTATTTTTCGCAGCGGCATAGCTATCAGCAGTGATGTAATAGATTTTTTCTTGGCCTTCGACCATACGGTTAACGTAATCTTCCAGTGAAACTGTTTGAGCATCGCTGTCATTATGCGTTGATGCAAAACGCAGTAATTTAGCAATAGTTTCAATGTTAGATGAGTCTTCTGCTGGGCCTTCTTTTAAGACTAAACCAAACTCTTTCCAGAATGCTTGATACTCTTCAGGCTTGTTTTCTGCCAATTTTTGCAACATCTGTAATGCACGCTTAGTTAATGCACTGCGTAAATTACGTGTAACAGAGCTATCTTGTAAAATTTCACGAGAAACGTTTAACGGTAAATCATTAGAATCCACTAACCCACGGATAAAGCGTAGGTAATTAGGCATAAACTGCTCAGCTTCATCCATAATAAAGACACGCTGAACATAGAGTTTTAAACCATGGCGTTGTTCACGATTCCATAAATCCCAAGGCGCTTTTGAAGGCACATATAATAAGCTTGTATATTCTTGCTTACCTTCTACACGGTTATGTGCCCAGCTTAATGGATCTGCGAAATCATGAGAGATATGTTTATAAAACTCTTTATACTCTTCATCACTCACTTCAGCTTTGTTTCGAGTCCACAGTGCTTGCGCTTTATTAATTTTTTCCCATGTTACAGTGCCGTCTTCTTCATTTTTCGTTTCAATTTCAACAGGCAGAGAAATATGGTCGGAATATTTACTAATAATGCTACGCAGGCGCCAATCATCTAAATACTCATCTTCACCTTCACGTAAATGAAGCGTAATTTCAGTACCACGATCAGCTTTTTCAATATCAGCAACGGTGTAATCACCTTCACCTTCAGATTCCCAAAAAACACCTTTATCGGCGCTTTCACCAGCAGCCCGAGTACGTACTGTCACTTTATCTGCAACGATAAACGCAGAATAGAATCCAACACCAAACTGACCAATTAATTGGCTATCTTTAGCTTGATCTTGTCCGATAGATTCTAAGAATGATTTTGTACCTGATTTTGCAATAGTACCCAGATTATCAATGACTTCATCACGAGTCATACCAATACCATTATCACTGATAGTCAGAGTACGAGCTTCTTTATCAGTGGAAATGCGTACATGCAACTCGCCGTTATTTTCATAAAGCGCTGCATCTGATAATGCACGGAAACGCAATTTATCAGCCGCATCTGATGCGTTAGAAATCAATTCGCGAAGGAAAATTTCTTTATTGGAGTAAAGAGAATGGATCATTAATTGAAGAAGTTGTTTAACTTCTGACTGAAATCCTCTTGTTTCCTGACCTTTCATACTCATTTTTACCTCAATTAATCCTAATTTGGCGAAAAAAATCAATATGGATAAAAAGTGGGGATAGTTAAGCAAGTTTCAAGGGTTGAGTAAGAAATTAAGCTAATAAAAGTGATTACGCACCTTATATGATTAAAGTTTGAGCCAAAATAATACTTGTTGGATATTTTTAGTTGTATATTTTATTATACAGCGATATTAACTTGGGTTTATAACTATGAAAGCGTTATTACAGCACTGTTTATTGGGTATTGGCTTACTCTCCCTCTCTTTTTTCTCTTATGCAGATAGACAAATCGTAGACCAAATTGGTCGCACTGTTACCATTCCAGATAAAGTAGAAAGAACGGTAGTTTTACAACATCAAACCCTCAATTTATTAGTTCAGCTTGATGCAACAGATAAAATTGTTGGCGTGATGTCTAATTGGAAGCAACAACTTGGTGATGGATATGCACAATTAGCACCATCGCTAGAGAAAACACCTAAAGTCGGTGATCTCACCAGTTTTGATGCAGAGAGTTTAGTCAAACTGCAACCTCAAGTTGTCTTTGTCACCAATTATGCCCCTAAAGAGATGATTGATAAGATTTCTGCATTGGGTATTCCTGTTGTTGCAATTTCATTGCGTAAAGAGAGTAACGACGATAAATCAAAGCTTAATCCAATATTACAAAACGAAGAACAGGCTTATAACGAAGGGCTAAAAGAAGGTATTTTATTGATTGGTGATATCGTCAATAAATCAGAAAATGCACAAGCATTAGTTAACGATACCTTTAAACAACGTGAGCAGGTTAGCCAGCGCTTACAAGATATTCCTAAATCGCAACGAGTCCGTGCCTATATGGCCAATCCTGATTTAACCACTTATGGCTCAGGAAAATACACGGGACTTATGATGGAACATGCAGGCGCCTTTAATGTTGCCTCATCAACCGTCAAAGGCTATAAACAAGTTTCTTTAGAGCAAGTTATTGCATGGGATCCAGAAGTTATTTTTATTCAAGACAGATACCCTCAAGTTGTTGATGAAATCAAACAAGATGCACGTTGGCAAGTGATTAGTGCGGTTAAAAACAATCGCATTTATTTAATGCCTGAATATGCAAAAGCGTGGGGTTATCCAATGCCAGAAGCCATGGCAATCGGTGAATTGTGGATGGCAAAAAAACTCTATCCTGAAAAATTTAGTGATATCGATATGCAAAAAGCAGCTAATGATTGGTATCAAAAATTCTATCGTACTCAATATCAAGGAAAAGAGTAAGATATAACACCATGATATTTTCCCTTTTTGCAGCAGGTAGCTTAAAAACCACACTACCTGCTTTTATTGAGCATTATAAGCAGAAAACAGGCGAAAAGTGGGCGCTTACATTTGGACCCGCTGGACTTTTGCGTCAACGAATTGAACAAGGGGAAACCTGTCATTTATTTCTTTCTGCTGATGAAAATAATGCTCAACAATTAATCAAGAAAGGCTTTGCACTGCAATATGCCCCTTTTATTGCCAATCAGCTTTGCATTACCGCTCGTCGTAACGGTGTAAATGAAGAAGATAACTGGCTTAGTGTATTATCAAATACCGCATTAAAATTAGCGATATCCACACCAAAAGCAGATCCATCAGGGGATTACAGTTGGCAACTTTTTAATAATATTGCACAAATTAATCCAGAGTTAAGTCAGGCATTAAAAATGCGAGCACTTTCTTTGGTTGGAGGTAAGCATTCACTTACTATCCCTCAAGGTAGAATGGCTGCTCATTACTTAATTACAACACATCAAGCTGATGCCTTTATTGGCTACCAGCACTATCAAGCACAACTCAGTCAATTTCCTGAATTAAAGATATTCGATATTCCAAAGCCTTTTAATGTTACCGCGCACTATTGTGCAACACTTATTCATTCTCAGGCTTATAGTTTATATCAGGAGATATTATCTCCTTATGCTAAAGCGTATTTTATTAAAGCTGGATTTTTACCGCTAAGTTAGGTTTCCTTCTTAGCGGTAAGTAATCTTATGTTACATCGCTATTTTTGGGCGTCATTGACAATGATAGCGTTAGCACCTGCTTTTGCTTCATCTAATGCGTGTTTTATCGTATCAGCGTGAGCAAGTACAACACCTAAACGGCGAGAACCCGCAATTTCAGGCTTGGCGAAAAGGCGAATTTGACGATCCGCCTTCAATGCTTTTTCAATACCAGAATACACAATATTCGTACTATAAAGCTCAGGTAAAATAACCGCTGATGCACAAGGGCCTAATTGGCGAATTCCACCAATGGGATAGCCTAAAAAAGCACGAACATGAAGCGCAAACTCTGATAAATCTTGAGAAATTAGTGTCACCAATCCAGTATCATGAGGGCGAGGTGAGACTTCATTAAAAAATACCTCATCACCTTGAACAAACAACTCAACACCAAATAAACCATAGCCCCCTAAGTTCTCAACCACTTTACTCGCAATATGCTGTGCTTTAGCAAGCGCGATGTCACTCATCTTTTGAGGTTGCCATGATTCACGGTAATCCCCTTTTTCTTGTCGATGACCAATAGGGGCACAAAAATGGGTACCATCAACAGCGTGAATAGTCAGTAACGTGATCTCAAAATCAAACGGGATCATTTTTTCAACGATAACGCGTCCTTTTCCTGCTCTCCCGCCCTCTTGCGAGTAAGTCCAAGCTTGAGCTAAATCGTTTTCATTACGAATAACACTTTGCCCTTTTCCAGATGAACTCATGACAGGTTTTACAATACAAGGGAAGCCTATTTCTAGAGCAGCTTTTTTAAAGCTCACTTCATCATCAACAAATTGATAGTTCGATGTAGGTAAATGCAGTGTTTCCGAGGCTAAACGACGAATACCTTCTCTATCCATAGTTAGCTTTACAGCACGGGCACAAGGAACAACTTTTTGCCCCGCTTGTTCTAATTCAACCAGTAACGTTGTTGCAATAGCCTCAATTTCAGGAACGATAAAATCAGGTCGCTCTTGTTCAATAACTTGCTTTAACGCATCGCTATCCAACATATTTACAACATAATGACGATGAGCAATATGCATAGCTGGAGCATTGATATAGCGATCAACGGCAATCACTTCAATTCCCAAGCGTTGGCATTCTATCGCGACTTCTTTGCCTAATTCACCGGCACCTAATAACATCACTTTTGTTGCACTTGCTGTAAGAGCCGTACCCAGCACTGTCATTTTTTATCCTCACCATTAATAAAAACCACAATCACGCAAACGATTGCCTTTCATATAGCATAGCGGATTTAGCTTGATAGAAAAATAGCCAGACAAAAAAATAATCAGACAGATAAATAAAACAATTACATTGTTTGGCTACGCTTTCCTTTTTGAATTTTTAGATAATTAAGGCGTTTTCGGATAAGTGCTAAGATACAGCATAAAAGCCCTAACCAAATCAGTGAGAAACTCACGCCTTTTACTTCATCAAAAGATTCGTGGAATAAGAAAACAGCCAGTAAAAATTGAATGGTAGGTTCAATGTATTGCGCTAATCCTATCACGGTTAACGTGGTTCGTTTGACTGCAGCAGTAAAGAATAATAACGGCAAGATAGTCACTGGTGCTGTTAAGATATAATAAAAACGAGTCAAATTATCAGCCGAAGGTAATGCACTTTTATCGGTAACAACCAACCAAATCGTAGCGCCTATTGCTAATGGCATTAACCAAAGAGTTTCCATAAATAAAGACGTGATCACATCAAAACGAATAAACTTACGAATTAATCCATATACAGCAAATGCACCGCCCATCATTATAGCCAATACAGGTAATTCACCGTACATCCACAATTGATAGCCCACACCAGCACAAATTAAAGCAACAGCCCATTTTTCTGCTGAATTAAGCTTTTCTTTAAGAAATATGACGCCTAATAAAATTGAGAAAAGCGGATTAATAAAATACCCCAAGCTCGCTTCTAATACTTGTTGATGTGTTAATGCATAGGTAAATGTACACCAAGAAACGGCCATAGCCATTGAGCTAAATAGACACATAAAAATAGAGCGCTTATCTTGTAAAACAGCGCGCCATCGTGTCCTATTTTTAATAAAGAGTCGTACGAGTAATAAAAGAGGGATAGACCAGATCAAACGCTGAGCCAACATTTCTAACGGCTGCGCTCCCGGTAACAGCCGATAAAACAGAGGAGTAATTCCCCAAAGAATATAAGAAAAAATGGCTAATACCGCGCCCGATTGAGCCCACATTTAATGTTCCATCAATAAAAGTCGATAAGATTTAATATCATACGCTTAAAACCGACAGAACAATATGATCAGCATCGCTGATTGATTGATTAAACATCAGTACAACAGCATAGATGAGATAAAAAAATCTCCACAAATAACCACTCCGAGAAAAGTCGTTATAAATGGAGAATAGGAAAATCCATTAAGGGAAAACCGTGGTAAAAACCACAACCAGAAAAAATAGGTAAGTTGTTAGAAAATCTCCCTAACATGCAAAGGCGGTTGCTGCTGAACAAAATCATGTAATTTTTTACGACTTGGTGCCGCGGCTATTGCCCCCTTTTTAGTGGTGGCTAAAGCGCCACAAGCAGCTGCTTGCGTCACTATTTTTGATAGATATGGTTCATCTTCAGCAAAACCATATTCAGCAAGCGCAGCTAACAAGCCTGACATAAAGGCATCGCCAGCACCGGTTGTATCAATACATTCAACGATAAAGGCACTAAATGCGACTTGGGTATTTGGCGTTAAAACTAAACAACCTTTAGAGCCTTGGGTGATCACTTTTAAACGAGCGGGATAATCTTCTAATTTTTTAAGTGCATTATTCAATGTCACTTCTTGTGTCATCCACGTAAGCTCATCTTCGGATAATTTTAATATGTCTGCTTTATGCGCATAATTATCAATAACTTCGCGCATTTCTTCATGATCACACCACATTTGAGGTCGTAAATTAATATCAAAACTCAGTAGTGAACCGCTTTCTTTAATATTTTTGATTGCACAATCTAAGGTCGAGCGACAAATGGGATTCACTAATGCTAAAGAGCAAAAATGCAAAATATCTTTTTCAAACGCAGGTAAAGATTTTTCTGTTAAAAATTGATCCGCAGACTCAGCAACTAAAAAAGTAAAATCACGCTCACCATTTTCTTGTAAAGAGACAAGAACAGTACTGGTACGATGAAACTCATCAAATTCCATTGCACGAGTATCAACGCCCAGATCAAACAATGTTTTTTGCATAAAATGGCCGAACGCATCTTCACCTACACGTCCAATAAAACCACTTTGTTGACCAAGCTTAGCAACGCCAGCAGCAACATTGACTGGCGCGCCACCAGCACATGCTTCATATTGCATGTTTTGCAATGGGATCAAGTCAACAACAGCGTCACCTAAAGACCAGACTTTCATAATCTCTCCTGAAGATAAGCAATTATTTTTCTTAACTATATTCTGTTTTTATGACTATTCATAACGAATAAGTAAAGATATTGCTCGTAAATCCACACTGATAACGTTAACATAATGAGATAAGATGATAAAGTCAATCTCATGCATCGTATTTTTTTCACTCTAAATGTTATCGTTAACAACAAGAGTAATAGTGTGATTACATCTGTTCTTTACCCTTTTGTGATCTTAAAAACACACTAATAACTCTAAAATATAATAAGGATAATGATATGAAACACCGCTTAGAACAATCAACAAAAGCCCTAAATACCTTGATTGAAAAACGAGGCAATAAATTTTATCCCCAGTTTCATTTGGCAGCGCCTGCGGGTTGGTTAAATGATCCTAATGGTCTTATTTATCATGATGGTTTATATCACGCCTTTTATCAGCACCATCCTTATTCTCAAGATTGGGGACCAATGCATTGGGGACATGCCACAAGTACCGATATGATCCACTGGCAACATCAACCTATTGCGTTAGCACCAGGAGATGACTACGACAAAAGTGGTTGCTTCTCAGGATCAGCAATTAGCCATGACGGTAAACTCTATCTTTTCTATACCGGACACAATTGGTTAGCCGCCGAAGGGGATGATAATCAAATCTATGAAGCGCAATGTGTTGCTATCAGTGAAGATGGCATTCATTTTGAGAAAAAAGGGATCGTTTTAGAACCCCCTAAAGGTTATATGCATTTTCGTGATCCTAAAGTCTGGTATCAAGACGGTAAATGGTGGATGGTTGTTGGTGCTCGTGATGAAAAAGATCAAGGACAAGTCCTACTTTTCTCTAGCGAAACCTTATTTGAGGAAGGTCAACAGTGGAACAACGATTACACTGTTTTAGGAAAAACGGATGATAAAAATGTCTATATGTGGGAGTGCCCTGATTTCTTCCCTATTAGCCAAGAAAACGAATTTGCAATCGTCTTCTCACCACAAGGAAAACGAGCCGAAGGCTATCAATATCGCAATCTCTTTCAATCAGGGGCATTAATTGGCCAGTGGTCGCCAAATCAACCTTTTAAACCACAAGGTCACTTTATTGAACTTGATAATGGCCATGACTATTATGCGCCACAATCATTTACGACACCTGATGGTCGTCGTGTTTCAATGGGATGGATGGATATGTGGAATTCGCCAATGCCTTCAAAATCTGAATTTTGGTCTGGCTGTTTTACACTCCCTCGTGAAATCACGTTTGATAAATCCAAAAATCGCTTACGCATGATCCCCGTTAAAGAAGTCGAATCATTGCGCCAAGAAAAACAGACTATCCAGCCATTAACACTCAGTAATCAATCTATCGAGCTAATAAATAATACTGCCGCTATCGAACTCGACTTAACGTTATCTTTAGACAGTCATGCTGAAAAATTTGGCTTATGGCTAGGTGAAGGGCTTGAGCTATTTGTTGATAATCAATCACATCGTTTAGTTCTTAACCGCCATTATCCTCAGCACAATATGAGTGGAGCTAGAAGTATTCCATTACCTGAAGGTTGTGAATTGAATTTACGTATTTTCATTGATCGTTCATCAATTGAAGTCTTTGTAAATAAAGGCGAATTCACCTTTAGCAGCCGATATTATGCTCAACAAGATACTCAAACTTTACGTCTTTTTGCCATGAATGGCGATGCAACACTGATTAATGGTCAATATTGGCTGCTAAATAGTATTTACTGATATTGAGAAGGTAAGTAAGACGTGAGTCTTTAAATAGACTCACGTTCAACTAATTGACAAGGTACGTGTACGGTATCTCTATGGTTTCGTTCTTGAATAATATGCAACGTCGCTTCTTTACCTAATTCATAATGAGGCAGTTGTACCGTTGTTAATGGTGGATAAAACAATTCTCCCGTACCAATCATATTATCGTATCCCAAAACAGCCACTTGCTCTGGAATACGTAACCCCATAGAAAGTAAAACTTGGTAAGCGAGAAAAGCGATACGGTCATTACCACAAATGAGAATATCAAAGTCAGCCTTTTGATGAACACAATGCTTTTTCAATATTTCAATCACATCACGGTAGTGTTCATCTCCAAACATCATCGTATATTGTTGTAGATCCGCCAATGGTAGCCCAGCCTCTTGCCAAGCATCTTCAACGGCTTTACGACGAATAGGGCCTGCAACAGACTCTTCAGGTATATAAAAGCACAAAGGACGGCGATACCCTTTCTCGATGACTTTTTTCATCCCAAAATACTGTCCATGATAATCATCGGGAATATAAGTTGGAAAAGCGTGCGTTTTATCTAAACAGTTTGCTAACACTAAATTCTTATCGAGCAACTTTTCATGTACGGTGATTTCACGCAACCCCATCGTGGTATAAATAATACCATCTGGACGTTGAGCCAAAAGTTGCCAAATGGCATTTTCATAACAATCTTGTGCAGTCAAATTAACAACAAATGAACTCCAACCAAATTCTCTTGCGGTTTGTTCTATCGATAAAATCATTTCCACAGAAAACGGTGTCGTTGCGGTATCAATTGCCAGAACACCAATTGATGATACTTTTGTTCCTTGACCACGAATTTTTCGTGCAGAATAATCTGGAACATAGTTAAGTTGATCAATCGCATTTTGGACTTGTTTCAGTGTTTCTGGTTTTAATAACTCAGGGTTATTAATCGCTCTTGAGACTGTCATCAAAGAAACGGATGCAAGTCGAGCTACATCTTTCAGTGACGCCATAGCATTGGCTCGGTTGGTTTATTAAAAAGGGTCAGTAGAAATAAAGTGCTATTTTACAAGAAGTAAAGCCAAAAAGCCACAAAGGGAATTGTATTGTAACTAAATGCGACTATTAATTACTTCATAAAAAAACACCTAAATATATTATTTTTTTACTTATTAAGTGAGTTTAATATAGTTAAAATCACTTACGATAAAAAACTTAGTTACAATTAATAATAGTTATCTCATCCTTTCATTATAGAAATAAATTATTCTTATCTATAAAATACAAATATTGAAACAAAACAAAGTTCTGATATTTTATCTATAATATAATACAGAAGTATTAATCATTTTTAATTTGATATATTCTGAATATGGCTCCGTTGCGTGAATGTTACCCTACATAAAAAACTTATAAATTAGTCAAATTTCGTTACTCATTCACTTTTAGTGTAAGAGCAGAGTAAAACCAGGAGCAACATATGGAATCAATAATCCACTTAATCACTTTTGAAGATGACAGTACAAAAGTTCAACTTAAAGCCGTTCTTTCTTCTTTAGCGGCTAATGTGAAAACCTATTCAAATGAGCAGGCTTTCTTGAAATACTATTTTTCATCAACAAAAGGAGCTCATAAAGAGTGCATCATAATTAATACAAAGAGTAGTGCAGCACCATCAATTGCACTGATTAAAGAACTCAACAAATTGAAAAACATCATCCCTGTTATTATTATTTCTGGGGATAGTTCCATTGAGAGTTGTCGTAACGCATTTAAATCAGGGGCTTTCGAATATTTAACTCGCCCTCTAAATGTGAATGAACTTCTTAATATTGTCTCGGAATCTTTCCTACATTATGAAAGTGAAGTTGAGCAATTCCGAACATATATATCTCTAAAAGATAAATTTGGTAAGTTATCTAATAGAGAAAAAGAGGTTATGGAGATGATCCTTGACGGAAATACGAGCAAAGAAGCGGCAGAAAAACTTTCGTTATCGCCTCGTACAGTTGAAGTGCATCGTTCAAATATGTATACGAAATTGAAAATAAGATCACTACCACAATTAGTTCAAGAGTATGATTTCTTTAAGAAATATGACTTAAGAGCAAACTGATTTATAATGTGATTTCTATTTATCAATGGGTTGTATTATCTTACTATATAACGATATGACCTGTTTAATTTTCATTATATTTTATTAATGAGAGAAAGCTGTACTTCTAAAAATATTCTATTTTGGATGAATTACACCTAATATGGGAATAATTAATACGCTAGACACCATTCTACGATAGAAAGGGCGGCAACTTATTTTGATGCCACCCTTTCATTAGTGTTCGTTTAATTTCAATTTAAAACATTTGTATATTTTATTTTCATAATCGCTATTATTAATAACTATTATCATTGTTTTTTATTAGTAATAGCAATATAAGAATAAATGAAGTCCTTCATTTGATATAAATCATTTTTTACTTATTATAAAGATGAGTATTCTCATTTCTAATTTCTCATTTCCTTTATTCTTATTTTACGAAGAAAATTATTAATGAGTAAAAAATAATACAAAAGAAATTCCCGTCTCTTTTTTTTATGCCCATTTAAAGACTGGTTATGCGTTTTGATTTTCGATTTAAACAAAAAATTCCTTATAAGAAAATTCTAATCGAAGTGTTTTAATTGTGATTATTTAAACAGTAAAATAAGAAATAATAATAAGTATTTCCTTTTATACTCCCTTTTACTTAAGAAATTTATTCTCTTTATAGTTTAATTAATGTAATACATCATTTACCATTTCTACTTAATAATAATCAAATAAAGAGCATCATTAAATGATCACATTGTGTAAGTATAATGCACTAGCCCTAAATAAGTATTAACACCTAGAAAAACAAATGATTATTAATAATTTATTTATAGTCTTAATAAGAGCAAAAAAAGAAGGAATTAATCTGCATAAAAAAATATAAGATAAACTTATACGTTTATTCTTATTTTCACTTTGAGTAAATGCCCTTATGCTATACCCTCCTAACTCGCTTTTTACAAAGAAAAATGAACACTCAAGATAAAAACCGTCGCCCGATAAAAGCAAGACAAACAAACTGGGCTACAAAGTGCAGCCGCTACTTACAACAAAAAGGGGCAACGCCTAACGGCATTTCCGTGTTTAGTGTCATATTTGCATTACTTGCAGGCTTATCACTCTTTTGTGCCCTCTTCTACACATCTGGACTATTACGCTCAATTTTACTGCTCCTTGGCGCTATCATGATCCAAGGTCGCCTCATTTGTAATTTACTAGATGGTATGGTTGCCGTCGAAGGAGGCATGAAAAGTCCAGTAGGTGCTGTTTATAATGAATTACCAGACAGAATTGCTGATACTTTAATTATTTTGGGTGTCGGTTATGGGCTATCTTCTGACTTTTCTATGGCCATTACGTTGAGCTGGGTGTGCGCTTTTTTTGCAGTAATGACCGCTTATGTTCGTGTATTAGGTGGCGCTTGTGGACTAGATCAACAATTTACAGGCCCCATGGCAAAACAACACCGAATGGCGTTATTAACCTCTGTTGCTGTTATTGCTGCATTTATTCCTAATCTTTGGGGAATATGGCTCTTTTTGATTTCATTATGGATTATTATTTTAGGTTCAATGCTGACCACAATTTTCAGAACCCGTCGAATTTTACGGGATTTAGCACAAGGCGTCTGATTAATGAAAAATGGAAAACTTGCTTTAGATGCAAAAGTGGTATCATCCGTTTTAGTCTCTATTTGTCGATTCCTAACAGGTATTCGCGCTAAACAAACTTCTCCTATTGCAAAAGATATTCCTTGTATTTATTACGCTAACCATTCTAGTCATCTTGATGGCTTAGTTATTTGGTCTTGTCTTTCACCCAATATTCGCCCTTATGTTCATCCCGTTGCCGCTGAAGATTATTGGAACAAAAACCGCTTACGCCGTTATTTATCTCATCGTATCTTTAGAGCTATTCTTATTCCTCGTCATGCCGCCAAAATGAATTTTCCACAAGAGGAAAATTCTTGCGGAGAAAGCGCAGAGCAACTTGCTAATGACGCTGCATCATCGGCACCAAATAAAGCCAATGCACTTGCTCTGATGCAAGAAATTTTAGACCAAGGGGATTCTTTAATTATTTTTCCTGAAGGTACTCGAGGTAATGGCGAATCTATTCAAGATTTTAAAACAGGTCTTTGGCATCTTTCTCGTAAAAATCCGAATGTTCAATTAGTCCCTATTTATCTGGAAAACTTAAACAGAGTTCTTCCCAAAGGCTCTCGCTTAGTTGTTCCTGTTATTTGCAGTGCAATTTTTGGTGCCCCTATTGAAGCCACTCATGAACATGAAAGTAAACAAGAGTTTCTAGTAAGAGCAAAAAGTGCGTTAGAGGAGCTACACAATGGAACGTATTAATAACGAAGTCCTCTGGATCTTTATCGGACTCTTCTCTTTCTTAATTATCGCCAGCATTATTGGTGCTATTTTAGCAGCAGTAAAAGGCCCTACATCCACCATCACCAATCTTAATTCAAGGATCAATGCGTGGTGGGTGATGTGTATTATTGCAGGTGTTGCAATAGGGATTGGAGCAATAGGTTCTGTCGTCCTATTTGCTATTATCTCATGGCTTGCATTACGTGAACTTATTACCTTAACACCCACACATCGTGGCGACCATGAAGCGCTGTTCTGGTGTTTCTTCGTTATATTGCCTATCCAATACATTCTTGTTGGTGTGCAATGGTACAACTTAATGGCAGTATTTATTCCCGTTTACGCCTTTCTATTAATACCAACACGTATGGCACTTTCAGGTGACACTCGCCACTTCTTAGAACGTATGGCAAAAGTGCAATGGAGCGTAATGATAGCAATTTATTGCCTAAGTTATGCACCCGCACTTTTAATGTTGCCAATTGAAGGTTTCGAAGGCCGTAATATCAATTTACTGCTCTTTTTAATGATAGTGGTGCAAGTTTCTGACGTACTTCAATATGTGTTTGGTAAATTATTTGGCAAACATCCTATCGTGCCTAAATTAAGTCCAAATAAAACAGTGGAAGGCTTTTTTGGTGGCATTATCTCTGCCAGCCTTATTGGCATGATGTTGTGGTGGGCAACGCCTTTCTCATGGTGGGCTGCATTTTTACTCTCTTTAGTAATCACATTGGCAGGTTTTGCCGGTGGTTTATGTATGTCTGCAATCAAAAGAGATAGCGGAGTAAAAGATTTTGGCACGATGATCGAAGGTCATGGTGGCATGATGGATAGAATGGATTCGCTCTGTTTTGCAGCCCCTATTTTCTTCCACGTTATTCGCTATTTTTACGTTTAGTTTTACTCTGTTTAATCAAAAGCAAACTAACCTATATAAACTAAAATGCCGATATTAAAACTATCGGCATTTTTATATTCCCTGTTTTACTTATGCTAATTTAATATCATAAATTAACTATCATTATATAAATTAAACATTTGTTTTAATTTTGGATTAAAAGTCAATATATTATATTTTACATATAAATCAAATAATTAAATAAAATTATTGCGCATAAAGAGGTCTGCTTTCTCTACTTTTTTATTTATAGTGATAGCTTAGAAAGCTGCTATCTTTTACCCTAACGCTCCTTTTCTTTCTAGATTATTTATCATTATGATCACTTGGCTACTCCTTGCTTTTTCTTTATTACTTTTGGGTTTTAATCGCACTCTTGCACTTATTACACTTGCATTTACGGCAGTTAGCGCATTTATAACTGGCGTTATTACATGGCAAACTTTGCCCATTATTTTTGGTATTCTGCTATTAGCATTTGCTTATTCACGTTATAAAACACAACCACTGCTACGCGGGATCATCATTCTTGCGCTTATCATCATTGCCAGCGGGTTAGCCTTTCACCTTATTCCTGGTTTTAACAATTTACGTTACCTTTCACACACCGCTATAGGGATAAAAAGCGCCCCTTTTTCATTTTATTTCAATGCTGACAAAGCATTATTACCTTTTATTTTTCTGATCTTTATTCCTACGCTTTTTGTCTGCACTCCATTCAAAGAAGCAAATAAATTACAGTGGGCAATGCTAATTATTGCCATTCCTGCACTGTTATTAATCGCCGTAAAACTAGGGGGATTAGCAATTGAATTGCATTTACCATCGTGGTTACCTGCATTTATTCTCGCGAACCTCTTTTTTGTCTCACTCGCTGAAGAAGCATTATTTAGAGGTGTTATTCAGCAAACATTATCACGCTATTTTCCCCCTTATATTGCACTATTAATAGCAGCCACTATCTTTGGTTTAGCACATTTCGCAGGCGGAGTATTGTTAGTTGTTTTTGCTTCACTCGCGGGGATTATTTATGGGTTAGCTTGGATGTGGAGTGGTCGGCTCTGGGTTTCAACGCTATTTCACTTTGCACTTAATCTGACCCACCTGCTCTTTTTTACTTACCCATTTAAAATAGCCTGATTGATTTTTTTTCTTATCGGCTCGAAGGATTTTTTATCCTAACTTTCACCACCTTTTACTGATATCTTAACTTCATCAGTAAAAGGATGTGTGAAACGTGAAAGCACTCACACAAATAGAATACAGATATTCTTATTGCGCCCATTATCCGATGAAATTTTTGTTAGTATGCTTTATCGCTTATCTATAAATAATCAAAACTTCATTCGGTACACAATAACAAGCTCAAAATAATAACATCCATTAATACGATAAGAAGTTGCCTCACTTTACGGTATAGACCTTAGAAAAAATAGGTAAGCTTTGCTCTGTTTTCTTTTTTTTAGTTCAGCATTATCTGCTGAAAATTTGCCTCTTTCGCCATCAGGACAAAAATATGTTAGATCAAGAAATGATCCGCACTTTTATACAGGTCGCCGACTGCCAAAGTTTTACCAAAGCAGCCGATATGCTTCATAAAACATCAGCGGCAATTAGTTACCGTATAAAAACATTAGAAGAAAATATTGGTACCCAACTTTTTAATCGCACCACAAGAACCGTTACACTCACACCGGCAGGCGAATATCTATTAGAAAAATGTCGTCAATGGATTGTATGGCTAGAATCAATGCCTATAGAACTTCAACAAATGAACGCAGGTGTCGAACATCAGGTCAATATTGTGATTAATAATCTTCTTTATGATCGCACCGCTGTTGCCAGTATGTTGGCTTGTCTTCATCAACGTTTTCCTTCTACCCAATTTCATATTACTCGCCAAGTCTATATGGGTGTTTGGGATGCACTTATTAATGAAGATTACCATTTTGCTATCGGTGTTACGGGTAATGAATCCCTTAAGAATAATATTAACATTTGTGCGATGGGCGAAATTCAATGGCAATTTGTTGTCGCGCCGAATCATCCTTTAGCCAATATCAGTGGTGTATTAAGTGATGATCAAATGCGTATGTATTCTGCTGTAAACGTCGAAGATACGTCTCGCCATCTTTCTAAACGTACTGCATGGCGCTTATCGGGTCAGCATGAGATCCGTGTACCTGATTTACACACAAAATTAGCCTGTCATTTAAAAGGCGTGGGAATAGGATTTTTGCCATTAAGTTTATGCAAACCACTTATTGATAGCGGACAGTTAATTGCGAAAGAAGTAAAAAATCGTCGTCATAACTCTCCTCTTTCATTGGCATGGTGTGAAGATAAAAAAGGCGCAGTAGTCAGTTATTTAGTGGAGTTGTTTAAGCAAAATCACCCGAGTGTGCAATCGTTTTACGATCCTTTAAATTAAAAAGGCAAACCGAAGTTTGCCCTTTTACTGTATATTCAGTGACTATCTGAATAGCGTACTACGCTTTTGCTTCTTCATTATTGTTGTTGCTTTCTTTAATAAAGAGGCTTGCCACAATACCGATACAAATCAGAATAGCTGCAAAGTAGAAACCTGAGTCCATGCTACCTGTTTTGTCTGATAGGAAACCAGTTAATGTTGGTGCAAAAACAGAACCCAGCATACCGATACAGTTATAAACACCAAATGATGTACCTAGTGCATGTCGCGGTGAGTTATCAGCAACCACAGCAACAAGTACTGGGTTTGTGCTGATTTTACCGACAATGCCGTAAAGGATCAGCGCGCCAATTAACACAGGCATTGATTCTGACATTGGCACAGCAAGAATAGCGACTAATGACAGCGGTAACATGATCAATAATACAGGTTTACGGCGACCAATTTTATCTGAAACCCAGCTAAAAATAAGTGAACCAGGAATAGCAAACCACGGCATTAATGATGCGATAGTTGAAATTTGTGTCCCAGTAATTCCACGCTCAGTTTCTAAGTAATACGGTAACCACGTTACTAAGACAAAGAAGCCATAGATTGAACAGAAGATGGTGACATACGCAAGGTTGATATTGCGATTACCAAATAAATCTTTAAATGTCAGTTTAACTTTTTGTTTTGGTGCGCCATTTTCTGCCGCAGGTTGTGCTTTTGGCTTATCTTTGATGATCCATAACATAACCAAACCAATAATAATAATTGGCACACCAATGATATAGAACGGAGCACGCCAGCTCATTCCCATCTCACCAACAGAAATACTTGAGATGTAGTAACCAATAGACAAACCAAATGCCATACCACTATTGATAATCGCACTACCTAATGTAATACGATGTTTTGGTATCGCTTCTGAGGATAGACCATACTGAGGGCCATAATAGAAACCTTGGAATATCCCCACCATGACCCATGCAAACATAAAGGTCACGTAAGTTGGCATCATACCCGCAATAATGGTGAATCCACCGAAGAGAACAACACCCGTTACTAATACTTTTTTCTTACCTAAATAGTCACCAATCATGCCTGATGGAATATTTAGTGCAGTATATCCGATAAAGAAAATACTCATGATGGAGCCAAGTTGAGCTTTAGACAGATCAAACTCAGCACCAATATTTACCATTAAAGGGCCAACAATAGCACGGCTACCATACAGCGCAATCCAACCAAAGAAGAAGATAATGGTCAGTTTAACCCAATAAGGGACTTTGCCTTTCTCATTCACTTGTGCATCGTTCATAATGACGCTCCTGAAAGCATTTTTATTAAGACTGATAAATTAAAGTGCCAGACTGACCTTCAATAACTTGTTGAATATTTTGTAATGCACCAATATGAGCTTGTTGCCCTGTTGCATTAACAAAATCACTCACTGCCATGATTTTTGGTCCCATTGCGCCATCAGCGACAGCCATTGGTGCAAGTTCTTCTGGTGTTGCTTCACGAATTGCAGCTTGTTCTGGTGTACCCCAATTTTTATAAATAGCATCTGCCTCTGTTAAAATAACAAAGTGCTCTGCATTTAATTCACGAGAAATTAAAGCCGCCGTTAAATCTTTATCAATAACAGCTTCACTACCAATAAATTCATTATTTGAATTGTTGACTGGAATACCGCCACCGCCACCACAAATAACAATATGACCTTTATCTAATAAAAGTCTTACTGCTTCGATATCAATAATCTTTTTCGGTGTTGGTGATGGCACAACACGACGATAATATTTACCGTCTTGTTTAAATGTCCATTGATACTTCGCAATTAACTCTTCTTTAGCAGCTTCATCATAAATAGGGCCAATAAATTTACTTGGATCGTTAAATGCTTCATCATTAATATCAACGGAAACTCGAGTCATTACCGTTGTAATAGCTTGTTCAGGATGATTTTGATTAATTTTCTGCATCATCATATAACCAATCATACCTTGGCTTTCTGCGACTAAGATATCCAATGGATATGCAGGAACATCTTGATATGCAAGGTTTTGAAGTGCAAGCAATCCAACTTGAGGCCCATTACCGTGTACTAATACAACACGATACTCTTTAGCTAATTTATTAATTGTCTCTGACATCAATTCAATATTTTTATATTGATTTTCAGCAGACAAAACTTCCCCGCGTTGCAATAATGCATTTCCGCCTAAAGCAATAACAATTGTTTTCATAATTATCCGTATCCGAATGTTTATATAAATTCTTTTATTAAAAAATATTAATCAATATGCTGTTGTTGTTTTTTAGTTTGGTAACCAATCCATAAGCCCAGTAATGTATCTGCACCAGAATGATGACCAATAGAGAGTATTTCCAACATATCCTTAAAAATAATCTCTTTATTCTTTATTTTTTTACCTAGTTGAATGAGATAGGTAGAAAATATTCCCTGTGTGGCATATTCCAAATAATGCTTACTGACAATGGTGGTCAATTCAGATAAAGGCGGTGTGTTATTAAAAAAATTATTAAGTTTATTTTCTGGCTCTGCTAAATAATGTGCAAATAGCATCCCCACCAGCATATCATCTGAACTTGGCGTTAATCCGGGACCTTTTCCTGTAAAAATAGCCCAGTTAACCGCATTGCCTAATAGCTGGTTATGAAATAGCTTAGTTAGTAATCTAATTTCACTGAGTTGCGCGATTTGACGGTAATTTTTCAATGAGCCGTATAGCCCCGTTGCAATCGAGGGAGATAACAGAGAAAAAAAACTTTCTAACCAACGTAAATCTAAATTCGCTTTATCTTGTAAGCGCAAATTCTCACTTTGACCTGCGATCAATGTGAGTTTATTTGCGAGTGTCGCTTGATGATTTTTAAGACTCATCACAATCGAGGGATGGCACTGTTTGGCAAAATAATCAAAATCATCTTGTTTTAGTAACCATCCCATCGGGCTTAATCCTTTTCCTTCACGATGAAAAGTCATTAAGCGTTGTTGAGGGCAAATGAAATTCAAAGCATGGTCATAAATGCCCACACATTTAATCTCACCTTCAAAGTCAGTGATATGCTGGCTGGTTTGAAGTGCTTGAATTTGCATAATGCCCCCTTTATTGCTGCACTTTGTCGTTAAAAAACGAGATTAAGCGTCGATGCCTAGCTCTTCAGCAAGTGCAACAATTGCTTTTTCAAAGCAACCTAAAGGTGCGCGTACAGTACCAGCACCAATCTGACCAACACCCGGCTCTTTATGTGCAATCCCTGTGTTAATCAGTGGCGTGATCCCTGTTTCAACTACGCGACGAGCATCTAAACCTAAACATGCACCTTGGAAATCCCAAGTTGGAATTTGCAACATCATGTTGCGTGCAAGATAGATCTCAGCCATTTCTTCAGTCACTTCACGCGCCGCATCCATACCACCTGATGCCCCAACAAAGCGTGTTACACCAGGAGCGGCAACCATTGCTGCGCCACCAATACCGAAGGTTTCAGTGATTGCACTATCACCGATATCTGGATTCGCATCTGCTTGACTAAAGCCTGAGAAGAACAGACCTTGTGGTGTATTTACTGGAGCGGTAAACCATTGGTCACCCATTCCGCTGATTTTGATACCAAAGTTGCTGCCATTACGTGTCATTACAGTGACGATAGTACCTTGCTTGATTTGAGCACCCGCATCCATCGCAGCCTTACAGTAAGCCATTGCTAAGTTCAGGAAGAATTGGTCTGTAATGCTCAGGAATTTAGTTACTTTTGTGATTTCAGCTTCTTCGAAATCTAAAGTGCCTAGTACTGGTGCAAGCTGGCGCAGTAACAGTGCAGATGCGGCGATGTTACGTTGGTGGAATTCATCACCCATCGTAATTGCTTGTCCCATAATTGCCGTCAGATCGATACCGTTTTCAAACGTTGCAATCGCTGCTTTTAATACTGGCGCCAAGCTATTTTGCATCCAATGTAAACGCTCTTGCACATCTGGACCGTAAGCACCAAAGCGCATCACTTTACCGATACCTTCGTTCATGTTGCAGTAAGCGTAGTTACCATGAATGTGGTTTTTGATAACCAGCATTGGCATATGAGCAGAAGTAATACCGCCCATTGGGCCTACTGCATTCACGTTATGGCAAGGAATAAACTCAATTTCACCGGCTTCTAACATTGCCAATGCTTGTTCTTCAGTTTCTGCCCAACCTTCAAATAAAGAAGCACCGATACATGCACCGCGAACAGGGCCACTCATTTCCCCCCAAGTTACTGGTGGACCTGCGTGAAGTAATTTTTTACCTGTCTCTAAAGCAGGAACAACTTCTTTTGCTAAGCTAACATCACACCAGTGAGGACGGGCTTCACGGATACGTTCGATAACTGCTTCATTCGCTTGTTCGATAGTTGAGTACATATCTGCAATTCCTTATTTCAATTTCTTTAATATTTCAGCCAGTTTTTTATTGCCACCTGCGACAGGTGCCCACTGATAATGAACAACGGGGGTGCCACTTGATTGCAGATCGTCTGCAAAGCTACGTAATCCTGCGTTGATCACAGAGATCCCGTTAAGCAGTGGCGACACTTCAGCATGTGCTTCTGCTGGATGAGGCTGGATTAATTCTTTGGCTAATAAAACGGCTTCTGGCAACGTATCCATCACAATAATGCCCGCTTCTTTTAGCTGTTTTTGCTGTTCGCTACGGTTTTGTGGATCGTCTTCAGTACCCGTGATAGTTGCGATAGTGATCAGTGGATTTGCTTCGCCACGTTTCTCATTCAGTTTTTTGATTTCCTGAATTAACGCGCCAGCTGGATCTTGAGTTGCGCCATAACCAATAACAAAATCAACCAGTAACACGCCCGCTTCAGTTTTATTACTTAGCTCACTGATAAATTTGTTACGTGTAGATGGGTCAATCATTGGGTGTGGTTTACCCTGTGTATAGAAGTCATCACCCATATCGATAATTTTGTGACCATCAGCATCTAGCATCGTGCCTTGTTTATGCTCGTTATCGACTTCAACATTGAGTTTTTCAGATAACAACATGGCGCACTCAGCCGCTAACGTACCACCGGCATAAAGACCAATGATTTTCTTACCTGCTACTTTTGGTAATTCCGCGGCAATATCTTCAACACGAGCTAATTCAGCCGCAATACGTGCAGTTTCATCTAAAGTGCGAGTGAAATAGATATTGTCGTCTTGGAATTTCTCAGGTTTTGTTCCTAAGAATTGAGCCACAATCGGTTTGTTATGGCGTTTCATTTCAGCAATGATTTTTTGGCGAACAGCTGGCGCTGGTGGCTTAGAAACAAAAGCAATAACTCGAGTATTAGGATCAGCAGCCAGCATATTGATAGCTGTTATTGCACTGATGCCACCAATTTGCTCAGTTAAATCACGCCCACCTAAACCAATGGAGTGAGAAATACCTTGGCGCTGTAAAACAATCTGTGAGGTGATTTCTTGAATACCAGTACCTGATGCGCCCACAATACCTATTGAACCTTTAGGTGCAATATTCGCGAAAGCAAGAGGAGCACCCGCAATATTCGCAGTACCACAGTCAGGCCCCATCACAATCAGACCTTTTGCAGCTGCTTTTTCTTTTAATGCTTTTTCATCTGCGATAGAAACGTTGTCAGAGAACAGCATAACGTTACAGCCATCTTCTAAACCGGTATCAGCTAATTCAGCCGCATATTCCCCCGCAATAGAGATAAGTAACATATTGGCATTCGTGCTTTTTTGTTTAGCGGTACGCCAGCTACGCACTGTCGTTAATTTGTTACCACCTTTTTGACCACTGGCTATCTCTGCCAGTGCTTCCTCTAATGCCGTAGAAATCATATCGATAATGGAAGGATCGTCTGATTCCGCTTTAATCGAAACACAAATGTCATTCGGTGTGGCTTCGTTAAACATGTCGTGCCAGAAACCGGTGACATCGAGAAGAGATTTATTCGCTGGTGTTCCCATCATGACGGAAATTTCTTCCACCTCTGGGGCTTCACTTAATTTTCGGGAAATAATCATCAGGCTTACTGAATCCTGAAAGCTCCCTTTTTTAATAAAAGCATGGATCATTATGATATCCTTAACGCATTTAATATATGTAACAGCACATATCTATTTGCATTTCGTTTTTTTGATAATAAGAAGCCTATTTGCTTAATTTATTAAGCAATATAAATAAATGTCTGATTTATTAATTTCTAATCTCTGTATATAAACATACTGAAGAAATATCGAAATGTAGAGTGACAGAAGTCACACTTACTTATTGTAAAAAATTTTTATTTAATCGAACGATATTTATTAAATAAATTATGATGAGGAAAGCTTATTAATTTAAGGATAAAACCTAAAACTTCATAGAGGAATTTAACGAATAAGAAACAATCAATGGAATACAAACTTCAAATAAAACAAAGACAACCAATTATCAAGTTACAATTTTATAACATACAACAATAAATAATTATTATCAATAAATAAAAAAGGCTATTTTCCTTTGTTAAATTTTTAAGTTAATCTTTATTTTCAATTGTATTTAATTTTATAAAAAACAAAAAAGCCTTTTATTTAATAAGGCTTTTAAAATAGAAAGAATATTTAATATATAACTTAAGTTACTGCTTAATAGCTTCAACTTGAATTTTTAATGTCATATTATCCGCCATTCCTTCTTTGACTAAAAAGTCTACGCCCCAATCTGAACGTTTAATGGTTGTTTCAAAATCTCCCCCACAAACAGGTGCATTAAATACAGGGCTTTCATAACAATTAAATTTAGTTGCTGTTAAATGAATTGGCAGTGTTTTCCCTTTCATTGTTAATAACCCATCAATAGATGTAGGCTTATTATTAGAAAAATGCCATTGTGTTGAAGAAAACTGAATTGTTAGGTATTTATCTGCATCTAAAATATCGGCACTTTTCACATGATTATCAAATGCCTTTAATCCCGTATTTAATGTTTTAACTGGAATAGAAACATTTATTTTTCCTATATTCTTTTCTGGTGAATAAGTTAAATCCCCTTCAATCTCATAAAAACCACCACTATTGGTCGAAGTGCCAAAGTGATCAATATAAAACATAGCCTTAGTGTGTGTTGGCTCAAGTTTATATTCATTTGCTTGCACTGTCGGCACAAGTAATAATGAGGATAATACGGCAGGTAAAATAAATTTCATTATTGATTCCTAATATATTTTTATAAAATAATGCCCATAAAGAAAAAGCTTTATAGGCATTTTTAAACAAAGAGAATTTAAAATTAATTAACGCTGAGAATCTAAAACTTCGTTATTTTTTAATACGTCTTGAGCTTTGCTATAACTTTCAATTAATAACTGATAAGCAGGGAAAATCTGAGTATACGCTTGCGCCCATTCAGCGGCATCAGCACGATTCCATGTTTTTTGAATTTCAGAAGCAACCGCTGCGGTGTCCATCGGTACTACACCCGCTTGAACAATACGAGCTAAGGTAATTTCTTCAGCCATTTTACTGTAAGTACCTGATGCATCAATCACTGCAAAGACTTGATAACCTTCAGCAACCGCACTAATTGCAGGGAATGCCATACAAACACTCGTAATAGTACCCGCGATAATTAATTGCTTTTTACCTGTTGCTTTAACAGCTTCAACAAACTCAGGATTATCCCAAGCGTTAATTTCACCTTTACGTGCAATATATTTTGCATGAGGTGCATTTTGATGAATTTCAGGAATTAATGGACCATTAGGGCCTTGTGGTACAGAAGCAGTTGTAATAACAGGCATATTAGCTAATGTTGCCATTTTCGCTAATACTGAAGCGCGTGCTCGTAATTCAGTCATTGGCATATCACCTACGGTTTGAAATAAACCACTTTGGTGATCAATTAATAACATAACAGCATCTTCTGGATTAATTACAGGGCGTTGACCATTAAAATTTGCTGGAGTGCTCATTTGTTTATTCCTTTTAATTAATAAAGTTGATTATTAACATGATTGAAGAAAAATATTAGAGAAAAATATTAGGGAAAAATATTTTTATATCGTTTCTCTTCTGCTGTAATAAACAATAGTCAATTAATTAAAAGCTCGGTAGTAGCAATTCTGATAAACACTATTCTAAAAATAGAACACTGAAACATTTTATTATTGTTCTATTTTTAGGATGATGAAATCTAATTTTGATACTACTTAAATATATTAGTCGTTCTAAAATAGCACCTATAGACATTTTATAGGAACATTTTATGAAAAAGATCATAGGTATTTATAAAGCACCTCGTCAACATTGGGTTGGTGATGGTTTTCATGTTCGCTCACTCTTTAGTTATGGTAATCATGGTAAATATTTAAACCCATTTTTACTTTTAGATAGAGCTGGCCCTACTGATTTTCCTGCATCTCAAGGACATAATCGTGGTGTCGGTGAACACCCTCACCGCGGATTTGAAACGGTCACTATCGTTTATAAAGGTGAAGTTGCACACCATGATTCCACTGGAGAAGGTGGCGTAATCGGTCCAGGTGATGTGCAGTGGATGACCGCTGCTTCAGGTATTTTACATCAAGAATATCATTCTGATGCATTTACTAAAGAAGGCGGTGTGTTAGATATGGTGCAGTTGTGGGTTAACCTTCCATCTGAGGCTAAATCAGCACCTGCTGGCTATCAGTTATTAAAAGAAAGCGCGATCCCTGTACTTCCTTTGGCAGATAACGCGGGTCAATTGCGCGTTATTGCTGGGAATTATCATGATACAGATGGCGCAGCAAAAACCTTTTCACCTGTAGATGTGTGGGATCTCCAATTAAAAAGCACAAAATCAGTGACGCTGCCGACCAAGAAAGATCGCTATGTTGGCTTAGTCGTTCTACACGGTAGTGTTTATCTTGATAATCAGACCCAATTACAAACAGGTGATTTGGTTATTTTAGATAATGAAGGTGGTACTGTTAATCTTGAAGCGATTGAAGATGATGCTATCGTCTTATATCTCAGTGGTGAGCCTATTAATGAGCCTGTTGTAGGTTATGGTCCTTTTGTGATGAATAGCGAAGCACAAATCAGACAGGCCATTGATGATTTTAACCAAGGTAAATTTGGTCGTATTCCTAATGAGTAACACTTTTTTAAATACGGTATAAAGCAATAAACATTCAAACGGCTCCCTTTAATATTCGGAGCCGTTTTTATATTGTTCTACTCTTTCAATGGCAACATATTATCAGCAAGGTATTCCAGCAACACCTGAATAGCAGGTAATAACCCTTTTCTTGACGGATAAACTGCATGAATAACATCTTTAGGAAAACGCCAATTTGGCAACACTTCAATTAGCGTGCCGTCTTGTAATTCTTTTTCAACCACACTCAGTGGTAATCGCGCTATTCCTAATCCTTTTAATGTTGCTTTATAAAGCGTAATAACATCTGTTGTCGCTAATTTCGGCGTTACGTGTTGTGTGGAAACCGTACCATTTTCATGAGTCAACGTAAGTGTGTATTGTTGTGAGTGTTCGCTATTTGCCAAAATAGGATAATCTGCAAGTTGTTCTGGTGAATCAGGAAGCTCTTGCCCTTCAAATAACAGGGGACTGGCAACTAGAACACGTCGAGAATAGCCTAGAATTTTCATTGTTAAACCTGAATCATCTAGCGGTAATGCTCTTACTCGTAAAGCTAAATCAAGGCCTTCACTAATTACATCAACAGGTCGATTAATGGCTAAGATCTGAATATTAATATCTGGATATTTTTCCATAAAATCGACTAAAATATCTTGAATATAAATTTGTAATAATGCGACAGGACACGAGAGTTTAATGGTGCCATGTGGGTGCCCTTGTACCGAATAAATAATTTCTTCCGCTATTTCAGCTTCTGCAACCACATTTTTACACTGCTGATAAAATGTCTGCCCGATTTTAGTGACATGAAATTGACGTGTAGAACGATAAATCAAAGAGACATTGAGTTTCTGTTCCAAATCAGCGATACGACGACTTAGTTTAGATTTAGGTATACCTAATGTTTCTGCCGCTTGAGAAAAACCGCCAAACTCAACGACTTTCACAAAATAGTAGAGATCATTTAAATCGTACTTCATTGTGTATCACCTATTAGGTTATTTTCAATATTTAGCTGAATTGTTTCAGATCTCGATATTATGGCAAAAAATAATTGTAAATATTATTTACCATTATTCAGCTATTGTTAATGACATTATAATCACATAGGTTAATAAAATAAAGGCGACCGAGAATAGTAACACAATCCGTTATAATCTTATTAATTTAATATTATAAATGTGATATGAGATAAAATTACATACCATAATTATATTTTATTTCCACCTATCATTGAATTTAGTTTTTATTATTAATGTTTAGTTATAATAATAAAAATAAAAAAACAACAATAAAAACATAAAGATAAATAATCACCCTGTATTTCAATAACATTAAGTTACATAAAATCTCTTATTTTAAAATTAAGTTAATAAATAATTTTATTTTTATGACATCAATCAATGAATATTTAATAATATGTTAATAAGATCATCTTCAATAAAAATACTTATTAGCTTTACTTTTTACTTCCGATTATTTATTTAACCTGCAACCTAATGGAATAACCTGATGAATAAATTAACTCCATTACGACCTATACCTACATTAATCGCCGTTTCTATTACCCTTATTATCTGGTTTCTTGTTCCTGTACCACAGGGGGTTGATCCCAATGCTTGGCATTTATTAGCACTCTTTGTCGGTACTATCGCCGCCATTATTGGTAAAGCACTTCCTATCGGTGCTGTATCTATTATTGCTATCGCATTAGTCGCTGTTACAGGTGTCACTAATCCTAATTCAACCAAAGCCGCTATCGGTGATGCATTAAGTGGATTTTCCAATGATCTTATCTGGTTAATTGGTATTTCCATTATGGTATCAATGAGTCTAAATAAAACGGGACTCGGCGCTAGAATTGGTTATTATTTTATTTCACTTTTTGGTAAAAGAACCATTGGAATAGCCTATTCATTAGCAATTGCAGAAACAATCTTAGCTCCTGTAACACCAAGTAATACCGCACGAGGGGGTGGGATTATTCACCCCATTATGCGATCAATTTCAGATAGTTTTAACTCTAAAGCGGAAGATGGTACAAGTGGTAAAATAGGCCGTTACCTCTCTTTAGTGAACTACAATATAAATCCTATTACTTCTGCTATGTTTATTACGGCAACAGCTCCTAACCCGCTAATTGTCAGTTTAATTATTAGTGAAACAGATCCTACACATGAGCTTAGTTGGTCTATGTGGGCAATTGCGGCTTTTGTGCCAGCTATCGTTTCATTAATTTTAATGCCTATTGTTATTTATCTACTGTATAAGCCTGAAATAACCCGCACTCCAAATGCACCTCATTTTGCCAAAGAGCGTTTAGCGCAATTAGGCCCTATTTCATTACCTGAAAAAATAACTCTTGCCGTCTTCGCCTTGTTATTAATCATGTGGGCTGGTGTCCCAGCATTATTATTTGGTGATGGATTTAGCGTTAATGCAACAACAGCAGCCTTTATTGGTTTGTCGATTTTATTATGTACTGGCGTTTTAAATTGGGATGATATTTTAAAAAACAAAGGTGCATGGGATACAGTAGTTTGGTTCTCTGCATTAGTAATGATGGCATCCTTCTTAGGAAAATTAGGATTAATTAAATGGTTGTCACTCAGTGTAGGGGCAAGTATTGATAGCATGGGTATTAGTTGGGTCAGTGGCATGATATTACTGGTACTAATTTATGTTTATTCTCATTATTTCTTTGCTAGTACTACTGCTCATATTACCGCAATGTTCGCCGCTTTTTATGCCGCAGGTTTAGCCCTTGGCGCACCACCAATGTTATTAGGGCTTATTTTGGCATTCTCATCTTCATTAATGATGTCACTCACTCATTACGGCACAGGCACCGCCCCCATTATTTTCGGTTCTGGCTACGCCACATTAGGTGAATGGTGGAAAACGGGATTTGTGATGAGTGTGGTTAACCTTATCGTTTGGATAACCCTTGGTAGCATGTGGTGGAAGGTGTTGGGATATTGGTAGGATTTAATGGTTTGATTTCAATAAATCAGAGCAAAGTTTCCCTTGCTCTGATTTAATATCGGAGTGACTTATTTTAAATTTCAGATTTAAATTTCAAATTTAAATTCTAGATTTAAATTCTAGCCTTAAATAATAAATACGTTTAAAACAGGATGATTAAATTGAAAACCACTTCTTATTAATCTTAATCAGCGACATTCTTATCTGGCATATAAGATCCAATATTATAGGCTTCTAATTTTGGCGCTTTATCAGAATTAAGATCAAAATTAAATATCGTTATTGTGCCTGGTGTTGCGGGTAATAAAAACTCAGGTGACAAATTTAAAAATACTTTGCAGGCTGCACGAATAACACCACTATGCACAACCGCTAATAAATCACTGTCTTCTTTATGTACCCATTCCTTTAATGCCGCACCAATACGATCACAAAAATCAAACCAATTTTCACCTTTAGGTGGCGTATATGTTCCTGCTCGCCAATTTTTGTATTTATCTGCATGATGTCTTATGAGTTCTGGTTTTCGCTGTCCTGTCCATTCCCCCATATTTAACTCACGTAATAACGGCTCTTTAACCGCTTCGGGATGACCGACAATTTCTGCGGTTTGTACTGTTCGCCCTAAATCTGACGTAATAATCCTAGCGGGTGATAACAATTTAATACTCTCTTTTATCGCCATTGCTTGATTAATGCCTTTTGGTGATAAACAAGAATTAGCATGTCCTTGTAAGCGTGATTCCATATTCCATAAGGTTTCACCGTGTCTTAATAAAATTAGTCTCATTATTATTCCTTAATTTAATGGCTTAAAGACCATATCCAAGAATTTGGAACCAAGTGAATATCGCAATAGAAATTACCGATGCACCAACAAAACAGGTAATTAATCCATATTTCATTTGGTCTAATACACTAAAGTAACCACTTGAAAAATAGATGGTATTTACTTTTGAATGTGGTGGTAATGTAATGGTATATGTGAGTGTAAATGACGCGGCTAATGCTAATGTTACCGGATCCATGCCTAATGTTTTGGCAAGCGCAATAATGGCTGGAATTAATATGGTCGTTTTCACGGTTTTACTCGTAAAAATTAAATGGCTATACATACAGATAAAGACAACAACAACATAGACCATCGTCGTACTCATATTTTCGAGTCCGAGCCCATAAACCATTTTACCAATTAACCATTGCGCACCTTGTGTGGATTCTAAAGTATTACCTGCCGCATAAGCACCTGCTGCAAATATCATAAGATCCCATTTAATATTGGCTTCATTCCACGTTAATAAGCCAATACGAGGCATCAGACAGAGAATGGCAGCAATAACAGCAGTCATATAAACGCTAATTTTGAAGCCAAACATATCTTGGTGATAACTTTCGGTTGCCCATAAGAACACTGCCATTAAAAAGATATACATGGCTTTTTTCTCATTCTTAGTTAATGCACCAAGTTGAGAACGTTCTTTTTTTAATTTCTCTAGCGAACCTTCAAAATCCACTTCCCCCTTAAAAGAGAATAATTTTAATCCAATAAAAAAGGAGATAGTCATACCAACAATAGCTAATGGGAAAGAAGCAATTAACCAATCCATATAACCAATAGAACCACCGGCTTGTGAATTGATAAATCCAACTGCAATAATATTAGCCGCAGTTCCCGTCATTACACCGGATGTTGCCAAAGCATCAGCTTGTACGCCTTGCAACATCATTAATTTCCCGTAATTACTTTTTCCAGGAATTGCCTTATGTATCTCTAATAAGATCATACAAATAGGCACCATTAATGTCGCGCGTGCAGTCGTTGAGGGAACAAAGAAAACTAAGCTGAAGTTAATTAAAATAAGGACAAATAACGCTTTTTTGGGTGTTTGCCCAAATTTGGTGATCATCCATAGAGCAAAGCGTCTGGCAATATTCGATTTGATCATGGCGGACGTTAAAACAAATGCTGAAACCATCAACCAAATAACGTCATAACCTAATGTACCGAAAACCACTTTCTCTTTTGCAACAGTGCCCGTTATTGGAAGTAAGACAATAACGAGCATTGAGGTTAAATAAATGGGTAAAGATCCACACACCCATAAAATTAACGCGGCACAAAAAATAGCAATGGCTTTTTGCCCTTCAATACTTAATCCATCGGGTGTTGGCATAAAAAATAAAACGAGTAATACCAATAAAGCTAAAGGTATTCCTATTGTTTTTAAGGTTATTTTCTTACCGTTTTGTTTTGGTGATGATGGCGCTGGTTTAGCGATGTCATCTCGCTTCGCAGTCTTTTCCATAACCGATTCCTCTTAATGTGTAGGGTAGGAAGTTCAGTATAGAAATATTGAGGTATAAAGATAATTGTATTAATATATTATAACTATAAAAATAATTTATGGTGCTGAGATGAATTTAAGCCAACTTGATGCTTTTCTACTACTTGCCAACGGTTTTAATGTTACTGAAACCGCAGAGCGTCTATTCTGCACTCAACCAAGTGTCAGTATTAAAATCAGAAAACTAGAAGAAGAATTGCAAACAACATTGTTTGAAAGGATCAATAATCGGCTTTATTTAACGCCTCAAGGTAAGGTTTATCAGCAGTACGCAACCCAAATTATTAATTTAGTAAAATCCTCTTCTGAGCATATGCGACAATTTGATGATCCCTCTAAAGGTGAAATTAAGTTTGGCGCTAGCCATTTTGTTGGCGTTTACCTATTACCTCAAATTATGGCGCAATTTAGAGAACAGTATCCAGATGTGAAATTAAGTATGGATATTTCAAGCTCAACACAACTTATCCATAAACTTGATACCCAAGAATTAGAATTTTTGATCATGTCAGATCATATCTATTTAGATCCGACGGAATATCATCTTGATACCTTTCTTATCGATCCCTTAGTGCTTATTTGTTCACCTGAACATTGGCTGTCAAAAAAGAAACATTGCAGATTTTCTGATATTGCCTCAGAAGTTTTTCTGATCAAACCAGAGCACTCTGCTACCCGTGATTTTTTATTAGATAGGATCCAAGAAAATAATAAAGAACTCAAAAATGTGATGGAAATAAATAGCTTGGAAGGAATAAAACAGGGGGTTATTCACGGTTTAGGAGTCTCAATTTTATCTCGTTTGTCTATTATGCAAGAATTAAAATCAGGTCTTTTATGTGAAATTGCATTTGATGATATCCAATTTAGCCGAGGCATTCGTTACTTTTATCATAAAGAAAAGTATATCTCTCCAGCCACTAAGAATTTTTTATCTGTTTTACAATCTCAAGCTCAAATTTTAACGAAAGATATCAATAAATAAATTTATTGGCTAAATTCTTAGCTCTATTATTTTAAGGATATCGGCGTATCAATACACTCATTCAATCGTTATCATACTCACGTTTATCTCTTTCTATTAACTATTGTTTAAAAGGATTTTATGCGTAGAACACTCTCGTCTTATCACCCTATTCTTTATACTTTGAGAGTGGCACAACGTCGTTTATTTCGCTCTCTTAGTTGGCGATTTTCAAATCGAAAATACAGCAGAGACGTTCAACCAGAACATCGGCTTTCACACCGTTATCTAAAACACACATCTAAATTAATTAGTCGCCGTGGCGAAAGTGATATCCAATTACAATACAATAAGATAACGAATCTTAAATTAGTTGAAAAAGCATTAGATGGTATCGTGATAAAATCGGGAGAGTATTTCTCTTTTTGCTATTTAATTGGTAAACCTAGCTATAAAAGAGGTTTTATTGATGGCATGCAACTCTCCTATGGTGAAGCAAGAAAAGGTGTAGGCGGTGGAATTTGTCAAGCCAGTAATTTAATACATTGGTTAGCACTACATTCTGAATTAAAAGTGATTGAAAAAGCCAATCACAGTTTTGATCCCTTTCCTGATGAAGGACGAGTCCTCCCTTTTGGCTCAGGAGCCGCTATTTTTTATAACTATGTAGATTTAGTCTTATATAATCCAACGCCTTATGATTATCAAATTAGATTACATGTCGCTGAACATCAGTTAGAAGGCGAGCTCCTTTGTAGCGAAGCAAGGGAATATCGTTATCATATTTATGAGAAATCTTCTTCTTTTATCAAAAAGGGAGAGCATGTGTATCGTTGTAATGAAATTTGGCGAGATATTTACACTAAAAACAATATGGGCGCTTTTCCTCAATTAATTAAATCAGAATTATTGTATAAAAATCGTGTTGTCATAAAATATGATATTCCAGACTCAGAATTGAATTAATTCATTTAGATAAATATTTGTTGCCCACATTTTATATTCTAAAAAAGAGTATCATATTGAAACTCGTTACTTATAAAAATAAAAATCTCACCCTCTCTTTGTAATAGAGAGGTTTTTGGTGTAAAACTAAAAAACAATATTTTGTAAATATAGCTTAATTATTATTCATCTATTATTCGTCATTTAGGGATCACTATGAAATACCAAGATGTTACGAAATCACCCTGTGAGAATGCTTATTTTTTAGTTTTTAACCTCACCCACTCATCTGAAAACCGCGATACTCTGATCGATTTTTGTAATAATTTTTCTGGTTTGATACGTAGTATGAGGACACGTTTTCCTGAATTGGAAACAAGTTGTGTAATGGGATTCGGTGCAAATGCGTGGACTACATTATTTCCCAATCAGCCAAAACCCAAAGAGCTAAATACCTTTAAAGAAATTAAAGGTGACACTTATACTGCGGTTTCTACTCCTGGCGATCTCTTTTTCCATATTCGAGCCCTCAAAGTTTCAGCCTGTTACGAATTAGCGTCTATCATCAGCCAAAAGCTAAAGAATATTGTTACGCCTGTTGATGAAGTTCATGGGTTTAGATATTTTGACGGCCGTTCTATTATTGGTTTTGTCGATGGAACTGAAAACCCAGAGTATGAAGATGAGCGTGCTTCTTATGCCGTTATTGGCGATGAAGATCCTGAATTTAAAGGTGGCAGTTACGCCTTTGTACAAAAATATATTCACGATATGGAAGCATGGGAAAAACAGTCCCTTATCGAACAAGAAAAAGTCATTGGTAGACACAAATTCAATGATGTGGAGTTAACCGATGAAGAAAAAGAACCCGGTTCACATAATGTTGTAACCAATATTCAAGATGAGAACGGCGAAGATTTAAAAATTGTCAGAGCCAATATGCCTTTTTCCAATCCATCTAGAAATGAATATGGTACTTACTTTATTGGTTATGCGCGTTATTTTTCAACAACTAACCGTATGTTAGAAAATATGTTTGCAGGCACACCTGAAGGCCATACCGATAAATTACTTAAATTCAGTACCCCTGTAACAGGTACATTATTCTTTGTTCCATCACCTGAATTTCTAGATGATCTAGCGTAATTTATTACAAGTAGATATATAGGCTTGTTACTTATATATCTACTTTTTTATTATGGTTTTTTCTCTGGATCAATTATAAACCGAAAACATTAACGTAAAATTCTTTGCCGTCATCGGTGCTTTCAATGGTATAAGTAATCGGAATTGAATTTTTGCCACCTTTACCTTCAAAAGAAAGTTCCGCAGCACATGAGTAAGTATCTCTTTTCTCATCATGTTCACGAGTACGCACGCTTTCTACTTTGATCTTTATTTGATCGATCACAGCAGCCATTTTTTGATCACGAAGTTCATCTTTTGTAATATCAATGACTAAGCCTTTTGCTTCTGAGCTGTCACAAGTCGGTGTTCCACCACCACATCCCACTAAAGGTAATGCTAATGCGCTTAATAAAGCTAATTTTAGAATTCTAGTTTTCATGTTGATTATTTCTTCCTTGCTCACAAGATAAAATAAATTTTTCAATATTTTACCTAATAATTATCTCGCAACAATATAGTGAGTTAATAGTCAGAATAAGATAACGATAGAAATTAATATTTTAGTGTTAAGATAATCATTAAGTAAAACCTACAAACTTTAACGCCAATATTAATGTGCTTCGATTTCTTGTTTGTTAATCACACCAATAATATCAACACGAATATTTCGTGTATCCGCTCTTCCTTTATCATCTACTGCGCGAATACGATAGAGACTACTCTCTTTGGGATACCACTCTATTGAGCGCTGATTTTGTACTATTCCCTAGATAAGCATCATCAACAAACCAATAAATAATATTGCTGTCATTATCTGTTGTTGCATTAAATACAATTGATGTGTTTGGTGCTGAAGTACGTCTTAAAGTATAAGTGGTATTACGTAATGACGATAATATACGAGGCGGCATTCCTGTAACTCTTTATGTTTATTTCAAGAAAATCCAGCAATTCATAATATTTATTATTAATAAAAATATGACTGGCTTGTTTTTGTCTTATTATCCATAAGATACCTTATTACTCTTACATACTCTTAATTTTTTCACACGCTTTAAAAATCGAAAAACACGAGTAAACTATTTTTATGCGAGTTATACCGCAAAAGGGATGATTTTCTTATGTTATGCACTTAAATATCTTGTTTTGCTTTGATGACCCGCGTATTTATATTTTATGTTTAAAAAAGCGTATATCTTTCCTCACTATTGCGTTAAAACATTATCTCCATCAATACTTACTATCGGATAATTAAAGAGTTTTCAGAAAAAGTGTGAATTGTCATTGAGGGTTAATCAACGATATTATAGTGATTAAAATTATTTCGCTTTCGGTCTAAAAAGATATTTGTATCATTAAAACAACTGACTGAAACCTTGTGATATGATCGTGCAAAGCTTGTGAAATAGAACGAAATGCAGTGTAACAACAGATTTTCACAAATAACTCAAAATTCAATACGTTAAGACAGACAACAACATGACTGACATTCAACATTTAGACTCCCACACACCAATGATGCAGCAGTATCTTAAGCTTAAAGCAGAGCATCCTGAAATCTTACTGTTTTATCGTATGGGTGACTTTTATGAACTGTTTTTTGATGATGCTAAAAAAGCCTCTCGCTTATTAGATATTTCATTAACAAAACGAGGTCAGTCTGCGGGCCAACCTATTCCTATGGCTGGTGTCCCTCATCACGCCGTTGAGAACTATCTCGCTAAATTGGTGCAATTAGGCGAGTCTGTCGCCATTTGTGAACAAATTGGTGATCCTGCAACAAGTAAAGGTCCTGTTGAGCGCAAAGTTATTCGTATTGTTACGCCAGGTACAGTGACTGATGAAGCCTTACTTGAAGAGCGTCAAGACAACCTTTTAGCCGCAATTTGGCAAGACAAAAATGGTGCTTTTGGCTATGCAACGTTAGATATCACATCAGGTCGTTTTCGTGTTACTGAAATGCCAGATAGTGAAAGCATGATTGCCGAATTACAACGCACCCACCCAGCCGAATTGCTCTATCCAGAAACCTTTGAGTCAATGGCTCTTATTGAGCGCCAGCAAGGTCTACGCCGTCGCCCTATTTGGGAATTTGAACCAGAAACAGCAAAACAACAACTGAATCTGCAATTTGGTACTCGTGATTTAACAGGTTTTGGTGTTGAAAATGCACATTTAGCACTCTGCGCCGCTGGGTGCTTATTACAATATGTGAAAGATACACAACGCACTGCACTCCCTCATATCCGTAGCATCACGATGGAACGCCCTCAAGATTCAATTATTTTAGATGCCGCAACTCGTCGTAATCTCGAATTAACACAAAATCTAGCAGGGGGCACTGATAACACATTGGCATCTGTACTCGACCTTTGCGTTACCCCGATGGGCAGTCGTATGCTAAAACGTTGGATACATTCGCCATTACGCCAACGTGAACAACTTATCAAACGCCAAGATGCAATTAGTGCATTACAACCGCTCTATTTTGAGTTACAGCCTTTTTTACGCCAAGTCGGTGATTTAGAACGCGTATTAGCCCGTTTAGCGTTACGATCAGCTCGTCCTCGTGATCTCTCCCGTATGCGTCATGCATTTCAGCAATATCACGATATTCATCAAGTGCTTGAACAAGCCGATATGCCTTACATTAAAGAATTACAAAAGCGCATTAGCCAGTTTGATGAATTATGTGAATTACTTGAACATGCCATTGTTGAAACACCACCTGTATTAGTACGTGACGGAGGTGTTATTGCCTCTGGTTATAATGCCGAATTAGACGAATGGCGCGCATTAGCCGATGGCGCAAGTGATTACCTTGATAAACTTGAAATTCGTGAACGTGAGAAATGGGGTATTGATACACTTAAAGTTGGCTTTAATGGTGTACATGGCTATTACATTCAAGTCAGTCGTGGGCAAAGCAATTTAGTGCCTATGCACTATGTTCGTCGTCAAACGTTGAAAAATGCTGAACGTTACATCATCCCTGAATTAAAAGAGTATGAAGACAAGGTATTAACCTCTAAAGGTAAGGCATTAGCTATCGAAAAAATGCTTTATGAAGAGATTTTTGAAAAGCTATTACCTCACCTTGCCGCATTACAAAGTAGTGCTGAGGCTTTAGCTGAAACAGATGTTCTCTCTAACCTTGCAGAACGTGCTGAATCATTAAATTATACTCGCCCAGAATTGAGTGAGAAAACAGGTATTCTGATCACTGGGGGACGTCACCCTGTTGTTGAACAAGTCCTTAGCGAACCTTTTATTTCAAATCCATTACAATTATCCCCTCAACGTCGCTTACTGATAATTACAGGCCCTAATATGGGAGGGAAAAGTACTTATATGCGCCAAGCTGCATTAATTACTTTACTTGCTTATATTGGTAGCTTTGTCCCTGCTGAAAAAGCTTTAATTGGTCCAGTCGATCGTATCTTTACGCGTGTGGGTGCTTCTGATGATCTTGCTTCAGGTCGCTCTACCTTTATGGTTGAAATGACCGAAACAGCTAATATTTTGCATAATGCGACTGAAAACAGCTTGGTCTTAATGGATGAGATCGGTCGAGGTACATCCACTTATGATGGGCTATCTCTAGCTTGGGCCTGTGCTGAAAACTTAGCAAATCGAATTAAGGCAATGACACTCTTTGCAACCCACTATTTTGAATTAACCACACTGCCTGAAAAACTTGAAGGTACTGCAAACATTCACTTAGACGCAGTTGAGCATGGTGACACAATTGCCTTTATGCACAGTGTGCAAGAAGGTGCGGCAAGTAAAAGCTATGGTTTAGCTGTTGCTGCATTGGCGGGTGTTCCAAAAGAAGTTATCCGTCGAGCTAAGCAAAAATTAAAAGAGCTTGAAATGCTATCAGGCAACTCCGGCTCTGGTCATGTTGAAACATCACAGCTGATGTTATTAACAGAAGCGGAACCTTCAGAGATTGAATTAGCGTTGGATAAAATCGATCCTGATGCCCTAACACCACGACAAGCATTAGAACAACTTTATCGTTTAAAAGAGATGGCAAAATAGGCCATAAACAGTACAACATACTGATAATAAAAAAAGCTCTGTTTGATTTCACAGAGCTTTTTTATGGTTTTTTTATAATTTATCAAACAGAGATAGTCAGAGATAAATACAACTCTACTTAATAAAAGCATGGCTATATTTCAGTCGTTCACCCAATAATAGTAAAGTATCTTCGTCGCCGTAATTATCAAACAAACGAATAAATGAAGATAAAGCAGGATTAAACATCATATCGTCATTAATTTTCTCATAAGAAGTATAATTTTTTGTTTTTAATGAGAAAACTAGCGTAGTTTGATCATCGTTACGACCTTTATTTAAAATCAAATCATCATTACTTATCATCAAATCATTTAGATATTTATAACCACTTTCATAGAAAGTTTTTAAATTTCCATCAGTTTGACGTTGAACCACAGAATAGAGATCACGAGAAGCATGTTGAGCAATAAAATAGATATCACCTTTATCATTTTGAGCAACCTCTTTAACACGCAAAGGAAGCCAGCGTGTTTTTGTTACTTCTTTATTCACTAAATTTAGCGTGATTTCTAACGTGTTTGTTGTGTAATGATGATTGTAAAAAATAACCAGAGAATCACCTGAAAGGGCATAATGAAATTGTGTAAACTCACCGAAATCCTCAGCGTAATACTGCTTCACCAGATCTTCTGTATTAACTGAATATTCCCAGCTTTCACCTTCATCTAAACTTGTCAGTATCGTCTTATTATCAACTAATACTAATTGTGATGTTGTTTGTGAAAACAGTAATTTTCCACCGATAAGCGCTAAAGGGAAGCGATAATAGCCAGCGTTAGTCTCTTGCCAAGGCATTAAATCTGCGACTGTAAACTTTGCTAAATCTATATTTTGACGCCCCTGTTCTGTAAATAATACACACTTATCAAGAACGCAATAAGCGTTATAAAAGCTACCTTGGCCTTGTGATACAAAGCGTGTGCCTTCTTTGTCAGAAAAGTACAGCGTATATTTTCTCTGATTATCTTGGCGGTGAAGTCGACCATAAATATCTACGTCATATCGCCCACTATCAGATTCAGTCTTAATTAATATCCCACTAGCAGCATAAAAAACCTTACGCCAATCATAACGAGAATAAGGATATGAAGATAACTCAGAGGCGTTTTCATTTTTCCATTGCCACTTAGAGGCAAAACCATGAAAAAGCACACCATAACAGAGCAGTAAGCTTAAAATAAATAAGCTTGTGATGATGATAAAAGGCTTACGGAAAAAAGGATTCATTGACGCAGCTCCGTAATATACAGCGGTCGCTTGTTCTCAACACATTGCTGCTGAAGTAAAAAATGGGTTTGATAACTACTATTACCTTTTTCTGAAAACAAAATATAAAGGTTTGAAAACAATGCAATTAAAAAGGCAAAGCCACTCATGATTAAACCATAGATAATACCCATTCCTAAAAAAGCATCACCAATAGAATACCAATCCCATTTATCCCAATAATTTCCATTATCATAAACATCGGAAATAGATAAACCAGCAACCATTGAGAACACAAAAATACTGACTAATGCGGTTATTAACAGCGATAAACAATATGTGCGCTGATGCCCAATATACATTTGTCCTGAAATTGAATAAGCGCCATTATCTGTATGATTATAAACCCCTAAGATAACAGGCTCTGAGTTCTTATCTTCAGCTTGCCAAAAGAACAATTCAACATCATCGCCATCAGCAAGAAACAAATTATGATCAGAATAAAATAAGCGCTCTCTATAACTTAATACAAAAGGATGTTTATTAATCAGACAGGATATTTGCATTATTACAGTCTCGCTATTGCGGGAATGTATTTGAAGTCTATTAATACTATGAATTTGTATTATTCCTCTAACTCGCTGTACTTTACTTTGCTTTATTTGAGGAAACGACTTTTTACTCAAGGTAAATGAAGGTAATGGTGCTGATTTTATTCCAGTAATAATGAGTTGCTCGCCATCTGGAGCTATCAATGCTTGCTTGGCGATGACTTTATCCAACGCCTTTATTCTCTTTCTATGTTTGGGGCTGGTGCGCTGAAAATAGCGATAAACTTTTTCTCCGATATAACTGATCCCAGCCATGACAGCACCAAATGAAATAATCATTGTGATAATGATAAAGAAATTAGGCTCTAAATAAATTAACGAGAAATAACTCCACCAGCCTCCAATCACGGTCAGAAAAAATGCAATCAATAACCATTTTTTCTGTTTTGCTGTTAGCGTGAATTTTCGTTCAGGCTCCAATCTTCCTTTTGTATCATGATAAATCCATTGCACCCAGAAACTGCCATCTTTCAGTAATTCTGCACAGATTTTAAGCTCATCACCTTGTTTTAATCGTTTAAGAAAATCTTGAGAGTTAGCAAAATCAGCTTCATTAAGATAAAAGTTTTTACCTGATGCTATTAATCTCACCATTCCCTTTGGAGAGATTTTACTTTGGCTAAAATCGCAACGCTCTAGTTTAACGTTTAAAAAATAATCTTTCATATCTTCCTTTATTACTTTCATCAGGCTGACGAGGTACAAGACTGCGCTCTTGTTTTATCGTTTTGAATCGTATAATACAAGATAAAGAAAAGCCGATTAGCAAACCCACTAATCGGCTTTGGTAATAACAATATGTCAATTAAAGCTATAAACAGAAATTGGGTGGCTAACTATGCTTTGAAAAGTGCTTCAATACATAATCCCTGACTTTGTAGAATGTCTTTTAGTCGACGTAGTCCTTCAACTTGAATTTGACGAACCCTTTCTCTTGTCAGACCAATCTCTCTACCAACATCTTCTAAAGTTTCTGCTTCATAGCCTAATAACCCGAAACGACGTGCTAATACTTCACGTTGCTTAGGATTCAATTCAAATAACCACTTTATGATATTTTCCTTGAGGTTATTATTTTGAATTGTTGCTTCCGGCCCTTCTTCATTTTCGTCAGAGATAATATCAAGTAATGCTTTATCTGAATCACCCCCAATAGGGGTATCAACAGAAGTAATACGTTCGTTTAAACGCAGCATTTTACTCACATCTTCAACTGGTTTATCCAATGTTTGTGCAATTTCTTCAACACTAGGCTCATGATCGAGTTTATGTGCTAATTCTCTTGCCGTTCTTAAATAAACATTCAGCTCTTTAACGATATGAATGGGAAGGCGGATAGTGCGGGTCTGGTTCATAATGGCACGTTCAATTGTTTGACGTATCCACCATGTCGCATAAGTTGAAAAACGGAAACCTTTTTCAGGATCGAATTTTTCAACAGCACGAATAAGACCTAAATTCCCTTCTTCAATAAGATCAAGAAGAGCAAGTCCTCGGTTTGTATAACGACGAGAAATCTTAACAACTAAACGTAGGTTACTTTCTATCATTCGTTGTCTTGAAGGAATATCACCACGTAGCGCTCTACGGGCAAAGAAAACCTCTTCTTCAGCGGTCAGCAACGGAGAATAACCAATTTCTCCTAAATAAAGCTGAGTTGCATCGAGCGCACGCTGGTTGACTCCTTCAATAAGTTCAATTTCGTCTTGAGCATCAGACTCATTTTCTGCCTCTTTTGCAGCAACTTCATCGAACTCTTCCATGTTCTCTTCAATTTCATCTGTATATAACTCGTCTACTCTTAGCGTACTTTGGCTCATCAGCTGCTCCTACCCTTGATAATTTAGGTAAACGACTCATGATTAAAGTCTGTTTACCAGTTTATCGCTGTGTCACGACACAACGGGTTTACTGATTTTCCCTTGTAACGAATTACAAAATAAAAGATAACATAATCTATTTTACTGTTAATTTTATTCTTTCTTTATTCAATATATAACTTAACTATTGAGTGCAGGTTATTAACAGTTTTTTTATTATATTTTACGTACATTTATCTATACGTAAAATTACTCTATTTGATGCGCTATTTGTGACTACTTACATCTAAAAAAACAAATAAAAACCCATAATAATAAAATAATATCCAATAATTTTTATTACGTACTATTATTTAAAAGATAATCTAATAAAGGAAATATCCACCTAAACAAGGGGTTATTTTATAGTCCATCTTTTAATAACAACGAATCTTTATTCATTTTTTATATAACAATTTTTAGCATACGCATTCATTGGTTGAGAATCAACCGTCTAATTTAACGTTATCTATAATTTTATATTGATCTCTCATTTTTAATAATCTTTTAATAAGCACTTATACTTAGATAAAATTTATTTTGTTTCAATATTTTAATTAATTACAGATAAGAAAAAGCCCTCTCCTTTTTGTAAAGGAGAGGGCTTAACTTTAGGATTATTCACTATGCGAGTAAAAAACCACTTATTTATTTCTTAGGCAAATAACTCATTGGGTTGAGTGATTTTTCTTTATAGCGGATCTCAAAGTGTAGTCGGACAGAACTGGTTCCAGAGCTACCCATTGTGGCAATTTGCTGACCCGCATTCACATTTTGCTGTTCACGCACCAAAATGGTGTCGTTATGTGCATATGCACTGAGGTATTCGTCATTATGCTTAATGATAACGAGGTTACCGTAGCCGCGTAATGCGCTACCTGCATAAACCACTTTACCCGCAGCAGTGGCAACTATTGGTGAACCTTTTGTACCACCGATATCAATACCTTTATTGCCGCCAGGCGCACTTGAGTAACTTTCAATAATATTACCTTGCGCAGGCCAAATCCACTTACCAGAAGCTGCCGTTGGTGCTGGTGTTGCAGCAGTTGTAGTATTTGTATTCGTTGTTGGTGGCGGTGTCGTTGTTTTTGGTGGTGTTGTTGCCGGTTTAGTAATCAATGGTCCCATAGCACCATTGTTTGTTGGTTTAGTGTGTGCCGTTTGAACACCAGCGCTACTTGATTGATTAATAACCGATGTATTGACATTGGTATTAGTACCCGTGTTGACCTGACGGTTACCAATATTCAACACCTGCCCTACGTTTAAGCTATAAGGTTCTGAGATGTTATTCATTGATGCTAGTTCTTTTACATCACTATCAGTTATCCAAGCGATATAGAACATAGTATCACCGCGTTTTACGGTGTACGTATTACCGTTGTAGTTTCCTTTTGGAATACTGTCGTAGTTACGGTTATACACAATGCGTCCAGAACCATCAGTGTTTACATTTTGAGCCGCAACTGACGTTTGAGAGCGAGGCTGGCTTTGAGACTGAACCACGCCTCCATTAGTCGAAGCGGAGTTCACCTTAATAGAAGGAGGAGGTGACGATTGTAAGGGGGTAGTTCTTTCAATAGGTGTCGCATTACTGCTAGTCATCACAGGTGCAGTTGATACCGTATTATTTGAAGAGCTATCATTTACAGAGGTAATTGGCGCAGGACGATAAGGTGTATCTGCACAGCCTGTTAATGCAAATCCAATTACCGAACACATGATTGCCCAGCGGACATGCTTAATTGGGCTTTCTGAATTCATACTTCCTTCTCCCTTTAAAAAGGCATTAGCATCTAGCAATTTGTCGAGTTAAACAAAAAGACTGCAATTTTTTGAAAATGTTTCATTTATTAGTGCAGATTACGACAAGCTATTAAAAAGCAGTAATAAAAAACGGTCAGATTTATCTGGAAGTTATGCTAACTCACCTGCGATTAAAGGAACAAATCTAACAGTTTCTATAGATTGATAGTGAAAATCATTACCTAAACGTCGGATAAACTTCAGTATTTGTTGTTGTTCACCAACAGGTATGATCATCCTGCCACCATCGGCTAACTGCATCAATAACTGTTGTGGTACTTCTGTTGCACACGCTGTCACTATTATGGCATTAAAAGGAGCTTTTGATGACCAACCTTCCCATCCATCACCATGACGTGTCGAGATATTATGTAAATCAAGATGTTTAAAGCGCCGTTTAGCTTGCCATTGCAATATCTTTATACGCTCAACGGAACTAACATGATGAACTAAATTTGCTAATACTGCAGTTTGATATCCCGAACCTGTACCAATTTCTAATACAGAATCGGTACTTTGTAATTCCAGTAGCGTTGTCATTTTGGCAACAATATAAGGCTGTGAAATAGTTTGCCCATTGCCAATAGGCAAAGCCGTATTTTCATAAGCCTTATGAGAAAGCGCTTCATCAATAAAAAGCTCTCTTGGTACTTTACTCATTGCTTCCAACAGGCTCTCATCCTTGATGCCATGCTGTTTTAACATTGTCAGTAAGTCTTTCATTGACCGACTTAACATGTTTTTTTGACCTCTGCTTTATTTAACCAATTTTGTAGTAAATCAAGTGCTTTATAGGCTGTTAAATCGACATGTAATGGGGTTATCGATACATAACCTTCGTCAACAGCAGCAAAATCTGTATCAGGGCCTACATCATTTTTTTCACCTGGAGGCCCAATCCAATAAAGACTATTTCCTCGAGGATCAGTATGTGTATAAACATGTTGTGAAGCATGACGACTACCACAACGTGTAATACGAAAACCTTTTACTTCATCAAGAGGAATATCAGGTACGTTAATATTGAGAATATTTCCCGCTCTTAACGGTACTTGTTGTAACATTGCCAAAACTTCACAAGTCACTTGAGCGGCGGTCTCAAAGTGCGTTTCACCATCAAGTGAAACAGCAATGGCAGGTAAACCTAAAAAACGCCCTTCTGTTGCCGCTGCAGCAGTACCTGAATAAATAACATCATCACCCAAATTAGGACCATGATTAATACCAGAAACCACAATATCAGGACGAGGACGTACTAAATGGTTTACACCAAGATAAACGCAATCTGTCGGTGTTCCCTCAACAATCGCAATATCCCCATTCTCAAGCTCTTGCTTACGTAGAGGTCTGTCAATTGTTAAAGAATTAGATGCAGCACTACGATTACGATCAGGTGCAACAATTTGTACATCATAACGCTGGCGCAATGCTTTAGCGAGAGTCTGTATCCCCTTCGCCATCACACCATCGTCATTACTCACCAATATTTTCAGCATCATCATTCCCTAATAAAATTAATTCACGTACAACGCTAGTTGCAAAGCTTCCTGCGGGTAAAAAAAATGACAGAGAAACAGTGGTGTCGTCTACCCAATTCCATGACATATTTTCTGGTAATACATTGATAGCACGTCTTGTATTATCAACACGTTCTTGTCGAGCTAGTGACCAGAAGGCTTCATATTCTGCCAGATTTTCAGTTTCAAAATCCAATGCTTGTGATTGTGTACCTAAATCACCTTTACCCGGCAAAGGTGCCGTAATATGAACATCATGCTCTTCATAACGAGTTTGTGTTTGAGCCAATTCTGCTTCATCAACAACAAACCAGCTACCTCTTCCATGAAGCTGCATTGCATCACCGAGTATCACTTTTGAATATAAATCATATTCCAATCTTGTGCTGACAATATGATTAAACATCGCACTACGAGCTGCTGAGAGATAAAAGCTACGTTTTCCTCGTTCTTTTACGCGGATTTCGTCCGTTGCCCAACGCATGGCTTGTCGTAAATTATCACCATTACGACCGAATCGTTGAGCACCAAAGTAGTTAGGAATACCTTTTGCTTTTATTTGCACTAATCGAGTATCAACAAAATCGCGATCAGAAATTTCTCGTAACACCAATGTAAAGTGATTACCTTTTAGCGTTCCTATACGTAATTTACGTTGTTGGCGAGTCGTTTCTAGAATTTCACAACCTTCTAAAACAAGCTGACTAAAATCGGGCATCTCTTTACCCGGCATTCGCAGACAAAACCATTGTTCAGTCACTGCATTTCTATCTTTTAGACCAGCGTAACTGGCATCACGAGGATGGATACCAACAAATTTTGCTAATTTTTCAGCAACAAAAGCCGTATTACAACCTGTTTTTCTGATTTTCACCATGACATGCTCGCCTTCCCCATCAAGGGTGAAGCCAAGATCTTCACAGACAATAAAATCTTCAGGGATTGACTTTAATAAACCTGTTGCTTGTGGTTTTCCATGTAACCAATGGAGTTCGGGTAAATCACTCATTCAGGTAATGACTCTTTCATTAGTAAAACAACGGCTTCACAGGCAATGCCTTCTTTTCTACCAACAAATCCAAGCTTTTCTGTTGTGGTCGCTTTCACATTGATATCATCAACATGGCAATGAAGATCTTCTGCGATATTGACGCGCATTTGTGGTGTATGAGGTAGCATTTTTGGAGCCTGAGCAATGATCGTGACATCTAAATTACCAATTCGGTAACCTTTTGCTCTTACGCGTGAGAAGGCTTCACGAAGGAGTACACGGCTATCTGCACCTTTGTATGCAGGGTCGGTATCAGGAAACAATGTGCCAATGTCACCCATTGCCACTGCACCTAAAATAGCATCTGTCACTGCATGTAATACGACATCGCCATCAGAGTGAGCTAACAGCCCTTGTTCATAAGGAACTCTGACACCGCCAATAATAATAGGGCCTTCACCGCCAAATTTATGTACGTCGTAACCGTGTCCAATTCTCATTTTATTATGTGTTCCTTATACTGGTGATTTGGCGTGAGAGGAAAAACTCTGCAAGCGCTAAATCTTCTGGCTGAGTAACTTTAATATTATCTGCACGACCTTTAACTAATAAAGGTTCATATCCAGCAAACTCCATCGCTGAGGCTTCATCAGTGATCGTTGCTTTTTGTGAGAGTGCATTTTCTATATTTTGTTTTAATAACAATGCAGGAAAGAATTGTGGCGTTAAAGCATGCCATAGGGTTGTTCTTTCTACTGTTTGTTCAATATGGTTATCTTGTTGATGACTACGTTTCATTGTATCGCGAACAGGTGTCGCAAGAATGCCACCACAAAATTGTGGATCCATAACGTTTTCATCAATGAGTTTAATAAGATGGTCAAGATCGCCAAAATGCAGGCAAGGTCTTGCTGCATCATGAACTAACGCCCATGTATTTTCAGAAAAATGTTGAGTGACATACTCTAAACCTGACAATACAGAGTCAGCGCGTTCACCACCACCATTAACCGTAATTATTCTTTCATCTTGCGCTAAAAGTAAAGTGTGAAAATAGCTGTCATTAGGGCTGATCGCCACGATAATTTGCGTTATACGTGGATGTTTTAATAAAGCATTAATGGTATGTTCAAGAATAGTCAATCCGCCAATTTTCAAATATTGTTTTGGGCAGACTGATTGCATTCGACTTCCAATACCAGCCGCTGGAATAACGGCAACAATAGGAAGAGTTGAGTTTGTTATATTCATTATGATATTTGTATCAGGGCACACTATTAATTCAATAAATTAACGACGTGGTTGAGATTTATCGCTCACAATACGGAAAAATGTCTCATTAGGCTTTATCATTCCTAATTCACTACGAGCACGTTCTTCTAACGCTTCTTGCCCGCCATTGAGGTCATCAATCTCTGCAAATAGACGATCATTACGCTCTTTTAACTGCGTATTTTGCGCCAATGCAGATTCAACTTCTTGACTTACTTTGTTGTAATCATGGATACCATTTTTACCTAACCACAATGAATATTGTAGCCAACCAAGTAAAATCAGAAGTAAGACTGTTAATTTCCCCATTACCACCCCCAAGATTAATGGGCTAATCATCCCACAACTCAACAACAGACGCCACAAAAGTGCTGGAATATATTACATTATTATTCCTATTTTCCTCACTATAAACGTGGGTAACTTCTATAAAATTCAGACTAAGGTGTGATTTTTTCTTATTAAGATAAGGATCTATACACTGAATTCATCAGTAAATGTATGCGTGGTTGAAAATCTTAAATAGCCATAATATCTCTACACATCCCCTCCTTTTATAGGGTGTTTGTGTAGAGATAATGTAATGTCGTCCTAAAACTCACGATAGATTTGATTTTGCTGTAGGTAAGCGAGGATTTGTTGGATTAGTTCACTTATAGAAAGTGTGCCGTCTAAATGTAATTCAGGATCAATGGGCTGTTCATAAGGCGAATCTATACCTGAAAATTGTTTTATCTCTCCACGTCTTGCTTTTTGATAAAGCCCTTTCGGATCACGGGCTTCACAAATAGAAAGAGGTGTATCAACAAAGATCTCAATAAATCTTCCTTGCTCAAAGCGATCTCTAACTTGTTGTCTGTCTTTTTGGTAAGGAGAAATAAAAGCGGTTAAGACAATCAGTCCCGCATCGACCATCAATTTAGCCACTTCCCCCACACGGCGAATATTCTCATGCCTATCTTCGGCACTAAACCCAAGATCACAACATAAACCATGGCGTAAGTTATCCCCATCTAATAAATAGCTATGAATAGGCGAATGCTTTTGTGAATATTGATAAAGTGCTTGCTCTAACGCATCGGCAAGTGTGGATTTACCTGAACCAGATAACCCTGTAAACCAAAGCACACATCCTTTGTGTGCTTGTTGTGATTCGCGTTCATTTAATCCAATTTTATGAGGATGCCAAACAATATCGTTGCTTATCACCACTATTTTCCTCCAAGAAGATCTCTTGCGCCCCAATGGGGAAAGTGGCGACGGATAAGCTGATTTAACTCGACTTCAAAAGCATCATATTGCGTCATAGTTTGTATCGCGTTATCTCTCGTTTCTCGAATAAGTCCAGCGCCTACGGTGACATTGCTTAGTCGATCAATCAGTATTAATCCTCCAGTATCAGCATTAACTTGATAGTTATCCAGCACCAGAGGCTCTTCAAATGAGACTTCAACACTACCAATCGCATTTAAACTTAAGTTATCTGTGACTTGTTGGGTGAGTTTATTTACATCCACTTGATAATGAATATTTTCTATTTTGGCGCGGCTTTTTTTACCTGCAATTTTGATATCCAGAGTATGACCTTGCACTAAAGGCTGCTCTGACATCCACACCACGTCAATTAACGCATGAGTGCTAATATTGGCGGTTGTATCGTTATCATCAACGATAATATCCCCTCGACTAATATCAATTTCATCTGCCAGAACCAATGTGATTGCTTGCCCTGCTTTAGCTTGCGTTAAATCACCATCAAAAGTGACAATACGTGTAATCGTTGTATGTTTTTCTGAAGGTAATACTTTGATTTTTTGCCCTTGATAAAGCACACCTGAAGACACTGTACCGCTGTATCCTCTAAAATCTAAATCTGGACGATTCACATATTGCACAGGAAAACGCAATGCTTGCGGATCTGAACCCAATTTAACCGGTGCATCCTCTAATAATGAAAGTAGCGTTTTTCCTTGATACCAAAGCATATTCAATGAGGGAGAAACCACATTGTCACCATCAAGGGCGGAAATAGGGACAAATTCAATAGTAAGATCTGTTGGGAGTTGATCGGCAAATTTAAGATAATCTTGCAGGATCGAATCAAAGGTCGCTTGCTGATAATCCACCAGATCCATTTTATTGATCGCTACGATTAAATGACGGATCCCAAGGAGTGTGCTGATAAAACTGTGTCGCCGTGTTTGTTCTTGTACGCCTTTTCGAGCATCGATCAACAGAATAGAAAGTGAACTTGTTGATGCTCCTGTCGCCATATTGCGAGTATATTGAGCATGCCCAGGCGTATCAGCAATAATAAACTTACGTTTTGACGTTGAAAAATAGCGGTAAGCAACATCAATCGTGATCCCCTGCTCTCTTTCTGCGGCTAATCCATCCACCAGCAAAGCAAGATCGAGCTTTTCACCTTGAGTACCGATCTTTTTACTTTCATTTTGTAATGTAGAAAGCTGATCTTCGTAGATCTGCCTTGTGTCATGAAGTAAACGTCCTATTAATGTACTTTTTCCATCATCGACATTTCCACAGGTTAGAAATCGCAGTAATCCTTTATTCTGTTGAGCCTTAAGATAGCGATCTACACCGCCTTGTTGTGCGATTTCACCCGCGACAAGTTGATTCGTTTTTATGGCTAAAAGTCCCATATTTCCTCCGATTAAAAATAACCTTGGCGCTTTTTCAGTTCCATTGAGGCCGACTGATCACTGTCAATTAAACGCCCTTGTCGTTCGCTGCTGGTGGAAATCAGCATTTCTTCAATAATGGCGGGTAACGTTTCTGCTTGTGAAGGAATAGCACCCGTTAATGGCCAGCATCCCAGCGTTCTAAATCTCACTTGTTGCTGTGTGATCACTTCACCCGGTTTTAGATCAATTCTGTCGTCATCTACCATAATTAAGGTGCCATCACGTTCAATAACGGGTCTATTTTTGGCAAAATAGAGAGGAACAATATCGATATTCTCTAAATAGATATATTGCCAAATATCGAGTTCTGTCCAGTTGGAGAGTGGAAATACACGAATACTTTCACCTTTATTAATCTGTCCGTTATAGTTTTTCCATAATTCAGGTCGTTGGTTTTTCGGATCCCAGCGATGCTTTCTATCTCTAAATGAATAAATACGCTCTTTGGCGCGTGATTTTTCTTCATCACGGCGCGCACCACCAAATGCCGCATCAAAACCATATTTGTCTAAGGCTTGCTTTAGTCCTTCTGTTTTCATGATATCCGTGTGTTTTGCACTACCATGAATAAATGGATTGATCCCAAGTTCTGCACCTTGCGGATTTCGATAAACGTTAAGCTCAAAGCCATATTCTTTAGCCGTTTTATCTCGAAATTCATACATTTCTCGAAATTTCCAACCAGTATCAACATGCAATAAAGGAAAAGGTAATTTTGCGGGATAAAACGCCTTGCGAGCTAAATGCAACATCACCGAGGAATCTTTGCCTATTGAATAAAGCATGACGGGATTTTCAAATTCAGCGACAACTTCGCGCAGAATATAAATACTTTCTGCTTCTAATTGCTGAAGATGTGTTAATTGTGTTTCATTCATAACAACCTCGTTTTAGGCAAAATGAACCAAAGGTGAATGGATTGATGATGTTGATTGGGATTGTCTATCGCCAAACCACGCAAGTTGGTGATGTAGTGCCGCGACTTCCCCTACAATTAATAAAGCGGGCATTGGCGCGTTTTCGGCTAACTGCGCTAATTGTGTTAGATTTCCCGTGAAAACTTGCTGATCACGACGTGTACCACAACTAATCACCGCAATAGGTGTTAATGGAGAACGCCCGAGTTTAATTAAACGCTGGCTAATAAGCTCGGCTTTTGTTGTTCCCATATAAATTGCTAGCGTATGGTTCGCCTGCGCTAATGAAGCCCAATCAGGCTCTATTCCGTCGGGTTTACAATGTCCTGTCATAAAGGTGACAGTTTGTGCGTATTGACGATGCGTTAATGGAATACCAGCGTATGCACTTGCGCCACTTGCCGCAGTAACCCCAGGAATAACTTGGAATGAAATGCCATGTTGTACTGCAACCTCTAGTTCTTCGCCACCTCGTCCAAAAATAAAGGGATCGCCCCCTTTTAATCGGACAACACGTTTACCAAGTTGCGCATGTTTCACGATCAGCGCATTGGTTTCTTCTTGAGAAACACTATGGTGCCCCGCTCTTTTACCTACACAAATAGTGTCAGCGTCACGACGAACAAGCTCTAAAACCTCTGGACTCACTAAACTGTCATAGAGCACAACTTCGGCTTGTTGAATAACCTGTAAGCCGCGCAGTGTTAATAATCCTGCGTCACCGGGCCCTGCCCCAACTAATGCTAGTTCACCTTGTTGGATCTCTTTTTGTTTCAATTGTTGTGCAAGCAAGGCTTCTGCTTGTGCCAGTTGATCACTTGCCACTAAAGCGGCAAATTTGCCACTAAACGCTTGCTCCCAAAAACGGCAACGCGCTTGAAACGAGCCTAATTGCTGTTTCACTTTATTGCGCCATTTTCCAGCAATTGTTGCCATTGTGCCTAATGAGTTTGGTAATAAAGCTTCTAATTTTTCACGTATCATTCGCACTAAAACAGGGGCTTTTCCTGCCGATGAAATCGCAATCAAAATGGGATTTCTATCGATAATGGCGGGAAAGATAAATGAGCATTGAGGTTGTGAATCCACAACATTGACAAAAATATGCCGTGCTTGTGCATCAAGATAAACTTGCTGATTAAGCACACTGTCATCAGTTGCCACAATCACAAGCATCATTCCTAATAGATATTCAGATTGATATTTGGCTGATACCCATTCAATTTTTTCTTGCTGATAAGCAAGATGTAATTCATCACACAACTGAGGTGCAATCACTCTTAAGCGAGCGCCTGCTCTTAATAACAGCAAAGCTTTACGCGCAGCAACATGACCACCACCAACCAATAACACTGGGCGTTCTTTTAATTCCACAAATAAGGGTAGGTAATCCATACGCGCATTTCACCTTCGTTGTTCACTTTATAACTAACGACTATAAAAGGTGCTTTAAGGGTTATGAAATGACAAAAAGATATGTAATGGAACAGAAAGGAATAAGGAAAAATAAAATATTTTCAAATAGTTATGATTTTTAAAAATGACAAAAAGGGCAATAGATAAGCTCTATTACCCAACTATTTATTGGCAGATAATGACGTTATTCGTGTAATCCACACTCGCGTTTTAAGCCAAAAAATCGTGTTTCTTCTTCACTCATACCCTCTTCCCATTTTCGAGTTGTATGAATATCTCCCACTGAGAGATAACCCTGCTCCCATAAAGGATGGTAAGGTAAGTCGTTTTCTTTAAGATATTGATAAACTTTCTTATTATCCCAATCTACGATGGGTAAAAACTTAAAGATCCCTTTTGCGATTGAAAGCACTGGCAAATGTTCACGACTTTTAGATTGCTGACGACGAAGGCCTGCAAACCACGTTTGAGCCTGTAATTCACGTAAAGCTCTTTCCATTGGCTCTACTTTATTTATCTGGTTATAACGCTCAATACCGTCAATGCCTTCTAACCAAAGTTTGCCGTAACGCGCTTCTTGCCAAGATGAAGATATTTCAGCTCGATAGACCTTCAAGTTAAGTTGTAACTGCTGCGTTAGACTATCAATAAACTGGTAGGTTTCAGGAAATAAGTAACCTGTATCAGTCAAAATCACGGGGATATCAGGGTATTGTCTTGTCATTAAATGCAAACAAACCGCGGCTTGAATGCCAAAACTGGAGCTTAATACAAAGGCTTTAGGTAAATTATCTAAAGCCCAAGTAACCCGTTCAATGGCGCTTAATTGCTCTAACCGTTGATTAATCTGGCTCAAAGCATGTGTCTGCTCTTCAACAGGTAACTGTTTTAGCGAAGCAAGCTGAAATAGACTCATACCGCCTCCTGCACTTCATAAAAATCAATCGCAGAATTAAGTACGGGTTTAACAACGTCAGTGCGAATAAGAAAATCACCAAAACCTTCATTGTTATGACGAGAAACTGCCCATTCACCAATCAGTGAATCAAGTATTGAGATGATTTCTTGTGAGGTAATATTTTCGCGATACATTCTCGGAATACGTGTCCCGATGCGATTACCGCCTAAATGTAAGTTATAGCGATCAGGTGCTTTCCCCACCAGCCCAACTTCTGCAAGCATTGCTCGACCACAGCCATTTGGGCATCCCGTTACGCGCACAACAATATGCTCTTCACTCACACCATGTTTAGCCATTAAGCTATCAAGTGTATCAGTAAATGCCGGTAAAAAGCGTTCTGCCTCTGCCATTGCCAATGGGCAAGTTGGGAAAGAAACACACGCCATTGCATGTTCACGCAGAGGTGTGACGTTATCGTTAATCAAACCGTATCGACGAGCAATCGCTTCAATATTGGCTTTTTCACTTTCTGGTACACCTGCCACAATCAAATTTTGATTGGCAGTCAGTCGGAAATCACCCTGATGGATTTTGGCAATTTCCGCCACTCCCGTTTTTAATAGAGCATCAGGCGTATCAATCAGCCGTCCACTTTCAATAAATAAAGTCAGGTGCCATTTATCATCAACACCTTTTAACCAACCAATTTGATCGCCTCGATGGGTAAATTCATAAGGTCGAATAGCCTCAAAAGTCACCCCCGAACGGCGTTCAACTTCTTGTTTAAACGTTTCTACGCCAACACGCTCTAATGTGTATTTTGTTTTTGCATTTTTGCGTTCAGTTCGATTTCCCCAGTCACGCTGAGTTGTCACAATCGCTTCTGCAATTGCCAATGTATTCTCAATAGGGATATAACCAAACTCACTGGCTAAGCGAGGAAAGGTCTTCTTATCGCCATGTGTCATAGCTAAACCGCCCCCCACAAGTACATTAAAACCGACTAAATGCCCATTTTCAGCAATCGCAATAAAATTCATGTCATTCGCATGAAGATCAACATCATTATGAGGAGGGATCACCACTGACGTTTTAAATTTCCGTGGTAAGTAGGTTTCCCCCAAAATAGGCTCTTCGTCTGTGGTTGCAACTTTCTCTTTATCTAACCAAATTTCCGCATAAGCATGAGTGCGAGGTAATAAGTGTTCTGATATTTTTTTCGCCCACTCATACGCTTCTTGGTGTAACGAAGATTGCACTGGGTTTGAAGTACATAAGACATTACGGTTAACATCATTCGCAGTAGCTAGAGAATCCAACCCTGTTGCTGCAAGCATCTGATGTGCGGGTTTTACATTACCTTTTAAAATACCATGAAATTGAAATGTTTGACGATTAGTAATACGAATACTGCCATAAAGTGTATTTTCAGTCGCAAACTTATCAATACTAAGCCACTGTTTAGGCGAAATAATGCCGCCAGGTAAACGGCAACGTAGCATCATGGCATGGCGAGGTTCTAGCATTTGCTCCGCACGTTCAGCACGAATATCTCTGTCATCTTGCTGATACATGCCATGAAAGCGAATTAACAAAAAGTTATCGCCTTCAAAGCCACCAGTTAAACCATTTTGTAAGTCTTCTGTAATAGTGCCGCGTAAAAAGTGACTCTCTTTTTTCATGCGTTCACTATCAGCCAGTTTCCCTTCAACCACTAAGGGCGCTTGAGTGTGTGATTTCATTTAATAGACATCCCTCTGATAACGCCGTTCTAGGCGTAGCTCACTTAAGTATTCATCTGCTTCTTCAATATTTTTATTGCCATACTCCATCACAATATCTAACAACGCCTGTTCAACATCTTTTGCCATCCGAGATGCATCACCACAAACATAAAGATAAGCACCTTGCTGTAACCATTGCCAAATCTCACTACCACGTTCGCGTAATTTATCTTGTACATAAATTTTATGTGCTTGATCTCGTGACCATGCTAAATCGATATGAGTTAACAGACCGCTTTTGACATAACGTTGCCATTCCACTTGATAGAGAAAATCTTCTACAAAATGAGGATTACCAAAAAATAACCAGTTTTTACCTGTTGCAGCGTCATTTTCGCGCTGCTGCATAAAACTTCTAAAAGGTGCAATTCCAGTACCTGGACCAATCATAATGATAGGTGCGGTGTTATCTTCAGGGAGGCGAAAATGTGCATTTTTTTCGATAAAAACATTGACGCTATCACCTTCTTTTAAGCTATCGGCTAAAAAACCAGAGGCTCCACCAGTATAAGTACGCGAGTTAACGTCGTAACGTACAACCCCTAAAGTAAGGTGTACTTCGTCTTCTACTTCTTGTTGTGACGATGCAATAGAGTAAAGGCGAGGAGTTAGTGGACGTAAAATATCAACAAAATCTTGTGCCGTGGGTTGAGCACAATATTGACGCACCATCTCATTAATAGGATGTTTGTCTGCATATTGCTGAAGCTTAGTTTTATCAGCTACCAATGACAATAGATCTTCATGGCGCGTCAATTGGGCATAGGCTTTTACGATAGGTGCGCTATTTTGAGTTAGTTCACAATGATGCAGCAACGCTTCTTTTAAGGTGAATGTTTGAGATTTTAACGTGACAGGTTCATCACCTTTTAGCCACAACAAGGCAATAAGTTCATCAACTTTTTCAGGTGAGTTATTAAACCAAACGCCTAGCGCATCGCCCGGTTGATATTGTAAATCAGAACCTTCAAGGCTGATTTCAATATGGCGAATATCTCTATCTGAATTTCTGCCTGTGATTTTTTTATTAGTCAGTAATGTAGCAGTAAAAGGCGCATCTCGATGATAAATAGATGACTCAATTGTATCCGTCGTACCTGATTGTGTTTGTTGCAGGATTTGCGTACTTTGTTCTGGTACTCTTGCTTTTAAGAGTTCTGTAAGCTGTTTTATCCATTCATCCGCAACAGATTGATATTCAACATCGGCATCAACTCTTGGTAATAAACGAGTTGCGCCCAGTTGTGCTATTCGCTCATCAAAGTCTTTTCCTGCCTTACAGAAATGCTCATACGAGGTATCACCTAAGCTCAATACTGCATAAGCCGTTTCTTTCATTTCAGCGGCTTTTTTAGAGTTCAGATATTTATAAAAAGCTATCGCTTCTTCAGGAGGATCACCTTCACCTTGCGTCGATGCAATGATGATCAAGGTTGTTGTTTTATGGATCTGCTTAAACTTATATTCACCTGCGGAATATAGCTCTACATTCAATTTGTGAGCAACCAGATTATCTCGTAACTGTTCTGCAAGGTGACGCGCATTACCCGTTTGAGAAGCAGAGATCAATGTAATGGTTTCCTGCTCTGGTACGTGTACTGAAGTAACCGCTGTCGATGCGGATACAACAGAAGGATTAAGCTGCCCCCACAAATAGCCAGATAACCACGCAATTTGCGCTGTTGAGAGATCTTTTGTTGCGTCCTTTAATTTACTCAATTGCTCCGAGGTTAATGGAAGCATTGATAATAATGGAGGTTGATTGCTCATTTATCCTGCCTTAAAAAAGCGAAGCACTTATCTGTGCTTTATTGTTCTTTGATAATATTTCTAATATTGAGAGGGTATCTCACGACTAGAAGGCGAATTAAAGACCTGTTGGCTCTATCTAATAACCTTAAATGCTAAATTTATTTATTGGTTTCCTTTATCAATATAATGAATAAGCAAAAAGGAACATAATAAGCCATTAAGATTAAGGGAGATTAGGCGTGATACGCTAAATCAGCTACACTGGTAGACTTCGTTCTATTTGTGTCTTTTTTTTACTAATTAAGTCAAGAGAGTTTTGATGACAACCACCATCTTTAAAGATTTTCAGTTTGAAGCAGCCCACCATTTGCCACATGTTCCTGAAGGCCACAAATGTGGGCGTCTTCATGGACACTCTTTTCTTGTTAGATTAGAACTAACAGGTGAAGTTGATGAACATTCAGGTTGGCTTATTGATTTTGCTGATGTGAAAGCCGCATTTAAACCTACTCTTGAGCGTCTAGATCACTACTATCTCAATGAAATTGAAGGCCTAGAAAATCCAACCAGCGAAGTGCTGGCAAAATGGATTTGGCAACAAGTAAAACCGTCATTGCCATTATTATCTGCGGTGATGGTAAAAGAGACGTGTACAGCAGGATGTATTTATCGCGGTGAATAAATCGGGTTTTACATTAACCCATTATCACTTAAAAGAAAATCAGCCTTTTATTGGCTGATTTTTTTATATTAAAAACGCGATCACGCAATATTTAAATACTTATGCGTTTGCATAGAGAAACGCCAATTACGTTCAATACAGGTTTTAATACATAATGCTGTTGCACTCTCTTTACAACTAATGGGCTGTAAGGCAACAACAGGCGCAGGGTGTTCTGTGCGTAATATCAGTAAGGCATCTAACGCTTCAATATCTTTTTCACGCCCAACGGGATGTTTTATCTCATTAGCTCTATTAATTGCGCTGGGTAATACCGTCAATCCCCCTTTCATGCCTACTTTTGGGGAAAGTGTCACCCATGTTTTCTCACTACATAAAATATCGTGAGTACCACTGGTTTCTATCTGACAGGCAAAACCTGCTTGCTCTAGCCTTTCTGTTAAAGGACGTAAATCATATAAGCAAGGCTCGCCTCCTGTGATAACCACGTGTTTTGCACTATAACCTTGTTGTTGGAAAAGTGATAAAATCTGAGCAACACTGGCTTCTCCCCAAGTATCGCTTTCTTGCGTTTTAATAGGAATATCGCCAAGAGGAACTTTTTTTTCCTCTTCTTTTTCCCAAGTATGTTTGGTATCACACCAACTACAACCTACAGGACAACCCTGTAATCGAACAAAAAGTGCAGGAACGCCAGTAAAAACACCTTCACCCTGTAAGGTTTGAAACACTTCATTAATGGGGTATTGCATAAGAAACTCTGATATCCAATGAATGCTGATGATTATTACAGATAACTATCTCACCGTAAGAGGCTTTATGATAAGGTACATGGTTTGTTTTGAATAGCTAACGTGCGAGAAGACACTGAAAAAGAGGATAGCATTCCTCCGTTGGACAGAGATGGGAATACTTTAGATGCAAAAAGAGAATCAACTTTCACGAGGATTATCAGGGCGGCACATTCGTTTCATGGCGCTTGGCTCTGCAATCGGTACAGGTTTATTTTATGGCTCTGCGGCTGCCATTGAGAAAGCGGGTCCAGCTGTATTGCTTGCTTACCTTATTGGTGGTGCAGCAGTATTTATGGTTATGCGTGCATTAGGTGAAATGGCAGTTCATCATCCTGTTGCAGGCTCTTTTTCACAATATGCAAGCCATTATATGGGGCCTTTAGCTGGCTTCTTAACTGGCTGGAACTACGTTTTTGAAATGCTGATTGTATGTCTTGCAGACGTCACGGCATTTGGCTTTTATATGAAACTCTGGTTCCCAGATGTTGATCAGTGGATATGGGTTTTAGGAATAGTTTGCTTTATTGGTGCCTTAAACCTTTGCCATGTGAAAATATTTGGTGAAATGGAATTTTGGCTTTCTATTGTTAAAGTGACCGCCATTATCGCCATGATCATTGGTGGTGTTGTCATTATGATGTATGGTTTTGGTCAACAAACTGAACACCCTATTGGGATCTCTAACTTATGGGAGTTCGGCGGCTTTATGCCAAATGGCATAGAAGGCGTAATAGCCTCACTTGCCATTGTGATGTTTGCGTTTGGTGGGATTGAAGTCATTGGTATTACTGCCAGTGAAGCTAAAGATCCTGAAAAAACCATCCCTAAAGCTATCAATGCCGTACCGTTTCGTATCTTATTATTCTATGTACTGACAATTTTCATTCTAATGTGCATTTTCCCTTGGCAACAAATTGGTCATAACGGTAGCCCATTTGTACAGATTTTCTCAAATCTAGGGATCAATTCAGCAGCAAATATCTTAAACCTTGTGGTTATCACAGCCGCAATTTCTGCGATAAACAGTGATATCTTCGGTGCCGGTCGTATGATGTACGGTATGGCTCAAGAAGGACAAGCACCAAAATCCTTTATGAAACTCACCCGTAATGGTGTGCCTTGGATGACGGTGCTTGTGATGTCTGTCGTATTGTTACTAGGCGTAGTACTTAACTACCTTATTCCAGAGCAAATCTTTGTTTTAATCGCTTCTATTGCGACATTTGCAACAGTTTGGGTATGGTTAATGATTTTACTTTCTCAAGTTGCTATGCGCCGTAAGATGAGCGCAGATGAAGTGAAAACGCTTAAATTTCCAGTACCACTATGGCCTGTTGCACCAGCATTGACTATCGTCTTTATGGCGTTTGTTATCGCAATCTTAGGCTATTTTGAATCAACCAGAATGGCATTGGTTGTCGGTATGGTATGGGTAGCTATTTTAACAGTTGGCTATTATGTGGGTATCAAGCCAAGAATGACTCAGAAATAAATCACATTTCTGAATTAGACAATTTCTAGCTAAACAATAAAGGCTGTGGATTAATTCACAGCCTTTTTCTTTATTATAAATTATGCGATTTTCATTAAGCCAAAGCTTGTTTTAAATCCGCAATTAAATCTTCCACATCTTCAAGACCAATTGATAGTCGAATTAAACCATCACTAATTCCATGTCTTTGTCGTTCTTCTGCACTATAAGTGGCATGGGTCATTGTGGCAGGATGTTGTGCTAAAGATTCGCAGTCTCCTAAACTCACGGCTCTACTAAAAAGATCTAAACGATTGAGAAATTCTCTACCGGCTTTTATGCCTCCTTTTAGTTCAATAGCTATCATGCCACCGGGTAAGCGCATCTGGCGTTTGGCGAGTTCATATTGAGGAAAAGAAACTAGCCCAGGATAATGGATAGTTTCGACTTTGGGATTATCTTCAAGATATTGTGCGATACGCTGTGCATTTTGGCAGATCTGCTCCATCCTTATGCTCAGTGTTTTTATTCCTCGTAATATTAACGAGGCATCATGGGGAGATAAACAAGCCCCCGTCATATCCTTTAAACCTTCAACACGTATTTTATCCGCTAAGGCGTGCGTGGTAATAATTGCTCCCGCAGTGACATCCCCATGACCTGATAAATATTTGGTCATAGAATGCACAACAATATCAGCACCAAGTTTTAAAGGTTGCTGTAAATAAGGCGAGCAATAAGTACTATCGACCATCACTAAAATATGATGTTGATGCGCAATTTCTGATATTTTTGCAATATCACTCACTCGCATATTAGGATTAGCCGGAGTTTCAAAAAAAATTAATTTTGTTTTCTCTGTGATTGCTTCTTTTAGTTTTTCAAGGTTAGTTAAATCAACATGTTTTATTTTAACACCAAATTTAGCAAGTCCATGATTGAAAAACGTAAAAGTACAGCCATAAAGCGTCATATCAGCAATAAGTTCATCACCGGGCTGAAGTAACGACCAGCAACTAGACGTAATTGCCCCTATTCCTGAAGAAAAAACAACGGCACCTTCACCATGTTCTAATTGTGCTAAGCGCCTTTCTAACAATTCTAAAGTAGGGTTTGAGATCCGAGAATAAAAATGCCCTTTTTGTTTTCCTGCAAAGCAATCAGCACCATATTGTGCCGTTGGAAAAACAAAAGTGGATGTTTGAAAAACAGGAGGCACTAACGCCCCCTGAAAATCTAACGGAGAATAACCATAATGTATTGCTTGAGTATTAAAATGTTTATTACTTTGCGTCATTATATCTCCTAATTATTAATTAATTTTCTATTCTTTGGTTATTTTCCCCGATAATTTGAACTGTTCTTAGAATAATTGAAATCCCTTTAAGCGTATCAGGATTTCTTAATAACGCAAAAGTTGAACCTAATGTATATTTTTTATCTTGATAAATAGATTCTTTCTTTGCCATATTATAAGCAGCACTTAACTCCCATACTGGAATTAATGTTTCTTCAAACGCAACAGAAAGTTTTTCAACCGTTGCATTATCCATAATATCTATTGAGTCAGAAATTAAAGATAATAAATCGACAATATTATCAAAGCGTTTTAATGCTAATAATGGTCTTGCTTTTTCTAATAAATGTTGAAGATGTAATTTATCTTCATCAGATAATAGTTGAATATCTGCTGGGCTTAAGTTATTTTCACTCATTATTGTATCCCCTATAATAATCCTCTAACGGTTGCCCAATATAAACCTCGGTTATAACTATTACGCAGTAATCCACCTAGCTTTGTTGGTGGTGTAGGAATTACGTCATGTTTATAGTCATACTGTAATGGCATACCTGCTGATAATCCCATTTGTGCGACCGCTTGCACACGACCATCATAAATCGCAGCAGGATAACCGTAGCGAAGTTCACCACAGATGTTATTTGCAATTACGCCAGCTTGGTTATGGCAACTACCGCCAGCTTTACTAATCGGTAAATCAACCGTATCACCAAGAACATACACTTGATTTAATCCATAGACTTGCAATGTTTCAGGATCAGTCGGTAACCAGCCTTCACCATTATTATGTTCACTCAAACCAGTATTACGTATTGCCTCAACGGCAGTAATCGGCGGTGTACTCATCAGGATATCGAATGGCTCTTCCTCGCCCTCTTTTGAGTAAGCTATTTTCTTATCAGGATCAACATGGCTCAACGTAAAGCCTCGCTTAGCTTTAATATCTCGCTCAGAGAATACTGCTGGAAGCACTTCACAAACCTCTTGTTGCATAAACAGACAGTTTCTTAGAAGTTGGGCAACCGTAGGATAGGTATAAACAATTTCTATATTATTTCTTACCCGACGCTGGCGAAGAAGTTCATCCAGCATCAATGTTGTCTCCATAGGAGCAATACCACATTGATGAGGTACATTAGGTGTTTCAGGGAAGCTAACCGTAATAAATACACGACCTTTTTCAATTTTGGCTAATTTATCAGCAAGAGTTCTGGCAGCTTCATATTGGTAAAAATGATTTCCCGCTTCTTTTAAGCCTTCAATTCTATGAGGGCTAGGAACGCAACCTGTTGCTAATACTAAAAAATCATAGTTATATTTTTTATTTGACTCGCAATAAATCACTTTATTATTAAAGTCAAAACGTTCTGCTTTATCGATAACAAATTCAATTTCAGGTCTTAATAAACTTCTTTCTGATCGCATTAGCTCTTCTTTTAAAAAAAGATTAAATGCAATATACATAAATGCAGGTTTATAATAATGATTAGGATTATCTGAAATAAGCGTGATTTTAATTTTATTTGAAAAGATTTCGTCATTTAATTTTTTAGCTAGGATATTAGCAAGAATAGTTCCGCCGGTACCACCACCAATAATAACTATATTTTTTGTTGGCATTTTATTTCCTATATCTAGTGATATTAGATAGACAAAAAAAGTATAGTAAAAGGCGTTAATATAACAAATAGATTAAATAGATAGATAAATTACCTACAAAATAATATTTCTAATTGATAGATGATATAATCATATTTAATTTGAATATAAAAAATTAAATATTAACTTGTGTTATAATTACTTGCTAATAAAATGTCGCAATTAAAGGATGATGGTCGGATGCATCTGTAATTAAGACTTCGGCTTTATTCAACGATAACCCACGATAAAAAATATAATCCAAAGGTTTACCAAAGGCTTTTGTACGCCAATCATTATCAAAAATAACCTCTTTGAGTCTTAACGTTCTTGCAAAACGTTTTAATACATTGACTCTTGGGCGACTCCACGCATTAAAATCACCCGCTAAAATCACAGGTCCTTTATGATTCATGATGTGAACAGATAAATTGCTCAACTGACGCTGATAAACATCAACACCAAAACTAAAATTAATCGCATGTACATTAATGACCATTAAATGATCACCCGTAATTAATGGATATACCGTGATTAATGCTGATTTGGGTAGCCGTAAAAAAGGCTCTTTCTCTCTGAGAGGACAGCAATAGATAGGATGGGAACTTGATAATGTCATCACGCCTGCTGGGTGTTGTTGAAAAGCCAAGGCGGGGACTTGGTCTGCAATTAAATGATGAGTTCCAGCAAAACGCACAAGCTCTGGTGTAGTTTGCGCTTCTTGTAACAAAAGCAAATGCGTATCTGTTGAGAGCGTTTCCAACATATTACGCCAATTGAGTCGTTGCTGTTTATAGATATTCCAAACCGCAATTTTTAGAGTGCCTTCTGTGTAAAGGGGCATTCCAATAGGTAGAGTATCCTTTCTTTCACTTAAAGGCGGGCTAGGCTCAATCCTCTCTACAGGTTGACCTGCCACAAAACGCACTGAATAATTCGGTTTTTTCGCCATTAGCAACCTCAGATAAACAGCAAGATATCTTGCTATAACTAAAGTATACCAAAGCCAAGCTTCGCTCTCACCCTTTAAAAGGACACCATTATCAACAAAAGTAATTATTTTTGTACATAATAGTTATGTTTACCTAAAATTATCCGATTAATTTATGCTCAATTCTAAATTTTAAGCAAAAAAAAACCTAAGTCGTTAGACTTAGGCTTCTTAATGTTGGCGGAACGGACGGGACTCGAACCCGCGACCCCCTGCGTGACAGGCAGGTATTCTAACCAACTGAACTACCGCTCCGCGTATTCTTTGCGCGATTAATGTTATTTAACACTAACGCTTTAA
>NZ_JBLRMI010000011.1:0-100893 GCF_047921555.1 Proteus sp. LHD240705
AAGAATAAGCAATTGATTTTATATTTAGGTTGTTAATAAGATAATTGCTAAATAATGCCTTGGCTCCAACGAGAAAATTGCTCAATCCCCATCCTATTTAATATATAACGAAACCAAACACTGTAATTTTGTGGGTTTTTTTCAGTGTCTTGATAGAGTGTATCTAAAGAAACCCAACGATAATTCATCACTTCATCTGGATTGCTATGTGGTAATTCGTTACTAAACCCAAGAAATAGATGATCAAATTCATGCTCTATCAGATCATCTGTCACTTTTTCGTTATACAGAATAGTTCCAATAGATTGCATATCACATTGCATACCTAATTCTTCATCTAAACGACGATGAATAGCATCTGAAAGTAATTCGTTTGGAAGCGGATGACTACAACATGTATTTGCCCATAAACCACCAGAGTGATATTTAGATATTGCACGTTGCTGAATAAGTAATTGTTGTTTTGAATTAAAAATAAATATTGAAAAGGCTCGATGTAAGGCGCCTACAATATGAGCTTCAAGCTTTGGCATTGTTCCTAGCTCATTATCATTTTTATCTACGAGAATAACAGCGTCTTCCACAAGAAATCACCTTAATAAAATAATATATTGTTATAGCGTGAATATAACATGACTGTATATCAAATAACGATTTATTGTGTTGTCCTTTTTATGGCATCACAGTGATGATGCCTTTATTATAGTAATAAATACGTAGGTAATCTGCTTTTTTAAAATTATCTAAAAATAACTATTTGTTTTATATAAATTAAAAATAATGAATTTAAATGATTTAGGTAATGGCTATCAGAGAGTTTACTAGATTCATATTATGATGAGAGGTAAGATGAAATACTAATTCTGCTACTGTTTGTAGCAAAATCTAAAATAAAGGAATTTAGTTATGTCATCTATATTACCTCGCTCTGTAACCTCGCCAAAAAAATTCTTTATTGGTAGCCAATTACTGTCTTCTGTCGGTAAATATGTAAAAGATTTTGGTGATAATGCATTTATTATTAGTGATGAGTTTTTTTTAGAAAAAGTAACTAAAGAAGCGGCACCTTCTCTAAAAGAAAATGGTATTGTTTCACTGGTTGAAAAATTTAATTACGAATGTACTGAGGCAGAAGTTAATCGCCTTGGTAAAATTGCGGTTGAAAATAAAGCAAACGTTATTATTGGGATTGGAGGAGGTAAGACATTAGATGTGTCTAAAGCCGTTGCTTATTATCAACACATTCCTGTTATTTTATTCCCAACTATCGCTTCAACTGATGCACCTTGTACTGCATTATCTGTTTTATACAAAGAAAATGGTGAGTTTGATAAATACTTATTCTTACCACAAAATCCAGATGTTGTTATTGCTGATACCGCTATTATTGCATCAGCCCCACAACGCTTTTTCTCAGCAGGTGTTGGCGACGCCTTAGCAACTTACTTTGAAGCACGAGCTTGCTATCAAGCAGACGGCTTAAATTTAGTCAATCAACGTCCATCACGTACAGGCCTTGGTTTAGCACAACTTTGTTTTGAAATGTTAAGTGAAAACATTGATAAAGCAATGGATGCTATTCGCCACAAAATTACCACTCCTGCATTAGAGCAAACTATTGAAGCAACAATCTACCTAAGTGGTGTTGGTGCTGAAGCCGGTGGTTTAGCAGCTGCTCACGCAGTAAATAATGGTATGTCTGCTGTTGAGTCTTTACACCGAGTTCAACATGGTGAAAAAGTGGTATTCGGTTTATTAACTCAATTAGTGTTAGAAAATGCACCACAAGAAGAAATTGATGAAGTGATCCGTATTATTAAAGCGGCAGAATTACCACTGACACTTGAAGATATGGGCATGAAAGAATTCATTGAAAGCGAATGGCGCACTGTTGCTAAAATCGCCTGTGCTGAAGGCGACACGATGGGTAATATGCCAATGAAAGTGACTGAAGAAGATGTTTATAATGCAATGATCGCAGCTAACGCATTGGCTCATCGTTATAAATAATTCTTAGTTTAGTAATGATTATCTTAAAACCCCAAATTGATTTTGGGGTTTTTCTTTACTCTAATGTTGGATTCATTTGGGTAAGATCGAACGGTGTTATCTGATAAACATAGTAGTTCAACCAATTAGCAAACAATAAATGTCCATGACTACGCCAAGAAGCGATAGGTTTTTTACTCGGATCATTATTAGGAAAATAGTTTTCGGGTAATTTAGGATCTAGCCCCGCTTTAACATCACGATGATATTCATCTGCTAGTGTATTGGGATCGTATTCTGGATGCCCAGTTGCAAAAACAACTCTTTTATCTTTTGATGCAAATAAATAAGCGCCAGCTTCTTCTGATGTTGCAAGGATCTCTAAATCAGTATTGTTTTGAATAAACTCGATAGGAAAACCAGCATAGCGAGAATGCGGAGCAAAGAAAGTCTCATCAAATCCGCGTGTTAACAGTGAAAATGGTGAGCAAGTGTTATGACTATATACGCCTGAAATTTTTTGTTCTAGCGTGTATTTAGGTAGGTCGTATAAGATATTCAATCCAGCTTGAGCAGCCCAACAAATAAAGAGTGTAGAAGTCACATGCTCTTTAGCCCACGTAATGACTTCTTTTATTTCATCCCAATAAGCCACATCTTCAAATTCAACTAGCCCTAATGGCGCACCCGTGACAATAAGCCCATCGAAATTTTGTTCTTTAATTTGGTCAAAATCACAATAGAAAGTATCGAGATGCTCTACCGGGGTATTTTTAGGAACACGAGAGTCAATACGCAATAATTGAATATCAATTTGAAGAGGGCTATTAGAAAGCAATCGTAGAAATTGATTTTCTGTTTCTATTTTTTTGGGCATTAAATTAAGGATAAGCACTTTTAATGGGCGAATATCTTGAATACTCGCTCTACTGGATGTCATAACAAAGACATTCTCTTTTTGTAAACAACGGACTGCGGGTAGCTCATCGGGTACTCTAATTGGCATTTCAATAACCTCTAAAATACATCTAGACATCTAGAAGCCTGAATTTATCTAATAACCTTTTAAATGTCGAGGTCTTCATGTGGTGTATGAAGAATATTCATATAAGAAAAAGCTATATAGCTAAAATCATCAGACATTAACATTCTTTTTTCCGTCTATTATCGATCTCTTCCAGATCCCTCGAATTATTTTGAAATTCTGATTTTTGTACAATAAAAAAACACCGATGTAATCACATTGTTAAAAATTATTTAAATAAAAATGGAATTCATTTTTGATTTTTGTGAAAACTGCATTAATCTTAATCAGGTGTGTAAAAGCTTTTAGGGGAATGCAGAATGTCACAATCGTTAACTACAGAAGAATTAAATTTTACGCAATCTTTTGGTGAACAGGAAAAGGATATATTAAATCATGATGTTAAGTGTTTTTTAACTGATTTAGTAAATCATTTCTCAGATAGACGCCATGCTTTATTAGTTGAAAGAGATAACTGGAAACACAGAGTTGATAATGGTGAACTTCCTAATTTTATTTCGGAATCAGATTCCATTATAAAATCAGAATGGAAAGTTAATCCAATACCTAAAGATCTTCAAGACCGTCGAGTGGAAATAACAGGGCCTGTTGATCGCAAAATGGTTATCAATGCACTAAATGCTAATGTGAAAGTCTTTATGGCGGATTTTGAAGACTCCTTAGCGCCTACATGGGACAAAGTAATTGATGGTCAGATCAATTTGCGTGATGCCGTCAAAGGCACTATTTCTTATACCAATGAACAAGGTAAATGTTATCAACTTAAAGCGTCACCTGCGGTATTGATTGCAAGAGTAAGAGGACTCCATCTTCCTGAGAAGCATGTGCTATGGCAAGGGAAACCTATTGCAGGGGGATTATTTGATTTTGCTTTGTATTTTTACCATAACCACAAAGCCTTATTAGAAAAAGGGAGTGGCCCTTATTTTTACATTCCTAAATTGCAAACATGGCAAGAAGCTAAATGGTGGAGTGATATTTTTCATTTCACTGAAAAGCGCTTTGGTTTAGCAACAGGAACTATTAAAGCCACAGTATTAATTGAAACCTTACCCGCTGTTTTTCAAATGGAAGAAATTCTTTTTCATATGAAAGAGCATATCGTTGGACTCAATTGTGGTCGTTGGGATTATATTTTTAGCTATATCAAGACATTAAAAAATTATCCTGATCGTGTATTACCTGATAGACAAGGGATCACGATGACTCAACCTTTCTTAAGTGCTTATTCTCGCTTGCTTATTCAAACTTGCCATAAACGAGGTGCGTTTGCGATGGGAGGAATGTCTGCATTTATCCCAAGTAGAGATCCTGAGCAAAATGGCATTATTTTGAAAAAGGTATTTGACGATAAAGAGTTTGAAGCAACAAATGGCCATGATGGCACTTGGATTGCTCATCCTGGACTTGCTGAAACAGTATTAGCTGCTTTTGATCCTATTTTAGGATCTCGAAAAAACCAACTTGATGTTCAACGCAATGAAAAAATAACGGCAGAAATGTTATTAGCACCTTGTACAGGTGAACGTACAGAAAAGGGCATGAGAGCGAATATCCGTGTTGCTGTGCAATATATCGAAGCGTGGATTTCTGGTAATGGTTGCGTACCTATCTATGGATTAATGGAAGATGCAGCAACAGCGGAAATATCGCGTACCTCTATTTGGCAATGGATCCGCCATCAAAAAACACTGTCTGATGGGCAAGTCGTGACTAAAGATCTCTTTCGTAAGATGCTGAAAGAAGAGCTTGAAGTGATACACCAAGAAGTCGGTGATACTCGTTTTAAAGAAGGGCGTTTTAAAGAAGCGGCTTCTTTGATGGATAAGATTACAACCCAAGATGAATTAGTCGATTTTCTGACTTTACCGGGTTACCAACTTTTAAATTAAAAAAGATACGTCAAAGCGTATTTATAAACTGCAAACATCATCACTACCGTATTTATAGGAGCTGTTTTTATGACTATTAGTAGATCAGAGCAAATCGCCCAATTAGAGAAAGAGTGGGAACAACCTCGCTGGAAAGGCATTACCCGTCCTTATAGCGCTGAAGATGTCATTAAATTAAGAGGTTCGGTTAACCCAGAACATACCTTAGCAAGACGTGGCGCTCAAAGGCTTTGGTCATCATTAAATGGAAAATCGAAAAAGGGTTATGTTAACGCATTAGGTGCTTTAACTGGTGGGCAAGCGTTGCAACAAGCAAAAGCAGGGTTAGAAGCTGTTTACCTTTCAGGATGGCAAGTGGCTGCTGATGCTAACACCGCAGCAAGCATGTATCCTGATCAGTCGCTATATCCAGTTGATTCTGTTCCTAATGTTGTTCAACGTATTAATAATACGTTTAGACGAGCTGATCAAATTCAGTGGTCAAATGGTATTGGTCCTCAACATAAAGATTATATTGATTTTTTCCTTCCTATTGTGGCTGATGCGGAAGCAGGTTTTGGTGGAGTATTAAATGCCTTTGAATTAATGAAAGCAATGATTGAAGCTGGAGCGGCAGGTGTTCACTTTGAAGATCAATTAGCAGCAGTGAAAAAATGCGGTCATATGGGAGGAAAAGTATTAGTTCCGACTCAAGAGGCTGTACAAAAGCTTGTTGCTGCACGTTTGGCCGCTGATGTGTCTGATGTGCCAACATTACTTGTTGCCAGAACAGATGCTGATGCTGCCGATCTCTTAACTTCAGATTGTGATCCTTACGATAGTCCATTCTTAACAGGAAAACGTACTCCTGAAGGTTTCTTCTGTACCCATGCGGGTATTGATCAAGCTATTAGTCGTGGACTTGCTTATGCACCTTACGCTGATCTGGTGTGGTGTGAAACATCACTCCCTGATCTGAAAATGGCAGCTAAGTTTGCAGAAGCTATTCACGATAAATATCCCGGAAAAATGCTGGCTTATAACTGCTCGCCTTCTTTTAACTGGAAAAAGAACCTTGATGATCGCACGATCGCGCATTTCCAAGATGAGCTTTCCGCGATGGGATATAAATTCCAGTTTATTACTTTAGCGGGTATTCACAGCATGTGGTTTAACATGTTCGATCTGGCACATGATTATGCCAAGGGTGAAGGTATGAAACATTACGTTGAGAAGGTGCAAGAAAAAGAGTTTGCTGCACTTAATCAAGGCTACACCTTCTCCTCGCATCAGCAAGAAGTGGGAACAGGGTATTTTGATAAAGTGACCACGATTATTCAAGGTGGTATGTCTTCAGTGACGGCACTAACGGGCTCAACAGAAGAACAACAGTTTTAGGTTTCAGCGAACCACAAGTTTTAAAAATATCATTATCTATTTTTGTGGTGATAATTCAGGAGCAGGATGCTCCTCTTTTTCGTGAGGTTGTTAATGACGCCAGAAGATTTAATTGCTCAAACAATTTTACAAGGCTTTGATGCCCAATATGGTCGCTTCCTTGAGATAACCTCGGGGGCACAATATCGTTTTGAGCAAGCGGATTGGCATGGTGTTCAAATCGCGATGAAAGAGCGCATCCGTTTATACGATAATCATGTTGGATTAGTGGTTGAACAACTTAAGTGTATTCGGCATGATATTGATAAAGAAAGTCTTTTTCTACAAAGGGTGAAAGAAAACTATACGCAATTATTGCCCAATTACCCTCGGTTTGAGATCGCAGAGAGCTTTTTTAATTCTGTTTATTGTCGTCTGTTTTACCATCGTGAATTGAATAAAAAAAACCTATTTGTTTTTTCATCTCAACCCGCTTATCGCTTTACACAAGCACCTCGACCGTTATCAAAACAGTTTGTTATTCAGAGTGATTTACCCACATTACTGCAAGACATTTTATCACGCTTACCTTTGCGACTACCGTGGCAAAATAAACAACGCGACATTCACTCTATTTGTAGTGTACTTATCGCTCAATTCTCTTCTGAACAATTGCAGAGTGCGGTATTTCATATCGCAAACGAACTCTTTTATCGTAATAAAGCAGCTTGGTTGATTGGCAAAATAGTGATTAATAATCAATATATTCCATTCTTATTGCCTATTCATAATGTTGAGCAGCAATTACTGATTGATACCTGCCTTATCTCAGCAGATGAAGCGAGTATTGTCTTTGGTTTTGCCCGTTCTTATTTTATGGTTTATGCCCCATTTCCTGCGGCATTAGTTGCATGGTTAAGAGATATATTACCAAGCAAATCTATCGCTGAGCTTTATATGTCAATAGGGTGTCAAAAACACGGTAAAACAGAATACTATCGTGAATACCTCGCCTTTATGAATTTTTCATCGGAGCAATTTATTGAAGCGCCTGGTGTGAAAGGTATGGTGATGTTGGTATTTACATTACCCACTTATGATCGTGTTTTTAAAGTGATCAAAGACAAGTTTGCACCACAAAAAACGATCACTGCGGAGCGTGTAAAAGAGTGCTATCAATTAGTTAAAGAGCACGATCGTGTCGGACGAATGGCAGATACCCAAGAGTTTGAGAATTTTATGATCGATAAGAAAAGAATTAGCCCTGAATTAATGGCTGTTTTTGAACAAGAGATCCCAAATAAGCTAGAAGATCTAGGTGATAAAATACTGATCCGTCACCTTTATATGGAACGGAGAATGATACCGCTCAATATCTATATGGAACAGTGCGATGACAATCAACTTAAAGCTGTTGTTGAAGATTACGGGCAAGCGTTGAAAGAGCTTATTGCAGCGAATATTTTTCCCGGTGATATGCTGTTTAAAAACTTTGGTGTAACTCGGCATCATCGTGTGATTTTCTATGACTATGATGAAATTAGTTATATGACAGATATGAATTTTCGGGCGATCCCTCCTGCTCGCTACCCTGAAGATGAATTAGCGAGCGAGCCTTGGTATAGCGTTGCACTCAATGATGTATTTCCTGAAGAATTTCGCTATTTTCTATGTAGTGATAAGCGAGTTTGTCACTATTTTGAAGCTCAACATCGTGAGCTTTTATCACCAGAATATTGGCAACAGCAACAGCAAAAAATTAAAGAAGGGTATATCGAAGATGTTTATGCCTATTCCCAAACTAAGCGATTTACTTAATAAATTGCCCTAGGAAAAGATAAAAATAAAGATAGGTACAAGGGGATACCTACCTTTATTGGATAAAACCTATTTTTGTACAGAGATAATTAACGCTGAGTACCCGCAACAGCTTCTTTAGCTAATTCAGTAATGCGTTGGAAATCACCTGCTTTCACTGCATCATTAGGCACTAACCAAGAACCACCAATACAAAGTACACTCTCAAGTGCAAGGTAGTTACGGTAGTTTTCTGGTGAAATACCGCCAGTTGGGCAGAAGCGAATTGTTGAGAATGGCCCTGCAATTGCTTTTAATGCCTTAACACCACCATTAGCTTCCGCTGGGAAAAATTTAAATTCATTTAAACCGTAGCTCATTCCCAGCATTAATTCGGAAACTGTTGAAATCCCTGGAATTAAAGGAATAGTTCCCGCAACAGCCGCTTTGAGTAATGCTTCTGTTAATCCTGGGCTAATAGCAAATTGAGCACCCGCTTCAGTAACTTGCGCTAATTGTTGAGGATTAATTACCGTTCCCGCGCCTACAATAGCTTCAGGAACTTCTTTTGCAATACGGCGGATAGCTTCAATTGCACATTCTGTACGTAATGTCACTTCTAAGACTTTTACACCACCGGCGACTAAAGCTTTTGCAATAGGGACTGCATCATCAATATGGTTGATAACAATAACCGGAACAACAGGCCCTGATTTTAGTACAGACTCTGCACTTGTATTCCAATGATCCATGATTGTATTTCCTAATCAGAAAGTGGTGAGCAAATAAATTTAATTTGCTCCTCGTTAAGCCTCAAAACTTGTCTACATTAAAAATCAATGCAACAAGCACCTTGTTCAGCACCTGATAAATGACGGCGTAAATTAATGAATAACTCACGACCACAGCCTGTATTATTGGCACTTAAATCAGGGATTTCATCTTGGCGAGCATTTAATGTTTGCTCATCGACAAGCAACGTTAACTCACCTGTTTTACCATTAACACGAATGATATCACCATCACGTACTTTGGATAATAAACCACCATTTACAGCTTCTGGTGTAACATGAATTGCGGCGGGAACTTTACCTGATGCGCCTGAAAGTCGACCATCTGTAACTAATGCGACTTTGTAGCCTTTATCCATTAACACCCCTAACGGCGGCATTAATTTATGTAATTCAGGCATCCCATTGGCTTGTGGCCCTTGATAACGCACAACGACCACACAATCTTTATTTAACTCACCAGCTTCAAATTTAGCGGCAATATCATGTTGGCTATTAAAAATAACAGCAGGCGCTTCGATAATTTTATTCTCATCAGGTACCGCAGAGGTTTTCATTACAGCTCTACCTAAGTTACCTTGCATTACTTGTGTACCACCGTGTGATGAGAATGGTGTATTGATATCAGCAATCACATCTTTATCTAAAGAGCTTATCGCACCTTCACGCCAATCAAGTTTGCCGTCATTTAACCAAGGCTCTAAGGTATAGCGTTCAATACCAAATCCAGCAACAGTGTTTACATCACGATGAATTAAGCCTTTTTTCAGTAATTCACGAATGATGAGAGCAACCCCTCCAGCCGCTTGGAATTGGTTAATATCAGCAGGACCATTAGGATAAATGCGAGCAATAAGTGGCACAACTTGCGAAAGTTCAGAGAAATCATCCCAATTAATAATAATACCTGCTGCACGAGCCATTGCGACTAAGTGCATAGTGAGATTAGTGGAACCACCTGTTGTTAACAGGGCAATAATGCCATTTACAATCACTTTCTCATCAACTAATTGACCTATAGGGAGATAGTTACCAGCGTTTTCTGTGAGACGCACAATTTGGCTAGCGGCTGCGTCAGTCAATGCATCACGCAATGGCGTATTAGGATGCACAAAAGAAGCGCCAGGTAAATGTAACCCCATTATTTCCATCACCATTTGGTTGGAATTTGCTGTGCCATAAAAGGTACAAGTCCCAATACTATGATAAGAAGCAGCTTCCGCTTCTAACAAGGCATTACGATCTACTTTACCTTCAGCATAAAGCTGGCGAATACGGACTTTTTCTTTATTGGGTAAGCCGCTAGTCATAGGGCCCGCAGGAACAAAAATAGCAGGAAGATGACCAAAAGAGAGTGCAGCCATCGCTAATCCGGGAACGATTTTATCGCAGATCCCTAAATACAGCGCACCATCAAACATATTATGGGATAAACCCACTGCCGCTGACATTGCAATCACATCACGACTAAGGAGTGATAACTCCATGCCATCTTGACCCTGAGTGACACCATCGCACATTGCAGGAACACCGCCTGCCACTTGTCCCACGGCACCAACAGCATGTAATGCTTTTTTAATTTTTTGAGGATAATCTTCATACGGCTGATGAGCTGACAACATATCATTGTAAGCAGTGATAATGGCAATATCATTATGAACCATATTTTTCAGGCGATTTTTATCATCGGTCTGACAAGCCGCGAAACCATGAGCCAAATTACCACAAGCAAGTTGAGCACGATGTACTGTTTGGCTTTTTGCGGCTTCAATTTTTTTCAGATAAGCACGACGAGTCGATTGTGAACGAGCGACAATACGCTCTGTAACCTGTTTTACTGTTTCATTTAGAGGTGTAAAATCGTTCTGAAAATGGTCATGATCTTTAGGGTTCATAATGATGCTTCCTTTATTCACACAAGGGTGATGAGCTTTACTATTGGCTATAAAAAGAGAATATAAGTATTAGCTATAGTATTTGTTACCGGTAACATTGTTACGGGTAACAAGCAGAGTTGCAATACTCTTAATGCACCTTAAACAACATCTGTGATCAGCATCAATTTTTTAAGGGGAGAAATAACAGTTTTTTAATATTTAACGGAAATAAAGTGTAAAAGCGGTCATTTTAAAAAGCTGAATCGGTTTAATTGCGGAGATACCTTCCTCATTACTTTGCAATGAGGAAGGTGAAAGAGGGCGAATTAACTTTTTACGCCACCGTATTCACGGCTAATTTGTTTTGCTGCTTTTATCACCATCGCACCCAATTCAGTGATACGAGAATCCGTCATTCTAGACACAGGACCTGAAAGCGAAATTGCGGCAAAAGGCTGGTGGTGTTCATCATAAATACAGGCACCAATACAGCGTAAGCCTAAAGCATGCTCTTCATCATCGAAAGAGAAGCCTTGTTTGCGGGCTTGTTCTAAATTTTCTTTTAAGGATGAAGGAAGTGTTCGTGTATGAGGGGTATAAGCCATTAGGCCTTTTTTCTGGAGCAAAGGCAGTAATTTATTTTCTGGTAAAGTGGAAAGAAACGCTTTACCCGCACCCGATGCGTGCATGGGTAATTTACCGCCAATAGGTGCAGACATTCGCATTAACGCATTACATTGCACTTGATCGACAATCACCGCATCGAATTCAATTTGGTCAAGAATTGCCAAATTTACCGTTTCACCCGAGTCTTCCATTAATTGACGTAAGATGGGGTGAACCATAACAAGTAAGTTACGGGTTTGCAGAAAACTACTGCCGACAATAAAGGCGTGTGTACCTACAACCCATAAGCCTAAATCTCCGACTTGGCGAACAAAACCATGTTGTTGAAGTGTAGTGAGTAGGCGGTGTGTTGTGGAATTGGGTAACCCAGCTTGAAAGGCTAAATCAGTTAGGGCGATACCACCTGGAGATTCGGAAATATATTCCAATAATGTCAGTCCACGACTTAATGACTGAACAGGGCCTCCTTGTGCGGTGCTTTGAGTGGCAGTTGTTTTCGTCTTACGCACTTTTTTATTTGTAGGGGAAACTGTCATGCATACACTCCAGAAATGCTATCCATATTAATATCTATTATGAACTATCTCGTGTAATAAAACTCCTCCGATCACCGCATTTTTCAAAACAAAATGTGTGATAAGAAATATTACTGTAATGGGATTTATCGCTAAGTGAAAATCTCTCATCTTCGTCTTAGAAATCTTTATAAAAAGATATGGTAGGATAAAAAAACAACGAAATAACAATAAAGAAAACAAGAACAAAAACATTCTCTATTAAGAGGGAACAACGTGGCAAACATAAAGCAACAACTGACGGAAGCATTAGCAAAACGTATCTTAGTACTTGATGGTGCAATGGGTACAATGATCCAACAATATCAACTGACAGAAGCCGATTATCGAGGTGAGCGTTTTACTGATTGGCGTTGTGATGTCAAAGGGAATAATGATCTTTTAGTTTTAACTCAACCGCAAATTATTGCCGATATTCATAATGCTTATTTTCAAGCAGGCGCTGATATTGTTGAAACCAACACCTTTAACTCGACATCTATCGCGATGGCGGATTATCAGATGGAGTCGCTTTGTTTCGAACTTAATGAAGAAGCGGCAAAATTAGCTAAAGCCTGTGCAGATAAATGGAGTGCCTTAACACCAGATAAACCTCGCTATGTCGCGGGTGTTTTGGGGCCAACCAATAGAACTGCCTCAATATCCCCAGATGTTAACGATCCAGCTTTTCGTAACGTTTCATTTGATAAGCTGGTGGAAGCTTATCGAGAAGCAACGCGCGGATTAATTACAGGCGGTGTTGATCTAATTATGGTCGAAACTATTTTCGACACACTAAATGCGAAAGCGGCTATTTTCGCCATTAAATGTGAATTTGAATCACTCAATATTGAGTTACCTGTGATGATCTCCGGCACCATTACGGATGCATCAGGAAGAACATTAACAGGTCAAACAACAGAAGCGTTCTATCACTCTTTACGCCATGCGGATGCGCTTTCATTTGGCTTAAATTGTGCTTTAGGCCCTAAAGAATTACGCCAATATATTCAAACACTTTCACAAATTTCTGAAACCTATGTCAGTGCTCACCCTAATGCTGGTTTGCCTAACGCCTTTGGAGGCTATGATTTAGATGCCCAAGAGATGGCTGAGCAAATTAAAGAGTGGGCACAAGCTGGTTTTCTCAATATTGTAGGAGGTTGTTGTGGAACCACTCCTGCGCATATTCTCGCCATTTCACAAGCGGTAGAAGGCATTGCACCAAGAGTATTACCTTCCTTGAAAAAAGCATGTCGTCTTTCAGGTCTTGAACCATTAGTTATTGATGAAAATTCACTGTTTGTGAATGTGGGCGAAAGAACCAACGTTACAGGTTCTGCTAAATTTAAGCGCTTGATAAAAGAAGGTAATTACCAAGAAGCGTTAGATGTTGCACGTCATCAAGTTGAAAACGGTGCTCAAATCATTGATATCAACATGGATGAAGGCATGCTAGATGCCGTCGAAGCAATGACACGTTTTCTTAATCTCATTGCGGGTGAGCCTGATATTGCCAAAGTGCCTGTGATGATTGACTCCTCCAAATGGGAAGTGATCGAAGAAGGTCTAAAGTGTATTCAAGGCAAAGGTATTGTTAACTCAATTTCGATGAAAGAGGGTGAAGTTCCTTTTCTTGAGCATGCTAGATTGGTGCGTAAATATGGTGCTGCTGTTGTCGTTATGGCGTTTGATGAAGTAGGGCAAGCGGATACCCGAGAACGCAAAATTGAAATTTGTCGCCGAGCTTATCAGTTATTGACCGAGCAAGCGGGTTTTCCTCCTGAAGATATTATTTTTGATCCTAATATATTTGCCGTCGCAACAGGTATTGCAGAACATAATAATTATGCCATTGATTTTATTGAAGTCTGTGCGGATATTAAATCTCAACTGCCTTATGCCTTAATTTCTGGTGGGGTATCTAACGTTTCATTCTCATTTAGAGGTAACGATCCTGTTCGTGAGGCCATTCACTCTGTTTTTCTCTATTACGCAGTAAAAAATGGTATGGATATGGGGATTGTCAATGCGGGACAACTCGCCATTTATGACTCACTACCTGATGAACTGCGTAACGCAGTTGAAGATGTCATTTTAAATCGTCATGAAGAGAGCACAGATAATTTATTAGCATTGGCAGAGCGTTATCGTGGCACTAAAAGTGATGAGCAAAATCATCAGCTTGCCGAATGGAGACAGTGGAATGTTGAGAAACGTTTAGAATACGCCTTAATTAAAGGGATCACCGAGTTTATTGTTGAAGATACAGAAGCTTGTCGCCAACAAGCATCAAGCCCTATTGAAGTGATTGAAGGGCCATTGATGAATGGTATGAATACCGTCGGTGATTTATTCGGTGAAGGCAAAATGTTTTTGCCTCAAGTTGTGAAATCAGCAAGAGTGATGAAACAAGCCGTTGCTTATCTTGAGCCTTATATCCAAGCGACAAAACAGGCAGGAACTTCCGCAGGTAAAATTTTACTCGCCACAGTGAAAGGTGATGTTCACGATATTGGTAAAAATATTGTCGGTGTGGTTTTGCAGTGCAATAACTATGAAATTATCGACTTAGGTGTAATGGTGCCTTGCGATAAAATTTTGCAAACAGCGATTGATGAAAAAGTCGATATTATTGGTCTTTCAGGGCTGATCACACCTTCACTTGATGAGATGGTGAATGTTGCTAAAGAGATGGAAAGACGCGGTTTTTCTTTACCATTAATGATTGGTGGAGCAACAACGTCCAAAGCGCATACTGCAGTAAAAATAGAACCTAATTATAGTCATCCTACTGTTTATGTTCAAAATGCTTCAAGAACTGTAGGTGTTGTTGCTGCACTATTATCTGAAACACAAAAAGCCGATTTTGTTGCTAGAACGCGTCGTGAATATGACGTTGTACGCCAGCAATACGCCAGAAAAAAACCTCGTACTCCTCCTGTTTCTTTAGAGGTTGCGCGAAAAAATGCACTACAAATTGATTGGCAAAATTACACACCACCAAAGCCCAATCAATTAGGAGTGCAAGAGATCACGGCAAGTATTGAAACCTTGCGTGAATATATCGATTGGACACCTTTCTTTATGACGTGGTCTTTAGCGGGGAAATATCCGCGAATTTTAGAAGATGATGTGGTTGGTGAAGAAGCAAAGCGTGTATTTGCCGATGCAAATGCGATGCTGGACAAATTAAGTCGTGAAAAATTATTAACACCTAAAGGGATTATGGGGCTATTCCCTGCAAATCGTCTGGGTGATGATATTGTGATTTATCAAGATGAAAGCCGCCAACAAGTACTTTTGAAAAGCTGTCATTTACGTCAACAAACGGAGAAAAATGATTTTCCTAATTACTGCTTAGCCGATTTTATTGCCCCTGTTGAAAGTGGTGTTGCTGACTATTTTGGTGCTTTCGCAGTCACGGGCGGATTAGAAGAAGATACTCTTGCGAATGTTTATGATAATGCCCATGATGACTACAATAAAATCATGGTAAAAGCGTTATCAGATAGATTAGCAGAAGCTTTTGCTGAATATCTTCACCAACGGGTCAGAACAAAGATTTGGGGTTATAGCGCGGATGAAAATCTCTCCAATGACGAACTTATTCGAGAAAAATATCAAGGAACTCGACCTGCGCCGGGGTATCCTGCCTGCCCAGAGCACACAGAAAAAGCAAAAATTTGGCAATTACTTGATGTTGAAAATCGCATTGGAATGAAACTGACAGATGCTTATGCCATGTGGCCTGGTGCTTCAGTATCGGGCTGGTATTTTAGCCATCCTGACAGTAAATATTTCGCTGTTGCTCAAATTCAAAAAGATCAGGTTGAAGATTACGCAAAACGCCGAGGAATGAGCGTGAGTGAAGTCGAACGTTGGTTAGCGCCTAATTTAGGGTATGAGTCTTAGGTTATTTTCAGATCTCAATAATGTAATAAAGAGTGGGGGATAGTAATATCCCCTTGTTATTCTCACTAGTCGATCCCATTAAAGGTGTATAAGCTATAAGCCTGTATCAGAAAAAAGGACATTACAATGAGCTATACTTTGTACCTTCAGAAAACACCACCTGCTGGCGCTGAGATGCCGTTTCCTTCTTTAGCAAAAGGAAATTATCCATTAAGTGAAGTTTTAATTAATGCTTTTTTAAATCTGATGCAACTAACAGGAAACTTAGATACTGATGCTGTTTTAGATGAAAAAGCATTTGATAAAATTTGGCTAAAAGCAGAAATGACGCCTGCACGAATCGAAGAAGTCGGGGACTATATTTATCATAAAACTCCGACTTCCCCAGAGCCTGTTGAAGAAGAAATAGCATTATTTAAGCAGGCAATGAAAGAAGAAGAAGCGTTGCTTGCTCAAGAGAGTAAAAAAGAAGGGAATATCCCTATTCATAAATTCGCTACTAATGATGGTTGGATTGTCACACCGAAAGAGTGTGAGATTATTGCTTCTACACTTACCGCTAACTTGTTGGAAGATAACCGGCTTTTTGTTGAAAAAATTGCAAAGATTTCTCATCTTGCGCATCGTTCTTTAGAAATTGCCTTAATTGATTTTGGTAAGTTTAATCAATTTGCTAAGAAATATGGTGGTTATCGGGTGTATTAAAAATAAAGAGCTTCTTAGTAAGAAGCTCTTTAAAATAAAATTATTGAGTATAATGACTGGTCTTATTAATTAATGCTAGGTGCTTATCTATTCTTAACGATGTAGTCGGTGTTTGTTTGAAATTTGGCGATAGGTATTCTTGAATAATTTCTATAAAACTTTCCTTTATATTCTTAAGGTTTTCAGAATATTTTGCTATTTCGGTATTTTCATTAAGACTAATTAATTTTTCAATGTTATTTTTATTAAGACTAATTAATTTTTCAATGTTATTTTCATTAAGACTAATTAATTTTTCAATGTTATTTTTATTAATGTAATTTAAAATATTATCTTTTTTTTCTTGATATGTTTTTTTTATTTCTTCATTAATAATGTTATCTGAACTAATTAATCTTTCAAAATTTAAAGATATCTGTTCTATTGTTTCTTTAATTAAATATTCATTATTTTTAGTATTTTGTATGAAATTAGTCAATTCAGTATCTGATTGTATTTTCTTATTCAAAGAATTCACATGATATATTGATTTTTCGTTTTTCTGTTTAGCGCTTTGTAACATTGTGTTATTCGTGTTTTGGGTTGATGTTATACTTCCATTTAAGTCATTATTTACTTCTTTTATATAAGGAATGAAATTTGTTTGGGTGATCCTTAAGTGATTAAAACTACCTATTTTCATTGAGATATCCATATTTTTTAATAAAGTGAGGTTGTAGTTTAAAAAAATATAAATGGAGTATCTTTAATAGATAAAGCATTTTTAATAAAGAGTATGAAATATAAAAGAGAAATAATTTCTTATCTCTCTTTTATATATTGATAATTCGTTATTAATTAAAACAATGTATCATGTAATTTACGCACAATATTATCTGCATCTTTGCCATCAACTAATAAACATAAATTGTGAGTACTTGCACCATGGCTTATCATACGAATATTATAATTTTCTAATGTGCCGAAAATTTTAATACCTAAACCATTCACCTGTGAAAGTGAATTACCAATCACAGCAACTAATGCTAGATCTTCTTCTACTTCAACACGGCATAATGCGGATAATTCAGTTAAGAGTGCATTGGTTAATAAACTCCCCGATGCGTTGGTAGTGCCAGTTGTATCAAGTGTTAACGCAATGCTCACTTCTGATGTGGTTATCACATCAACAGAGATATGATGGCGCGATAAAATAGTAAATATCTCTGCTAAAAAACCTCGTGCATGAAGCATTTTCAGGCTGTGTAATGTGAGTAAAGTTTGTTTTCTACGTAGTGCAATTGCGCGGAATACAGGTGGATTTTCTGTTTGAGCACAAACTAATGTACCGCCTTCTTCGGGGGCTTTGCTAGACCCCACAAACACGGGAATACCACTACGTACAGCGGGTAATAATGTGGCAGGGTGTAAAATTTTAGCGCCAAAGGTGGCCATTTCAGCCGCTTCATTAAAGGCGATTTGATCAATACGATGTGCCTCTGGCACTATTCTTGGATCGGTACTGTAAATGCCTGGTACATCCGTCCAAATATCCACACGAGACATTTCGAGTGCTTCACCAATAAGTGCAGCCGTATAGTCACTACCACCACGACCGAGTGTTGTGGTTCTGCCTTTAGGCTCTTGACCAATAAAACCTTGCGTTACAATCACGGTTTCTTCTAGACGAGGTTGTATAAGGCTTTGTGTGAGCTCGGTGAGCTGTGCCATATCAGGTTCAGCGTGACAAAATAGATCATTGGTTTTCATCACTTTTCTGACATCAAACCAATCTGCCTGTATGCCTTTTTCACGCAATAATTCAACAAATAGCAAGGTTGACATTAATTCACCGTGACTGACTAATTCGTCTGTCAATGCATCAGATGTGGCAAGTGAAGCCGCTTCAGAGAGCATCTCAATATTCTCAAGCAGACGATTTATTTCTTGAGAAATAATTTCTGGCTGAGAAAGCTGGTTGATAATTGCATACTCAATATCACGAACTTGTGAGAGCAAAGCTTCCCGTTGTGAAGGCTCTGTACCTGCTGCAAGCTCAATTAACAAATTAGTAATGCCGGCAGATGCTGAAAGAACCACGACACGAACTGACTTTTGTTTCAGGATAATATCTGCGCATTTTTCCATTGCTGAAAAGTTAGCAACACTGGTGCCACCAAATTTAGCGATAGTGTATGGCGATGATGCAGATGAAGGCGTAGCAGTATTATCAGTCATTGTCGTATTCCTTTAGGCAAAAATGAGATGTTGGACACACTTAGGAATATCGGTTATTAAGTAGAGAGTCAATGCAGAGTGAATAATAATCAATTTAATTAATAATCAGCTCCACATTATCGGTTTTACCTATGTAAGTAATTAGTACTAGATTTGTTGAATGGTTTTGACCAATATCATCAAATGAGAAAGAATTGACTGTAACTATTAAATGTCAGGCTACAATCTGAGAATATTGGATTGTAATCTTAAGAGAGTATTGTGAATGAAAAATGTAAACCCAACCCAAACCTTAGCCTGGAAGGCATTAGAAAACCATTTCTCGGTGATCAAAAATACCGAGATGAAAACACTGTTTGCTCAGGAGCCATCACGCTTTGAGCAATTTTCAAAAACGTTTTCAGACCAAATTCTAGTGGATTTTTCAAAAAACCGTATTACGAAAGAAACATTAGAAAAATTGCAGGCTTTGGCTAAGGAATGTGACGTTAAAGGTGCGATAAATAGCATGTTTACGGGTGAAAAAATCAACCGTACTGAAGATCGTGCTGTATTGCATACTGCATTACGTAATCGTAGCAATACTCCCGTCATCGTTGATGGCAAAGATGTTATGCCTGAAGTTAATGCTGTACTGAATAAAATGAAAACATTCAGTGAGCGCATTATTAGTGGTGAATGGAAAGGTTATACAGGTAAGGCAATTACTGATGTTGTGAATATTGGTATCGGTGGTTCTGATCTTGGCCCTTATATGGTGACAGAAGCATTACGTCCATATAAAAACCATCTTACTATGCATTTTGTTTCTAATGTTGATGGTACGCATATCGCAGAAACACTGAAAAAATGTGATCCTGAAACGACGCTATTCCTTATTGCATCAAAAACCTTTACTACACAAGAAACCATGACAAATGCGCATTCAGCAAGAGATTGGTTCTTAGCCTCAGCTAAAGAAAGTGCATTTGTCGCTAAACACTTTGTGGCGTTATCCACAAACAGCACAGAAGTAGCTAAATTTGGTATTGATACTGCCAATATGTTTGAGTTTTGGGATTGGGTTGGTGGTCGTTATTCATTATGGTCAGCAATTGGTTTATCTATCGCATTATCTGTTGGTTATGACAATTTTGAGCAATTGCTGGAAGGTGCTCATGCAATGGATAATCACTTTAGAACAACAGATGCTGAAAATAACATCCCAATGATCCTCGCTCTGATTGGCATTTGGTATAACAATTTTTTTGGCACAGAAACTGAAGCGATTCTGCCATACGATCAATACATGCATCGCTTTGCGGCTTACTTCCAACAAGGCAATATGGAATCGAATGGTAAGTATATTGATCGTGATGGAAACAAAGTGAGTTATCAAACGGGCCCTATCATTTGGGGTGAACCGGGTACAAACGGACAACATGCGTTTTACCAACTGATCCACCAAGGTACAAAAATTATCCCTTGTGATTTTATTGCGCCTGCAATTAGTCATAACCCACTATCCGATCATCACGCAAAATTGATGTCTAACTTTTTTGCACAAACCGAAGCCCTCGCTTTTGGTAAAACGCGTGAGCAAGTTGATGCTGAATTTGCCGCAGCAGGAAAAGATCCTAAGACTATGGGATATGTTGCCCCTTTCAAAGTGTTCGAAGGTAACCGCCCAACTAACTCTATTCTGTTAAAAGAAATTACGCCTTATTCATTAGGTGCATTGATTGCAATGTATGAACATAAAATCTTTGTACAAGGTGTTATTTTCAATATCTTCACCTTTGACCAATGGGGTGTTGAATTAGGCAAACAACTGGCTAATCGTATTCTTCCTGAATTAAAAGGTAAGGAAAGTGTTAACAGCCATGATAGCTCAACAAATAATCTGATTAATCGTTATAAAGCATGGCGTTAATCGAATAAACTGAATATAAGTAGTTGGTTAGATAGAAAGGAGGTTTTTATAACCTCCTTTGTTTTTTGATTAGTTAGTATTCAATCTGATTTTCTTTTAACGCTTTTTTAGATTATTTATGCGAAATGTTATCAGCTTTTAACTTCCCTTAGTCACATCATGATATCCTTACGCATCATGACTCATACTAGTTAGGATCATCAAAGCGTGATGATGAATAAATGTTCAAAAAATCAATAATTACCCCTGCACCTATCCATTGGCTACCCAGTGAGGAACATGCAAGTATTCAAGAAAGTACATTAAGTTGGTTAATGGAATTAGGCTCCATGACAAGGCGATTTGAACAATATTGCCAAAAAGTCACCGTAATGCCTTATCAAGAAGGGTTTATTGACATTATTGAGCCCGCTGACGAAAGAGCGTGTTTACCCAAAAGTCAGCGTTATTGGTTAAGAGAAGTGGTATTGTGTGGTGACGATATTCCTTGGTTATTAGGGCGGACGTTAGTACCAGAAGAGACATTGACAGGCGAAGACAGAAAACTGGTCAATCTAAGAACCGTTCCACTTGGGCGTTATCTGTTTCAGGAAACAATATTAAGCCGTGATTTTATTCATATCGGGCAACAAAATGGGTATTGGCTACGCCGTTCTCGTTTCCAGCTTTCAGATAAACCTTTATTATTAACCGAGATGTTTCTACCTGCATCACCAGTGTATGAGAAGTAATTAGGGGGAGCTAAAATTGGAGGGAAGTATGACGCAAAGTAAATGGCAAGCATATAGCCGTTTAATGCGTATAGATAAACCTATCGGAGCGCTATTATTACTTTGGCCAACTTATTGGGCTTTATGGATTGCCGCTAAAGGTTTTCCTGATTGGCATATTCTGATTGTCTTTACTATTGGCGTGTTCTCTATGCGTGCCGCTGGGTGTGTAATAAACGACTTTGCTGACCGGAAAATTGATGGCAGTGTTGAACGAACTAAAAATCGACCATTACCTAGTGGAGCTGTGACAGAAAAAGAGAGCAAAATTCTATTTATCGTTTTGGTACTCTTGTCCTTTGCATTAGTTTTAACACTTAATACTATGACTATTTGGCTCTCTGTGGCAGGGCTTGCACTGGCGTGGTTTTATCCTTTCGTTAAACGGTTTAGTAATTTACCCCAGCTTATTTTAGGTATGGCTTTTGGCTGGTCAATCCCTATGGGATTTGCTGCTGTTTCTGAAAGTTTGCCATTAGTGTGTTGGCTATTATTTCTTGTCAATATTGTCTGGTCTGTAGTTTACGATACACAATATGCCATGGTTGATCGTAATGATGATATAAAAATTGGGGTTAAATCTACCGCCATTTTATTCGGTCGTTATGACAAAATTATTATCGGTATTTTACAACTGGTGATGTTGGCATTATTAGTGGGTATCGGTATTTTGCTGAATCTGAAAGGTATCTACTACTGGTCGCTATTGTTAGTAACAGCGCTGTTTATTTATCAGCAGAAACTTATTGCAGAGCGTGAAAGAGCGCCGTGTTTCCAAGCTTTTATGAATAATAACTATGTTGGTTTTGTTTTATTTGCGGGCATTTTATTTAGTTATTTTTAACGGATCATAAGTGCTAAATGGTTCTCTACAATCGAGTAGAAACAAAAAGGGATAAGCAATGCGCTTATCCCTTTTCTATTTCGGTTATGGCTCTATTTACTGATTATTCATCAGCTTTAGGCTCACTTTTTTCGTCAATAGTTTGTACTGAATTGTTATCTTCAGTGATCCCCACGCTTTCAATGGTTAAGCGAATTTCTGGTGACATTAATTTTGCAATCACTTGGTAAAGAGCAGATGCATCTGCTTTTAGGATATCTTCATTATCATTGAGATACCCTTCTTCACGTAGCGTTGAAACTAAAGTAGAGAATACCGCTTTATCAAAGAACTCAGGTGCGTTGATACCATGCAAGACTGAAAGACGTTGTGCCAAGATACGGCTCTCTTTCTCCAATAATGCACGACTAATTTCGGGTGCAAAATTGAGTAAGGAGAGTGTAATACCATAGCGTTGTAATGTTTCTCTGACGCTGGCGGCTAAAAGCTGTAATGGACGAATACGCGCTGGGTTGATACGTAGTAAGCCATCACTATCAGAACAAATCAGGCGTTGACGGCACAATTCTGCAATCAAAGTATTAATGACTTCAGGGAGTTCTTCTTTCTCATAACGAATAAATAGTTCCGCTTTAATAAGAGGGAAGATTAGCTCAACTTGTTTCATTAAATCATCACGATGGATTTTTTCATGATGTAAGATGATGCTGGCAATTAATGACGGAGTGACCATTAAGTGGATTGTGTTATTACGGTAATAAGTCATTAATACCGCGCTTTCACGAGGAAGTACCACAATATCACCCAGACTGTCTTTTTCGACTTGGAATTTATCTGATTGTAGAGCGTGTTCTAATAAGGTTTCAGCATTTTTATCAGACACAATCATATCTGTCGAATAAGGCACATTGCGTAATAATTGCAGATAACAATCGACTTGCTCTAACAGTTGCTCTCTTGTGAGTGCGCGCTGACGTGATGCCAGCAAGGCTGTTGAAACAAGGTTGATCGCATTAATCGATGCTGCATTATTGATATGAACCATAATGTTATCAGCTAGTGCGCTTACTGCTGGGTTCAACCAACTTGGACGCTGTGGCTCAATGGGATCAATATCATCACGCCATTGTGGTACAGCCTGATTTAAGTATTGTACAACAGAAATCGGCTCACCAAAGTTCACATAGCCTTGACCAAGGTTACGTAATTTACGTAATCCTCTGACCATCTGCATAAAACCTTCTTTCTCTTTTGTTGCTCCACGTAACTCTTTGGCATAGGTTGCCACTTCCATTACGTGCTCATACCCAATGTAAATTGGAACAACAGAGATAGGGCGTGTTTCACCGCGTAACATGGCTTGTACCGTCATTGAAAGTGTCCCTGTTTTAGGATCTAACAATCGACCTGTGCGAGAGCGTCCACCTTCAACAAAATATTCAATGGAGTAGCCTCGTGTAAATAGCTCACCTAAATATTCGCGGAAAATGGTGGAGTAAAGCTTGTTACCTTTAAAGGTTCTTCGGATAAAGAATGCCCCTAAACGGCGGAAAATCGGACCTGCTGGCCAGAAGTTGAGGTTAATACCTGCCGCAATATGTGGGGGTACTAAACCTTGGTGATAAAGCACATAAGAAAGCAGCAAGTAGTCCATGTGGCTACGGTGACAAGGAACATAAACGATTTCATGCCCATCTTGCGCGAGTTTACGCACGCGTTCGGCATTATAAACGTTAATACCTTGGTAGAGCTTATTCCATGTCCAACTTAATACACGATCACTAATACGCACCGCTTCATATGAGAAATTGGCTGCAATTTCTTCCATGATATCAGTGGCATTTTTACGTGCTTTATCAAGTGAGATTTTCTTCGCTTTTGATTCATCTTCAATTGCTTTTTCAATGGCTTTCGATGAAAGCAATTTATTGAAGAGATCTTGGCGTGCTGGCAATTTAGGGCCAACTGCCGCTAAACGCTGACGTGAAAAGTGGATACGCGCAACGCGAGCGAGTTTTCGAGCTATACTGGTGTCAGTGCCGTGTTCGTTCGCCATTTCACGCATTGATACAGTGGGTGAAAAACGAACAAAACTATCACGACCTAACCAGAGGATAGCGATAAATTTTTGGATACCGTTAAGCACACGTAAATGTGGAACACCATTATGGCCTTCACGACCTGGAGAGCGTCCAAACATCACAGAAACTGGCAACATCTCAATATCAAGATGTGGGTTATTACGATGTGCATCAAGATAAGCGTGGAATGTCTTCACGGAATCTTTTCGAGGATCGGGCGAGTAGTAACGGAATACTCTTGGGCCGTCATCAATAAAGACGTATGCAGGAAGTTTTGTTCCGCCTATTTCAATAGGTTGCAGTGGATCTGGCAATCCTAATGATAGACATTGCTGTCTTAAAGTCAGTAAGTCCGCCTTGGAATGATAAGGCAGAACATAAAGAAAAGATCGCGACGTATCTAATCCTAATTCAGTGATAGGGTTAGTCGGAACTCGTTTGCTTTTTACCAGTAATTTTAGTGGTAAATTCAATGTGTTATAATATAGTTTACGCCAAGCTGACATAAATAGTTGTAGCCTCTTATTAGCAATACTTCGAAAGCATAACAGAAAGTCTTTCGTAGATCTGTGGTGCTGTGACAATATTAATAGAGAAAAGTGGCAAAATAATCGTTTGTTTTCGATAGAGTTTATTATGGCTAATCAAAATAAAGGTCTTACCCGAATCATTAAAGCTGGTGGCTATTCATACAAAGGCATTCGTGCCGCTTGGATTAATGAAGCCGCTTTTAGACAAGAAGCTATTGTGACCTTGGTTGCAATTATCCTTTCATTTTTCATCGATGTCAGTGGTCTAGAGCGCATTTTACTCATTGGTTCCGTTGTGTTGGTTGTGATCTTGGAACTGGTAAATAGTGCAATAGAAGCCGTTGTCGATCGAATTGGATCTGAATACCACGAATTATCTGGACGTGCAAAAGATATGGGTTCTGCCGCCGTTCTGATTGCTATTATATTGGGATTATTTACTTGGGTAACCATTCTTTGGGGGCATTTCTTCGCATAAAGTTAAAAAATTCGATTTTTGTCGAAAAATAATCCAAAGATGCGTGTTTTATATTCATTTGAGGTTTCAAATCGTCATATACCTGTATATACTCACAGTCTGACTGTATAAACAAACAGGGGGCGGAATGAAAGCATTAACTGCAAGGCAGCAGCAGGTTTACGATTTGGTTCGTGATCACATTTCGCAAACGGGTATGCCACCAACACGGGCTGAAATAGCTTCCCAACTTGGGTTTCGCTCACCAAATGCGGCAGAAGAGCACTTAAAAGCTCTTGCTCGTAAAGGTGTGATAGAAATTGTCTCTGGTGCATCCAGAGGTATCCGTTTGCTAATGGAAGAAGAGCCAGAAGGATTGCCATTAATTGGGCGAGTCGCAGCTGGTGAACCACTTTTAGCGCAAGAGCATATTGAAAGCCATTATCAAGTTGACCCAATGCTATTTAAACCAAGTGCAGATTTTTTATTGCGCGTTAATGGTATGTCAATGAAAGATATCGGTATTATGGATGGCGATTTACTTGCCGTGCATAAAACGCAAGATGTTCACAACGGGCAAGTTATTGTGGCTCGTATTGAAGATGAAGTGACAGTAAAGCGCCTTAAGAAAAGCGGTAATAAAATTGAACTTCATGCAGAAAACCCAGAATTTTCACCTATTATCGTCGATTTACGCGAACAAAACTTTACTGTGGAAGGTTTAGCTGTCGGGGTTATTCGTAACGGTGAATGGTTGTAATTTGTACCAAAGTAAGTCAACACAACTTATTTTATAAAGATGCAGATGATGTGTAAAAGCACAAAATCATCTGCATTTTTTATTTTTTAATTTGTATAAAAAAACACCACTGCACTACAAATGTAATTACAATATGATGAGTTTTAATAATGGAGGTGTTTATGACAACAATACAAGTTAGAGTAGACGATGAGCTAAAAAAAGAAGCTTATCAAGTATTTGAAAAAATGAACCTGTCTCCTTCAGATGCTATAAGATTGTTTCTACGTTATGTTTCTGAAAATGAAAAGTTACCTTTCTCTGAAGTTTCTATCGTTGTTGGTGAACAAGATGAAGATGAGGATATTTTAGCTGTTGTACGTGAGCGTTTGAAGAAACCATGTAAACGTATAAGAGTAAATATTGATGATCTTTAATATTGAGTTTGATAAGCGTGCATTAAAAGAATGGTAGAAACTCGATCAAAGCATTAAAGAACAATTTAAAAAGAAATTAAAAAAATTACAGGAAAACCCTTATATAGAGTGAGTCTGCTCGCTTAAAAGGTTATCTCTCGGGTTGCTATAAGATTAAATTACGAGCATCTGGTTTTCGATTGGTTTACCAAATCATTGATTCAGAAGTCGTTATTTTAGTTATTGCTATTGGTAAGCGTGAAGAAAGTAAAGCGTATTCATTAGCTGAAATGAGAATTCAAAAGTAGAACACGTATTAGCCAGCATTTAGCTGGCTTTTTGTATTTTATAAGCTTAACGAGGCTTATAGTCACCGGTTTTTTTCTGCTTAAGATTATCATCCATACTGTGATCATGATGACAACCTTCAGGATGAGTACACTCTTGTGCTTCGTGGCACTGTGAACATAATCCATGAATTTCGATTACGCTATGTCGTAAATGAAATCCACTCTCTTGTGCCAGTAATGAAATAGAATTTTCGATTTTATGGCTATTTTTTTCAGTGACAGATAAACAACGGTCACAAATTAGCATTACTGATGTGTGTTCAACATCATCAAAATGATGACAAAGTACATAGCTGTTGGTGGATTCTATTTTATGGATAAATCCTTGCTCAAGTAAAAATTCTAATCCACGATAAACCGTTGGCGGTTTTGCTTGTGGTTCAACTTGGCGTAGTAAATCCAATAAGTCGTATGCGCTGATAGCAGAAGGTTGCTGCACTATCAGACGCAATACTGCCAGACGTTGTGAAGTCAGGCGAACACCTCGTTTCTGGCAGATCTTTTCTGCCTGAGCGAGCAATTTCTCTTCATTCATGGGGATCAGGTGCTCTCAGACGTTGTTAATGGCGCAGATCTTACCATATTTTTTGAAAGCAAACCTTTGTGTAAAGTGGGGTTTTGTGAAAATAACTTTTCATAGTGTTCTGTCATGATCATCAACAAAAAACCCAGCCTAAGCTGGGTTAATTTTTTAGATGGTTTTAAGATGATTTTTTCTGAAACTAGGTTTCAGGTGACCGTTAAAACGGAATATCGTCATCAAAATCCATTGGTGGTTCATTGTTTGGCGCTGGTGCTGCTGCAGGTTGTTGTGCAGGACGAGATTGTGCGCCACCGCTAAATTGTTGTGATGCTTGTGGCTGTTGTGGTTGACCCCAACCGCCTTGGCCGCCTTGTGAAGGTGCACCATCTTGACCACCACGGCCGCCTAACATCTGCATTGAGCCACCGATATTGACCACAACTTCAGTGCTATATCTGTCTTGACCGCTTTGGTCTTGCCATTTACGTGTCTGTAATTGACCTTCGATATACACTTGTGAACCTTTACGCAGATATTCGCCTGCAATTTCTGCCAGTTTGCCGAAAATTACCACACGGTGCCACTCGGTTTTTTCTTTCATTTCACCGGTTTGTTTATCGCGCCAGCTTTCTGATGTTGCCAGTGTCAGGTTTGCAACTGCACCACCACTTGGCATATAACGGATTTCTGGATCCTGCCCTAAATTACCGATAAGAATAACTTTGTTTACGCCTCTGCTCGCCATGTGCGGTACTCCTGCGAAAGTAAATTTTTTGAAATCATAAGCGAATAAGTTTATCACGTACGCTAAAATTTGAATATGACGCGTGATGAATTTCTCATTTGTGAACATTGTCGAAATTTTTTTGTCTCAAAATGACAGGTTTTCATCGTCATTCAATTTCACTATATATACTGTATATCCATTCAGTTAACTTTGTGTCATAATTATCCGATTCTTTCTTTTTCGGCGACTCTCTCAATCCGGGATATGTTCATGGATAAAATCGAAGTACGGGGCGCTCGCACCCATAATCTAAAAAATATCAATTTGGTCATTCCCCGCGATAAACTTATTGTTATTACGGGACTTTCTGGCTCTGGTAAATCCTCTTTAGCCTTTGATACGCTTTATGCAGAAGGACAGCGACGCTATGTCGAATCGCTTTCTGCCTATGCTCGTCAGTTTCTTTCGTTAATGGAAAAGCCTGACGTTGATCACATCGAAGGTTTGTCTCCCGCTATTTCGATTGAGCAGAAATCTACGTCGCATAACCCGCGTTCGACTGTGGGAACGATTACAGAAATTCATGACTACCTACGGCTCTTATTTGCACGCGTTGGTGAACCTCGCTGTCCTGATCACGATATTCCATTAGCCGCTCAAACAGTTAGCCAAATGGTTGATAATGTACTTGAGCAGCCAGAAGGCAAGCGCTTAATGCTGTTAGCGCCTGTGGTGAAAGAGCGTAAAGGCGAGCATATTAAGTTACTCAATAATCTTGCTGCCCAAGGTTATATTCGTGCGCGTATTGATGGCGAAGTGTGTGATCTTTCTGATCCGCCGACATTAGAATTACAGAAAAAACATACCATTGAGGTGGTGATTGACCGTTTTAAAGTGCGTGACGATCTCGCCCAACGTTTAGCAGAATCTTTTGAAACAGCATTAGAACTTTCTGGTGGTACTGCTGTTATCTCTGATATGGATGATAACAATGCAGATGATATTATTTTTTCTGCAAACTTTGCCTGTCCTGTTTGTGGTTATAGCATGAGCGAGCTAGAGCCTCGTTTATTCTCTTTTAATAACCCTGCTGGGGCTTGCCCAACTTGTGATGGTTTAGGTGTTCAGCAATTTTTTGATCCTGAATTAGTGATCCAAAATAGAGAGATTTCTCTTGCTGGTGGTGCAATTAAAGGATGGGATCGCCGTAACTTCTATTATTTCCAAATGCTTCGCTCATTGGGTGAACATTACCATTTTGATGTTGAAGCGCCGTTTGATTCGTTACCAGATAATATTCAAAAAGTCATTTTAACGGGTTCAGGCAAAGAGAATATTGAATTTAAATACACAAACGATCGTGGTGATGTTGTTGTTCGTCATCATCCTTTTGAAGGCGTATTAAATAATATGGAACGCCGTTACCGCGAGACAGAATCAAGCGCGGTACGTGAAGAACTTTCTAAGTATATTAGTAATCGTCCTTGTGCTTCTTGTGGTGGTACGCGTTTACGCCGTGAAGCGCGCCATGTGTATGTTGAAAATACTACATTACCTGAAATTGCAGATTACAGCATTGGTCATGCGATGACCTTTTTCCAAAATCTCAAGCTCAGTGGTCAAAGAGCAAAGATCGCAGAAAAAGTCTTAAAAGAGATTGGTGATCGACTTAAATTTTTGGTCAATGTAGGCTTAAATTACCTCACACTTTCTCGCTCGGCTGAAACCTTGTCAGGCGGTGAAGCGCAACGTATCCGCTTAGCCAGCCAGATTGGTGCTGGATTAGTTGGCGTAATGTATGTCTTGGATGAACCTTCAATTGGGTTACATCAACGAGATAACGATCGTCTACTTGAAACACTGATCCACTTACGTAATTTGGGTAATACGGTGATCGTTGTTGAACATGATGAAGATGCTATTCGTGCAGCAGATCATGTTATCGATATTGGCCCAGGCGCGGGCGTTCACGGTGGTGAAATTGTTGCTCAAGGTACGCTTGAAGATATCATCAATAATCCAAATTCATTAACAGGCAAATTCTTAAGTGGTGAACGTCGTATTGCTATTCCAGAGCAACGCGTTCCAGTTGATCGTGAGAAAATGCTGACGATTTTAGGTGCTAAAGGTAATAACCTAAGAAACGTAAATCTGAAATTACCCGTGGGTTTATTTACCTGCATTACGGGCGTTTCAGGATCAGGTAAATCAACGTTGATTAACGATACGTTATTCCCTATTGCACAACGCCAATTAAATGGTGCTACAAATAGTGTTCCTGCACCTTATTTAGACGTTGAAGGTTTAGAGCATTTCGATAAAGTCATTGATATTAACCAAAGCCCGATTGGCCGAACACCTCGTTCAAATCCAGCAACTTATACAGGGGTATTTACACCTATTCGTGAGTTATTTGCGGGTGTACCTGAATCGCGTACTCGTGGTTATACGCCAGGTCGTTTTAGTTTCAACGTAAAAGGTGGTCGTTGTGAGGCTTGCCAAGGTGATGGCGTAATAAAAGTTGAGATGCACTTTTTGCCAGATGTTTATGTACCTTGCGATCAATGTAAAGGTCAGCGTTATAACCGTGAAACCCTTGAAATAAAATATAAAGGGAAAAACATTCACGAAGCGTTGGATATGACCATTGAAGAGGCGAGGGAGTTCTTTGATGCTGTGCCAGCGCTGGCTCGTAAGTTACAAACATTGATTGATGTTGGTCTTTCTTATATTCGCTTGGGGCAATCAGCAACGACTTTATCGGGTGGTGAAGCACAGCGAGTTAAGTTAGCAAAAGAGTTGTCAAAACGTGGTACGGGACAGACGCTTTATATTCTTGATGAGCCTACAACAGGGCTTCACTTTGCTGATATTGAGTTGTTACTTGAAGTACTTCATCAATTACGTGACCAAGGTAATACCATTGTTGTTATTGAGCACAATCTTGATGTGATCAAAACAGCGGACTGGATTGTGGATCTTGGCCCTGAAGGCGGAAGTGGTGGCGGTCAAATTTTAGTGTCAGGCACACCAGAGCAAGTCGCAGAGTTTGAAGGCTCACATACTGCAAGATTCTTAAAACCAATCTTAGAGCGCGGTTATTAAGAGCACACCGCTTATTCCCTTATGATCTAAGCGCTACGAACAATAAACTCTTTACGGTTTGTAGCGCACTTTCTTCAAGAAAAGTAAATCCATGGGATATGATAGAATTTAATTCTATCGAAAAAAGTATTCTCTTTGGGTTATACACTTCCTTATCTATTTTTATCTTATTAGCCGCCTATTTTTATAAAAAACAGATCAAATGGTTAATTGTGCTGTTTAGTAACAGTATTTTAACCAAATACGAGATAACAAAGCTAAATAGAAAGGATTATCATAGTATATCGTGATAGACAGCACAGTTTATTTGGTGATTTGTTTCAATTGTTATACTTGACTATTATTGTATAACAATAGTTATTTTTCATTATTAATCAATCATTTATTTGTTTGCAAAGGTTACAATAGAGGGAAGGTTATTATTTACTATGCTCTTTGAACAGATAATCCTATTTTTCTCCTTACGATAGAATTTTTTTCCAAATCATTTCGGGCTATCACGATTTATAACAACTTTTTTCTCCGTAATATTCCCTATCATTTACCCATAATAAATAATACCTGCAAAGAGTAAGGCTATTTCGACATCGCAATGTTAGATAGACTTTTTTTACCCCCAAAAATTCGTTTTGCTATTAACAATTACAATATAAAAAGTGAGTACTAATATGGAAACGGCTTCCTCAAAAATAGAGACAACAAGCTATCCCGCAACTAGTGCTGGCGCTCGCCGCGCAGGTATGACAGAACAAGAATGGCGTGCTGCAATTAAATTCGACGGCAATGATGTGGGCTGGGTTATCATGAGTATCGGTATGGCTATCGGTGCAGGTATTGTGTTTTTACCTGTGCAGGTAGGTCTGATGGGATTATGGGTTTTCCTACTATCCTCGATCATTGGTTATCCTGCGATGTACCTTTTCCAACGCCTATTTATTAATACGTTGGCTGAATCTCCAGAGTGTAAAGACTACCCAAGTGTTATCACCGGTTATCTCGGTAAAAACTGGGGTATTTTATTAGGAGCACTCTACTTTGTGATGCTAGTCATTTGGATGTTTGTTTACTCAACGGCAATCACCAATGACAGTGCTTCTTACTTACAAACATTTGGTGTTACGGAAGGTTTACTGTCAGAAAACCCATTCTATGGTTTGATCTTGATTTGTGCTTTAGTCGCTATCTCTTCTCGTGGTGAACAATTACTGTTTAAAGTATCAAGCTTTATGGTACTAACTAAACTGTTTGTTGTTGCTGCGTTAGGGATCTCCATGATTGGTATGTGGCATCTTTATAACGTGGGAGCATTACCACCCGCTGGACGTTTAATCAAAGAAGCAATAATTACATTACCTTTTACCCTGACTTCAATTCTGTTTATCCAAACATTAAGTCCAATGGTTATCTCTTACCGTGGTCGTAATAAAAACCGTGAAGTTGCTCGTCACAAAGCGTTACGTGCAATGAACATCGCGTTCGGTGTGTTGTTCTGTACTGTTTTCTTCTATGCAATCTCATTCACATTAGCAATGGGTCATGATGAAGCAGTTAAAGCGTATGAACAAAATATCTCTGCATTAGCGATTGCTGCAAAATTCTTCCCTGGTGGTTGGGTAACTGTTGTAAGCGTTATGCTAAATATCTTCGCCGTAATGACTGCATTCTTTGGTGTCTACCTAGGTTTCCGTGAAGCGACACAAGGGATCGTTATGAATATTCTGCAACGCTATATTCCAGCAGAAAAAATCAACCAAAAATGGGTACAAAACGGCATCATGATTTTCGCCGTGCTTTTAGCATGGGGTGCAATCATTCTGAATGCACCAGTACTGAGTTTTACCTCAATTTGTAGCCCAATCTTCGGTATGGTGGGTTGTCTTATCCCTGCATACTTAGTGTACAAAGTACCAATGTTACACAAATACAAAGGTGCATCGCTCTACCTGATTATTTTTACCGGTTTACTGCTCGTTATCTCTCCGTTCTTGGCATTCTCATAGTCGCCGACTTCGGTTCTAGTTAGGCATTGTTTTTAAAAACTAAATTAATCCAAGGTGTTAGATTATGAGCCAGAACAAAAATTCTCATTTATGGTCACAGTTTGTTCGTCAGTTACGTGAAGGTGTTAAGCCAGCAGTGGGTTGTACTGAGCCAATTTCATTAGCATTGGCAGCAGCGAAAGCAACTGCGCTTTTAGGCGAGCCTGTTGTTCGTGTCGAAGCTTGGGTTTCACCAAACTTGATGAAAAACGGAATGGGCGTAACAGTGCCGGGAACGGGAATGGCTGGGCTACCTATTGCAGCAGCATTAGGTGCGACAGGAGGAGATCCTGATGCTGGGTTGGAGGTCTTGTTAAAAGCATCCGCTGATGCAGTTGCTCAAGCTAAGACACTGGTTGCTCAAGGTAAAGTCACTGTGGGTGTAAAAGCACCTTGTGAAGATGTTCTTTACTCTGAAGCGAAAGTGTATAGCCAATCTGGTTATGCCATCGTCAGTATCGCAAGAGAGCATACACATGTTGTTCGTTGTGAATGTAACGGTAACGTTGTTTTTGAGGAAGATAAATCAGCGCTTACCAATAATTGTGAATCTACTGATGAAAAACCTTTTACTGATGTTTGTGCTGAAGATATCTATAATTTCGCACTTAACGTGCCAGTGAGTGAAATTGAATTTATGCTCAATGCCGCTCGTTTAAATGGCGCTTTATCAGAAGAGGGACTACAAAACACCTATGGATTAGCCATTGGTCGTACCTTAATTCTGCAACAAGAGAAAGGTTTGTTAGGTAAAGACTTACTTAATGAAATCATGATCAGAGCATCAGCTGCATCTGATGCTCGTATGGGTGGGGCGGTATTACCTGCAATGAGTAATTCAGGCTCAGGTAATCAGGGTATTGCCGCAACATTGCCTGTAATGGTGGTTGCTGAATTTATTAAAGCCGATGATGAAACCTTACTGCGTGCATTGGTTTTATCTCACTTAATGGCAATTTATGTTCATAGCCATTTTCCACCACTTTCCGCCCTTTGTGCTGCAACAACCGCTTCAATGGGAGCAGCCGCAGGAATGGCATGGTTACTCACAAAAGATTTCACCACTGTCAGTATGTCTATCAACAGTATGATTGGTGATATCAGTGGCATTATCTGTGATGGCGCATCGAATAGCTGTGCAATGAAAGTATCAAGTAGTGCAGCGAGTGCCTATAAAGCAGTATTAATGGCGATGCAAAATCAAAGTGTTGCGGGTACTGATGGTATTGTCAGTGACGATGTCGATAGTTCAATAGCGAATCTCTGTGCATTAGCCAGTCGTGCAATGCAACATACAGATATTCAAATCATTGAGATTATGGAAGAAAAAGCGCGTCGTAATGCTGGGGAAAAGAAGCAAGCTGTCAATATATAAAAGGCGAAAACCTAAAGCGGTAGTGATGTTGTGATGCAGTAAAAAGAAATACCTGCTTATAAAAATAGGCAGGTATTTTTTTATCATGGAATTGCGTTGATTAGATTAAATACTCACAGCCGCAAAGGCTTGCGCAATGCGCTGAACATTACTTGTATTAACACCTGCCATACAAACACGGCCAGTACCGACAAGATAAATACCAAATTCGTCACGTAATCTATCAACTTGCGCTTGTGTAAAGCCGGTATAGCTGAACATACCGCGTTGAGTTAATAGATGATCAAAATTCTTTTCAGGCAGAGCAACTTTTAAAGCTTCGACTAAAGTAACGCGCATCTCTTTAATGCGATCACGCATATGCGCGACTTCTTTTTGCCATTGTGCAGTTAAAACTTGGTCTGATAGCACTTTATTGACAATTTGCGCACCATAGTTTGCAGGGCTTGAGTAGATACGACGTACACCTGCTTTCAACTGACCTAATACATGTTCGCATTCAGTGGCATTTTCACACACAATTGATAAGCCACCAGCACGTTCACCGTAGATCCCAAATATTTTTGAAAAAGAGTTACTGATAAGTATCGGTAATCCTGCTTTTGCCATAGTACGAATAGCGTAAGCATCTTCATCTAAATTTTCAGCAAAGCCTTGATAAGCAATATCTAAGAATGGAATTGCTTGGCGAGCTTTTAATACTTCAGTGACTTGATCCCATTGATCTTTAGTCAGATCAGAGCCTGTTGGGTTGTGGCAACATGGGTGCATCAATACGATGCTTTTTTCAGGCAGTTTTTTAAAGCAATCGAGTAGTGCTTCAAATTTTACGCCTTTGGTTTCAGGATCAAAGTATGGGTAATAATTTACCTTGAAACCCGAGCCCGCAAAAATAGAAGCATGATTATCCCAAGTCGGATCACTTATCCACACTTCTGATCTTGGGAAATAGCGATGGAGAAAATCAGCACCTACTTTTAATGCGCCTGATCCACCTAATGTTTGGATTGTGGCAATTTTCTTTTCTGCAATTAGAGGATTATCTGCACCGAAAAGGAGATCTTGAATTTCGCTACGATAAGGCGCCAGCCCTTCCATTGGTAAATAAAGTGTTGCGGTGGGGGTCATGGCATTAAGTTGCTGACGCGCAACTGAAACTGTTCCTAAAATAGGGGTCTTGCCTTCTTCGTCATAATAAAGACCAATGCTTAAATTAATTTTATCCTGACGTGGGTCTTTGTTATAAACATCCATCAATGAGAGAATCGGATCTCCCGGAAACGCTTCAACCTGTTGAAACACGGCTTCTTCTCCAATCACTTTTAGTGTGTCATAGGGATACAATATCGTGTGTATTATTGTTCGTCTAGGTATTCCATGATGACGCGCGAGGTTAATTTTGTAATCAACTCATAGGCGCTAATACCACTATATTTGGCAATTTCTTCTACGGGCAACACATCTCCCCATAAAATAGCTTCATCACCAACACTATCAATTAGTTCAGTCCCCAAATCGACGCTGATCATATCCATCGAAACTCTGCCAACAATAGGCACTTTTCGACCATTGATCCACACAGGAGTACCTGAAGGTGCACTACGAGGATAACCATCGCCATAACCAATAGCGATCACACCAAGATAAGTGTCTTTTTCACTTACCCATGTTCCACCATAACCAACAGGTTCACCCGCTTTATGTTTACGAACAGCAATCAGGCTTGTTTTCAGTGTCATTGCAGGGGTTAAGCCAAAATCTTTACCTGTTCTTTCATCACCAGTGGGGGAGATACCATAAGTAATAATACCGGGGCGAACCCACTGATAATGAACTTGAGGCCAAAATAAAATACCCGCAGACGCTGCGATAGACTTATCACCGGCTTTATCTTGAATAAAATTTTGAAATAATGTGATTTGTTTTTGTGTTGCTTCAGGAACATCAGGCTCATCAGCGCGACTAAAATGGCTCACAATATTGACAGGTTGTTGTACATTTTTGCAGGCGGAAAGTCGTAAATAGAAGGCTTGCGCATCTTCAGGACGCACGCCTAAACGGTGCATCCCCGTATCGATTTTCATCCATACTTTGACGGGTTCATCTAAGTCGGCCTGTTCTAATGCTTCTAATTGTTCTTGGCTATGAACAACCGTTTCAATGTGGTTAACGACTAAAATAGGTAGGTCAACGATATCAAAAAAGCCCTCTAACAGAAGAATGGGCTTTACAATACCCCCACTTCGTAAGGTTAATGCTTCACCAATACGTGCAACACCAAAACAATCAGCATTGTCCATTAAGGTATATGCTGTTTCTAATAACCCATGACCATAAGCGTTTGCTTTCACGACAGCTATCAGGTGGCTATGTGGGGCATAGTCTCTCACATGCTGAAAATTGTGACGCAGAGCGCGGCGATCTATCACTGCGGTTGCCGCTTTCATATTATTCCAATACTTCCTTTCATTAAGTCAAGGTTAGTGATTATTCATCGTCGTAAGCAGGGCCCGCATAGTTATCAAAGCGTGACCATTGGCCGTTAAAGGTAAGCCTTACTGTACCAATTGGACCGTTACGTTGTTTACCGATGATGATTTCTGCAACCCCTTTTAAATCACTACTTTCGTGGTAAACCTCATCACGATAAATAAACATGATAAGGTCAGCATCTTGCTCAATAGAGCCTGATTCACGTAAGTCGGAGTTAACAGGGCGTTTATCAGCACGTTGTTCCAAACTACGGTTTAACTGTGATAGAGCAACCACAGGAACTTGTAATTCTTTAGCTAACGCTTTTAAAGAACGAGAAATTTCAGCAATTTCTAGTGTTCTGTTTTCAGATAATGAAGGTACTCTCATTAACTGTAAGTAGTCAATCATGATAAGGCTTAAACCGCCATGTTCACGATAGATGCGGCGAGCACGAGAGCGTACTTCTGTTGGTGTTAAACCCGATGAGTCATCGATATACATATTGCGTTTTTCAAGCAAAATACCCATGGTGCTTGAAATACGTGCCCAATCCTCATCATCAAGCTGGCCTGTACGAATTCTTGTCTGATCGACACGAGATAATGATGCCAACATACGCATCATGATTTGGTTGCCGGGCATCTCTAAGCTGAAGATAAGTACGGGTTTTTCTTCCGTCATTGCTGCATTTTCACATAAGTTCATGGCAAATGTGGTTTTACCCATAGAAGGACGTGCAGCAACAATAATTAAATCTGACTTTTGTAATCCTGCGGTTTTTTTATCAAGGTCTTGATAACCACTTGAAACCCCTGTGACACCATCATGAGGTTTTTGATAGAGCTGTTCTATTTTTTCAACAGTCTCTTCTAAAATTGCATCTATTGCTTTAGGACCTTCGTCTTTATTGGCGCGTGTTTCAGCAATTTGGAACACTCTTGATTCAGCAAAGTCGAGCAGATCTTCACTGGTGCGTCCTTGAGGATCAAAACCCGCATCTGCAATTTCGTTGGCAACTTTTATCATATCGCGAACAACCGCACGCTCTCGGACAATATCCGCATAAGCGTTGATGTTCGCCGCACTTGGCGTATTTTTTGAAAGTTCTGCTAAATAGGCAAAACCACCTACACTGTCTAACTCGGCATTTTGTTCTAATGCTTCGGATAGCGTAATCAGGTCGATAGGTTTGCCTAATTCCAACAAACGTTGCATTTGCGAGAAGATAGTACGATGAGGTCGGCTATAAAAATCTTCGGCGGTGACGCGTTCAGAAACATTATCCCAACGTTCATTATCTATCATCAGACCGCCTAACACGGACTGCTCTGCTTCCAGCGAATGGGGAGGTAGCTTTAATCCCTCCATTTGTCGGTCTTTAATATCAGACATCAGCTTGTCAGTGGTCTTGTTTCTGGCCATAAATCCTGCATAAAATCGAAAAAGTGTCAGTCAGCGTATTAGTATACGCTAACCCAATTATCTGTGCCTTGTAGAAATAGCTATCCTTTGTCATTATCTCCAAAGGTCTTTTTGCGCTCGCTTATTTAACCTCTCATCCTACAAAGGAGATAGTAATGGCTAATCGTATTCAATTTGCAACTCATGGCGATGCAGATGTTCTTGAGTTAGCAACATTTACACTCGCTCCTCTTGGCGATCATGAAGTTCAAGTTGCCAATAAGGCAATTGGTATTAACTATATTGATACTTATGTACGTAGCGGATTATATCCTGTAAGCCAATTCCCAAGTGGATTAGGCACTGAAGCTGCGGGCATTATTATCAAAACAGGCGCTAAAGTGACTTCACTAAAAGAAGGGGACAGAGTTGTGTATGCGCAATCTCCGCTAGGGGCTTATAGCGATACGCATAATGTACCAGAAAATAAAGTAGCACGTCTGCCTGATAATATCTCTTTTGAACAAGCCGCAGCCTCTTTCTTAAAAGGATTAACGGTTTATTATCTCTTCAATGAAACTTATAAATTACAAGCGGGTGAAACCTTCTTATTCCACGCAGCAGCTGGTGGTGTTGGTTTAATTGCCAGCCAATGGGCGAAGGCCATTGGTGCAAAAATGATTGGTACAGCAGGTAGTGATGAAAAAGTTGCCAAAGCAAAAGCCGCAGGTGCATGGGAAGTGATTAATTACCAGACTGAGTCGATTGTGGAACGTGTTTTGGCGCTAACTAATAACCAAAAAGTGCCTGTTGTTTACGACTCTGTTGGTAAAGCAACGTGGTTAGATTCGTTAGACTGCTTGCAGCGCCGTGGCTTAATGGTGAGTTTTGGTAATGCATCAGGTGCCGTAACAGGTGTCGATTTAGGTATTCTTAATAAAAAAGGTTCTCTATATGTGACGCGCCCATCTATTTCGGGTTATATCACAACGCGTGAAGAGCTAGATGCTGCAAGTGAAGCGCTATTTGCATTAATTGGTAGCGGTAAAATTGATGTAAGTGTGCCAGATAATCAGAAATTTGCTTTAGCAGATGCGAAAGATGCTCATCGTTATCTTGAAAGTAGACAATCTCAAGGATCGAGTTTACTTATTCCTTAATTATTATTTATAAAAACTAAAACCTATTTAAAATAAATTAAATAGGTTTTTAATATTTATTATTAATAAATATAAATAATTTCAAGTTTGATTATCAAAAAAAAGCCTTATTTTTATTTTAGATTTATTTTTAACTCTATCTCTTTTAATTTACGTTTTCGTGATTTTTATTAATAGAATATGGAGTGTTTATGCAAAAAGATGAATTAAAGGATTTTATTGATTTTATTTATGAAGATAATAAAGTCAGTAATGTTGAATTACAATTTATTCGTGATGTCGCAGATGAAAAAACAGAAGCATTATTTAAACGCCTTGGTGAAAATAATAATTTATCTGCATTCCAAAAATCAATGGATGTATCAGTTCAATTAATGCAAAATGCTTTTTTTGATATTAAAAAGAAAGAAGGAACAGAAGAAGGTAAACGTGAAGTTAAAGAAGCATTTGAATTTCAAATTGCTTATTTAGTTGCCAATTATAATCGCTTCTTCTCATTACTTTAATGAAAGTAAAACCAGCCCAATGTGGCTGGTTTTATTTTTAATATCGTTATTTTTCAGTTACAAATTTAAGTGCATTTTCTAAAACAGATAAATCAGCGCCCTGTTTATGGGCATTTTCACTTAAATGACGTCGCCATTGTCTAGCGCCTGGAATACCTTGGAAAATCCCCAACATATGACGTGTAACATGACCTAAATAAGTACCTTGTGAGAGCTCTTTCTCAATATAAGGATACATTGCTCTTACCGCAGTGACTGCATTGGCAATAGGTAGCTGGTTGTCAAAAAGCTCATGATCAACATGCGTTAGAATTGACGGGTTTTGATAAGCCTCACGACCTACCATAACGCCATCCATATATTTTAAGTGCTCTTTGGCTTCTTCTAGTGACTTAATACCACCGTTAATTGCCATAGTGAGATGCGAGAAATCGCGTTTTAATTGATAAACACGAGGATAATCTAAAGGTGGAACTTCACGGTTCTCTTTTGGACTTAAACCCGATAACCATGCTTTACGGGCATGAATAATAAAGGTATCACAGTTATTATCACGGCTAACAGTATCAATAAAATCACATAGAAATTCGTAGCTATCCAGCTCGTCAATACCAATACGGGTTTTTACCGTAACAGGAATATCAACGACATCACGCATGGCTTTCACACAATCTGCAACGAGTTGTGCATCTCCCATTAAACAAGCACCAAAACGCCCATTTTGTACGCGATCTGAAGGGCAGCCCACATTTAAATTGATTTCATCATAGCCACGCTCTTGTGCCAATTTTGCACATTGCGCTAAAGCTTGAGGATCGCTTCCACCTAACTGCAAAGAGACTGGATGTTCTTCTTCACTGTATTTTAGATAGTCGCCTTTACCGTGAATGATGGCACCTGTTGTGACCATTTCAGTATAAAGCAGTGTATTTTTACTGAGCTGACGAAAGAAATAACGACAATGACGATCAGTCCAATCGAGCATCGGTGCAACAGAGAAACGGTTCAAATTATATGTATTTGAATGGCTATTAACATGATGATTTTCTGTTGGTTTATTGAGTTCTGTATTTTCTGACATGCTGTAATTCTTTCGTCTATTTAGGCGTTGCTACCCTTATTTTTTTGTGAGGGTAGAAAATGAGGGCGCATTATAGCATAGAGAATAACTAACGCATGGTGGATCTGATGTTAGAATTGTTTTAATGAACTCAAGAAGAGTCATCAGAAACAACAAAATAGGAACTTATATGCCAACAGAAAAAAGAGCATTGCCTTATTTTAAATTAAATATCATCCTGAACCGATAAAAACAGGAGCTTTTATCACAGATGATACCGTTATATGTGATTGTTGTGGAAAACTACGCCTACATATTGATTTTAGTTAATGAACATCATTCAAATAATATTAAGTCTATTTTTTAGAACATAGACTTGATATTTATTTTTATAAAATAGCCTATTTATATTATCTCTATTAAAAATGGAAATAGTCACTGCTCAAGGTTTTACGCTATAAAGCGAAAAAATAAAAAGAGGAGCATTGAATATGAACATTAAAAGAAAGATCCTTATAAAATTAAATAATCTTGATTATGATAATAAAAAACTGTCATTTTCTACTTCCCATGAAATGCATCATTCCCTTTTAACTAATATACCTTTAGTTCCGGTAATATCATCTGTTCATCAATTACCACCCAAAAATTATATAGATTCTATTACAATAAACTTTAATGATCTAAATAAATATTATTACCTTAATTTACCAGAGAATAATCATTATTCTTTAGATGAAGTGATTAAAATATTACAACAACACCCTGATATTGAATATGTACAAACGGTACCGATACAACCTATTGAACCTCCTAATATTACGCCTGATTTTACTCAATATCAGCAATACTTAAATACGCCAGAAAAAACAGTGAATATTAATAAAATTAAAGGATTAGGGATTTGTGAAGCATGGAAGCAAGAAGCATATGGGCAAGGAATACAAGTCGCTGATATTGAGTGGGATTTCAATCTTTCTCATCATGATTTATCAACGGATAATATTACGTCGTTATTACCATTTAATGAAAAAACCAGTCAGGCAGATCATGGTACAGCGGTTGCGGGATTAATAATGGGAAAAAATGATGGTAAAGGGATCACTGGGCTCGCTTATAAATTAGATATGTTTTATGCCATCTCTGAATTAACTTGTGGGCGTATTGATGCGATTATTGCGAGTAAACGCATATTACATGCTGGTGATATTGTTTTATATGAAATGCAGACAATTTGTGAACATCAAGCTTATGTACCTGCGGATTATGAAATGCATATTTGGGAAGCGACTCGCGCATTAACAGATGCTGGGATCATTGTGATTATGGCAGCAGGTAATGGGGGCGTAGATCTGGATTTACCTGCTTATGAAAGTTACCGACAACGCCATGATAATAACTCAATACGTGTTGGTGCAGGTTCGCCTTATACATTAAATCGATTACCTTTCTCAACGCATGGTTCACCTATTCATGTACAAGCGTGGGGAGAGGATGTTGCAACAGCGGGTTATGGTGATCTGTTTCGAAGTGATGATAACCATACTTATACCGCTAATTTTAGTGGAACATCGTCAGCCAGTGCTTTAGTTGCGGGAGCCGCTGCTGTGATCCAATCTTGGTATAAAGACCGTACAAACAGTGTGTTAACGCCGATACAAATGCGTGACTTATTAATTAGAACAGGCACTTTTCCACTGTTAAATGACAAAATCGGCCCTTTACCAAATGTGAACAACGCAATTTTGTATTTAAAAAAATTAATAAAACGTCATTAAGTACAATAGTATTAATTCCCTTAACACCTCCTAAATATTAGGAGGTGTTATTTAAATTTCATCTATATGATATATAAAGTTTTTATCATCATAATAAGATGAAAATATAAAAAGAAGCGTAATTTAATCAACTTTTCTTGTATAAACAACGACCATAAAATAGCGTTGCAAATAAACGAGCTAATAAGTTTTTATAGGAAAATAAGGCGATTAGACAACTTCTAAGAGAAAATTTATTTAATTATAAACTTAATCGATTTTTACGATTTATATAAATTAATAGCATTATGATTTTATTGTGTTTTTAGCATAAACCCTAAAGGGCATGGTTTATGATGAAAAACTTAAATATGAATAGTTTTTCATTGTTTATGCACCTTTTTGCTTTCAATTTCACGTCACTGCGTTTATCATTTTCCGCTTGTACTATACATACGGCGTCGCTGGTTTTGGGCTTCTGTGGAGCATAATGCTCCGGCAGCTCACACAGTCTTTTCCAGTGGCGGTTCTATCTGCATTATTCTTCGGGATAGAGTATTACCTTAAATGACTGAGAAAACATCTCTGACACCAGTTGTCGAATTAAAATCCTTAAGTAAAGGTTTCGACGGAAAACAAATTATTTCCCGCCTCGATCTCACTATCAACCATGGCGAGTTTTTAACCATCCTCGGTCCTTCGGGCTGTGGTAAGACGACGGTTTTGCGTTTAATCGCGGGTTTAGAAGACGTTGACGATGGGCAAATTATCCTTGATGGACAAGATATTACGGATATCCCAGCGGAACAACGTTTTGTAAATACGGTTTTTCAAAGTTACGCGCTTTTCCCACATATGACTGTTTTTGAAAACGTCGCATTTGGTCTTCGCATGCAGAAAACACCTGCTGATGAGATTAATATTCGCGTTGAAGAAGCATTGCGTATGGTGCAACTTGAAGATTTCGCACAACGTCGCCCAGCACACCTTTCTGGTGGACAACAACAACGTGTTGCGATTGCGCGCGCTGTTGTGAATAAACCAAAGGTCTTATTGCTTGATGAATCATTATCTGCACTGGATTACAAATTACGTAAACAGATGCAAAATGAATTAAAAGCCTTACAACGTAAATTAGGGATCACCTTTATTTTCGTGACTCATGACCAAGAAGAAGCGCTGACTATGTCAGACCGGATCGTGGTGATGCGTGAAGGGCGTATTGAGCAAGATGGTACTCCGCGTGAAATTTATGAAGAGCCAACAAATCTGTTTGTTGCGCAATTTATAGGTGAAATTAATATCTTTGATGCGCGTGTGCTCCATCGTATTGATGAAACACGTATTCGTGCTGATGTTGAAGGTCATGAATGTGATATTTATACCACATTACCGGTGACACAAAATCAGCAACTCAAAGTATTACTTCGACCTGAAGATCTCCGTGTTGAAGAAATTCACGATCTTGAAAACCTTCCTGGGTTAATTGGTTATGTTCGTGAACGTAACTATAAAGGCATGACGCTAGATTCTGTTGTTGAAATGGAAAATGGCAAGGTGGTGATGGTCAGTGAATTCTTTAATGAAGATGATCCAGATGTTGATCACTCGTTAGACCAAAAAATTGCAGTAACTTGGGTTGAAAGCTGGGAGGTCGTACTGGCAGATGAAGAAAACACGTAAACTATTTCAAAACATCGTTATTACTGGTGTTGTGGGTTGGTTGATGCTGTTCGTCTTCTTGCCGAATATCATGATCATTGCGACCAGTTTTTTAACGCGTAATGATGCCAACCTTGTCGAGATGGTCTTTACACTCGATAACTACTATCGCTTATTTGATCCGATGTATGCAGAAGTGTTACTGCATTCTATTAATATGGCGGTAGTCGCAACATTAGCTTGTTTATTATTAGGTTATCCCTTTGCTTATTTCCTCGCAAAAATGCCTAAGAAAATACAGCCATTAATGTTGTTTTTATTGATTGTACCTTTTTGGACAAACTCGCTTATTCGTATTTATGGATTAAAAATATTCCTAAGTACGAAAGGTTATTTTAACGAATTCCTGTTGTGGATTGGACTTATTGATAAGCCACTCAGAATTATTTATACCCCAGAAGCCGTTGTGCTGGGACTGGTTTATATTTTATTACCTTTCATGGTATTACCGTTATATTCCAGCATTGAAAAGTTAGATAAACCTTGTTTAGAAGCAGCGCGCGATTTAGGTGCTAATAAATTTCAAACCTTTATTCGTATTATTATTCCATTAACAATGCCGGGCATTATTGCGGGTTGTTTACTCGTGATGTTACCTGCGATGGGCTTATTCTTTGTTGCTGATTTAATGGGTGGTGCGAAAAACTTATTAATTGGTAACGTAATTAAGAGCCAATTCTTAAATATTCGTGACTGGCCTTTCGGTGCAGCCACAAGTATTTGTTTAACATTGGTGATGGGATTAATGCTGTTTGTGTATTACCGAGCCGTGAAGCTACTGCATAAGAAGGTAGAAATAGAATGATAGGACGGTTATTGCGTGGTGGATTTATGTCCATTATTTACGCGTATCTTTATATCCCGATCATCATTCTGATAGTTAACTCTTTTAACTCATCACGTTTCGGGATCAACTGGAAAGGCTTTACCACAGATTGGTACGCCATTTTATTTAATAATGACAGTCTGCTTCAAGCGGCAGGACATTCATTAACAATGGCGGTCACCTCTGCGACATTCGCCACATTAATCGGCTCATTAGCGGCGGTTGCACTTTATCGCTACCGTTTTCGTGGCAAAAAATTTGTCGGTGGTATGTTGTTTGTCGTCATGATGTCGCCAGATATTGTGATGGCGATTTCGTTACTTGTACTGTTTATGATCCTAGGTGTTTCATTAGGATTTTGGTCGCTTCTATTTTCACATATTACATTTTGCCTGCCTTTTGTTGTGGTGACTGTGTATTCACGATTAAGTGGGTTTGATGTAAAAATGCTGGAAGCTGCTAAAGATTTAGGGGCAGGTGAATTTACTATTTTACGTAAAATCATTATGCCTCTGGCAATGCCAGCAGTAGCTTCAGGTTGGTTATTAAGCTTTACGTTATCTATGGATGACGTTGTCGTTTCCTCTTTTGTGACAGGGCCAAGCTATGAAATTTTACCACTGAAAATTTACTCAATGGTAAAAGTGGGCGTTTCGCCAGAAGTGAATGCGCTTGCAACCATCCTTTTAGGTCTATCTTTAGTATTAGTATTAATTAGTCAGTTGATTTTAAGAGACAGAACTGGCAAAGCGTAAACATGCATTAGTGCGAGTTTCTCGCACTTTTTGGGGTCTTGAAGACCAATCTGTTGGAGGTAGGCTCACTGCCTATTTGATATTAACGCATCAACCACTGAAGGAAACATAAATGAAAAAGTGGTCCTCAGTACTTGCTGCCAGCGTAATGGCATTAAGTATCGGCACAGCATCGGCTGATGATGGTAAGACATTATATTTCTACAACTGGACGGAGTATGTGCCGCCTGGTCTGCTTGAACAGTTTACGAAAGAAACTGGGATTAAGGTGATTTATTCCACCTATGAATCCAATGAAAGCATGTATACCAAGTTAAAGACCTATAAAGAAGGTGCTTATGACTTGGTGGTTCCTTCTACTTATTTTATTTCTAAAATGAGTCATGAAGGTATGCTACAAAAAATCGATAAATCAAAATTAACCAATTTTGATAATCTCGATCCTAGCCTTTTACATAAATCATTCGACCCAGAAAACGATTACTCCATTCCTTACATTTGGGGGGCGACTGCTATTGGTATTAATAGCGATGAAGTTGATGTGAGTAGCATTACTTCATGGGCAGATTTATGGAAACCTGAATATAAAGATAGCCTGTTATTAACCGATGATGCCCGTGAAGTTTTCCAAATGGCATTATTAAAATTAGGCTATTCGGGTAATACAACCGATCCTAAAGAGATTGAAGAAGCCTATAAAGAGCTACAAAAGCTGATGCCAAACGTATTGGCCTTTAATTCAGATAATCCTGCTAACCCTTATATGCAAGGGGAAGTTAATTTAGGAATGATTTGGAATGGCTCTGCATTTATTGCTCGCGATGCTGGTGCACCTATTGAAATGGTGTGGCCAAAAGAGGGGGGTATTTTCTGGATGGATAGCTTAGCTATTCCTGCTAATGCCAAAAATGTCGAAGGTGCGCATAAACTTATCGACTTCTTATTACGCCCAGAAATCGCAGCAAAAGTGGCTGAAAACATTGGTTACCCAACACCTAATCTCGCTGCGCAAAAGCTACTGCCAAATGTGATCACTAAAGATAATTCTCTTTATCCAACAGAAGAGATTATCAATAAAGGCGAATGGCAAAATGATGTGGGTGATGCGACAGTGTTGTATGAAAGCTATTATCAAAAATTAAAAGCGGGACGCTAATCGCATCTTATTTGCTAAAAAGCCACCTTTATAAAGGTGGCTTTTTTTATGTCGAAAAAGGCATAAGGTTTCCATTAAGTTAACAATAAAAATAAATGAGAGAGGTTGTGTAAGCCAAAGATAATTAAAGAAAATAAGCGTGACTTGTATTATTTTTTTATACAACATTCAGCAACAAGTCGACTGTTTTTTTCTTGCGTTTTGCGTTGTTGTTCAATATTAATTAAATAATTGCTCTGTAGAAAATAACTAATATGAACATCAAATTTTTCAGAAATCAGATAAATAAATTCAATACTTATCCTGTTTGTTCCCCGTTCATAACGAGAAAGTTGTTGTTGGCTTATTCCTAACTCTTGAGCAAAAAGGGCTCCTGAGTATTTTAATTTCTTTCGTAAATGACGTATTCGTTGCCCTATACGAAAATTAATGGTTTTGCTGTTATCAATCATTTAATCAGCCTTAGAAATTCAAATCATTATTGATAAGAAAAAGTCAGACTGGCTAACCCGTTTGCTTTACCAGGTTTTAGTGTTCCAGTCGTGATATAGCGAGTTGACAGGTTTAATGTGTAGTTTTCGTTATTAGAAGTTGTTATATGAAGTAAACGTTGATTAGGTTGTCCAGTCGCGCTGATATCAGGCCCATAAACGACGGGGGTTGGATTATCATTAAAAAGAAACTGTATCCCAATACCCGAAGCATCAGAGTCTGATGTTAGTGTGAGTACATCTGTATTATTAGAATAGGTAGATTGGTCGGTCATGCTGGCATATAGGTGAACATTGGTATCACAAGTGACAGAAATGGGCTTACTTTGTGTTTTTGACGTTGAACCAATGGTTGCCATATCTCGCATTGAGATATCGCCTAATTCATAGGTGAGATTTTTCGTATTGACCGTACAACCTCTGGCTTTAATGGTGATTGTCACAGGGTTAATAGCAACGAGAGAGGTGTTATTACCTTTATGTGCACCACCATATTCAGACCAAGTATTGGCGATAACGGTATAAGGAATATTATAAATACCCGTTTCTAAGTGTTCATCTGTGACAACAAACACCACTTTGCCTTTTAACGAAACGCGGTCAACATTATGGTTAACAGTAGAGCCTGCTGCTGGATAAATGATGGTTGCACCAGAACCATTATTAACATCAATTGGTACATAAGAAACATTGTCATTGTTATCTTTTAGGCCGAAAGCATAGCCAATACCTTTGACTCCAGGCAGTGAATAAACTGGATAACGATTTCCCCCTTCGTAATAGTAAATACCACTAATTTTTGAGCCTAACGCATTGGCATACAGTGTTTCTACCCAACATTTTTGTAAGAACTTATTTTCACATTTAAAGCCATTATGAACGGAAGTTTCACCTATCCATGTTGAGGTAATGGGAGTGCCTGCGGGTGTACCATCCGCAGCGCCATCAAAATTCATTGGCGGCGGTGAAACTACAAGAGGATCTGCTACCGCCCATGCCATTTCTGTGGGAAGAAAAACAAGGGAAACCAGTAATGTAAGGGGGAATAAAATACGTTTCATTATTGGTACTCCAATAAAAATGTGGTGGTTGCATTGGCTTGTCCTGCACTGACTGGCACTTGAGTGGCGACATAGCGAGCGTAAAATTGCAGGGTATTATCTTGATTAGGTAACAGGGGATAAGATTGGCTTTTATCATTAACTGCGATTGATGTTCTATTTTTATCCATAATTGAAATAGCGACACCTTTTGCGCCATTATCATTAATCGCCAGTAATGTATTATCAGAGAGATCACCCGTACCGTTAAAACTGACTTTCACCGCACTGGCCTCTGGCTGACAGTCCACTAATTTAATACTAAAAGGAATAACAGGTGTTCGTTGTTGGCTCATCGCCGTTGATGTGAAGTCTTTCGTCGCAATGTCGCCAAGTTTCACTGTAATATTTTCTGAGTTTGTCTCAACGGTGCAGGTGTTGCCTGTCACTCGTGCATGAATTTGCACTAAAGTGTCATAGGCATATCCTTTAGTCATAAAAAGGAATGGTAGAGCCAAAATAAGCGTGAGTTTATGCATTATTGGCACTCCTGTGTCATTTTTACAAAAGGTTCATCTTGTTGATTTTCAGGTAATTTATAATTTACTTGGCACTGTTCAGACGCACGATTTCCCCAACGAATATCTAATACACCTGATTCAGGGACACCAGAAAGGTAAAGTAAGCCATCATCACCAATAATGCCGGATAGGTGATTTTGCTTGTCGGATGCTATGGCACCAAAAGGAAGTGGGCGCCCTTGTCGCTGCAGTGTTAGGAGTAGGCGATATCCTGTTTTAGCATCAAAATTGACTTTGATAACAGCGCCTTGGGTCGGAATAACTTGCTGAATATTCTGTTCAATTTCGACATTATCAGGGAGTGCTGTGGTATCAAGCGCGACTTTATTTTGGCGATAAGCGGTTGCGTAAGGAATAACAGCAAATCCACGCCAGTCGGTATAAATCCCGGTTGCATTATCGATAGGAACATCTGCGGTTTTGCGAGCATCAACGAGAATGGCATTTGAGCTTAAAGGCTGGCTTAACGTTAAACCTTCGCTGTGAAGTAACATCCCTCCAGCAACGCTATAATTCAGTTGTTGAGCCTCTTTATTATAGTTATAACCCACGTTAAGGTTGCCATAGCGACTTTGATAACCTATTGCCGCGTTACCCGTATAACTTCCGCCTTGGTTGCTATAGCCTTGCTGAACACTGTAATTGAGCGTGTTATCTTCAAATAATGTGCCTGCTACACCAGCATTATGTGCTGAATAACCATTATCATTATGACTATAGTTATAAGTGAGATAAGCACTATTAACGGATTGATAGCTTGAAGGCATTAATAATTGCAATGGAATCGAAATACCCAAAGAGAGCGTTTGATCGCGCTGACCGCTATTCATCATGCGGTTATATCCATAAATAATATTGTAAGAGAGGCCTTTTACATTGCCGTTATAACCTGCTTGAAACAGAACATTTTTTTCATTGGTTTCCCAATAATTTTGCCAATTGGTTGTCATAAAAACAGAACCATAATCTCCAAGTTGCTGTGATAAATTCACTTGAAGACTGCCTTTTTTTCTATTGTATAAATTAAAATAGCGTAATGGTTCTTCTTTATTATTTTCATAGAGATAGCCTGACATTCGAGTATTAAGTGTTTCATCTAGCGTATAAAAACCCGAAGTGGAATAGCGATATCCTAATAATTGAAAATTTGTTCCAAATTGGTTTAATGATTTGGCATAGAGAAAGCGCAGGGAATACCCTTCAGAAGTCGAATTATCAGGTAATTTACTATGGGCAAAGGTGATATCCGTTGAGAATGCACCTAAAGTTCCCATATTCCGACCTACACCTAGTGCATAAGATTGATAATCAGAGGTAATTAATGCACCACCGTAAGCGGTGCTGTCATAAGGCAGACCATAAATAAGATGACCTTGGATAAAGCGAGGCTTTTTATTTTGGCTATCTTGGCGAACTTCACCCGCTTGAATAACAAACTTTTTTTGACCTTCTCGTTGTAAAATAGGTACAGCAGAATAAGGCACAATATAGTCGTGTTTACTTCCATCGTTCTCTTCAACCGAGACATATAAATCGCCACTATTTGAGGTGGGATAAAGATCGCGAATTTCAAATGCACCAGGAGAGACAAAAGTCTGATAAATAACATAGCCATTTTGTCGAATAACGACTTTGGCATTGCCACTTGCAATACCTCTCACAACAGGTGCAAATCCTCGTTGGCTATCTGGCAACATGGTGTCATCACTTTCTAAAGAAACACCTCGGAAATTAACGCTGTCGAATAATGTTGATGAGGTATAACTATCGCCAACTTTTAACTGACTTCTTAATGACACAATATTTCGTTGAAGATAGGTATTGATGTGATCCCATTGATGCTTTCCATTTGATGAATTCCATGTGGAATAATCTCTCAATCGCCAAGCGCCAATATTGATCCCGCTACGTAGATTAAGGTAATAGCTATTATTATGAGAATTTCCCCAGTTATTGGCACCACTAAAACTGTAATTTAATAAACCTGCGGTAATTCCGTTATCCCATTTTTCCGGTGGAATATAACCTCGTGCTTGGAGATTTAATGCGGCTTGAGGTACTTGAATTTTTAATGCTTGTTTTTCAATATCATAATTAACGCTGGTATCAGGAATAGAATCCGAAATATCAATACATTCTTTTTCTGATTTTAAATCAAAATCAGTAATTAACTTAATGTTAATCCCTAGTGACTGTAAAAAAGCTTTATTTAAACAAGGGATCACATTTTTATTATTGCTAATAAAATGAATGCTTTCATTTCGTAGATATTCATTATTAAAAATAATATCCAGAGGATAATCACCGGGTTTAATACTGTTTCCTGCTTCAAAATAGCTTAAATCAGTGACTGCTTCAGGTGAATCAGATAAAAATGCAGGATTAAATCGGTTTGCACTATATGAAGGAAATGGCAATATTAATGAAATCGTAATGATGCCAGAAAAAAGAAAACAAACTGTATTTTTATTAACCATGATTTTTAACCAACAAGCTAAAAGCAGATGTAATTGTTAATGAGTAATTTCTTTTTTTAATACTGGGGTCTGTGCGCCGTAATCATTAATTGTTTGGAATGAAATTGTATTTTCATTTCGATTTATTTTTCCCAATGTTAATTGGGATAAAGGATTGAGCATGATACTTGATGGAAGTTGACTACCTGTTACGGCTAGATTTACCATCGTAATATAATAAGGCGTTGGATTAGTGGCAATAAGTTCCCCATTTTGATAAGAAAACTTAATTTCATTAGCAAATTTTTCACTATAAGCTGGTAAAATACTTGGGCGATAAAATAATTTAATTCGACTTTGTATTGCAATTTGCATGGTATTTTCTTTATCAAGCCCTTCTTGTAATGAAGGTATAACTTTTACATTCATCCAAAATAAACTTTCTTTATCTTTTGGTAATGATTTACCGACATACATAATTCTTAATGCATTTTCTTTATTAGCATCAAGAATATATAAAGGAGGTGTAACAATAAAGTCAGCTGTTTTATTTCCTTCGATATCTGAAACCCAAGATTGAATTAAAAAACTATTTTCTTTATCTGAGTTAGTTACTACAAGATTCGTTTGTTTAATATTGGAATTATAAACAATACGTGTTGCACCTAATGAAACGCCATTAGAATAAGAAAATAACGGAAATAAAAACGTAATAAGGAAAATAAGTGTCTTTTTCATAATAAAAATTATCAAGTAATGAAGATATCGCAATAATATTTTGATAGAAAAATATGCCGTCCCTGGCAATAAGACATCAATCAAAAGTCATAAAGCAATTAAGAGTAAGTCACCATAAAGTTTGTGGTAACGTTTGCGCTACCTGCCTTAACCGCATCTTCAGTCGAAATAAGGGAGGCGTTGTAATTTAATTGGTTTTCACCATCAATTAGTTTTTGAGTTGTAGAAGCTTGGTTTGGCGCAACAATGGCACTAGTAGAATCAGTGATTTTTAAGGCAATATTTTCTGCCGCATCAGCACCTTGTAATGCAAACGCATTTGCATCGCCACTAGAAGCCGTACCGTTGAAGGTAATTGCAGCATTAGTTGACACTGTAGTATCACAATTATTTAATTTGATACTAAAAGGAATACGGCCTGTTTCATCACCTTTCGCTGCAAATTCAGCAACACGGAATTGACCTAAGCGAACAGTTTGGTTTGATGAGCTACTATCAACACCACAAGCTGCATTAACAACAGAACCTTCGAAGTTAACAGAACCACCATTTACAGTGGTGGTAGTTGCTGCTAGTGCAGGTGAAGCCATGACTGCCATTGTTGAAGTAATAATTGCAGATAATAATAACTTTTTCATTCATTGTTCCTATATTTTCAATATATATCTTTGTTTTTAGCTTAATAAAATAAGCTATATTTAACTCTGCTTATCATTTCTATATAAATGAAGAAACAGTGATTAAAATAGGTTTGAGAAGCGTAAATAGAATTATTAATACACTTATTAAAATAAGAGTAGATAGATCAAAATTTAATTAAACAGGAATAAAATGCATATTGCACTTAAGTCAAATTTACGAAAATTATAGATGGGCTAGAAAAATTATAGAAATCGTTTAAAACGATCATTTTTGAGGGGTTTGATAGTTAAAAACTACTGATAATCTGTTAACTATAGGTAAAAATTAATGTTAAGAAATAGAAAAATACATAAGTTTATATAATGTATGTTAATTTTGAATTTATCTGATTGATATTTATTGTGTTTTTTGCAGTCAAATAATGATCATCCAAAATAGATAAGGTGTTTATACGTATAACATTATGTTTCATAATATATATTTTATGATAAAAATATTTACATGGTGAAACAAAAATTTACACGTATTGAGGGGAAAAGAAACGAAATAGAATGTTTTTTTACAGAAATAAAAGATTTAAATTTGTTTTTTCAAAAAAAAATAGAAGTAATATTAATTCATTTTTTTTTGAAATTAGATGTCATAATTTTACAATTTATAATTCTTCTCTCTTTTTTTACAACCAAGGGGAGTGGATCAATATATTTTATTTTCAATATAAATTGTAACAAAATGTTTCATTGCTCAAGATTTCCTTTTTATTTTTGCCTATTCGTTTTTCATTTTTTGCATGATAGTAATTAAAGCAATTACATTGATTCTGTTTTAATATCGGTTCTAATGACCGGATCTTGAACTCGAAGGCAAAAAAATGATATCTAGCTCATCAAAAGGGACATTATATGGCATTGTTGCCATTCTACTTTGGAGCACCATTGTTGGCTTAATTCGTAATATTAGTGAGTATTTTGGTGCTGTAGGGGGTGCCGCACTGATTTATACCACAGGTACACTCTTTCTTATTTTGATTTTAGGTGTACCTAAGTTATCACGCTTTCCTAAACGCTATCTTTTCTGGGGAGGGCTATTATTTGTTACTTATGAAGTCTGTTTATCTTTAGCTTTGGGATTTGCAACAGACAGAACACAAGCCATAGAGCTAGGAATGGTGAATTATTTATGGCCTAGTTTTACACTAGCGCTTGCCGTAATACTTAATAAGCAGCGATTCTCTATTTTACTGATTGTCGGATTATTATGTGCATTTAGTGGATTAGTCTGGGTTGTGAGTGGCGATAATCCGCTGACAATTGACGGTTTATGGAAGAATATTCAAAGCAATCCATTAAGCTATATATTGGCGTTTTCAGGTGCCATTCTATGGGCGTTTTATAGCAATTTAACTCGCCTTATGTCTGGCGGGAATAACGGCATTGTACCTTTCTTTTTATTAACGTCACTTGCATTGTGGGGACAATACCTATTTTCAGCACCAGTAGAGTGGATCGTGAATACAAAAAGTATCACACTACTATTAATAACGGGTGCGGCTATTGGGCTTGCAAATGCGGCTTGGACAATCGGCATGATCAGAGGCAATGTGACCTTATTAGCCACACTCTCTTATTTTACTCCCGTTATTTCTACTGCATTCTCATCAATATTATTGTCTACCGCACTCTCTTTCTCATTTTGGCAAGGCGTAATGATGGTGACTGGTGGCTCTTTAATTTGCTGGTTAGCCACTCGTCAAAAAAGGATAAAACCACTTAAAATGGCTAAATAGCACAAAAATTAGCTTCAATATAAACCAAATTGCGTATTTATTGAGAAGTGAATTTTATTCGTCTTCCAGTTAATTAATCGAAGTTGAAATTATTTCACTATGCGATAGGTGGAATATCAGCTTATCTATATTAGTTATAGACTAAAAGATCCTACTTCGATTTAGTATCTAAGTAATACGATAAGAACAAATGCAATAAAAAGGGATTGCTATGAAACTTGAGACACTTTCTATTCACGCCGGTTATTCACCTGATCCAACCACAAAAGCTGTTGCTGTGCCTATTTATCAAACGACTTCTTATGCGTTTGATGATACGCAACATGGTGCTGATCTTTTTGACTTAAAAGTGCCTGGAAATATTTATACCCGAATAATGAACCCAACCAATGACGTATTAGAAAAAAGGGTTGCGGCATTAGAAGGCGGAATTGCGTCTGTTGCTGTGGCATCAGGTATGGCGGCAATTACTTACGCTATTCAAACTATTGCCCAAGTGGGTGACAATATTGTTTCTGTCGCGAAGCTTTATGGCGGCACATATAATTTAATGGCGCATACATTTCCACGAATTGGTATTGAAGCGCGTTTTGCTCCTCATGATGATATTGCTGCACTTGAAGCGCTAATTGATGAAAATACCAAAGCGGTATTTTGCGAAACAATAACAAACCCAAGTGGGAATATTGTTGATATTAAAGCATTAGCAGATGCTGCTCATCGTCACGGTGTGCCTTTAATTGTTGATAATACGGTTGCAACACCTTATTTGTGCCGTCCTTTTGAACATGGTGCGGATATTATTATTCATTCGTTAACCAAATATATTGGTGGTCACGGTAATTCGATTGGCGGTATTGTTGTGGATTCTGGTAAATTTCCGTGGGCTGAACATAAAGATCGCTTTGAAATATTAAATACACCCGATATTTCTTATCACGGGGTAAATTATGTTGAGCATTTTGGTGCAGCTGCTTATATAGCAAGATGTCGTGTTGCTCCTTTGCGTGGAACGGGGGCGGCACTATCGCCATTTAATGCTTTTTTAATTCTACAAGGGTTAGAAACGTTGGCGCTACGCATGGATCGACATACTGAAAATGCACAAAAAGTAGCAGAATATTTGCAAAATCATCCCCAAGTTGCGTGGGTTAAATATGCGGGCTTAACTCATCATCCTGAACATGATTTAGCGGTACGTTATATGTCAGGTAAACCTGCGGGTATTCTCTCTTTTGGGATCAAAGGGGGGGCAGAGTCTGGGGCGAAATTTATTGATGCATTGCAACTCATTGTTCGCCTTGTGAATATCGGTGATGCAAAATCATTAGCATGTCATCCAGCATCAACCACTCATCGCCAATTAAATGATGAAGAATTAGAACGTGCAGGCGTTTCACGTGATTTAATTCGTTTATCTATTGGTATTGAACATATTGACGATATTTTTGCAGATTTAGAGCAGGCATTAATGGCCAGTATTTAAATAAAAAAACACTTTATATTTTATTCTTATGAAAATCTTACCAAGCTTGGTAAGATTTTTTATTTCTATGGAATGTGAAATGGATTTATTTAAAATAAGGAATAATCATGCTAGAACCTATTGGCGAAAATAAAGTTTTACCAAAAGTATCTGAAATAAATTGTGATTGTGGATATTCTCATCCTTCTGGTGAATATCTTTTAGATATAAAAAATACTTCTGTTGAATATAAATCTTTTAAACCTGAATATGAAATTCTGTTTGCTAGAGAGTTAAAGGAAATTAAAGGAAAAATAAATATTAATAATAGAGTTGATATGGATAATATCTTTTATGAATGCAATGTTGATGATCAATATAATTGTAGTGATTTAAAGGAAAATACAGAGCTAGGGAATGGTAAAAAAAGAGAAGTAAATAAGAAAGATTATATGTTATTTGAGAATGGAGGAAATGTTATAGAAAATCAAGACAGTTACTATACATCTCTGAATGGAATGAAATTACCTTATTTTATAAAGAATGTGGCAGATAAACTCAATTTCTATCAAAAAAAACTGAGGAAAATGAATTTAAATGGTATAAATAATAGTGTTTTATCTAAATTGGAAAATATAACGCTTAAAGAAATTGGTAAGCAAAGTAATAAGTTGCTTAATAATCTAAATAATTATGTTTATCCTAAAGATAAATATACCCAAGTAGATAATCAAAGGAATAAGCACAGTCAATTTTGTCAAAATACACTAATTAAAAATTCATCTCAAATTTTTCCAGCTAATGAAATATTAACGCCTTCAGAGAATAAGGCTATTTTATCTGAATATCCATTACATACGAAATTAAATCAATATCTAAAAATGTTGTTAAATGAAAATATTGATGTTGTCTATATTTTATCTGATAAAAATGAGATTTTTAATTATAATGATATAAAATCAATTGAAAGAAACAATGTTAATAATAATTCTTTTATGCTTGATGGGGGTAAATTTAAATATTTTAAGTATTTTGATTATTTTATGAATAATAATGATGTGGCTGTAATAGGAAATAGTTATGAAAAAAAACAAAGTGAGATGTATGATAATTATCCTATTATAAATTTTGAATTATATACTAATAATGTAAGCGATCGAGATAAAGAAAAGTATATTAAATTTGTTCATATAAATAATTGGAGAGCTGGAACATTAATGGATCCTTTTATCTTAGAAAACACGATTAAGTTTATAGAAAAAGAAAAGTTAGAGACAGACAACTATAACTTCCTTATTCATGGAACTGATGGAATGAATAGAACAAGTGAGTTCTTTGTTATAAAGGAGATAATGGATACTATAAATAATAGTGGGGAAAATAACCAATCATTAGAGGATATTATTCATCAATTAAAAGCTGATAGAAGCCCTCACGTGCTTAATAGTCCTGAGATCCTTATTGAACTTGCTGCTTATGCTTTGGCTAAAGGTATTCCTTTGGTTAAATAGTAAAATAATGGGTAAAATTGACAAGTAATAAGTAAATATTTTTAATGGTTTATTGTTTGTTGATAATAGTCAAATTGTTATTATCTCAAATTTATAAATATAAAGATGAAATCAATATTTATATTTTTATTTTATATTTTCAAAAATAATATAGTTAAATAAATAAGGGAGTGTGAAGTGAACTACAATATTTATAATTAATCGACTTGAGTCTAAAAGGGATTGATTTCGATCAATAAGGAACATACCGACTGGTCGGTATTATCCTTGTCATGAATACAACTGCGCATCACCGAAAAAAAGACCCAATCCGAGTTCAAGAACAATTATTGGAAGCGGCAAGCATTATTGTGGCTAATGAAGGAATAGCCTCTCTCTCTTTAAATGCCGTAGCAAAAGAAGCAGGGGTAAGTAAAGGTGGATTACTTCATCATTTCCCCGGAAAACTAGAGTTGGTGCACGCGGTCTTTAAGCGTTTATTAGGTATTATGGATAGCCGTATTGCCGTTATTATGGAAAATGATCCTATTGAAGCGGGGCGTTTTTCTCGCGCATATTTAACTTATATTTCTGATTTAAAACAGTCAGACGAAAGTCGCCAATTAGCCATATTGTCTTTAGCCATGCCAAATGAACCTATTATGCGCAAATGCTGGCGAGATTGGATGTTAGAACATTTAGCCAAAGGCGATAAATTAGATAATAGTTATTTAGGGACTTTAATTCGTTATGCTGCCGATGGTCTTTGGTTATCTGAATTAACAGAAGGCCCTACGATTTCACAAGAAGAGCGTAGTGCATTAGTTAGACGATTATCTGAAATGACATTTGACTATATGGCAAACACAGCAAATCAGTAATTTTAATCAGGATGAATGAGGGCACAATGAAATACAAAATAAATGCCTTAATTTATTACGACGCAACGGATGGCGCGATATCGTTAGAAAAAGAGAGTGTTGATACACATCTTTCTATTACCGCAAATGCGTTACTCTTTTATTTTATTCAGCACCCTGGAGTTGTTAATCGTGATGAAGTATTAAAACGGGTTTGGGATGATAACGGATTAGTTTCATCAAACAGTAATTTAAACCAATATTTGAGTTTATTACGAAAAACATTTCGTCATTATGGCATTGAAAACATTATTGTTACTATTGCAAAAGGGCGATTAGAATTTAATCCGGATATTTCAGTTGAACTCATTGATGATTCAACGCTATTACCTTCAACTCAAACGAATGAAGAAGCACCTATTTTAGTTAAAGATGAAAATCAAATAGCTGTTGAAACAACGACACCTTTATCTTTAACGCAAACTCAAATACCTTTAGAGTCTACGCAAGAAGAAGCGCCCCAAAAAACACAGAAACCTGAAATTTGCTGGTATTTAGCCAGCATTGGTTTTTTATTAGGTACAATATTTCTTGCGGTGATCATCTTTTTTAACCAACATCAATCAAAGCCAATTTCACTAACACCATTAACACACAATGATTGTGAATTACTTTCTAATGAAGCCATGATTAATTCTGCAGTAAGTGATAATTATGTTCGCAATTTTGATGCGGTAAGAAAGAAGCTTAATTTACAGTGTGTAAAAGGCGAGCGATTTGTTTTCTTTTATGGTGATAAATTACAAACAAATGGATTAGGGCGGGTATTTTTAGCACATTGTGCAAAGAACGAAGATAACCCATTTAGTTATTGCGATAATTACTTTTACTATTCTTGGAAATACTAATGAAAATCTCAGGGAAACTTTTATGTTTTTTATCGGCCCTGATTTTTATCTTGGTCGCCACTTATGCAGCAACAAGATTATTAACCATTAAAAATGAAGGTGTCATGGTTTGCTCAACCAAAGGCATTATGCGTTTTGAAAATATGGAAGATGAAAATGTAAATGGTAATATTCATTTTTCATTTGGTGCCAATGGTAAAGGATCGATTGTTGTTGAAGGGTATACCACCTCAAAAGCAGGGTGGTTGTATTTACAACGCTATGTGAAATTTGATTATACAACTAAGCGTGTTTCACCGACTGAACGTCACTATTTTGTTAGCCAATGGGATGCTAGTGCATCATCAATTGATGAATCACCTGATGTGATTTTTGACTATTTTATGCGTGAAATGTCAGACAGTCATGATGGGTTATTTATTAATGCACAGAAGCTAAATGAGAAAACATTACTTTTAAGTTCGCTCAATTCACCCCTCTATATTTGTACCTTAAAACCGGGTAGTAAATTCGATTAATTGCCCTGATTATTTGGTCTCATTTTTGCAAAGGTGGCTTGTACATAGCCGCCTTTTTGTTTGTCTAAAACTCAATATATCCCATCCCCTTAATTAATCTTCTTTTCTCACACATTCCTGATTTTAGCTCTTTTGCTTATTCCTTAATTTGAACCGATTGTCTACATGACATTTATAGTAAAGAGTACCCATCTTTATTTTTTATACACCGTAGTAAAGGTTTAATTTTGATAAATACGTTATCAACAAAAAAATAGCACGATTTGTATATAGACTCTATTTAGCCTTTTTCAATTATTGATCTCACGTTCAAATATCAGTGATATTCCGCACATCTTTCCCGTCGATATGTACCGGCTTTTTGCACCTTTTCAACATCCTTCTAACAAAGTTAATTTGCCTGTTTTTTAATCTATTTTTTATGAGGTTCAATAATTTTATAACGATGAAAAAATGAAATTAACAGTATGAAAATATAAATAGAGGCATAAATAACGCTAAATAGCAGAGTTAAATTCTATATGTGTTCATATCATGGATTTATATTTTGTTTTCTTTTTTGCGCGTTATAGTGATTTTGAAACCAACGTCTGCGTTTAAAAAATCACCACGCAGACACAATGGGCAAACGTAAACCGTTAAACGGCTTCTCGGAGGAAATGAAAATGGGTGATGCATTAGGTCTGATCGAAACCAAAGGTCTGGTGGCATGTATTGAAGCCGCTGACGCTATGTGTAAAGCCGCGAACGTTGAACTTATTGGCTATGAAAATGTGGGTTCAGGTCTCGTGACTGCGATGGTGAAAGGCGACGTAGGCGCAGTGAAAGCTGCAGTGGATTCAGGTGTGGAGTCAGCACAACGCGTGGGTGAAGTTGTTACATCGCTCGTGATTGCTCGTCCTCACAATGACATCAACAAGATTGTTATCAAACACAAGGCATAGTTTCTGCCTTAGGAGAACGTATGGGTGATGCATTAGGACTTATTGAAACTCAAGGGCTGGTTGCTTGTATTGAAGCAGCTGACGCGATGTGTAAAGCGGCAAATGTTGAGTTAATCGGCTACGAAAATGTGGGTTCAGGTTTAGTAACTGCAATGGTGAAAGGTGATGTAGGTGCCGTTAAAGCCGCTGTGGAATCTGGCTTAGAAGCTGCTCAACGTGTTGGTACGGTTGTGACTTCATTAGTCATCGCTCGTCCACATAACGATATTCAAAAAATCGTTGCCCAGTACAAAGTGACTGAATAACGAAGGAAATAAATATGAAAGAAGCACTAGGTCTAGTTGAAACCAAAGGTCTTGTCGCTTGCATTGAAGCTGCTGATGCAATGTGTAAAGCAGCCAATGTTGAACTGATTGGTTATGAAAACGTCGGTTCAGGTTTAGTGACAGCGATGGTGAAAGGCGATGTCGGTGCAGTCAATGCAGCGGTTGAGTCAGGTGTTGAAGCGGCGAAACGTATCGGCACCGTCGTGACTTCTCGTGTTATTGCAAGACCGCATAACGATATCGAGAAAATCGCACAACAGCACAAAGCCTGATTACTCAGGCGTGCTGTAAAGCAAAGAAATAAGTTATTCAGCTAAATTTTTTAACTCCTGTATGGGGGAAGACATGGTTGCATTAGATAAAGATTTGCAATCCAGACAACTGGCTCGTGAGCTAGTTCGTAACGCGAAAAATGCACAACTTGTTTATGCTAAGTTTTCGCAGGAAAAAATCGACAGTATTGTAAAACACATTGCATTTGAAGCCGCTCGTCATGCAGAAGAGTTGGCGAAAATGGCGAACGAAGAAACAGGCTTTGGTAAGTGGGAAGACAAAGTGCTGAAGAATACCTTCGCGTCATTGCGTGTGTATGAACATATGAAAGACATGAAGACCGTTGGCATTATCAATGACGATAAAGTGAAAAAAGTCATGGATGTTGGCGTGCCTTTAGGTGTTATCACGGCGTTAGTCCCTTCAACTAATCCAACATCAACCATTATCTATAAAACCCTAATTGCACTGAAAGCGGGTAATGCGATTATTTTCTCTCCGCATCCAAATGCAAAACAGTGTAGTTTCCGTGCGTTAGAAATTGTTAAAAAAGCGGCGCTAGAAGCTGGTGCGCCAGCAGGTATTGTTGATGGTGTGACATTACTGACTCTGGAAGCGACAAAAGAATTAATGCACAGCAAAGATGTGTCATTGATTTTAGCGACTGGTGGTGAAGGTATGGTGCGTGCAGCTTATGCATCTGGTACGCCAACCATCAGTGGCGGCCCAGGTAATGGTCCTGCATTTATCGAACGTAGTGCGGATATCAAAAAAGCAGTGAGCGATATCATCACCAGTAAAACATTCGATAACGGAGTTATCTGCGCATCAGAGCAATCCATTATCGTAGAACGTTGCATTTATAACGAAGTTCACCGCGAGTTATTAGCGCAAGGTGCTTACTTTATGAATGACGAAGAAGCAACAAAAGTGGCTTCAATGTTACTGCGTGCTAACGGTACGATTAACCCAGCCGTTGTGGGTAAAGATGCGATTTATTTAAGCCAACGTGCGGGCTTTAGCGTACCCGCAAATACGCGTGTATTAATCGCATTACAAGATACTGTTTCACCAAAAAATCCGTATTCACGCGAAAAACTATGCCCAATCTTAGGAATGTATATCGAAGAAGATTGGAAATCAGCGTGCGATCGTGTGGTGCAATTACTGACTAACGAAGGTTTAGGTCATACCTTAGTTATTCATACCAAAAATGAAGATGTTATTCGTCAGTTCTCTTTAGAAAAACCCGTTAACCGTATTCTGATTAATACCCCTGCGGCATTAGGCGGTATCGGAGCAACAACCAATATTACTCCTGCACTTACTTTAGGTTGCGGTGCTGTTGGTGGCGGTTCTAGCTCTGACAACGTTGGTCCAATGAATCTACTGAATATTCGTAAAGTAGGTTATGGCGTGCGTACCGTTGAAGAGTTGAAACAACCTTGTCCTTTAGCACAAGAAGCTGCTCAAGTTGCTGTTTCTGCTTGTGCTGTTTCTAGCGCAAATCACCAGACCAGCATTCTTGATGATGACCGTTTTCGTTCACCTTCTTTAACCCCTGTTCATGCTGAATGTGCCACTGCACAACGTCAAACTCAAGGTGATGATCGCTTTGGTGCATCTCCTTATGCAACGACAGTCAGTGCTTGTGCGCAGCAAGTGATTGAACAAGGTGATATTACCGAAGAAAACGTGGAACGCATTATCAAGGAAGTTCTCGGACGTCTGAGTAAATAACTCATTGATATAAGGCGATATAAACCATGATCCTCGCAAAGGTAATCGGACACGTAGTAGCGACACAAAAAAGCCCAGAACTTAAAGGTAGCAATTTATTAATGATAGCCACCTTAGATGATGAGCTTAAGCCACTGAAAAACAAAACGTATGTTGCAGTGGACAGTGTAGGTGCAGGTATCAACGATGTTGTGTTGGCTGAAGAATACTTTGCACTGAACAAAGATCGTTACAAGGCGATGTCAGTGGTTGCCATTGTTGAGAAGGTTTATCGGGACAGTAAGGAGTAATAACGACATGAGTGAGTTTCTGATAAAACCCAAAATTCAGTTTGGCGCCAATGCACTGGATTTTCTCTCTGGGTTAACTGCCCGCCGCGCATTTGTGGTGACAGATAAAGCAATGGTGAAGTTTGGCTTTGCAAATAAAGTCACTGATAAGTTAATGCAACGAGGTATCGAGTTTCAAGTCTATGATGATGTGGCATCTGATCCTGATATTTCAGCCATTGTTAGTGGTATGAAAATGATGGATGCCAACTATCCAGACTTGGTTATCGCACTCGGTGGTGGGTCTGTTATCGATGCCGCGAAAGCCGTTATGTACTCCCTCTGGCATACCCGTAAAGAGAGCAACAGAACAAAACCACAATTTATTGCGATCCCAACCACAAGTGGCACGGGCTCTGAAGTGACCTCTTTTTCAGTGATCAAATCACGCAGTGAAAAACTGGTCTTGGTTGATGAGTTTATGTTGCCTGATGTCGCCATTCTCGATCCTGAGTTGGTGAAATCTGTACCACCTGCCATTACCGCTGATACAGGTATGGATGTCCTTTGTCATGCGCTAGAAGCTTATGTTTCTAAAGCTGCATCTGATTTCTCTGATGCGATGGCAGAGAAAGCCGTCAAGTTAGTCTTTGGTCATCTTATTGATTGCCACCATCAAGGTGACAACTTAAGGGCTCGCGAAAAAATGCATAACGCATCTTGTATTGCAGGTATGGCATTTACTAACGCTTCGCTGGGTATTACTCACAGTCTTGCCCACGCATTAGGCGGTGTATTCCACGTTCCTCACGGTCGTGCAAATGCGTTATTGATGACACATGTTGTCGCCTTTAACGCCAATCTTCATGGTGATTGTAATAGTGAAGCAGCAAAACGTTACGCCTATCTTGCTCAAAGCTTAGGGCTTCCGGCTAGCACCGTAAGAGAAGGGGTAACCAGTTTAATCGTCGCCATTAATGTATTGAAAGATGAAATGGGTATGCCGAAGAGTATTCGCGATACCGGTGTCAGTGAAGCGGACTTTTATGCCCGTTTAATGGAAATGGTCGGACAGGCTTTACGAGATAGCTGTACGCCGACAAATCCGCGTGACGTGAACACACACCAATTAGAAACATTGTATCGTCAGGCATTTGCCGGTGTATCACACAGTTAATGCTCAACCGAATTAATACCGATTAGGTCAAGTAAAGAACATCAGGAGAGCCTCACATGGCCAAATATTCTTTGACGCCACGCGTAAAAATGCTGGCAGAACGTTTAGTTTCACGTAATAGCTCAATCAGTACAGAGCGTGCGACAATTTTTGATTCATTAGACAACAGCATTGCAGGTGTTCCTCAAGCGATTAAACCTGCACAGCGTTTTTATGAGTTTATCCGCCATTTTCCAAGCTATATTGCACAAGATGAACTGATTATCGGCAGCCAGTCATCAACACCACGCGGTGCGATTTTTCACACTGAAGAAGAAGTGCGTAGTGATTCTATCTACCGTTTCTTAAGTATTAATAATAGCGTTGCATCACCTGATTATATGCTGGTGGTAAACCAAGGTTTCTTAGCAATTAAAGCACAGCTTGAAGACAGAATTAGAAGTATTGGTAGTGCCGTAAATCGTAGCAGTATGGACGAAGCTAATTACTGTAAATCAGCTATTTATGCATGTGATGCAGCACTGTATTTCGCACAAATTCTGTCTGCAAAAGCAGAGAATTTAGCAGCAATGGAAGGTAACCCATACCGTAAAGCTGAATTATTAGATAGTGCGGCTGTATTACGTAAAGTCCCTGCAAAACCAGCAGAAACCTTTAAAGAAGCGGTTCAAGTATTCTATTTACTGCAATTAGTTTTACATCTGGAAAATGGTAGTTACGCAATCAACCCAATGGGATTTGATAAAGCGTTATATCCATTCTATCAACGTGATATTGACCAAGGTCGCTTAACGCAAGCACAAGCCTATGAAATTGTTGAAAGCGTATGGCTGAAATTAGCTGAGCTTTCAGAAGTGCGCGCAACCAAAGAAGTTGATGGTTACCCAATGTTTGATGCAATGACACAGGGTGTGGATATTAACGATCCACGAGTCAGCATCAACGAACTGTCAGAGATGCTGTTATCAGCTCGCGCTAATCTGTCAACCTTACACAGCTCACTGCAAGTGCGTTTATATAATGGCCGTGTGAATTCACAACCTCAATACGCTGCACCTTCTGCAAATTTTGTTGCAGCACCAAGTGCTGATGCGGGCGAATTCAAAGTAATGGAAGGTTTAACGCCTCGCTTACAACGCTTACGTAATCGCTATTTAGAAGCACGCCCAAGTGTCTCTATTTATAGAGCATTAGCATTTACTGAAATTGTTCGTAATAACCCGGGTTTACCACCAATTTTACTGCGCGCTAAAGCTTTCCGTCGCGCATGTGAAACCGCACCTATCTTAATTCAAGATGAAGAGCTGATTGTGGGACATCCTTGTGGAAAAGCGCGTGCTGGTGCTTTCTCTCCTGATATCGCATGGCGATGGGTTCGTGATGAACTCGATACCATGAGTACACGTCCACAAGATCCATTCCAAATTTCAGAAGAAGACAAAAAAGTTATTCGCGAAGAGATTGTTCCATTCTGGGAAGGTCGTTCTTTAGATGAGATCTGCGAAGCACAATATCGTGAAGCGGGTGTGTGGGAATTTAGTGGTGAAACCTTTGTCAGTGACCTTTCTTATCACCAAATTAATGGTGGTGGCGATACTTGTCCTGGTTATGACGTACTGCTTTTCACTAAAGGTATGAACGGTATTAAAGCCGATGCGCAAGCCAAACTGGCTGAATTAAGCATGGAAAACCCTGCTGATATCGACCGTATCTACTTCTACAAAGCATCTATTGAAAGTTGTGAAGGTGTCATTGCTTACGCACATCGCATTGCAGAACATGCGCGTGAATTAGCATCAAAAGAGCGTGATCCACAACGTCGTGAAGAGTTACTGACGATTGCTCAAGTCAACGAAAATGTACCCGCTAACCCACCAAAAACGCTACAAGAAGCATTGCAAAGTATTTGGACAGTTGAGTCATTGTTTGAAGTAGAAGAAAACCAAACAGGTCTTTCTTTAGGTCGTTTAGACCAATACTGCTTCCCAATGTATGAAAACGATATCAAATCAGGCCGTTTAACGCGTGAACAAGCACTGGAAATGATGCAAGCCTTTATCATCAAATGTGCTGAATTAATGTGGATGTCGAGTGAGTTAGGTGCGAAATATTTCGCAGGTTATCAGCCATTTATCAACTTAACCATCGGTGGACAAAAACGCTCTGGTGGCGATGCATGTAACGATTTAACTTATTTGATTATGGATGCTGTGCGCTTTGTGAAAGTGTATCAACCATCACTCGCATGTCGTATTCATAACCAATCACCACAGCAATATATGGAAAAAATCGTTGATGTAGTAAAAGCGGGTATGGGTTTCCCAGCCTGTCACTTCGATGATTCTCATATCAAGATGATGCTGCGTAAAGGCTTCGACTTTGAAGATGCTCGAGACTACTGCTTGATGGGTTGTGTTGAGCCACAAAAATCAGGTCGTATTTATCAGTGGACATCAACAGGTTATACCCAATGGCCTATCGCAATTGAATTTGTATTAAACCGTGGTCGTATGGTGCTGTTTGATAGCTATCAAGGTTTAGATACAGGCGATTTACGCGACCTGCGTACTTATGAAGATTTCGACCGCGCTGTAAAAGAGCAAGTGGCACATATCGTTCGTTTATCGGCAATCGGTACGGTGATCAGCCAACGTGTTCACCGCGATGTTGCACCGAAACCATTAATGTCTCTGCTGGTTGAAGGCTGTATGGAACAAGGTAAAGACGTCACTGCGGGTGGTGCGATGGTTAACCATGGCCCAGGTCTGATTTTCTCAGGTTTAGCGACTTATGTGGACTCAATGGCGGCTATTCGCAAACTTGTTTATGAAGATAAGAAATACACCTTAGAGCAAATCCGTGATGCGCTATTAGCTAACTTTGAAGGTCATGATGAGTTATTACGTGACTGCTTAAATGCACCGAAATTTGGTAATGACGACGATGTTGTTGACCAATATGCGTTAGATATTACGGAATGGACTGAGCGTGAATGCCGTAAATACAAAATGCTCTATTCCACTCTGAGCCACGGCACATTATCTATCTCTAACAATACACCAATTGGTGAGTTAACCGCAGCGACTCCAAATGGTCGTTTTGCATGGAAACCATTGTCAGATGGTATCAGCCCAACACAAGGCGCAGATAAACATGGTCCAACAGCAATCATCAAATCAATCAGTAAGATGAATGTTGAAACTATGAATATCGGTATGGTTCATAACTTCAAATTCCTGAAAGGTTTGTTAGATACTAATGAAGGACGCCAAGGTTTAATTACCTTATTAAGAACGGCTTCAATTCTGGGTAACGGCCAGATGCAATTTAGCTATGTTGATAATGAAGTACTGAAAAAAGCGCAATTAGAGCCTGAAAAATACCGCGATTTGATTGTTCGCGTTGCAGGTTACAGTGCTTACTTCGTTGAATTATGTAAAGAAGTTCAGGATGAAATTATCAGTCGTACTGTGATTGAGAAATTCTAATCATAGCCATAGGGATGGCACAGGCTATCCCTTTTAATCGACAAGACAAGATTTAAATTTATCGAACAGGGATGTTTGATGCAGATTTGGAGGCGTAAAGATGGAGACGGCGGCAGAAACAAGAGGTCGGATATTTAATATCCAGAAATACTCTATTTATGACGGTGATGGTATTCGTACTCTCGTTTTTTTAAAAGGCTGTAATATCCGCTGCCCTTGGTGTTCAAATCCAGAAGGTCTTAGCAGTGAATTTCAAGTGATGTACTCTCGCGACAAATGTGTAGATTGCGGTAAATGCGTTGATGTTTGTCCGGCGGGTGTGCATTACATGACAACCAATGAAAGTGGTAAACAAGTTCATCGTGTTGATCGCGCTGTTGATTGTATTGGTTGTCGCAAATGTGAAGAAGTGTGTATCTCTGATGCGCTTGATATTATGGGAAAAGATGTTTCTGTTTCTGAGTTAATGAAAATCATCATGCAAGATTATGACTTTTACATCTCTTCAGGAGGTGGTGTCACAATCGGTGGCGGTGAAATGAGTTTACAAACTGATTTTGCGGTTGCACTTTTACGAGAATGTAAAAAGATGATGATCAATACCGCCGTGGAAACACAAGCAACCACTAATGTGGCGAATTATGAAAAATTAGCGGAAGTTGTTGATCAATTTCTTATTGATATCAAACACATTGATACCACTCAGCATAAAGCGTTGTTTGGCATTGGTAATGAGAATGTCCGCCGTAATCTAGAGCGTTTAATGGATCTTGGTGCAAATGTGGTTGTCCGTATGCCTTTAGTGCGAGGTTATAACGACTCTTATGATGCGATCACTGGCGCGATTAACTACGCAATGGAACTTTCAAAACGCGGTAATCTTCAGCGCATCGATATTCTTCCTTATCACCAATTTGGACGTAATAAATACGAAAAATTGGAAATGATTTACCCAATGAAAACTGATCCAAGTTATACGCCTGAAGAGCTTGACAGCTTAGAAGCCTTCTTTAAGAAATTTGATTTCGATATCCGTCTTGTCCGCCACTAAGTAGGAGAGAAAGATGAACAGTTTAGGTGTGATTGAAACACGAGGGTTGACTGCAGCCATTCAGGCAGCTGATGCCGCTTGTAAAGCAGCAAACGTGGAAATTATCGGGTACCGAAAAGTGGGTTCTGGGTTGGTATCAGTCTGTTTTCAAGGTGAGATCAGTGCTGTTAAAACAGCGATTGATCATGGTGTTGATGTCGTGAGCCAAAAAGAGTTGGTTATCGGATCATTGGTGATCGCAAGACCAGAGCTAAGTGTTATTACTAAATTACTGACAGTAAAAAGTAAGAAAAAAGCGCCCGCCGTTGCTGAAATAACGCAAGAGACTGCTCTTGAAACAGTCGTTGAAACAATTGCTGAAAAAATAGCTGAAACAAGAGTTGAAGCCCCTGTTAAAAACGAAGTTGAAAACCCTGAAGCTACAAAAGCAGTTGCAGATTTACAGGTTCAAAAGATTGCCTCTGAAACTAAGGCCGCTACAGATAAAGCTCAAAGCAGTAAAAAAGAGATCAAACCAGAAAGCCGCAAAGGTAAAAAATAATGATTAATCAACAACTCATGGGAAAAATTCTCTCTCGCTTACCCGCACATGGCGTAATGTTGGGAGAGACGCAAGGAATGGCTATCCCTGTTGGTATTTCTAATCGTCATGTGCATCTTTCACAGCAAGATGTTGAAGTCTTATTTGGCAAAGGTTATCAACTCACCCCGTTTAAAGATCTTAAACAACCGGGTCAGTTTGCAGCAAAAGAGTGTGTCATTGTTGTGGGATCTAAAGGCTCGATCAGTAAAGTTCGTGTTTTAGGGCCAGTTCGTCCCCAAAGCCAATTAGAAATTTCAAAAGCTGACTGTTTTGCATTAGGTGTAAAAGCGCCAGTACGTGAATCGGGTGATTTAGCCGGTTCTGGCAATGCTGTTTTAATGGGACCTGCGGGTCATGTTGAATTAAAAGAGCAAGTGATTTGTGCTCAACGCCATATTCATATGAGTGAAATTGACGCCAGAATGTTAAATGTCACTAATGGTCAAAAAGTGCATGTCAAAACAGAAGGCGAGCGTAGCCTGATTTTTGATGAGGTCGTTGTTCGAGTCAGTGAGAAATTTTCTTTGGAATTTCATATAGATACTGATGAGGCGAATGCAGCAGGACTTCGTAACAACGATAGCGTATTTATTGTCAGCTAAGGCAATGAGGTGACGTAATGGACAATCAGTTAATTGAAAGGATAGTCGCTGAAATAGAAAAAAGAATGAAAAAGTCAGTGTTGTTAGCGCTTACACCTGCACCGGGATACCAAGATGAAATCTGTCAGCGTATCAACACGTTTTCTCATATCCGATTTTCTCTTTTTGTTACAACACAGGCACAAGTCAGTCATGATTTGTCGAAATGGCGTCATCTAGGAGAAATGCATAACGCGAGTGAGTTCGATTGCCAGCAGTTATCGACTTATCACGCACTGTTTGTTCCTTATTTTGATAAAAAGCTGGTGGGTGAAATTATTAATGGGCTATTTATCAGTGAAGAAGGGAAGTTAATTCATTCTGCACTCGCTCAAAATATTCCTGTTATCGCATTACCTTATTTTTGCCAACCAGAAAGTGAATTAAATGAGATTTTAGGTTTAAATAAAAATAAAGAGTACAACCTGCTTATTCAGGAAAATATTAGTCGATTAAAATCAATGGGTATTATTTTTCATCCTATAAATGATGTTGAAGCTAATTTAATAAACCATGATATTAACCATCAAGCTAAACCTGAATATAAACCTGAAATTAAACAAGAGAATAATAATCGCTATATTACTTTAAATGAAGTAATGAATAAACCTGGAGAATATCATTTATCGAAAGATAAATTGACGGATTCTGCTATTGAATATTTAAAAAGTTTGAAAAATTAATCTTAAATTATATCTGATAACTCAGGAGTCTTATTATGTCACCAAAAGCTAAATCATGGCTTTGGATGCTGGCGGTTATTATTTCAGAAACCTCAGCAACCTCTACCTTAAAAATGTTTGATAATAGTGAAGGTACAACTAAAACATTATTATTAGGCTTAATTGTTGTTCTTTATGTTATTTGTTATTACTCGTTATCGCGTGCAGTAAAAAATATTCCAGTTGGTTTAGCTTATGCGACGTGGTCTGGTACTGGTATTTTAGTAGTTTCTTCTTTAGGTATGTTATTTTATGGTCAACATCCTGATACTGCGGCAATAATAGGTATGGCAGTGATTGCCAGTGGTATTGTGATTATGAATCTCTTCTCCAAAATGGGATCAGAAGAAGAGACAACTGAAACTCCTAATATTAAACAGGCAGCATCGCCAGTTAATAAATAAATCTATTTCTTAATAAATCTAATTTTTAATAAGACTTATCTTTGATAAATAAGAGTTTTATTAAAATAAATAAGGATAACAATTATGTTTACCGGATTCTTATGGCTGGCGCTGTCTATCGGTTCTGAAATCACCGGCACGTCGATGATCAAAAAGACCAATGGCTTTAGTAAATTAGCTCCTTCTGTTTTAGTGATTGCTGCTTACTGTATTTGTTATTTCGCTTTAACGCGTGCAATGGGATATATTCCTGTTGGTGTAGCGTATTCACTATGGTGTGGGTTTGGTATTGTGGGTGTGACTTTAGTTGCCATGATTCTATATAAACAAAAACCAGACTTACCCGCTATATTTTCAATGGCATTAATTATCTCTGGCGGGATAATAATGAATACATTCTCTACGATGTAAGCTAACTTTATAAATTAGATAGTGATTTTACCTTTTTAACTTAAATGCCGATATGTGATTAAACTGTATCGGTATTTTAATTTGTTTTTTATAACTTTTATAAAGGTGTTTTTTTTATATATCAAATCGTTCTCTAATAAGATAATACAGTTTTATATTTAAGGGCATAGATATGATATTATCACCAGTTAATTCAATAAGTGTACCTATTACAAATTCATTAGGATCAAGTGGAGAGGTAAAAAATAGTACTCGGGACAATATAATAAGTATTAAAAATAGCCATAATGAAATTAAGCCAATACTGTTTCCTAAACCACCAGCAGGTTCATCAATATATAAATTATCAAATACGACTTATAGTCTTCCTACTGACTTGTCACCTAAAACACGAATAGTAGATAATAGATTACGTTCTAGACGACAAATTAATAATGCAGATATATCAAATTTTAATTTCACTCAATCTAATAAAGAAGTAAATTTGCGTAATGTGAGAGATAATTTTTTAGTTTCGGTTAAAAAATGCACTGGTAAAGATAAGTATAATGAAAAAGCTGAACAGTTATTTAATAACTTAAATGGTTTAAAATATAGTTCCGCTGATTATCAATCGGTTGAAAATTCTAGATATAGTCAGGAATTAACGTATCGTACAGATACTTTAATAAAATCAGGCGATGTATCATTGCCAGCGAATAATGTTAGTTCTTATAATTCTTCTAATATAACTATTGCATCCCAATATCCTTTGAATAGTAAAGAGAGTTTAAATCATTATTTCAATATGTTATTTAATAACAATATAGATACAGTTTATGTTTTAGCATCGAATGATGATATCAAAAAAGATCTCTCAAAACTGGGTGGTGAATATAATAAAAGTGATTTTGAAAAAGAAGGTTTTAAATATTTTAGAGAAGATTTGGATTTAGATAATATAAATTCTCGCCCCATTGAAAAGTGGGATTTCAGTAAGTTTAAAATAAAAGATAAAAATGGAATAGTTAAAGTTGTAGAAAATAAAAATGGAGAAAATGAATTTTCAGGAAATAAAAGATATTTAAATTGCAAAACATATACTAATTTAGTGACTAAAGAAAACAGTAATGAAAAGAGAATAATAAACTTTGTCCATATTTATGATTGGGCTGATCATACAGGAATAGATGCGACAAAATTAAAAAATACAATTAATGTTATTGGCGATAAATTAAAAATAAACCCAACAAAAGAAAATATAGCGGTTCATTGCCTTGCTGGATTAGGAAGAACAGGGGAATTTATTGCTTTAATGGATATGATGAAAGCAGAACAATTTGGGAATAAAGAAGGAAAAAGTTTAGAAAGTATTATCTCTGATTTAAGAGAAAAACGCAGTGTCCGAGCGCTTTATCAGCCTGAGCAAATTGCTGAACTTTTGAAATATGCAATAAATAATAATATACCGCTACTTAATGATGATATTAAAATAAAACAACATTTGTTTAAATAGCTATAAACAATCCCCATTGCATTCACAATGGGGATTATTTTTACGACATGACTACGACATATGACTTCTTGTTATTATTGAGATTTACAACTCACTCACTTGCTGTAACTGTTTTTGACGTTCTGTTTGGGCGCTGATTTGATGGTTTCGCGCTAAAAAGCTGTACATTGTTGGCAATACAAACAAGGTAAACAATGTGCCAACTAACATTCCTGAGACGATAATTAGTCCTAATCCATAGCGGCTATTTGCCCCAGCACCACTAGCGAATAACAGTGGGATAAGTCCAATCACCATTGCCGCCGTGGTCATTAACACAGGGCGTAAGCGGATTTTTGCTGCTTCAATAATCGCATCACGTCGGTTTAGGTTTTTATGAACTTGCAATTCATTAGCAAATTCCACCATTAAAATACCGTGCTTACTGATAAGCCCAATCAGGGTGACTAAACCAATTTGAGTGTAGATATTTAATGTCACCATACCTAAAGCTAATGGCACTAATGCACCACAAATCGATAACGGAACCGTAATCAAAATAATCAATGGATCAACCAAGCTTTCATACTGTGCGGCTAACACTAAATAGATAATGATAAGCGCCACAATAAAAGCAAAGACTAAGGTATTTCCTTCTTGGGTAAATTGGCGAGAATCAGATTGCCAGTCATGGCTAAAGCCCGCAGGTAATGAATCTGCTACGTTTTCTAAAAAGGCGACTGCTTGCCCCATTGTGATACCCGGTGCGGGGATCGCTTGGAAAATTGCTGCATTTTGTTGATTAAATTGCGTGAGCTTATTAGGCTCAACTTGTGTCGTAATATTTACCACTGTCGATAATGGAATTAACACATTATCTTGAGTACGAATATAGTGCCCAGCAAGTGCTGCTGGCGTTAAACGTTGGTGACGTACACTTTGCGGGATCACATCATAAGATCGACCATCCATACCAAAGCGGTTGATATAATGTTCACCGACTAACAGAGACAGTGATTCACCAATATCCTGCATACGAATACCTAAACTATTGGCTTTTGCTCTATCTATTGCAACTTGAACGACAGGGTTGTTGTAATCTAAATCGCTATCTACCACGACAAACAGACCGCTTTCTCTGGCTTGTTGTTTGATTTGTTCCATTGTTTCAAATAAAACGGGATAACCTAATGGGCTGCGTAATACCATTTGCACAGGTAATCCCCCCACCGAACCGGGCAAAGAAGCTAATTGGAAAGCAAAAATACTGGTTCCTTCAATATGACTTACGCGGTTTTGCAAGTCAGCTTGGATTTGATCTGCATTGCGGTCACGTAAATCCCAACCATCAAAGTTGATCCCACCAAAGCTTGCCGAAGGGCCATCTGTGCCATTAATTATCCATGTGCTATCTGTTTCAGGCAGACTCATATAAATTTCATCAAGCTTCTGATTAAAACGTTCTGCATAGGCTAAATTTGCATGTTGTGGTGCTTTTACGGCGGTTAAGACGCTCGCCTGATCTTCTGAAGGCGCTAATTCTTGTTTTGTCTGGCTATATAAAAACGGCAAGCTGACAAATACGGCTAAGGCGAAAACGAGGGTTAACCAGCGGTTAGCTAAAGAAAAATTGAGTACGTAACCATAATAATGAGCCAATTTATCAAAGACATACTCGGCAATTTTTGCCATTTTGCCTTCATTTTCTTTTGGTTTTAACATTAATGAGCTCATCACGGGTGATAAGGTTAATGCCACAATACCGGATACAATCACACTACCTGCCAGTGTTATCGCAAATTCTTTAAATAGTGCGCCAGTTAAACCTGCCATTAAACCAATAGGCGCATAAACTGCGGCTAATGTAATGGTCATTGCAATAACAGGGCCTGCAACTTCTCTTGCACCCACTAGCGCCGCTTGAACCGGTGATAGTCCTTCTTCAATATGGCGATGCACATTTTCAACAACCACTATCGCATCATCCACGACTAACCCAATGGCTAAAACCATTGCCAATAAAGTCAGTAAGTTAATGCTAAAGCCAAAGGCAAGCATTAATCCTGCTGCACCCAGCATAGATAACGGAATGGCAAGTACAGGAATAAGAACAGAGCGAAATGAGCCCAAACAGAGATAAATAACAGCAATAACAATTAAAATTGCTTCAATTAATGTTTGTACTACTTGGTCAATAGAGGCTTTGATAAAACGTGAAGTTTCAAAAGCAAGCTCCACTTCAACACTTGGAGGTAAGGTTTTTTCAATATCAGCGAGATTTTCACGAATACCATCAACAATAACGAGAGGGTTGCCTGTTGGTGTGGGAAATAGACCTAAAAATACCGCTTTTTTGCCATTCATAATACCACTGGTTTCGGTGGCCGCCGCACCAAGCTCCACTGTGCCAATATCACGTAAACGCACCAGACTATTGCCATCATTACTAATCACCATATCTTTAAATTCTTCGACATTAGTGAGATCAGTATTGACATAAACGTTGGCAATCACAAACTCACCCTCGACTTTACCCGCAGCGGCTTGATAGTTATTACGACGAACAGCCTCTGCCACATCGCTGGCTGTTAAATTGCGTCCTGCTAGTCGATCAGCATCTAACCATAAGCGCATTGCCAGTTGTTGACCGCCAAATACTTGAACTTTAGCCACACCATTAATAGATGAAAAGATGGGTTCAACAACACGAGAAAGATAGTCGGTTAGTTCAGGAATAGAGAGCTGTTCACTAGAAAAACCAACATATGCAACGGCTGTTGATTCACCAGATGAAAGCTCGATAACGGGATCATAAGCTTGCTCAGGTAGCTTATAGCGCACTTGATTCACCTTTGCCATCACTTGCGTTAAAGCTTGAGTAGGGTCACGGTTTAGCTCCATTCTCACCGTGACTAAGCTTTTCCCTTGTACCGAAGAAGATGAAATATAATCCACGCCCTCAACAGAGGAAACGGCTTGTGTGATCGGTTGTGTCACAAATCCTTGCATTAATTCAGATGAAGCGCCGGGATAATCCGTTGCTATCGTGATCGTTGAATTTTGCAACATCGGATATTGGCGAATGGGCAATTTACTGAACGCAAATGCGCCCAGTAAAAAAATCAGCGTGCTAACAACTAACGCCAAAACAGGGCGCCGAACAAAAATATCGGTAAATTTCATTATTAGCTCCCGTTATGGTTTTGTTGTTGCTGATTGAGCCAACGCCAATGTATCTTGCTCAATGGGTTCAATTGCTATCCCATCACTTAATTTAATTTGGCCTGATGAAACAATTTGATCTCCAAGGGCTAAACCCTCTTTTATTTCAATCATGCCGTTGTAGCGCAATCCAACTTTCACAGAGACACGCTTAGCGATAAGGTTTTTTTGATTGTCAGATTGCGCTACAAACACGGTATCTCCATAAGCAGTATAAGTGACTGCCGTTTCTGGTACGGTTAATACCATAGGACTATCAGGATAAGTAACTTGAACACGAGCAAACATGCCCGCTTTTAATTTATTGTCAGTATTCGGTAAAACAGCCTGTATTTGCACTGTACGAGAAGGGCCAATAAGAGGATCAATCGCATTTATTGAACCCGTAAAAATAATATCTGGGTAAGCATCGACTTCGATATTGATTGGCTGTTTGGTTGAAATTTTCGGTGCAGCTTGTTCATCAAGGGAGAAATTGAGCTTTAAATGGCTTGCATCAACGAGTGAGGCAACACGTTCACCCGCATTAAGATATTGCCCTTCATGGACAAGTTTTATTCCAACAATGCCGTCAAAGGGCGCTTTAATTGCTTTTTGTGCAATCCGCGCTTTCACTTCACGAATGGAGGCCACAATCATATCGCGTTCTGATAACGTGCTATCTAATTGCGCTGTTGCCACCATATTTTTACTATAAAGCTGTCTGGTTCGAGAATAGAGTTTTTCTGCGTTGGTTAATTGCGCTTGTAAACGTAATAACTCAGCTTGTTCAGGTTCATCATTTAATTTCGCTAAAACTTGACCCGCTTTAACAGTTTGCCCCGACTCAAAATTAATCACAGCAATTCGACCATTGGTTTCAGCAGCTAAATAAACTTGGCGCGCAGCTTCTAATTCTCCAACCCCTTGCATATTGTTGGGTAATTTTGATGATTGTACGGTTGCTAATGCCACTTTTGTTGGAGGGTAAGCAAATTGCTGCGTTTCCTCATCATTTGATGAAGTTGTCGCGTAGACTATCGCACCTGCACTGAGCAAAAAAAGCGAGGCACAGACGGTAAAAGTGAGTTTTTTATTCATATTATTGCCTATCCCATGATGAGCATTTTTCTATTTTTATTGATTGAATTGTTGCCACAGTGCTTTGAAATAACGGTTATTTGCCGTTGCTATAAATCATTTCTCAACGATCTTAAACATAGAAGTCAGTATTCCACTGGCTTGACTTAATTTGAGGAGAGGACTATAAAACCTCAAGTTAAGTTGAGGTCAAGAGGAAAAGTTAAAAATGAAAAAAGAAAAAATAGATTTCAATAGAGCACTTACTGTTGGTGAGGTAGCAAAACGAAGTGGTGTTGCAATTTCAACGTTACATTTTTATGAAGAAAAAGGATTGATAGAAAGCTATCGAAGCGCAGGTAATCAACGCCGTTACCCTCCAGTTGTATTGCGTTATGTGGCAATTATCAAAGCGGCGCAGAGTACAGGTATTCCACTAAAAGAAATTCAGGAAATACTAGGAAAATATCCACCAAATAGTAAATTGACCGCAGAACAATGGCACGAAATATCAACGGATTGGAAAGTGCGATTAGATGAAAGAATTCACCGCCTTAAGCGACTACGTAACGGACTTGATCACTGTATTGGCTGTGGTTGTTTATCGCTAAGTGATTGCCCATTACGTAATCCAGATGACATTTTAGGTGAGAAAGGTGCAGGAGCTCAGATCCTATAATTAACGTTAAAATGAAAACGAAGCGCTATCAGGTTTAAAGAAGCTATCATAATCGTCTTGGTTATCGTTCATTCCTAATAAGTCGAGTGTAAATTGGTGATAAAAACCTTGGTAAGAAAGAAGTGAAATTAACGCCTGATTAATGACCTCTTTATTATCACTATTTTCTAATTCACTTTCTTGGCGAGCATACATTAATAGCGCAACTTGACGTTTTTCTTTTAAGGTTTGATTGCCTTCATTTTTAACATCAAATTGATTTAATAACGCTAAGATATCTTTGACTGTATTCACGTTGGCCGTTTTTAAATTTTGGTAAAAAGTAGGATTTAGTGTCGCCATTAAAGGATCTAATTCCTTATTTACGATACTTTTTGATGCAGGAAAATGAGGCTGTGGTTCATATAAAGTCTGTGTTTTCAAAGCATCAATCTTCATTATTGCCCCCACTGGATGTTTCTATTTGAGGATGCATATCATCCGATATATCAAACGTATTAATAAATTTCAGCAGAGCCTCTTTAATTTCTTGAGTAAATGTTGCTTGATAAGATTCAGAAAAAGGTTGGTGAAATTGTGCTTTTAAATCATTGAGTAACAGTGCAGGATCAAAAAAAGTCACTTGATCACCAGCATGAATAGCAATGACCTTGTTGTCATGAGATACCAATTCAATATTGATATTATTGAGTTCTTTCTCAAGATATGGACGTAGCGTTGCAGGAATATCTAGCGTAATTTTTTTCTCTGAAGGTGTTGCTGAAATTAAACGACGTGTGAGTTCAACTTGTATTTCTGGTGAGTCAAAAAATTGAGCAATAGTTGCGGTTATTTGCTCTCTTTGTTGAAATTCATAGTGTGCCAGTTGCTCTTGATATTGAATTGAGAATTTTAATATATCCCCTAATAATGCTTGTAATCCTTTACTATAAGCTTGGTTTGCTATCTCCTTATTATGCGCATCTAATTTATCATTAAAATCTCGGAGCATTTTTTTTGTCGCGTGTTTGGCCGCTAATCCAGCTTTATAAATATTATCAAGCTGTCGAACATAGCGAGCCCGTATTAATACACCTTCACGAGTGTATGTTAAAAGATCTTTAGACAGCGAGCGCAGCATAATCTAATACCAAAAGAAAAAGTGAACGGGATAAAAAGAGTGACTGAGGAAGTTCAACCAGTGATGATTGTGGTGCAAAAAGCAATGTAAAACGTTGAGCCAGTGCGGTTGAAATTGACTGAATAAAATCAAGCAGTAATTGATAACCAACACTAATTGGATCACTCACTTTAAGTGAAAGCACACTATTTTTATTTCCGTTTAAAACAGGATAAAGAGATAAGAATGCTTTTAATGGTGGATCTAAACGATAGTAATTTCCCGATAATAAAAGTGTTTCTCGAGAATAAAAATAGCCTAAGAATAAAGCACAACGAGGAAGTAATGCCCAATGGGTAAAAATCTTTTCTACGATAATATCAATGTCACAATCTAGTTGATTAATAAGTTGATATCGTTGAATTAATTGGCGATTGGCTAATTTTTGCCATATCGCACTTTCTTCTTTTGAGGCTAATACAGAATAATTAGCATGAATATAACTAAGGGGTTCATACATTACCTTAGATATCGTTTCAAATTGTTCAGGAGTTAGATTCATTATCACTCTCTATCTTCTGTATTTTTTTACGTCGATACATTACTAATGCAATCACAATGACAGCGGCAATAATCACTAATAATAAGCAGGGGAATAACCAAGAGCTAAAAGATGAATTAGGATCATCTTGATGTAATTGGTTGTTTATTAACGTGAATTTATTGATATTTCGTGGATATAGCAAAACGGTAATATTATTCTCATCCATATCGCTAAAAGCATTATGAATGAAAGCACGAACATCTTCGCTTAATTGGTCATTATCTAGCATACCCTCTTCATAAAAAACTAAAGCTGAAGAATGAGGTGTTGGAATAACACGTTCTGTGGGGGATATTGGATAACTCACATGTACCCTAGCATCAATAACATGGTCAATTGTAAGTAATGATTGTTCTAATCGCTGCTCAATAGCTGAAATTAAACGGGCTTTTTCTGCTTGAGGCGACGATACCAATGCGTCTGATGGAAATAATTGAGTAACCTCAATACGGGAGAGTGTGGGTAATTGATATTCTTCTAAGATCTGAATAGCAATTCCCATATCTTCTTTTTTGACCGAAACATCAAATAACCCTTTTCCTAATGCTTTACGAGTACTGGTTATTTGGTGTTTTTGTAAAACAGCTTGAATTTCCGTTGCCTGTCTTTGATCCAAATTAGTGAGTAGAGATTGATCTTTACAGCCACTTAATAATGGAAACAGGCAACATAATAATGCCAAAAACAAATATCGCATTTTCATTACTATTGTGCCTTGAGTAATGTTTCAACAATATTCAGTGATTTTCTGGCTAACGTGCTCGCTAAATTCATTGTAATTGTATAGTCATTAAGTGTTGTTTGTAGTTGTGTGTAACTTTGAACATCACTTAATTGGCTTAATGTTGTTAGCTTTTCTTGGATCTGTTTTTCATATTGAAAACCACTTGTGATGCTGTTTACCATTATTGAGGATAAATTATCATCACTTGTGCTTTTATCGTTTGGTAATGTAGCCAAATGAACAGGAACAACTGGGGTAATCGCCATATACAGCCTCCATTAAATAAAAACTAACGCATATTCCCGATAATGCTCATTGCCAAATCTTTCACAACTTTAATCGACGTTGATTCTGCATTACGCGTAATATTATATTCAGCAAGCTTTGCTTGGTAATCGGCTAAGGCCGCAGCATTTGATGTATCTGTTTTTAATGCATTTAATGCAATTTTTAATGCCTCACTTTGTTTTTGTACAGGCTCTTGAAAATAACTATCAACTTGGTTAATAGTGCTGACATCATCGGCAACAGAATAAGCTGGCATAATAGTATTCCTCTAAGATTGATTCTAAATTATCGGTTATAAATATCGTTATTATCCTTGAGGAAAATAACGATGTTGGTTATCAAGAAAGATATATCCATGATCTTCTTGTAATGTTGCTTTATTTTTCAACATAGGATTGCTTATATTTTCACGGTAAAAAATAAATTTTCTGCCAAAAATAGCCGTTTGTTTTTTGATATAAGTATCCAGTTTTTCTTTGTTACTGATATTTAATGCATCATCAAAAATAAAGGTTAATCCGTTATTTTTTTCTTCAATGGTATAACCTATTGTTTTAGTTAGCTCAAATTCATTTATATCATTAATAATGTTGGGTATTGATATTCCTTTAATGGTTGGCTGGCAATTTTTTGAAAAATCAGAATTGATATTATTGATTATTTTTAATTTTTCAGTTTCATTATGATAAAAAAAACTAACAATAGGTTTGAATTTATCTTTAAAAATTATATGTATTTTTTGATGATTATTACCGGTAGATAAGTTTTTTATTTTTTCCAGATAGATAATTTTATTTTCTAATGTATTTTCTATTTTTGACGTCGGGTATAAATTATCATAAATGCAATAATATCCATTTTTTCCTTGATATCCTTTAAAATTTAAACTTTTTGATAAAGTTGGAATAATTTTTTCTTCTGTCGGTCTCTTTATATAAAAAACTAATGCTATAAAGAATAGTGTTATTAATATTAATAATAAAAGATTTTTTTATTTATGATGCCTGTTTTTTTCTTTTTTTTAAAATCAAATGATGCGAAAGATAAATCATTTTTATCACTAATAAAAAAGATAGGCGTATCATTGCTATATATTGGACTATCGACTTTCAACGAATATTCTTTATCGATTTCTTTTTGTATTAAGCTAATTTCAATTCTATATTTATTATTTTCACTATTATCTTCATCAAGTATAATAGCGAGCTTTTTCTCATCTTCCTGTTTATCACAAGGGATATAAAGTATGGTTTTATCATTTTCTTCTTTATTTTCAATGTATTCTTTATTATATAAGAATAATGAATAGCGATTGGGTGGTAGAGGAATGATTGTTCCTTTTAATGGGCCACTGAGGATGTAAATATAATAAAGCATGGATTTAGCCTAATGATAAATTGTTATTAATTCATAATATAAATATAGTTTAGCCAAACGAGCATAAAAATTCTTTTAAAAAAAAGCACATGTTTTTTATTTGATAGTGGTATTGATATTTTACTATCACTTTTTTTAAATAATAAACAGAAAAAATTTGTTATTCATCTTTATAGTTAATAATAGGTGATATTATTGTAAGATTATATAAAGTAAAACCATAAAAATGAGTTAGCTAAAAGTTTATTATCTTTAATTTTTTAAATTTACGATAAGTATAAGTCGAGGTATTTGCTATGTTAATAAATGATATAAAAATAAGTGGCGATAAAAATATATTGCTGGGGAATTCATTGTTCTTTTGCATTCCTTTAAATAATGATTTCCCAGTAAAAATATATGATGAAAAAACGACTAAAATTATAAAAGGAAAGGCTTTTATTTATAATGCCAAAAATGAAGATGTTATTTTTCAATCTGAAAATCAGTCATGGAAAATTGAGAAATGTTCATTTTTTATTTGTGCGAGGTTATTGGCGTTTATTGATTATGCTCGTGATTTTTCAAAAATGACAGCAATAGGATCTGAATTTGATATTAATCAACAGATTTTTTATATAGAAGATACTAATAAATCTCTAGAATACGTATTAATAAATGAAGCAATAAAAACAGAAAGTCAATTAGAGCCTTTATTTGTCACGATAAGACACAGTGAAAGTTATTGGCTTATTTTGCATCTCATTAGCTATTTAGATGAGAAGAAAAATAATATTGCACAAATCGGAAAGCGATATGGAGTATCAGGTACACATTTTAGACGACTATGTAAACGTTATTTAGGTAATTGTGGAAAAAGTCAATTGCGTTCATGGCGTGCAGCATCTTCAATTTTAACCACGCTATCAACCGATGAATCATTGACACAAATTGCAGTCGATAATGGGTTTAGTTCAGCGTCTCATTTCTCTAATGAAATTAAGACATTATTTGGTATTACGCCAACAGAATTTCGCCGAATTGGTCAGCATCTTTATGAAAATAAAAAATAAGATTTATTGTGCTATTGGGCTAGCACTTTGCTGCAGTTTGTCTTTTCAAACTCAAGCTGCGCAAGGAAAAGTTATTTATACACATCAGGTGAAAAAACCTGATGTTTTTATTGCGGTTGATACTCGAGTAGAACAATTCTTTCTTGTGTTATCAGATAAACTAAATAAACCTTTTATTCTGAGTAATGCGGTAAAAAAGGAAAGAGTAACTGGAAATTTTGATATTTCCTCACCAGAAGAAGCATTTGAATTGATGATAAAACGCTTGTCATTACTCTATTTTAATGATGGAAAATCAATTTATATTTATGAGAACAGTGAGATCCTGCAAGAGCTATTTCAGGTACAAAATATAGGTTTAATCGAGCTAAAAGAATATTTACAAGATGTGGGATTATATGATCCTCGTTATCCACTGCGAGCAGGTCGTGATCAACGCACTTTTTATATTTCTGGGCCCCCTGTCTATATTCGGTTGGTTAAAGCGGCGGCTGAATTTTTAGATAATGATGTGCAAGAGCAAATTAATGAAAATATAAATAATCAAGTACCAACGGGAAGTTCTCGTTATGGTGATGAGTTTGTACAAATATTTCCATTAAAAAACACTTTTGTACAAGACCGAGCTTACACTTTACGTGATGAAAAAATTGTTTTACCTGGTATCACTTCTGTTTTACAGCAACTATTTATGTCTTCTGAGGGAATCAAAAGAACAGCAATAGAGCCTAGCCGTAATATAGAAAATGACAATGCACAGCAAGATGATGAAACGATAAATAGCATTCAAGAAGCTAATGCTCCTATTATGACCAAAATGGGACAATACAATGTCGAATTAGTCCCTTTACCGGGCTCAAATAGTCTTTTAGTTAAAACGAGCCGAGAAGGCTTAGCGCTGATTGGTTCGCTGATTACTCAATTAGATAAACCGAAAAGGCAAGTTGAACTGTCACTATGGATAATCGATATTTCTAAAAATAAAGCCGATAGTTTAGGGGTTAATTGGCAGGCGAGTTATGGCTCGAGTAAAGGTACTTTCTTTTTTAATACGGCAAGTTTAAGTGCAGCATCTGGTTTGAGTTTCTTAGGAAAAATCAAAGCATTGAGTGAAGATGGTGAAGCACAAATGGTGTCTCGTCCTATTTTATTAACTCAAGAAAATACACCTGCTATTTTTGATAACAACACCACTTTTTATACACAAATAAAAGGCGAACGCGTTGCTTCATTAGAATCAACAACGTTTGGTACGATGATCAGTGTATTACCTCGCATTGGTAATTTGAATAAAGATATTGAGATGATCATTAATCTTGAAGATGGTGCTGAGAAAAAAGATGAGAATGGTGATGATGAAAGTGTTGAAAAATTACCGGTTATAAACCGTACAAACATTAGTACTGTTGCCCGTGTTTCTGAAGGTGGAAGTTTATTAATTGGTGGATATACACGCGAAGATAATGTGAAAGCTGAGAATAGCGTTCCTTTTTTAAGCACTATTCCTTTAATTGGCCGAGCATTTAGTTATCAATCTGAGAATAACAAAAAAATGATCCGTATTTTTATGTTGCAACCTCGATTATTAGAAAATTCGGATACTGAAGATTTTGGATCTTTAATTGAAAATCCATTTCAACCGATTGATAAAAAAACATCTCAAGCATTAAAACAACTTCAAGCCTTTATGAGGTAGCACTATGATCGGGCCAATTAATACCTCTACTTCCACAAATTTAGCAAACAACAGTATTGGTAAAAAAAGCCAACAAGAAACAGAATATAAACAACCAAAAATAAATGAAAGTCAAAACTATCAAAATCAATTAATCGAGATATCTGATGATATGTCTATGGTTGCAACACTGTTTTCTCAACGCTTTGGTCAGTCATTAGATAAAAAAGCAAATAGAGGGCAAAGCACATTATATATTGCAGAAGAGGGGGCTGATAAGAAACTCGATAAAGTCATGATGTTATTTAGAAAATCAGGGCGAAGTTTGCAAGAATTGCTCAGTTATTTACGTAAAATGTTCCCTGATGAAAGTGATCTCGTGATGGTTTTACGAGAATTACTTAGAAAAAAAAAGTTAGGTGCACAATTAGATGCAGGTATTGAGAATGAGATAAACCGTTTACTTGAAGGGGAGAATGGAAAGCAAATTAGAGCTGGTATTAATATTGCGCTTCAGACTAAAACATTTGCAAAGTTGCTTTCTCTCAATGCTCAGACATTAAGAGATCTTTATCGTAGTTTTATTAACCTTGATTTTGAACCTATTTATTTTTTTAAGATGTGGGTAGAAGAGTATGACATTAAACAATGCACAATTATTTTGAGTTTTTTAACACAAAGCTTGATTTGTGATATGCAATCATTAATGCCCAGTTGTTCTCAAAGTTCAGAGTTTGGTTATTTTCTAGACCGTGTTAATAAGTTACGGACTTTATGTAGCTTTATCGAAATCAATATAGAAAAACTAGAAAAACAAGATTTAAAAAATACAATAACAGATAAAGAGCTGTATCAATTGGTTTTTCATGGAATGACATTTCCAGAAGAAATGGAAAAATATTTAATATCTCTTTTAGAAAATAAATGGATAGATTATTTAGTTAATATAAAAATGAAATTATTACAAGGAATAAAAACGATATTTAATAACTATCCAGAGTCATTATATTTATCTTATGAATTTAGAGATGAATGCCAAATAATCATACAAAAACTTATAGATAATTACCTTCGATTAGAACAATATCAACAAAGAAAATAAACAAAAAATAATTTATGGATAATTTCTATGATTTATAGATTCCTATTGGCAATAAAAAATAGACCAGAACTAATCGTATTATCGGTTATGATTTTGGTTATTATGATGTTAATTATACCTTTGCCAACATATATTGTGGATTTCCTTATTGGATTGAATATTACTATTTCTCTTCTTATTTTTATGAGTTCATTTTATATTACTCGAATATTGAACTTCATGACCTTTCCAGCATTATTACTGATTACGACACTTTTTCGTCTTGCTCTTTCTATTAGTACAAGTCGATTAATCTTATTGGATGCGGATGCTGGTGAAATTATTACTTCATTTGGTGAGTTTGTTATTGGTGAAAATTTAGTGGTAGGTTTTGTTGTTTTCTCAATTGTGACTATTGTGCAATTTTTGGTAATTACTAAAGGTTCTGAACGTGTTGCAGAAGTTGCGGCGCGTTTTTCTTTGGATGGTATGCCCGGAAAACAAATGAGTATTGATGCTGATTTAAAATCTGGGATCATTACTAATGAAGAAGTGAAAATAAGAAGAAAAGAATTAGGTCAAGAAAGTCAATTATATGGCTCCTTCGATGGTGCAATGAAATTTATTAAAGGCGATGCAATTGCGGGCATTGTCATTATTTTTGTTAACTTAATTGGGGGAATTTCTGTCGGTATGGCGCAAATGGATCTCTCAATTTCACAAGCGTTACATACTTATACACTTTTGACCATTGGTGATGGGCTTGTTGCTCAAATTCCTGCATTGCTGATTTCTATCAGTGCGGGTTTTATTGTTACGCGCGTTGGTGGTGAAAATAATAATCTTGGTTTTAGCATAATGAATGAATTGTTAGCTCAAGATTTTGCGTTGTTAGTAACTGCAATCCTTGCCTTTGTTATTGGTTTTTTACCTGGTTTTCCAACCCCTGTTTTTCTTATTTTATCGGTAATATTAGGAGGCTATTTCTTTAAAAAACAATGGAAAAGTAAGAAAAAAGAAGCCTCTACAGAAAGTGGGGATGAAAAAAATGAAGATGATGCTTCAGATCCTGATAGTAAAAAAGGCATTATTTCAAATCTATTTTCAAATAAAAATGAATCAGACGATGAAAATAGTTTATTAACTGAGAATATTACCTTATCTCAAGCAGAAACATTACCTTTAATTATTACGGTTTCCGCTAAAAAGAAAGCGTATCTTTCAAAACTAGTTTTTGAAAAATGGTTGAAAAAAGAATTTATTTTACAATACGGTGTGTTGCTTCCCGATATTGTTATTCATTATTCGGATAAAATTGATGAAAATAAAATTATTATCTTAATAAACGAAGTTAAAGCGGATGAATTTGATTGTCCTTTCCCCTTTGTTTATGTTGAAAATCCTAATGATGAACTTTTTTCTTTAGATTTTAAAATGATAGAGATTAAGGATAATGATGTTATCCATTATTGGATTAATAAGAATGATACAGATAAATTAACATCGTTAGGTTATAAAGTAGAATTGCCAGAAATCTATTTTTATAGAAAATTTTCCAACTTGATTACATTGAATATTGTTGAATTTCTTGGAATACAAGAGACAAAAAATATTCTTGATAAAATAGAGGAAAATTCACCTGAACTTTTGAAAGAGTGTTATAGACAAGTCTCTATTCAACGAATTAATGATGTTTTACAACGCCTAGTACAAGAAAAAATTCCTATTAGAAATATAAAAACAATAATAGGAGGTTTAGTACAATGGGGAAGTAGAGAAAAGGACCCTGTACTTTTAACTGAACATATCCGATCACTGCTTTCACGTTATATTAGCCACTTTTTTTCAAAAGATGGAAAATTTAATGTGATTATTTTATCTCATAATGTAGAAGAGATTATTCGTAGTGGAATAAGGCAAAGTTCTTCGGGAACATTTTTAAATTTAGAACCTGCGGAGCTTGATATGATAATAGAAAAAATATCTACTGCTATTGATGAGATTAAATATATTCAAGATTATGTGTTTTTAACAGCAATAGATATAAGGCGATTTGTTAAAAAACTAATAGAAACACAATATCCACAGTTATCTGTATTGTCTTATGATGAAATTACATCTGATATTGAAATTAACGTTTTACAATCTATTTAGGAGAGATTATGTCTTTTGATCTAGCAAGTTTAATTATGGATGCCATGAATGTAATTGGACGCAATGATTTATTCTCAGAGGGAAAATCTGTTGATAATCATTCAACAATAACAATTAGTTTAGGCGATATGCCTGATATTAATTTATTGGTTGTTGATGAGGTTCCTATGATCTGGTCTGTGCTTGGTGAATATGATGAAAACTTATTATCACAATGCAGTACATCATTATTATTAACCAGTATTAATAATCAAATGGAGAGTTTTTATCCGGGGCAGCCTGCTTTAGTGAAAGTAGAATCTGAATTAGAACTACGTGCCTCATTTATGCCCATTGCTTTACAAAATGGTGAATCAATGGCGAAAGCGATTGATGAATATTTCCAAATGATGAATAGCGTTCATCAACAGTTTATTGGGTAAAAAATGAATAACACATTTTCAATATTTCATCACGCGGCTCATCCTATGCGAATACAAGGTAATATTCTTGAAGTCATGCTACGTGATGTATTTATTGGAGAAATTTGTCTATTAAAAGATCCCATCATTAATGGTCAAATTATTGGTGAAGCGATAGTGATTGGTTTCCGTAATGGTATTACGATTTTAAGTATGATGGGAAGTTCGCAAGGTTATTCTTTGCAAATAATCGTAGTACCGACGGGAAATGCTTTTTCAGTCGCTTTAAGCCCTAATGTTTTAGGGAGTATGATTGATATTAAAGGTAACTATTTATTACGCTTTAGTAATAAAAAAATGGAAGAAGAAAACTTCTATTCATATTTACCTATTGATGGTCATCCTCCCTTATTTAGTGAAAGACGGCCTATCACTACAATTTTTGAATCAGGTGTTCGTGCAGTTGATGGATTATTAAGTTGTGGATTAGGGCAACGAATGGGAATTTTTGCCAGTGCAGGAACGGGTAAAACAATGCTTATGAATATGTTTATCCGTTTTTCTCAAGCCGATGTTTTTGTTATCGGGTTAATTGGTGAAAGAGGGCGTGAAATCACAGAGTTTGTCGAGGAATTAAAAGCAGATAAACGATGCGAAAAAACAGTATTAATTTGCTCAACTTCAGATCAACCCGCAATAGAGCGTTGTAACGCAGCATTAGTTGCCACCACAGTTGCTGAATACTTCCGAGAACAAGGCAAGAATGTCGTATTATTTATTGACTCAATGACACGTTATTGTCGAGCTTTAAGGGATGTCGCTCTTACGGCTGGCGAACTTCCTGTTCGTAAAGGTTATCCTGCTTCTGTCTTTGATAAATTACCCGCGATCCTAGAAAGACCTGGAGTGACTGAAAAAGGTTCAATCACGGCATTTTACACTGTCTTGCTTGAAAGTGATGATGAACCAGATGCCATAGGAGAAGAAATTCGTTCTATTTTAGATGGACATATCTATCTTTCACGAAAAATTGCCGCTTCGGGTCATTATCCTGCGATTGATATTTTAGGCAGTGTGAGCCGTATTTTTCAGCAAATAACCCATGTTGAGCAACAAAAAGCAGCATTGAAAATAAGACAAATATTGATGCGTTTACAGGATATTAAATTATTACAAGAGGTGGGTGAATATCGTGTAGGTGAAAATGAATTAAACGATCTTGCTGTAAATAAACAATCAGCAATAGAGGCGTTTCTTGTTCAATCCTTCAAAGAAAAAGCCGATTTTCAACAAACTTTGAACCAACTTTATGCGCTTACCTCTTAATCAACAGGTATTGATGAATGCTATTGCTAAGCGCCAGCAAAGAATAGAAAGAGAGCAACAAAAGCATCAACAGTTAATAAAAGAGGCTGAAGATAAGAAAAAAGAACAAATGCGATTAGCTTCTGCGCTAGAAAATGAAATCCCTATGTATGAAAGAGTGGGGCATTATTCAACGCTTTCGTTAAATCAACAAAAACGTAAACAAGCTATTGTCTTAGCGTCATTGAATATTTCCATTACTCAAATTAAGGAAATAGAGTATCAATTAGATAAATTAAAAAAAGGAAGTCTAAAGTTACAAAAAGAAAGGGAAGTGGTGATCAAAAAACAAAAGAAAATGAAGCTTTATCTTGAAAGAAAAGCATTAAAAAAAGAGTTATATATTGAAAGATTAGAACAGAACGAAATACAGGAGATGGTATTGTATGATATTAATAAAGACAGATAATGTTATCTTAAATACAAATTTATCAAATGAAAGAATTAGTGAAAATAAGTCTGTTTTTTCTAAAAAATCATCACTTTCTTCTACTGATTTAGAATTATCAATGACTGATAATGAGAGTGTTTCTTCTGAAAATGTCAGTAAGATAAAACAAAAACTAGATGACTTTTATCATCTAAATCATAAGGATGATATTGACCTAAAAAGTCATCTAAAAATAAATTCCAATAAAACAAAAACTAAAGACGAAAAGGATAAAAAGGATGAAACCGATTTTTTAAATTTAGAAGGACTATTATTAACACAAAGGAAAATATATTCACAAATTTGCGTTCATGCAAAGCAAGTGAAAATAGAAAAAAAATCACTATCTAATCATGAAAGTAAAAAAATACCTGTTTCTCATAAGATAACGGTAGAGAGTAATTTAAAAGTTACGAATGATCTTAAATCAAGTAAAGACATAAGTGTTGGTGCTTCTGATGGCAAAAAGGAAAATAAATTAGATATTAATGGGGCAGGTTTGCTTGATGAAAGGAAAGTCGTCAATCAGAAAGTAAAAAGTGTAGAGAAAAATAAAGTTATTAATCATAATGTAGAAGAAATAGATAATAAAATTAAAACTCATAAATTTATCAAGAACAATGAAAAACAAGTAGAAAACAACATAGAGAACAATACAGAGAATAAACAGTATTCCTATGGGGAAGAACGCTCTTTTTCTAAAGATAATACTGCATTTAAAATAAAAGAGAATACATTGGGTATTCAAAATGACCTAATAGAAAAATTAGATCATTCAGCCCATAAAAATAGTCATTCAAAGAGTAATGAAATAGAGAAAAATAGTCTTTCATTTAATACTGAAAAACGAAATTCGAATATAGATAAATTGGATGAAAAAAAAGTAAAAGAAGAAGTTAGTAATATATCTATATTTAATAATATAAAGCCAGAATATCAACAGAAAATACAAGAACCCTTAATTGATAAAAAACTGCTTGATATACCCGCTTTAAGTCTTCTTTATAAAGAAGTATCAAAGATGACTCAACCTCCTAGTATTACTTATGTTTTTAAAAAATGGGGAAGTGAGCTTCATCAGATGAAAGTTAATTTTGATATCAATAAAAAGATCGAATTGATTGCTTCTACTGGACGCGTTTATCAGTCCTCTTTAGACAATTTTAATCAATATCAAGGACGATTAGCGCTTTCATTAGAAAATGATAATTCTCATTGGCAGATTAATGCAATTGATCCTTCCAATGATAAAGAAGATGAAAAATGATCTTATCAGATGTTAAAGAAAGTATTACTCAAGATCAAAATAGCGATTCAATGAATATTCTATCTTCTTTATATGAAGCTCAATTGCCGATCACTTCTGCTTATTATTTTAAAATAAAAGGTAAAAATACATTAGGTTCATTTACAGGGCTTATTGCCGTTAACCAAGTCATGGATAGCCTGTATTCTGAAAAAAAAATAGATTGGGAGCAGGTTCCAGAAGCTTATCTTCGCGTTCTATTCTCACAGAAATGTTCACAATTATTGTTTCCTTTTTCGAAAGAAGAGATGTCAGTAGCGGTAGAAAATATCTGTTTAGGAGAGCAAAAAGAAGTTAACTATCCCGTTGTAAATACCTCAATAGGAGATGTATTTATTTGCTCTTTTGAGGGGCATTATGAATGGATGTTATCTTCAAAAAATAAAATAAATGCTATTGCTCAATTCCAGCTTGGTAATAGCAAAATGACCGTTTCGTTATTAAAAACCCTTTCTTTGGGGGATATTGTGTTGATTGATAGCATTGATTCTTCACTTATTATTGGTGAAAAAAAATGGATGCGTTATCAATGGCAAGAAGGAGAAAACACGGTGGTTTTAGATGAAGAGTTACTAGCCAATGAGGTAGAGGAAGAAGCATTAATTGAAGATATTGATACAAATACAGCGACACAAGAAAATGAGGATTTAAAATCAATTGGTACTATTCCCATCACCTTGTCTTTTTTACTCGCAAGTAAAGTATTATCTATTGAAGAAATTGAAAAACTAGCCCCAGGACAACAAATTATATTACCTGATAATGCTTCACGACAGATTACATTAGTTGTTAATGGTGTTGCTATTGCTCAAGGGGAATTAATTAAAGTGGGTGAGCGATTAGCTGTAGAAATTCAACGTTCCCATTTACAGCAAGATTAAATATATGGAAAGCTCAACGACGCTCATTTTAACGTTAGCACTAGCAACATTAGCTCCTTTTATTATTGCTGCCGGAACCTGCTACTTAAAATTCTCTATCGTACTTGTGATGACTCGTAATGCTTTAGGTGTTCAGCAAGTGCCTTCTAATATGGTACTCAATGCGATTGCATTAATGATGGCTTTGTTTGTTATGACACCAATAGCAAAAAATACCTATCATTATCTTATTGAAAACCCGGTTGATATAACTTCTCCTGATTCTTTTGAGCGATTTTCTGACGATGCATTAGGGGAATATAAACAATATTTATACAAATATTCTGATCCTGAGTTATTAGATTTTTTTGAACAAGCACAAGGAAACCGACCTGATAGCTATGGCGAGAAAGAAAATATAGAAAAATCGTTGTTATCACTGCTTCCCGCATATGCATTAAGTGAAATAAAGTCTGCTTTTATTATTGGTTTTTATCTTTATCTACCTTTTATTGTTATTGATTTAGTTGTTTCTTGTATTTTATTAGCGCTGGGGATGATGATGATGAGCCCAGTCACATTATCAGTGCCGTTAAAATTAATTTTATTTATCGCTATGGATGGTTGGACTCTCTTAGCTAAAGGACTAATTAATCAATATCTTGAACTCATGGCGGTAAGGTAATGGATATGGTTTATGCGGCTAATAAAGCCGTTTATTTAGTGATATTACTTTCAGCGGGACCTATTGCCATTGCGACATTTATTGGATTGGCGATTGGCTTATTACAGACCATTACACAAATCCAAGAACAAACATTACCTTTTGGTGTAAAACTTGTTGGTGTTTTTGTTTGCTTATTAGTCACTATGGGTTGGATGGGCGATAAAATATTAGTGTATGCAAAAGAGATGATGACGTTAGGATTTGCAGGATAAATAATATGTTAATACTGCTAGGGTATATACAGACTTATTTAATCGATCTTTTTTTACTTGTTGCAAGATTATTTCCTATCTTTCTTTTTATTCCTTTTTTAAATAGTCGAGTTCTTAATAGTCAATTATTAAAATATATTATTATTTTTTATATTGCTATGGGAATTAGACCCAGCATTATTATTACAGATGAAGTAAGAAATATATGGGAAATTATATTATTAAGTGAATTACTTCTTGGCGTTTTAATAGGGCTTCTTTTTGCTACTCCATTTTGGATCGCGTCTGCATTTGGCGAGTTTGTGGATAACCAACGAGGGGCGAGTATTGGGGATACTATTAACCCAACTACGGGAATTGAGTCTTCTGAATTCGCTTCATTAACGGGTTTATTTTGCGCTGCCTATTTTTTATCGACAGGTGGCCTAACCTTATTGATGACTACGATAAAAGATAGCTATGATGTATTTCCCATTGGTTATTTTAACAAAGAAATTGGTTATTCTTTTATTGGGCACTGGCTTAATAGTATGATTCATACTGCGCTTGTTTTAGTCTCACCCGTACTGATTATTATGTTTTTAAGTGAAGTTGCACTGGGTGTTTATTCTCTATTTTGTCCTCAACTAAATGCATTTTCACTGTCATTATGTATAAAAGGAATTATTGCCTTTATATCATTACTTCTTTTCTTTACTTCGGCGATGACCACAGAACTTTATGCATTTTTTAATAATAGATACTTTTATACGATCTTTATGAGTATTTATCATGGCTGAAAAAACAGAAAAACCCACTCAGAAAAAACTCGATGACTCTGCAAAAAAAGGGCAAAGTTTTAAGAGTAAAGAGTTAACGTCAGGACTTGTTTATCTTATCGGTGTTATGTATTTATTTCATCAAGTTGATTTAGGTGAATTTAGTCGTTTTTATCAATCTCTTTTACTTCATCCAACAAATATTACATTAAAGAGTTACGTCGATGTGATATCAAAACTATTCTTTGATATTGTTTTGCCGATACTTGTTGTTGCTTTTTTATCTGGTGCTATTCCTTCTTTATTTAATTCGCGTTTTAAACTTGCAACTGAAGCTATTAAGATTGATCTTAATCATATCAATCCAATTTCAGGATTTAAAAAAATATTTAGTATAAGAACAATAAAAGATTTATTAAAAACATTATTATTTATAGTTATATTTTTAATTACTTGTTATGTTTTTATTATTTTACATGGTAAGGAAATATTTATATTATACCGCTCTGATTTAAATGTTGTTGTTGATAAATGGTGTTCACTCGTCGTTAATTTTGTATTTATATTTTTTATTCTTTCAATACCTATTCTTATTTTAAATATTATTGCTGATTTCTTTATCTTTATGAAAGATATGATGATGGAAAAACATGAAGTTAAGCAAGAATATAAAAATATGGAAGGCGATCCAGAAATAAAATCAACTCGTCGACAGTTTCATCAAGAATTGCTTGATGAACCGATGAAAAAAGTAATTCGAGATTCATCTGCTGTTATTGTCAATCCAACCCATGTGGCTGTTGGTATCTATTTTGATCCTGATAATGGCATTATGCCTTTAGTTTCATTGAGCTGTATTAATGATAAAGCATTGGCGGTGAAAGCTTATGCTAAAAAAGTAGGAACACCAGTTGTTCGTTATCCTGAACTGGCGAGAAAAATTTATCATAAATATCATTTATTTGATGTAATGATAGATCAAGATTTATTAGATGTTATGGATATTCTTATTTGGCTTAAGAAAATAGAAATTGAAGGATTATTAAGAGAAGAAATGGACTATATAAATTAGTAATAAATCAACCTAGCGCATATATATTTTAATTATAAAAATAATGTATTTATTTTTATAAATATAGGCGTGTGTTTTATTAAAGTAATTAATTAATGATTAAATTAGAATTTCATTATTAATTATTCATCATCGATGAAAGGATTAACATCATGTCAGTATATAAAAAAATGTCAGAAAATGAACTTGATCAATTAGCAAACTACATTGTTTCTATTGTTCAGAACGGGACATCACTCAAGGACGAAGGCGCTATCCCAGAAGGATTTATGGAAGGAATCTATTCATTTGCTTATGACTTTTACCAGAAAGGAAAACTGGATGAGGCCGAAGCAATTTTCAAATTTTTGTGTCTCTACGATTTTTATAATGTTGATTACATTATGGGGCTTGCTGCTGTTAAACAATTGAAAAAACAGTATCAAGCGGCAATTGATCTTTATGCTTTAGCTTATCTCAATGCGAAAAATGATTATCGACCTGTCTTCTATGCTGGGCAATGTAATTTATCGCTTGGTGAAAAAGAAAAAGCAAAATATTGTTTTAATCAAGTTTCAGAAAAGATTAACGATCAATCTATCAAAGAAAGAGCCAATGTTTATTTAGAATCATTAAAAGATATTCCTCTTGTTGTTCTTAATGCAGATAAGGAAGAACAGTATGAATGATATTAATAAGGTTAATGATAAAATTATATTTTCTACACCTCTACCTTCTAAGGAGGTAGAAAATGTCACTATAAATACGACACAGCAAGCTCAAAGAATTAATACTGTAAATGAGCATGTTGTATCTTCACAAATTAAAGATAAAGAAAATAAAATTTCTGCACCTGCTCTTAGAGCACCTATTGAGCAGAAGAAAAATAATCAAAGAATTAATGTTCAAAATGATGTGCAGTATAAAATCAATGTTTTTTCTCAACAAAATAAAAAAGAAAATGACAAGGCTGCTTATAGCCAAGAAAAAGGTAACAAACTAGATATATCTCAAAATCAAAAATCCTCTTTAGCATTCTCAGCACCAAGCCAATCAGAGAATAAAAAATCGACGAAAGATTATGATTTTTTATTTTTACAACTCTCTTATCAGAATGTCATTCATCAGAATGTTTTAGATAAAATTAAAGATCCAGATAAGCTTGATTATTATATAGATAAGCTAAATAAATTGTCTCAAGGCATTGATGGCTTAAAAGAAAAATTTAACTCTGTTCTAGATACTATAAAGAATAGTAAAGATGCTTATGTTGATTATTGGATGGAAATTAATAGTCAAATTAAATCGAATAAATTCAAAACAGAAGCTGAAGTCGAAAAATTCTTAAAAAATAATAATATTCCTAGGTCATTAATTGAAGATTTATTATCAGGAAATATTAAATCTAAAAGTGATATGGAAAATTCACTTAAAAAAGCATTTCCATTTTTGAATTTACCAGATGATATTTCTAAATTATCGTTAGATGATTTAGATAAATTATACAGTACGTTATCTGATTTTTTTGATAATGCTTTTAAATATATGCCTAATGTTTCTATTAGTGAAGATAGAATTAATCAGATCACTTCACATAAGGACGAATTAAAAGCCTTAATAAATAAAAAAGAAAATACATCAATAAAAACAAATTTAGATGAAATCAGAGAAACCTATAGAGTCCTTACATCTACTCAAAGTGCATTAGAACTTGAAATAATGTCAGACTCCTTATCAGGAATGGCATTATTAACTTTCTTATTAGCGAAAACACGTGAATTAACACTCAAAGTAATGTTGCAACGTTCTGAAAATGAACAAGCGCTCTTTGAGGAAATGCAAGAAGTGACGGAAAAATCACTTAAAGAAAAAATTGACGATCAAAAAGCTCAAATAAAAAAGCAAGAAGAAATCCAATTTTGGGCAGGTATTGGTTTGAAGCTGTTAGCTGGATTATTAGCCATCGTTGCGGGTGTTGCTTCTATTTTTACGGCAGGCGCTTCCATGGCTTTAATGGCGGTTGCAGTTGTATTAATGGTCGCCGATGCTGCATTAACTATTGCAGATGAAGTGTATCAAGCGATACATGGCACATCGTTTATGGATGAATTAATGCAACCTCTTACTGAAGCTTTGATGGAGGCTTTAGATAAGGTGGTCGATTTTCTAGCGGATATGATTTATGGCTCTTTAGATGCATTAAAGAAATTAGGTATAGATAAAAAAATCATTGAGGATATAAAAAACTCAATACAAGATAAATTAAAAATGGGACTTAAGGCTTTAATTACCGCGGTTTTATTTATTGCCGCAATTGCATTAAGTTTTGTTGTTGGTCCAGCTGTAAATGGTATAACCAATGTAGCCAAGAAAATTGTTAATCAACAAGTCAGAGATATGTTGAAAAGAGTCTTCAATGAAGCACTTGAACTTATGATGGGAAAAATGATTAAAGAAATCATTGTTCAAGCACTTGAAGAAGCCATGAAGAAAATTAATAAACTACTTGCTAAAGAGTTCAGTCAGAAAGCAGGTGTTATGTTAAACAGAACCGTAGTTATTTCTAAGTTAGCCAATGCAACAGCAACAAATGCAGTTAATATTTATAGTAGTGTTCTTTCTGCAAAAATTATGCAATCTGTCGCTGATAGTAAAAAATTAGATGCCATATTAAATCTTATTCAAAAGCTAATGGATAAGATAATGGAAAGTTATCATGAGAATATCGATACCATCACTGAAATTTTAAAAAATATGAGTGAAAAATCTTCTATAAGTAATCGAACTAAATCAGATATGATCAGAAATATATCTATTTAATAAAATTTATTTTTATTAAGGAGTTAATATGAATATGAAAGTAAGTAATGATAATTTATTTAATAACTATAAGTCTGAACTTAATGAAGTCAGTGGAAATAAAGATTTTATTAATGATAGTAAACTAACTAAAGAAAATTTAGAGAGTTTAAGTAAAGATATTGATAATAGATTAAATAGTATTTTAGAAAAAGCAAAAAGCATATCAAAGCCAATTCTAACTGAACCAGAAGTAAAAACACCGGATATAAAAAAGATATTAAAATCACTCGAAGTTGATAACGATAATGATATTTATGATCATATAAAAACAGAAAGTTTAGGTATGTTTAATTTTGTATCTTCGGATATGATGAAATTAATCAATTTGATTGTTAAGTATTTAGAAGCAATGATTAAAAAGTTCGAAGCATCTAGAGAAATGGGTGTGATGCTGATGAATATTGAGTTAAATATCGCTGATCAAATAAAAGATAATCTTAATAAAAAAGCCAATATTATGATTGGTGCCGCAATTACGAGTGCGGGTATTTCAATGGCAATACATGGTATGGGGGCTTTTGTTTCTATTAAAGGTATGGGTAAAGATCTTATTGGTCATTCTAACCCAACGATGATCACCGGTAACTTAGTGACTTCAACTGCGGATCCTTTGGCTAGAGTAGCAGACCAAACTTTGCAATCTCAAGGAATTGTATTGGATGGTAAACAGAAAGTATTAGAAGCAAGAGGAAGTATTAATAATCATGTCATTAATAATAATAATGAGATGCAACGCGAAGTAACGGAAGTGATAAAAGCATTGTTACAAGCCATTGAAGCAATTATTCATGCGCAGCAGGATGCTGCTTCTGCAATTGGTTCGAATGTAAGAGGATAATTTATGGCTAAAGCTATTGATTCAGGGATGTCTAATATAGCAAGTCATTCGAAAATCTATTCTTCAGATAATGATATTGTTTCTACATCTAAAAATGAAAAACATGTTTTAGATGATATGAAAGAGTTATTAATAAATATAAGGCGAGAAAAAAAAGATTTTGATCTTGATAACTGGATTGATTGTAATAATTTAAAAGGAAAAACAGAGAGGGAAATATATGTTTCTCTCTCTGCACAATATGATAAAAATATTATTTTTCATAATCAATGTTTAAGCTCTATAAAAAAATTAGAACCCATTATAAAAGATATACGTCCAAATCATGGTTATCCTACTGATTCATTAAGTGATTTTTTTTATGAAGTTAAGCAATCAATCGTTGTAGGTAAAAATGATTATTTAGATATTCTAAAGGATGTTTTTTCCAATTATATGGATTATGTAAGGGACTTAAGAGCAGCAATAACATCCATTACCCAATATACCAAAGCGGGTAAGAAAGATGGGTGTATTGCAATTAATTATATTGAACTTAAAAAAGTATTGGTGAATGTTAAAAAAAGTTATCATGAAAAATTAGGAGAGAAATCATTTTTTTACACTAAACTTTTATTTGAATGTCAAAATGATGGGAGTTACATTAGAAAATTAGGGGGGCATTTAATAAGTTATAAAGAGAAAGAACAAGTTTATCAATCATTAAATGCAATAGAAAAATTATTAAAAGATATAAAAGGTATTAAGGTAATAAAAGAAAATCACTCATTAGAAATAAAAAATAATATTGAATTTAATTTTATTGGCCATATCGATTTTGATGATCTTGATAATCTCTTGGAAAAAATAAATACTGATATTTCTATGGATGGCGTATTATCGGACGCTGAGATAGAGAAAAAAAGAAAACAACTACTTTATGATAATACATCTTTATTTGGTTTAGTTAAACCTGGTTTTGATATTGAAGAAGAAATGAGAAAGATAAAAGCAGATAATGAAAATAAAAAAGAAGAAGTAAAATATAAAAATGTTTTACAAACTGAATTTGATTTATTTAAAAAATCGCTTGATTCATTAGAAAAGAGAATGAATTCTAATCTTGATGAACTCTCTAAAAAATATAGCTCAGCAAATAGC
>NZ_JBLRMI010000012.1:0-71149 GCF_047921555.1 Proteus sp. LHD240705
AATTATGATAATTTTGTAAAAATAGTGAGTAGTACTATGAATACTTTATTAGAAATGGCAAAAGGTTTTTTACGATTTTAATTATATTTAGAGTATCATCATGGAAAGTAAAGTTATTTTAGGGATGAAAAGAGAGCTGATATTAAAATAAATATCAGCTCTTAAATTTATAGAAAATAAATTAGAATTTATATTCAATACCTAACCAGTAATTACGGCCGTCTTCCATATAGCCTTGTGTATACTCGTAAGACTTATCGAATAAGTTATTGACAGAGGCATTAGCAGAAACACCATAACCAAAGTCATAATCTAAACGTAGATCGGTTTTTGCATAGCCTGCGAGTTTGTCATCTTCATCAATACGGTTATATGTCCAACCTTGCGCTTCTTCCATAACAGTAAAGCGAACGTGTTCTACTGGAATAAACGTTATCCACATATAGGCTTTATGTTTTGGTAAGCCTTCAATATGTTCGATTTTTTTCGGGTCACTGTGAATATAGCTATAGTTTACACCAAGTTCTAACCAATCAGTGACGTTGCCTTTCGTGCCTAAATCAAGACCTACATAGTCGATGCGTCCACTATTTTGGTTTTGGAAAAATGCTTTGCCATCACGATAAACTGTGTGTGCCATAATTGCATCACTGACACGGTTGTAGTAAATGCTGGTTTGGTAACCCCATTTATCAGTAATGTGCCCTTCATAGGTTAAGTCGAACGATAATGCACGTTCTGGATCTAAATCTGGGTTAATAATCCCTTTTGAGCCATCTTTGGGTTTTTCAGTAGTGTAACGTTCTTTTTGCGTCGGGAAGCGACTACGATCAGATACGGAGAAGCGGACTGCATCATCATTGGCTAAAGAATATTTCGCCATCATTTCCCAGTTAAAAGCCGTTTGCTTGTTGTCATCAGCCCCTTTATCGGTATCAACACTATCACGCCAGTCATAGCTAATGGCACCCACTAAATCGAGATCATTGGTGACAACCCATTGGTATTCTGTGGCTAAAGACCATGTTCTGTCTTTATAACGCATCCAATTGCCACCTTTCTCTTTTTGAGCGCGGTGAACGTCATCTTTCCAATGTGCGGCAAAAGAGAGTAGGTCACTGTCTCGAGTATCAATACCTAATTGCAATGCAGCGCCTGTGCTGTAGTCGTCATAGTGGCTATAGTCAGGTGTGTCACCTTTTTTCGGATACATATAGAGGGTATTTTCGAATTTATCGTGATAAGCACGGCTTTGTAGATTAATACTGTCTGTGATTTGTGTTACGCCGCTATAGTAATAGCTCTCTTTGTTGTAATCCGGCCATGCCCAATATTTAAATTTACCTTTACCTAATGTTGACGGCGGGCTATTTTTTTCACCGTCTTGTTTTACATAAGTCAGGGTATATTCGTCAGAAGCGCGTGGCGTCCAACCCACTTTGATCATGCCACGTTTATCATCTGTTGCCGAATTATCACGGCGTCCATGTGTACCGGCTGCTTGATTATTTTCATCAGCGCCTGGAATTGGGGTAAAGCGTTGCTTTAATTGGCTACCACTGATTTGAATAAAACCTAAATCATTACGTGCGCCTAAACGTGCGCTCATGTTATGTGCATAATCGGCACCGCGTGCAAAACCTTGTGAGTAAGCAATACTCCCTTCTAAAGGTTTTTTCGGTGATGCGGTAGTGATATTGATAGCGCCACCCATTAAGTTAGGGCCTTGTAGTAATGAGGTATAGCCTTTGTTGACTTCAATACTTGCTAGATCATTGGTGGTAAAGCGGGCTAAGTCTAAGTTGCCATCATAAGGAACATACGTTGGAATACCATCAAAGAAGACTGGCACTTGGCGGCTATCAAAGCCTCGCACTTTAATGGTGTATTCATTGCGGTTGCCCGATTTTTGCATCACAACACCGGGTAATGTAGCAATAGCTTGTGCCGCATTGACTTTATTTTGTTCAAGCATCTGCTCTTGTGTTAACACATCTGGATTGGCTGCAATCGGGCTACTCCAAACGGTTAATAGATCAGGGGTTGATTGCCCATAAGTGGTGTCGGCGATTGCAATACTTGGTAATAGAGCAAAAGATAAACAGTAGCATAGAGGTTTTAATTTCATCATTCCAATCTCAATTTGTAATCTATATATAAATTTTTATATAACGAATTACGTAAAAATAAATGGATAAAATGAGTGCTGACAATATGTTAGCACTCGGTTTTGTTTATTATTGATTAAATATGTAAATACTTACTTATAAGTTATTATTTTTATTTAATCTTTTGGGTAAAGACGAACTTTAATATCTGTCGGTGGAGCATAATAAGGCGCAGACGTTACCATTAAATGGATACCTGTTTGTGCGTATTTTTCAATTGTGTTCAGGTTAATTCCGCCAGCTAACGAAAGATGGCATTGAGGCGCAACTTGAGGCGCTTCATATTGAAGCCGAGCAATATCTTCAACGGAGAATTTATCAAGCTGTAAAATATCTGGTTGGGCTTTTAACGCTTCTCTTGCTTGTTCAATATCATCAGCTTCTACCACGATACATTTTTCAGGTGCCGCTTGGCGTAACTGTTTAACATGCTGTGCCCAATTATCTGGCTCTGATAAAAATCGACGATGATTAGCAAAGAGTAAAATTGTTTCAGAACAACCTTGGCGATGAATAACACCACCGCCTGCAAGTATCGCTTGAGTTGCTAATAGTTTGGTATTCGGGATATTTTTACGTGTACACGCAATTTGCCCTTTAGGTTGATAGCGATGATAGATTTCTAGCATTCTTGCCATATAGTCACTAACACCACAACTCCACTCCAGCACATTTTGCACTACTTTCCAGCCTTGATGTAGCGCATCAGCTCGACCTTCCGCGGTGATTAAGCAATCACCTTTATCGGCAAAATCACCATCTTGTCGATGCGCTTTTACCTCTAACCCTAACTTTTCCAATAAACGGCAACCTAGCGTGATCCCACTAACACAACCCGCTTCACGGCGTGTAAATGTCATCGTACCTAATTGATCACTGATATTCAGGGCGCGACTTGTTAAATCACCATACTGAATATCTTCCATCAATAAATTATCAAGAAAGGCATCAGGGTAATAAATCATAGTGTTAACTCACTTTCTGGCACGATATCCCAAGAAACCATCGCCCAATCACGCGTAGGCGAAATCAGTGAAACGCCATTTTTAATGCTGTCATGATAGTAGTTCGTTAAATGTGTTATTTCATCTTCACTTAAAGGTCCTACGGAGAAGTTGATCCCCTCAATAAATTGCTCAAGGCTATTGAAATTGCTTTGACAATTACGGCTACGGATATAATCCACTTTAGGGTGAATGCCCATTTGGTTAAGCATATTTACAGCATAAATGTAGGTTGGTAGCGTAGGAACATCTCGACCCAGTAAGCGAATAATGCGTTGATCAACAAAAGTTGGGGATACGGTGTGTGTCGTATAAACACGTAATTTAGCTTGGCGATTAAGCTTTAATAGCGCGGCTTTTAAATCCATCACGAGCGTTGAGCGTGAAGCGACCGCAATATCACAACGAGGAAGTGCATCCCAGCTATCTTCCCATGAGCAAGTGATAAAGTCGGCGTGATTGATGCCTGCTTGTTCTGCTCTACGTTTAGCCACTGTGAGCATGCCTGTACTGTAATCAATACCAATGACTTTTTTGAATTTATCCGCAACATGAATGCTGATAGAGCCAGGGCCACAACCCACATCTAGTAAGGTTTCAGCACCCGTAAAATCCATCATTTCACGAAACTTGATTAAATAAGGATCGTTAGGATTGGCACAGGTTTCTGCCATTTTTTCAGCACGTTTATCCCAATGTTCTGGCTCTTTTTTGGTTCTTTCAGCCTGTACCATGTGGTTTTTATAAAGTTCAGCAAAATCCGTGGTTTCAATGGTGTTCATATTCTTGCCTATATTCATTGTTATTACCCGAGTAGGCGTGAAAATGCGCCTGAATATCTGTGGGTTTTACACCATAAAGGTGCGCTAAATTGTTGGGTGTTAGCAAAATTTCAGGACTATTTTGCAAAACAGGAGTATGAGGTGTCAGTAAAATGACTTCATCAGCCAATGAAGCGGCATGTTGTGGATGGTGTGTTGACATAAAAACACTGATCCCTAACGCTTTTAGTGCCTTAACTTGGGTAAGCAGCTTTATTTGATTACCAAAATCAAGGCTGGCCGCGGGTTCATCCATAATCAGTAATTTGGGCTGTTGTACTAAAGCACGAGCAATCAAGACCATCTGCTTTTCACCACCACTTAAGGTATCAAAAGTTCGGTGAGCAAGATGAGAAAGCGAGAGCATTTCTAATGTTTCCATTGCCATTGTTTTATCTTGAGAACTTGGCATTGAGAAAAAGGATAAATGTGCGCCTCGTCCCATCACAACCATATCGATAACATTGAAAGAAAAGGGGATATGCGTTGCTTGAGGAACATAAGCCACCACTTTGGCAAGTTCTGTTGGTGACCACTCACTTAGTTTTTTCCCCGCAACATTAATCTCACCTTCAATACAAGGTATTAGTCCTAACAACGTTCGCATCAGTGTGGTTTTTCCACAACCATTTGCGCCTAATAAGCAGATGATTTGCCCTTGTTCGATGTGGAATGAGAGATCTTTAATTAAGGTTTTGCCTTTATAGCCAATGGCGAGCTTTTTTGCATTAGCAATGATCATGCGTCTTTCCTTGTTCTAAGTAACAACATTAGGAAGAATGGCGCACCAATGGCGGAGGTTAAAATACCCAATGGAAGTTCGATATTGGCAATAGTGCGAGCTAATGTGTCAGTGATTAACAGCATAATGGCGCCCACAAGCAAAGAAACAGGCAGTTGTTGGCTAAAGTTAGCGCCCACTAACAATCTTGCAATATGAGGCACTATTAAGCCTAGCCAGCCAATAATGCCCGCAATAGAAACGGCACTTGCGGTTATCAATGTTGCTGACAAAATAAAAACTAGCCGCGTCACTTCGACATTTAAACCTAATGCTCTGGCTTCTTCATCAGATAAACTGAGGATATTCATACGCCAGCGCAGTAAAATCAGTGGAATAAAGCCAATCAACATTAAAGGGGCGACAGAAATTAAATCAGAAGCCGTAATGGTCGAAAGCCCCCCTAAAAGCCAAAAGGTAATTGAGGGCAATTGCGTATAAGGATCAGCGAGAATTTTCATTAATGAAATTGCTGAGCCACATAATGCACTAATCGCAATACCAACCAAGACAAGCGAAAGAACAGGATCGTGTTGTTTAGCAAGTCTTGCAATAAAATAGACTAAGGCAACCGTTGCCAAACCGCCTGCAAAGGCAAATAGCTGAATAGACAACATCGATTGCCCAAGGAAAATACCTAAAACCGCACCCACGCCCGCACCCGATGAAACGCCAAGAATATCAGGAGAAACCAAGGGGTTACGGAACATACCTTGATAAGCTGCTCCTGCAATAGCGAGTCCTCCACCAATTAAGATTGCCGCAAGAACACGGGGAAATCTGATTTGCCAAAAGACGGTTTCAGTTCTGCTGTATTCCACATTGCCTATTAATTTATTACTTACCAGTGTCCACAGTTCATTAGCAGTAAGTGAATACTTACCACTAGTGATTGCAATTAAAGCAACGATGGAAAATACCGCAAATAAAAGCGTGATACGTACTGATTGACTCATGAATACCCCAGCAATTGCTGACATTGTTCAGCACTTAATTGCGTGTGGTAAAAATGAGCAAAGTAATTTTGTAGATCTTGAGTGGTTTGTTTTTCTATTCGAACGTCAAAATGACTTTGTAAGCGACGCATCCCCATTAAACGGTTGATACCCGGAGGACCATCTAACCAACCAAATGGTAATCCTTTAAACAGTAACACTTTGTTGTTTTTAACGGCTTGAATGCTATTCCATACAGAACTTTGAGTGATTTGCTGATAGGCATTTTCATCTTGTGTGATGATAATTTCAGGGTTCCACATTAACAGTTGTTCAGGGGAAACATCAGTCAAACCAGTAAAATCAGGAACATCAACCACGTTTTCAAAACCTAAGGCTTCAATGGCTTCTGTGTGAATAGAGCCTCTTGCACCCGTTTGCAATCCTTTAGCACCCCGAGCAAGGTAAAAACGTGGACTCTCTTTTTGTTCAGATACAAAAAGCGCAGCATCACTAAGATATTGCTCTGCAATCTGCGCTAATGTTTCTGCTCTTTCAGCAACACCTAATAAAGCCCCTGTTTGACGTAACTGAGCTGGGCTATCTTTTAATGTGCCATCAATTAACACATAAGGTACACCCGTTTGATCAGAGACACGCTTCGCCAATGAACGGTAGGTTTCATCCACATTACCACTATCAATAATGATATCGGGTTCTAACGTCAGTAAAGCTTCTAAAGAGAGTGTACTTCCTCGCCCTGATAAACGTCCTAAACGGGGTAATTTGCGTAGTTCATCTGAAAATAAAGGACTTTTTTCTAAATTAAGTGAGGAAAAACCCAATAATTTTTCAGGCGCTAATGCGAGTAACAATTGATCAGTAGGAGGCCCCGCACTAATCACACGATGGATTGTGGTTGATGCAGGAATATGACCAAATTGTGCTGCAATACGCGAGGTTATTGCGGCTCTTACCGAATGTGGAAGTGCCGATAATGTCGCAATAGTTGCGAGGTAAGTTAGAAATTGTCGTCTGTGGATCGCCATAGGTTCACGCTGTTTATTGTTTTATATTGATATCGTTATTTCATTTATTATACAGCGAAGAATACTATCTTTCCTTTGGCTTAAGTCAAGGGATCATCAGTCAAAATCAAATCTAGGCACACATCTGAAAAACTTTATTCGAAATAGTGTATAACCTAGGGCTATAATCAGCATTCTTGGAAAATTAAAGCGCGTATTAATACGAGTGTTTTTGGATAGTTGCGATATAAAATGAAGAAAAAACGCCCCTCATTACAGGATGTAGCTTCGCGAGTTGGTGTTACCAAAATGACCGTGAGTCGTTTTTTGCGTAACCCCGAACAAGTCTCTGAAGCTTTACGAGAAAAAATTGCGCGTGAATTAGAGAGCCTTAATTATATTCCTAATCGCGCTCCTGATATTTTATCTAATTCGACCAGTCATGCGATTGGGGTATTACTACCTTCTTTAACTAACCAAGTTTTTGCCGAAGTTATTCGTGGCATTGAATCAGTGACCGATAAATACGGTTATCAAACTATGTTAGCGCACTATGGATATCGTGCTGAAAAAGAAGAAGAGCGCCTGCTTTCATTACTCTCTTATAATATCGATGGGCTTATTCTTGCTGAAAGAACGCACACACCAAAAACAATGAAAATGTTAGAAACCGCGGGTATTCCTGTGGTAGAGATCATGGATAGCGTTTCGCCTTGTTTTGATTCGGCGGTAGGATTAGATAACGTTGAAGCCTCACAACAGATGGTCAATGAGATGATCAAACGTGGATGCAAACGTGTTATCTACCTTGGCGCAAGACAGGATGAACGAACCTTAATGCGTTTAAACGGTTATGAAAAAGCAATGCAAAATGCGGGTTTACCTGTTGGTAATGTGATGACGCCAAAAAGCTCATCTTATTCATTAGGGGCTGAATTATTACATGCTGCACGTAAGCAATATCCTGATTTAGACGGACTTTATTGCACCAATGACGATATTGCGATTGGTGCTGTTTTTGAGTGTCAACGTTTAGGTATTTCCGTGCCAGAGGATATTGCAATATCGGGTTTCCACGGACATGATGTTGGACAAGTGATGACGCCTCGTCTGGCGAGTATCTTTACCCCTCGTGATGAAATGGGGCAACAAGCAGCTGATTTATTGCTTAAACGAATGAAAGGTAAAATTGCGCGAGGCCAAGTGATTGATGTTGGTTTCCGCATTATTACTGGTGAAAGTATTTAAATATTTAACTTATTGATATTGAAATGAATTAATAATTTTACTAACCCTATTGTTATATGATTAACAGTAGGGTTTTTTATTGAGATACCTTCTCTCTTTCAACGTTATTACTCCCCTATTTTGCGGCGAATAAAAGGAAGCTGATCAGATGTTTTGTTGTCAGTTTGTAGATCATCTTACTTTCATTTGAGAGTCGCTTCACATTTTCGCTCCTTAGTTGATCTTCGTTGTTGTATTCACCTTACCACTTCGGATATGTTACCCGTAACAGTTACGGGTAACATTACAAAAAAGACTTAATATCTGCCTTAAAGGAGCATTCTATGAACGATACCCAATCCCTACACCATGTTTTTATCTTAATGGGGGTATCAGGCAGCGGTAAATCTGCGGTCGCAAGTGGTGTGGCACAACGTACAGGTGCGGCATTTTTAGACGGTGATTTCCTGCACCCTCGCTCAAATATTACTAAAATGGCATCAGGGCACGCTTTAAATGATGAAGATCGTAAGCCTTGGTTACAAGCATTAAATGATGCAGCATTTGCGATGCAAAGAACCAATGAAGTTTCGTTAATTGTTTGTTCTGCATTGAAAAAACAGTATCGCGATATGTTAAGAGAGGGCAATCAATGTCTACACTTTTTATATTTAAAAGGTGACTATGAGCTAATTGAAAGCCGCTTAAAAGCACGTAAAGGGCACTTCTTTAAACCTCAAATGTTAGTGACTCAATTTGAAACCCTAGAAGAGCCAACAAAAGCTGAAAATGATGTATATGAAATTGATATTTCAGTGCCACTTGATGACGTGATTGAAAGTGCAATTAAGACAATAAATTCAGTCACTCAAAAGACTTTTGAAGGGGAAACGGTATGAGTACATTAACACTGGTGCTAACCGCAGTTGGCTCGGTTTTATTATTGCTCTTTTTTGTGATGTACGCGCGTTTACACGCTTTTATAGCGTTAATGATTGTCGCTATTGGTGCCGGTATTTTCTCTGGTATGCCTTTAGAGAAGATCACACAAACCATGCAAAACGGGATGGGGGGGACGTTAGGTTTCCTCTCAATCGTCGTCGCGCTAGGGGCAATGTTTGGTAAGGTGCTACATGAAACAGGGGCATTAGATCAAATTGCAGTGCGATTATTAAAATACTTTGGTGAGAAACGGGCTAACTACGCATTAGGTATTGCAGGTTTAATCTGTGCTTTACCTCTGTTTTTTGATGTTGCCGTTGTCTTGTTAATTGGTGTTGTATTTGCTGTTGCTCGTCGTACTGGTGGCAATGTGGTGAAAATGGCCATCCCTCTCTTTGCGGGTGTCGCAGGTGCAGCCGCCTTCTTATTGCCAGGGCCAACACCAATGCTGTTAGCTGACCAAATGAATGCTGATTTTGGTTGGATGATTTTAATTGGTTTATGTGCGGCTATTCCTGGGATGTTATTAGCAGGTCCTATTTTCGGTAACTTTATTAGCCGTTACGTCACATTAGAATTACCAAAAGATTTGTCAGAACCGAGTTTAGGTCAAAACAAAATGCCTTCTTTTGGTTTTAGTCTTGCACTTGTGTTATTACCGCTAGTTTTAGTGGGCTTTAAAACCATTGGTGCGCGTTTCGTTGAGAAAGAGACTGAGCTATACAATATTCTTGAGTTTGTAGGTCATCCTTTTATCGCTATTCTTGTTGCTTGTTTAGTGGCTATTTACGGCTTAGCTATTCGCCGTGGTATGAGCAAAGAAAAAGTGATGGAGATTTGCTCCGCAGCAATTCAACCTGCTGGGATCATTTTATTGGTCACTGGTGCGGGTGGTGTCTTTAAACAAGTGTTAGTTGATTCTGGCGTTGGTCCTGCATTAGGTAATGCGTTAATTGGCGCGGGTATGCCAATTGCAATTGCGTGCTTTATTCTTGCAGGTGCTGTGCGTGTGATCCAAGGTTCTGCGACCGTTGCATGTTTAACCGCTGTTGGCTTAGTTTTACCGGTTATCAATGAGCTGGGCTACAGTGGCGCTCAAATGGCGGCATTATCAATCTGTATTGCGGGTGGCTCTATTATTCTTAGCCACGTTAATGATTCGGGTTTCTGGTTATTCGGTAAATTTACTGGAGCAACAGAAGCGCAAACATTAAAAACATGGTCATTGATGGAAACTATTCTCGGCACAACAGGTGCTGTCGTAGGTATGATTTTCTTCGCTTTTTTATAAAATTGAATCTTTATTTTCTTGTAATTAGCGCGTCTTTTGACGCGCTTTTTTTCATTGCTATAAATGACTATGAAATGTGACAGAAAATATCCCGTTTCTCATTAATCTATAGGTTTATTTATTAAGTGGGCAAACTAGGGCTGTTATTTTATGGTTGACTATAATTCGCTTTTTATTAAACACACGGATTGTAATATCCACACCATCACGCTAATTCGAGATTCGATTTTAGCATCAAGTAATAAATTACAAGATAAGCTCAATTTACTTGATGAAATGGAACATCTCTTTAGCAAGATGTTGGATAATTCGCAGTCATTGACTCAATTTCTAAATGAAGTGGATACGCATTTTACACATAGCCGAGAAGAGATAGAAGATTTCTCAAGTTGGTTGAAAAAAATTAAAGATAGCGCCAGCAATATTGATAGGCTTTCCAGTCAGGCGAATATTTTATCCATTAACTCAGCAATTGAGGCCGGACATATTGGGCGTGAAGGGGCGGGATTTGCAGTCTTAGCTCAAGAGATGAAAAAGTTGTCATTAGAGATCCAAAAACAAGCTTCTTCTATTGCTAGCATTAATAATAATTTAGGTGCTCGCTTTATTTCCGTTAAAGAAACCACAGAAAAAAACCAACAGCAAGTTCAACAAGTTAAAACACTGGTTGAAGAAGGGCATCAAAATTTAACGTCATTGTCAGAACAAGCCAATGAGCTTAAACATATTTTTACCTTTCTTTCGATGCAGCAATTTTTTAATACGGTCAAACTCGACCATGTTTTATGGAAAGAGGCGATTTATATTCACTTATTAAATAATGATGATGAACACTGTGTTAATCAGCATACAGAGTGCCGTTTAGGGAAATGGTATTATCAAGGTGATGGTAAAAAATTTGCAAAAACTGACGCCTTTCGTCGCTTAGAAGAACCCCATAAATTAGTGCATGAATGTGGTCGTTTAGCATTAAAGGCCAATATAGAAGATAATCAAGAAGCGGTTGCACACTATATAGAGAAAATGGAACAAGCCAGCGTTGATGTTATTAAATATGTCGATGTTTTATTAAATTCAGATAATTACTAACCTGATGAATAAAATGAGAAAAATAAAAAGGAGCGAAAGCTCCTTTTTATTTGTTAAACAGAGTGGGTCAGCCTTTGTTTATTAAGGTATTCAATTGGCTATAAAGTGTATTGGCACTGCTTTCATAACCTTCACGAGAAAGATGAACACCATCAGGTCTTGCCAAATCATACAGCGCCCATGCTTTTATCGAACATTCGCCACCCATATAATCACGCCAATCCCAAAAGAGCGTCTTCTCTTGTTGAGCCACTTCTTTTTGAATTCTGATAATATCGCTTAGCCATTGAGGCTGTTGTGAGCGACAATCAAGTGCTTCTTTATTTTTGATTGAGTCAGAAGGCCCAATTAATAAAATGGCGCTATTAGGAGCTTGCTGTCGAATTTGGCGAATTTTATCCGTAAGCTGTTGGCGATAGGTGTTCAAATCGAAAGTGTCATTAAACGCTTCATTTGTGCCATACGCTAAAATCACCATATCAGGGTTTAATTGACCAAGTGTTTCAGTCCATTGTGTTCCCCATTTATCCATCATATTGATAGTGGCACCATTAATGCCTAATGAGGATAACATTACGCCAGGCTGTTGATTAGTGATCAACCAACCGCCTAATTTAACTGGTTGATTTTTGCTGATGGTAATACTAACAGGGAATGTCATGGCTGTTGGGTTTGAAAACTGCCATTTACCTTGCGTTTGCGATAATGAAAGCACTTTATTTGTTGACGATTGTACATTCATTTGTGCTGTTGTTGGGGCTTTATAGAGCGCTTGCAATTGATAACGTTGCTGAGTGACTGGATTTTCAGATAACTGTAATTTTGCCCATTTCGCTTGAGGCTCACTAATAAAGCCACCTAATGGAAAATCAGGATCGCTATCTTTTCTGCTCGAAAGCAGTGTCCACGCTTTTTTATCACTCTGATATTGTACGTTTGCAATACGTTGACCCGCGATATTAGTCGGGGGAATAAAACCAATGCCGCCATTGCCATAGTCTGCTTGAAAACGCTCACGCAACTTACCACTGAAAAAGTCAGCCGCAGTATGGGAATCACCTAACTGAACGATATGCACAGTTTGGCGGCCTTGTTGTAATTTCTTAACAAAACCCGCAAAGTGAGGATCGTGATAGTTGTAAAGTTGTCTTGAACCATCAGCAGGTAATACTGTGGGTGTCGGCAACTTCACCGTTTTTTCAGTGTCTTGGTTACAAGCGACTAAGAGTGAAACCAAGGCCAGTATGATTGAACTACTGACTAAGGTTTTACGCTTAAGGACGTGCGTTAGTTGTTTCATTTACAATGACCGTGTTTTTATCTTTTACATCATCAACTGCATTATCTTCTTTCGTTTCTTCTTGAAGATGAATACGTGAGAATACGTGTTGAGCAATAATTTGCTGACCTTTTAAGCTAAAATGAATGCCATCACCGGCTCTTAACTTAACACGACTACTACCATCACCCATATAATCAGAATAAATATCTTTCTCATATTTAAACATATCATTGACGGAAAGGTAAATTTCGCCCATTTTCTCTGCTTCTTCACGGTAAAGTTTATCAAGATATGCCATCCCTTCGGACAACTTCTGCTTGCGCATATTGGGTGGTCCAACCCAAATAACCGTGACATTATTCTGTCTGGCATTTTCTATAATGCTTGCAATTCGCGCTCGGTAGGCTGATTCCCATGCTTCGCTTGCAAATTTTAAGTAGCGTCCTCCACCATCTGGAGGCATATCCCAAGGATCGTTAGGGCCTAAAAAGACCACTAATAATTTAATGGAGTCGTCACTGGCTAATCGCGTTGCAATCGTTTGAGGCCAATTGAAAAAGCGAGGATAAGCCAGCCCTGTACTTTGCTTACTTAAATCAATACTACTGATGTTGTAGTCCGTTTGAAGTTGGCGTTTAAGTAAAGGAGCAACACCCTGCATCATTGAGTCGCCTGCAAATAAGACTTTATCTTTAGGTGATAAAATAATTTCTGTTTTTTGTACGATAGGTTTTAAGGCTTCTAAGGCCGCATCAGACACATCCGTGACCGAATGGTAAGGTAATCCTCCCATTGCTTGCTTACGTTGCAGTAATTGCGGGAAGCGTTGCGTCAATTGAGATGCAGGTCGTGTATAACCATTAAAGAAATGCAATCCCACCGCAAAGCCTTCTGGAAGTTGCTCCGATGTTGAGATTTGTTCTATTGGCTTTGCCTGATTATCAGGATGATTAACCTGTAGATAATCTCCATAGCTTTCTACCGCAACAAATACGCCATCACGCAGTTGTCCTCCCACTTGCCAAGCATAATAGTGAGAAAGCCCAGACCAAGGCGCAGGACGATGATATTGCTGTTGCCAAAAGCGCTCTAGTGATGTTTGGTTTAGCCAAATCAGCAAGAGGGTACTAAATAGCACCATTAAAGCGACTTTTGCTGTCTTTTTTAAGTTTGAGCAGAAATCAAAAGCTGGCATAAATAAATCCTGGCACCCCATCTGGAGACAACATAAAAATAATCGTGAGGATCAACGCAAGTGGTAGAGGATAAACATACCACGGCACTCTTTTCTCAAGACGAGCCACAATATCCCTTAAGGTGACAAAGCAAGGGTAAAGTAAGAAAAGTCCCCAGAACATAAAGAGCGTTAAGCCTTCAGCTTGTAATGAAGCCCAAGCACCTACACTAAAGAGTTGTTGTATCAGAACAAGAGCATCTCCGATTGTTTGGCTGCGGAAAAAGATCCACGCAAAACAAACAAAGTGGAACGTGATAATCCATGACAACAACATATTTAACGAAGATAGCGCAGTGGGTGGCGCATTTTTCCTCACAGGAAACAGGCGGTGTTTAATATTTAATAACACCACGCCAATTCCATGAATTGCGCCCCAAATAATAAAGGTCATTGCTGCGCCATGCCACAATCCTGAAATGACCATTGCTGCAAAGGCATTAAAGTTCTGTCTGATAACGCCTTTACGATTGCCCCCTAAAGGAATATAGACGTAATCGCGAATAAAGGTAGATAGACTGATATGCCAACGACGCCAGAAATCAGCGAGGTTGATTGCTAAATACGGCGCATTAAAGTTACGAGGCACGACAAAGCCGAGTAATAAAGCAATACCTGTCACTAGATTGGTATAACCCGAGAAGTTGAAATAGATATGCCATGCGTAGGCATAGATAGCCGTTAAGACTTGCCCACTTTGCGCTAAATCGGGGGCATTAAAAACAGGATCAACATAGTTTGTTGAGAACCAACCACTTAACCAAAAGAGTTTTGCGATAGCTAAAACAATCAGCATGATCGCCCCTTTATAATCAATGATTTTTCGTGTTGGTGCCTGAATTTGAGGGAGAAATTCTTTGGCGCGATTAATTGGCCCGGCCACAATGCTTGGGAAAAAGCATAAATAAAGAACGACATCTAAAAAAGGCGCTTTGGGGATCTCTTTTCGACAAACGGAAACCACATAACTGACTGAGTGAAAAATATAGAAAGAAAGTCCTAATGGTGCCAGTAATTCAATAAGAGGAAGCTCAATACTGAGTCCCCATTGCTGGAATGCCTGTGTCAGTGATTCTTGGAAAAACGAGTAGTATTTAAAGGCAGTAAAATAAACAGCAACCAATAATCCCAATAGCCAATAGATGACTTTAGAAGAAGTGTACTTAGTTAATATATTTGCCAGTAAATAAATAAAGAGTGTATAGCTTAATAAGATAATCGCAGGACGATAATCCGCATAAAAGAGAAAAGCGTAACTGACTGTAATCAGTAGAATATTTTGGATCTTAATCTGCTTTTGAAAGAGCCAGTATAGAATAAAAAAGCTAACAAAGGCTCCGAGAAACTCGAATGAAAAAAAATTCATAAATGGCTCTAAGGGTGTGATTTAAAAGTCATACCAAACGTATTACCACATATATTATGAATTCTAAGCCGGCTTTCAATCAAAAGATTGTCTTGTGATAAATAAAAGCCACTTTTCTCTAGAAAGAAAAGTGGCTTTTTACACTATGAAAGCCTGCTAAGGCCTAACTTTCTTGTTTCGACTGCAACTGAACTTGGGTGATCAGTTTTTTATTTGAGTCGAACATTTCGGTCAGATAATCGTTATAACTTGAGCCCATTTCTGAGTAACCTTTCAAGTCAGTGATTAACTGGCGAGAGTCGAGTTGCTGTTGCGTCATTCTTTGCTGTGCTCTTGAGGAGCGCAATGAATTGTAGGCGCGGTGCGTATTGAGATTACGCATATAAGCAATCACAGAGCCTTCAATATCAGGGTAGGCTGCATAGCCTTTGGTTTTCCCTGGTACATTATTGCAAGACTGACTCCCACATCGCATACCGAATAAGTTATTGTTTTGCTGTGCCAACTTCGATGTGCCCCAACCTGATTCTGTAGCGGCTTGCGTTGCGACAAAGTGTGTCGGAATAATGTCAACGCGAGTCAATAACGAATCCCAATTTACTTTTTTGGGGCTGGTACATGTAACGCCATAGTATTGACAGATCTCACGCAGTTTTTTTAACTCTGCGCTGCCCCAGTGCTGGGCTTTACGTTGAGCGAGTAACCACTCACGATCTCTCAAAATCTTATTATTAACATTGTCAATAATAGGAACTATGACATTTAAAAACGCTTTCTTACGCTGCGTTCCCGATGGGTATTTTTTCAAATCTGGCAACGGTGTTGACGTGCTTTTGAAAGAATACGCCTGCAGCATTTGGGAACTGCCGGTACTGGTTGAAGCAAAGCTTACACCAGTAAAGAGTAGTGAAATCAAGAAAGCGAAGACGGCACTTGTCCTCATCAATTGAGAGGGCATTGCTTCTCCTCGTTTAACTGGATAAAAATCGAACGAATACTAACAAATTACTTTTTTCATAGCTACAAAATATCGCCTCACATTAGGATAACTACGAGTGGTTTGTTAAATAAATGTATAAGGTTTACTGGAAAGCCTCGTTTTATAATCGATTTTTTCCTTTAACAAAAAGTGCTTTTTTTGCGAAAACTTTAATTTATCTTATATAAAAAGGTGTGACTTAACCAAAATTTAGCAAAATTAAGGGTTTTTAATGTGTCAATTTTGTTTGTTATTTAGTCAATTTTTGTTGTTTTTGGTCTAGTTTTATTATCAATTTCGCGTGCTTTTTCTGTTAAATCAGTAAAATCCGCTTCACGCCAATAGGTTTTTGGGCGAGGTAAATCTTCCATTTGATTTGTTGGCCAAAGCTGAAATTCTGCTAATTGTTCTAGAATGTAACCGGAATAAGCACTAGGTAATGTGAGGTAATGAGGCGACGCCATTTCCTCAAAAGGTAAGACCGGATAGCGTTTATCAGAAATGTGATAATCACGCATTAAAACTAAAAATTTATCAGGTACACGTTGCTGACTATCCCACCATTGCCCATCAATCACATCAAACCATTGCTGAGTTAATTGACGAGGTTGAGCCTCTAATTGATAAAGCGCAGAAGGAATAATACCTTGCATCGATTGATTATATTGCTCAAGGCTGGTGGCGTGACCATTAAGGATCAAGGTGAGCGAAAGGCGAGCGCCAATCAAGTTAGAGTAGAGATCTTCGGGTGAAAATGCGGATATTCCTTCTGGAAATCCGGGCACCGAACGTAAACCATACCACTGTGCAATCTCATGCCATATTGCAAGGCGATAACCTAATCGAGCAGCAAGATAGGCACTTAAGGTATAACGCTGTGCTTCATTTTTAGGTGGTGTAAAGGCGTTAAAGTGTATTTTACGTTGTGCCAACTCATTACTTAGCGTTAACGTCCACTCTTGCCCTAATTTTGGATAGATATGACTAAAGAGATAATAAGTATAATCTGCGGTGTCACGAATATGGGCAATATCAAGAAACCCACCCTTATGAGAGTAAATTAAACCCGATTTTTCGCTGCCAATCCCTAATACTGCCGCGGTGCCGAGCCAAAAACTGTCGTTATAGCGATGATTGCCCAATGCAGAGGCTTCAACAACATTATCAATACGATAAAACGGGATAGGAATTTCGAGCGCTTTGACTTTTAAGTCATAGCCAAAAGCACAGCAAGGTCTTAATCCATTAGGCGCGGTAAGAGGAGGTGGTGTTTGCCAAGCTTGTGACGCTTCTTCATGAGTGACACTTTCAAGATTGGCATGAATGGGATTAACAGGTGTGACTTGAGTGCAACCTGCAATAAATAAGAAGAAGGCAATGGTGTTAATAAAAAGAAAACGCTTGAACATCAAAATGCTTCACCTACTTGAAAATAGAATCCTGTACTTTCTTTACCTATACCAAAATCGAGACGCACATTCATGCGTGGCTTAAATTCAAATCGATAACCCACACCAACACTAGGTAGCCAATGACCTTGACCTAAATCACGGGCTTGATCGCTTAACGTACCACCACCAATCCAAAGTGCGATGCCATGGCGCCAATTGAGTTTTTGGCGGTATTCTAATTGCGTAGAAAAGACGTGATTATCTTGATATCGCCCTTCGTAATAACCGCGCATCTGGTGCCCATTACTTAACTTAGAAAGTTGGCTCCAAGGTACATCGCCTGATGTGAAGCGGGCATAATTATCAAAAGCTAAAACCGAACTGTCACTTAAAGGATAATAGTAGTTATATTGCATCTGTGTCGCATTAAAGCGGTTATTACTGCCTGTATCAGGAGAATAGTGAGTATAACTAATATCAAATGCCTGCCCTTGACTCGCATTAGGTAAAAAATCACGGCTGTCGTAAGTAAAGCGGAGACTTAACCCAGAGCTTGTGGAGCGCAAAGGTAAATTGTGTTTATCCATATACGCTTTGAAGGGAGCGTCTGGGGCTGCGGCTTGTAAATTTGAATAGTCCCATCCTAATCCGATATAGGTGTTTTGGGCGATTTGACGCAATAAAGTCGGTGTTAAGTGCAATTCTTGAGAGCGGTATTCACCAAAATGATCTTTTACACGGCCTTCATGATAACCCTCTCCCCAATAATTGGTTGGCACATTGTTTAACGAGCCAGTGAGATAAAAGCGCCAAGTATCATCCGCGAGATAAGTGTAGTTGCTAAAGGTCATCCCAAAAGCACCCGTTGATGAACCAAAGCCACTTAAAGAGAGTGACGAGATTTTGCTATCAGGGCGACTATCTGCTTGATAAAGACCAACAAGCGCAATACCTACACCAAACTCTAATTCTGGTGTATAGAAAGGTCCAGGCAAAACTCCCCAATCAATGGTTTTACTGCGGTCGAAACTATTTTCTCCTCCTAAGCCAACTAACCATTGGTCTATTTGTTGTCTATCTGGGAAGAGTTGTGCTTGTGCTGTGTGTGAAATAAAGAGGCTGGCAAATGCCAGCCCCAAAATAAAAGGGTATTTAACCATTAAAAACGGAACTCACCAGAAACAAAGAAGCTATTACGATTATTAAAGCCAAATTCGGTTATCACGTTAAAATTACGCGTTAATTCTAAACGGGCACCTAAAGTTTGGCTCCATTTATGGGCAAGATGCTGTTCAACATCGAATTTCATGCCAGGATCATCTAATGCTTGGATTAAGCCTGCAAATGCTGGTGGAAGGTTTAACTTATTAATATCCCCTTTAAAACGTTGGGTAATATCTTTTTGGTATTTCCTTGTCCAGCAATGAACGGTGAAAAGACAAATTCATAACCCACGCGAGGTGAAATCACTAATGCTTTAATATCACCATCTAAGATATCAAGGTTAGTTTTGGTGTAGTTTAAATCGAAAGTAGCGAAATATTGGTTATATCCTCCCGCCAAAGTAAAACCACCACCATAAGTATCACCTTTAAAATCAAGATCAAAAGGCATACCTTCTATAAACGGTAAAGGAAAACCAGCAAAACTACCTCCATTCAGGATTGTTTTTGATGTACCTTTAGTTCGACCATATAAGCCATAAATGTTCATAAAAGGGAATACCCAGCTATCGAGTTTTAGCATATGGGTTTCACTTTTTTCACGCGTATGACCCGCATCTATTTTTAACGCGTCTGCTGTTTCTGGATTTTTAGGCATGATAAAACCAATTTTATCTACGATGATATCTTGGCGTAGATTCATATAGCTGTAGCTGGCACCAAAAGGCTCTGGTAAATCATAACCACGGGCGCGGGCTTCATCGCCCCAAATAGGTAAAACGCGAGATTGGCTTGCTGGGGTGCGAGTATCTAACGAACCTTCGCTATTTAAGGCAGTACCGCCGGATTGGCTCACACTTAAAGAGAGCAGGGGGCGATCGCTATCAGCATAAGAAAAGCCAGTAGCAAGAAGAGAGGCAGTTAACACCACCTTATTTAAATTGGAAAAGTTCATACATAACCCACAGAAAATGTTTAAAAAGAAAGTAGTAAGTAAAAGAGTAGCCGGAAATTTTAATCTTTTTCTTTTTAATGGTCACCAGCTATAAGTGCGATATACAGTAAGAGATGCTTATATTCTGTATTATTATAGGATTATTAAGGGTTTATTAAGGGAAAAACGCGATATTTTCTAAGTTAATCTTAATAAAAGTAGAAGATCTTTTTATAAAGAAGAATGATAACGTTTCTTTTAATTATTCTTATTTTGTTATTTTTCTTTTTATTGACTAAATAAACATCGAAATAAGATATTCGTGTGATAAACGGTTATGATAATAATCATCTAGTATGGATTATTTTTATAAAGGAACGTTATGACCTATCAAGAGCTTTATCAGTACGCTATTTTTATGCTCTCTCGCCGTGATTACGGCACAGTAGAGCTACAACGTCGCCTAGCGCGAAGAATAAGAGAAAGCGATCGAGAAGCACAAACTGTCACTGATGAAACCTGCTTACCTCAAGTGATGGAACATTTATTAGAAAATCATTATCTTGATGATAATCGTACTGTTTATGCTTTCTTTCGCAGTTATTTAAATAAATCTTATGGTCCTTTGCGTATTCGTCAAGAATTACGCGTAAAAGGTTTCCCCGGTGAAATTATTGAACGTCTCTTCGAAGAAGATGAAACAGATTGGTATACTCTTTGCCAAGAGGTTCATGAAAAAAAATTTGGTGGTAGTAAACCCAAAGATTTTAAAGAGAAAGCGAAACACATTCGTTATCTACAATACCGAGGGTTTACCTCTGACACGATTAATGCCCTGTTTTAAATCATTAACGTAGTGTCATTGCGATATCATCTAATTTCTTATTATTCTCTTTTTTAAAATAGACTTTTTGATGTAAGAAAATATCAAAAGGAAAAGGAGAACGAATAAACTGTACTTCATCGTTTGTAATGGTTGAAATATAATGAATATTTTCAGGCATAAAGCAGTAACCCGCCCCTTCATCAACGCAGTGCAAAACATCCGCCATTTCTGTTAAACCTAAAGTATGGTATTGATAACCTTGATTTTTTAGCTTATCTAAAATCGTTGAAAATATGGGGTTTTGCAAAGTACTGCTTCTTTGTATCAAGGTTTCTTTGGCAAAAAATGTTTTGGTATTGGGATATTGTTCAAAGAGTTTTTTGCTCACCAATAATCCGACTTTTTGTGTGCATAAATTAATTGCATTGATATTTTTTTGTGGATAGTCAAACTCAAGAGAAGAAATCACAAGATCAAACTCTTTATCAAAAAGTTCCTCTTTAATATCATCAATATAACCATCTTCTAAAGATAGGCTATATTGACTGTTTTTTTGGCGGATCTCCAACAGTTTTGTTTTTAGATCAGGGTAATAAAGACCATCTAATTTAATGGAGAGCGAGGTTTTATCATCATTGGAATTCATTATCTGATTTTCAATTTTTCTAATTTTTTCATAATAGGGATATAAACGTTCATAGAGTGTTTTCCCCGCAGGGGTTAGATCCATTCCGTTTTTGGAGCGTTTAATCAGTGACTTACCTATTTGGCTTTCAAGTTCATTAATACCGTGGCGCAGTGCAGATGGGGTAACATTGATTTGTTCCGCTGCTTTTACTAGGCTTTGACAAGTCGCAACGGCAAAGAACTGATTTATTTTTCGTGAGAAAAACATGCAGACGTTCTCCATATTTATTTGTATATATATTTAAAATGAATAATCCTCTTGAATAAAATTTTTATATTGATATTTATCAATAATCATTTTAGCGCGACTAAAAATAAAAAAAGCACAACGAATAATTTAAAAAATAACATTACCGACTAAAATTGATAATAAATCAGAATGTTTTTGATAAAAATAAAATCAAATGATTGATTGTATTATGTTGTCATATTTTGTTTGTTATTTACATCTCTTTTCTTGTTTTTTTTTCTTATTTAGAATCGCATTTAGCCGACAAAGAATAAAAAAACTCAATAACAGATTATAAAAAATTCAATTTTCAATTTTTATTTTCTTGATATTTTAATTTTCGAGATGAAACGATGATTCCATTCTCTTAATTTTAAATTAACTTATATTAGGAAAATATTTAATGAAAAACATTAATACACTTTTAACGAAAATGAACTCTTCTACTTCAGAAGTGATTACATTAAAAGAATTAGCACCATTGTCACTTCATGAAATTCGTGCATTAAGCGAAGAGAAATTAAGTTGGCATGAGGCAAAAATATTATATACACACGCACAAGAAGCAACAAAAATTAATAAGCTTAATGAAGCTCATCATTTAGCACGTAATAACCCACAAGTGCAAAATGCCGTGGCGTTAGGTATTCAACAACAATCAGCACAAAGCCGTGCATTAGGTGATTGGATCCCAAATAGAGACAACCATTATGTCGATTCTAAATCTGTTGCATCAATGTTTTCACCCGCTGGTTATTTGACCGAGCTTTATCGTGAAGCAAAAGCCTTACATGCAGAAAATTCAATTTATCACTTGGATAAACGTCGTCCTGATTTAGCGCAATTAGTGTTATCTCAAGACAATATGGATAAAGAAGTTTCTACCCTTTCTTTATCAAATCAAATTTTAACCACAGTATTACAGAGTAAATTAGGTAGTAGCAAAGATCTATTTCGTGAATTAGCCACCAACCGTTTAACCGGTGGTACACCTTATCACCAACCTTATGAAACCATTCGCCAAGCTATTTTACTGCAAGATAAAAACCTTGAAGGATTAATGTCAGCCACTGATATCACTAAAACCTTCGACTCAGCAATACTAGCCTCTATTCAAGCCGATATTTCCCCTGAGCTTTATAATATTTTAACTGAAAATATTGATAAAGATACGAATGCACTTTTTGAGAAAAACTTTGGTAATATTAACGAAAAATTATTGAATAACTCTCACTTTATCGCTGAATATTATGATATTGATATTAAAGATGCTCAATCTGTTATCAAAGCATTTAATAAAAGAGAAACACTGTCAAATAAAGAGCTATTAAATTTAAATAAAATTATTCGATTATATAAAGCCACAGGAATGCCACTACTATCTGTGCTTACCGCCATTAAATCTAAAAATACTCTGTTTAATATTGATAAAGAAACGTTAAGTAGTTTTTTCCACTTGCAAGTAATAATGAAAAATTACCCTATTACCGTGGAACAAGCGATTGTGCTTAATGGAGGATTAATTTCAAAAATATCTTTTGATAATACACCATCTCAATTTGATCAATTATTTAATCATCCACTACTTAATGATACTTTTTTTATTGATGACAATCATTCTCTTGATTTAGTTAATGCAACATCTTCTACCGATATTACTCGTTTAAATACCTTAAAGCGTGCTTTTAATGTCAATAATATTGAACTGGTGATGTTATGGCAATTAGCATCGGATAATGCTAACTTTGCGTGTTCATTAGCGAATCTTTCTTTACTTTATCGTACCCATTTATTGGCTCAAATTTATGGCTTATCCGTTAATGAATTAATATTGCTTATTAATATTTTGCCATCACCTTTTAATAAACAGATTGTGAAACATGAAACTTCTGATGATATGGGTCATTTAATTCATACTATTAATGATGTAGTGCAATTTGCCAAAAAAGAAAAATGGACAATTAGTGAACTATTTTTAATTTGTACGCAACAATATGAGTCTGAATTTAGTTCTGAACTTGAAGTGTTAATTAATACTTTAAAAGTCATATTAAAAAATACACTGACAGATTATGAAGCACAATTCTCAGCTGTTGCATCATTTATTGCCTCTGAGATGGGTGTTGATTCTATTGAAAAAGCAAATTCGATATTACAATGGGTTGACCTAGAAGTGGGTAATAAATATCTAAAAGATGTATTGCCAATAATTATTAAAGATACTCTAACTCAACAAGACAAAGTAGATATTGCACAATTCTTTAACAGGCTTAAAAAAATTACCTTGGTTTCCAATAAAGTGGGATTGAATAAGTATGAGTTGGAATTTATTAGTACTAAATTGAATTATCTTTATTCTAAAGAAGATTATATTTTAACAATTGATAAAATAAAATATGTCACTCAATTCCATCATTTTATTTCACAATGTGGCGATAGAGCGAATGATTTCTTAAATGGCCTTGAAAATAAATCACTAACCGCGAAAAAACTGGCATCTATTTTAAATATCGATGAAACAACGCTTACTCAAGCTTTGGCATTAACGCCAACCAATGCATTAAATGATTTTCAAAATATTACTGTTCTTATTCAATATCTTGAATTATCTAAGATGCTGGGTATTTCACCGAAAGATTTTGAATTATTCATTGAGTTAAAATACACCGAAAATAATAATGTTGCTGCTACATATGATAGTTGGGATAAACTTAGCCAAATTATTCAGGCAGGTTTAAGTCGTGAAAAAACAGCACAACTTGTTCAATTAATGGATGAGAAAAAAGCAACAGTATTAACTCACTATTATGCCAATCAAAGTAACAACCTATCGTTAACGGGTCGTGATGATGTTTATCACCACTTATTAATTGATAATCAAGTTTCTTCTGAGATTATGACAACGCCGATTGCACAGGCAATTGCCAATATTCAGTTTTATATTAATAACTGCTTATCGGGTGATGAAAAGGATGTTGATAAGAATGTGAAAGGCCGTACTTTCTTTGTGCAATGGAATGAGTTTAATAAACGTTATAGCACATGGGCAGGTGTCTCTAAATTAGTTTATTATCCTGAAAACTATGTTGACCCAACCATGCGTATTGGGCAAACCAAAATGATGGATACCCTATTACAATCCATTAGCCAAAATAGTGTGAACCGCGATACGGTAGAAGATGCCTTTAAAACCTATTTAACTTCATTTGAGCAAATCGCCAATTTAGAAGTATTAAGTGGATACCATGATAGTGTGACATTAAATGATGGTATAACCTATTTTATTGGACGTAACCCTGCTGACCAAATGAGTTATTACTGGCGCAGTGCTAATCATAGCAAAATTAAAGGTGATAAATTAGCCGCTAATGCTTGGACTGAGTGGACTAAAATTGAAAATGGTTTAAATCCGTATAATGATTTAATTCGTCCAGTTATTTTTAATAGCCGTTTATATATTGCTTGGATTGAAAGAACAGAAGTTGCTAAAGATAAAGCATCACAATCTATTGAAAAAGAAATTAAATATAGTTTAAAGCTATCTCATATTCGTTATGACGGTTCTTGGAGTGCGCCGGTTAGTTTTGAATTACAGGATGAAATGATTAAGGATAATAAAGGAAGTTTTCATTTAACTTATAATGAAGAGTTAGATGAGCTATTTGTTTTTTTATATAAAATGAAATCATCATATGATAGTGATAATAGTGATTATCATCTTTACTCTATTAATAATGAAATGAATATTTCGTCAATTTATGATTCAGGAAGTCCAGGTGAAAATATAAAAATAATATATAGTAGTGTAAAAAGTGAGTTTGATAAATTTAATGATGGTATTCAAAGAATTGTCAATAATAAATATACAAGAAGAGATAAAACAAATTATAATATATCAAAAGATGCAGTAAATATTAAAAATGTAAGTGATAGTACTGATGCGTCATTATATGGATCTATATTAAATAATGCGAGTATAACTTATACGGGGGGGGATAAAATAACAAGTCACCTATCTGCATCTATACAATGTGGAATAAAAGAGACTCTATCAGCTTCTTATAAAATAAACGAAATTATTAGTTCTATATTACAAGATTTAAATGATAATAGTGAACTGGAAGATATTTTTTACTGCTCTTTTCCTTTTTATTTACAGAAATATTATCAGGGAGGTGTAGCAATAACAAATTACGAAGCTTATTATTGTTTTAGTATTAAGACTAATAATGTTTTATTTTTTATTTTTGATAAAGAAAATGAAGAATGGGTAACTGATATTCCTCATGGAATTAATAACTCCAATCCTACATCTGACTATATGGCTGAAGCTTATTTTGTTTATTATGATTCATTTTATTTTAAATTAAAGGATAATTATGGTTATTATTCTTTAACTGATTATAAAGTAAGTGATTTAATAAATTCTAAAATAATGTATAATGCTTTTTTTAGTGGTGGTGAAGAAATACTTCATGTGTTAGATACTGCTATTCCTGCAGAGGATGTTCCGTGCAATAAGCTCAATCAACTTTACAATAATTATGCTGATCATATAAAAGATATTAAAATTTCATTATCAGCAAATTCAAGAGTGAGTAATTATTCAATAAGCGATTGGAGTGATGATTATAATGGATTTTATGAAGATGTAAATTCTCATACTAGTAAAGATGATATTCTAAAGCTTGATATTCCAATTAGTGATTTTGGTGCTAGTGGTGTTATTACATTAAATGCAAATATCTCTGTTATTAATAAAAAAGATCAAGTTTTATCAGAAAAAATATTTGAATTTACGATAAAAAAAATCATCTATAATGAAACTGAAAATGTAATTAGCTTAAATCGTAATACTAAAGGTGCCCAATATCTCTCTATGAAACTGGCAGATAAAACCATGTTAGTGCGTTTAAATACTTTATTTGCGCGCCAATTGGTTAAACTCGCCAATAACGGTATTGATAGCATTTTAACTTTGGATACTCAGCGTTTACCGGAACCCGCATTAGAAGGTAATACTGATAAAACCATGGACTTTAATGGTGCTAATGCACTCTATTTTTGGGAGCTGTTCTATTACACCCCAATGATGGTCGCCAATGTGATGCTAGAAGGTCAAAACTATGATGAAGCGGGTCGTTGGTTGCGTTATGTGTTTAGTCCTAATGGTTATATTGACGTCGGTCAACATACTGATATCGTTTGGAATTCACAACCGCTCTTAACCGATACTGAGTGGGATAAAGAACAACTGGATTCAACCGACCCAGATGCCGTGGCACAAACTGACCCAATACATTATAAGTTAGCCACCTTTATGAAGTGCCTCGATATTCTTATGGAGCGTGGTGACAGTGCTTACCGTGTTTTAGAGCGCGATACCTTAAATGAAGCCAAAATGTGGTATATGCAGGCGCTGAAATTACTGGGTGATGAAACAGAACTACTAGGTGACAACGTTTGGTTAGCACCTAAATTAACCGAAGCGGCATCAAAAACAAAACAACCAACACGTGCTATCAATGAAGAAAGCGAAGAAACCGCATCACCGCGTACCGCTAATTCATTAACGTCGCTGTTTTTGCCACAAATTAATGAGAAGTTAGCACAGTACCATGACACGTTAAAAGTGCGTTTATTTAATTTACGTCACAATTTATCGATTGATGGGCAACCGCTATCACTGCCTATTTATGCAACACCAGCGGATCCTAAGGCGTTGCAAAATGCAGCCGTTAATCAATCACAAGGTGGCAGTGCATTGCCAAATGCGGTGATGCCGACACAGCGCTTTCCTGTGATATTAAACAGTGCAAAATCTGTAGTAAATCAGTTAATGCAGTTTGGTAGCTCGTTGTCTAGCATTACCGAACGTCAAGATGCCCAAGCATTGTCAGAATTACTCACTACGCAAGGTAGTGAAATTATTCTGCAAAATATGAAGTATCAAGTGAAGAGCATTGAAGAGTTAACTTATAACGAGAAAGCGTTAAAAGCGTTACGAGAGGGTGCACAAAAACGCGTTGAGCACTATAGCAAATTGTATGATGAAAATATCAGTACCTCAGAACAACAAGCGATGGATCTCTATCTTGCCTCTTCGGTACTCAATACTGCCAGCCAAGGTCTGAATATCGCTGGTGCAGCTGCCGATTTAGTGCCGAATATTTACGGTTTAGCTGTCGGTGGCTCGCGTCTAGGCGCTATCTTTAATGCTACATCGATTGGTCTACAATTGTCTGGCTCTGCAACCCGTATTGCGGCAGATAGATTAAGTCAGTCAGAGTTTTATCGCCGTCGCCGTGATGAGTGGGCGTTATCTCGTGATAATGCAAAAGTGGGATTAAAACAAATCGATGCGCAAATTGACGCCCTGAAAATACGTAAAGAAGCGGCAAATCTGCAACTAGATAGTTTGAAGTTACAACAGCAACAGACACAAGAACACTTAACTTTCTTGCAAAATAAATTTACCAATAAAGCCCTGTATAATTGGTTACGCGGTAAATTGATGGCGATTTATAAACCGTTCTACGACTTAACTGTTTCTCGTTGTCGTATGGCAGAATTAGCTTATCAATATGATTTAGGTGAAACACAAACCTTTATTCGCCCTGGTGCATGGCAAGGTAACTATTCCGGTTTGATGGCAGGTGAAAGCCTAATGCATAACCTGACTCAAATGGAAAACAGTTACCTTGAAAAAGATAAACGTGCGTTGGAAATTACAAAAATTGTGTCGTTGAATGATGTATATCAAGGCTTAAGTAGCAATCAGTTTGGTTTTGAACAAGTCGCTGATGTGATTAATAAATCAAAAACACAGTTAGGTACGGCAGAAAACGGTGTTACGTTGAAAAATGGCCAATTACAAGCCTCTGTAAAACTCTCTGGTTTAGCTATCGACAAAGATTACCCTGCTGATTTAGGTCAATTACGTCGTGTTAAACAGATTAGTGTGACATTACCTGCGTTAACTGGCGCTTATCAGAATATCAGAGCGGTGTTGAGTTATGGCGGTAGTGCAGTGAAACCTCGTGGTTGTAATGCGATTGCGATTTCTCATGGCATGAATGACAGTGGTCAGTTCCAACTGAATTTCAATGATGATCGTTATCTGCCATTTGAAGGTTTACCAGTGAATGACACCAGTACACTGACTTTAAGCTTCCCTGATGCGACAGATAAGCAAAAAGAGATGTTACTGACACTGAGCGATATCATTCTCCACATTAATTACACCATTCGTTAATTATCCAAATCTTAATTAATTACAGGCTCCTTAGGGAGCCTGTCAGGAGTTCTACATGCAAAATTCAGAGAAATTGACCTTTGATGCGCCAAATTTACCCAAAGGGGGTGGTGCAGTCACTGGATTAACCGGCAATATGGGCGCCGTTGGCCCTGATGGTGCAGCCACTTTTAGCTTGCCGTTGCCCATTAGCCAAGGCCGTGGTTATGCCCCTTCTTTAGGCTTAACGTATCAAAATCAGGCCGGTAATGGCACGTTTGGTTTTGGTTGGTCTGTGGGTGTGATGTCGATTCGCCGTCGTACGACAAAAGGTGTACCAACTTATACTCAATTAGATGAGTTTGTTGGCGCTGATGGCGAAGTTATTGTGCCGATGATTAATAAAAAAGGTGAAATTGAAGCAACACAACACAATGAATTATTAGGCGTAAAATTAGCCCATCAATATCAAGTGACGACGTATCGTTCTCGTATTGAAAAAAGCTTTAGTCGTTTCGAATATTGGTCACTCAATGACAGCAAAGCACCAGCGAATACACCAACCCAATTTTGGGTAATGTATAGCGCAAATGGGGATGCACATTTATTTGGTTATGAAACCACAGCACAGATTGTAGATAGCCAAAACAGTGCGCATATCGCCCAATGGAACCTAAATGCTTCAGTTTCAGCAACCGGTGAACAGATCGAATATCACTATCGCTCTGAAGATGAACAAGGTTGTGATAAACATGAAATTCAATCACATACCAATGCCAATACACAACGTTATTTAGACAAAGTGTATTACGGTAATTCTATCGGTGAGCGTGCTTTTTCATGTACGAAAACGGATAACACCTTACCTAACAATGCGTTATTTACGTTGGTGTTTGATTACGGTGAGCGCAGTAGTGCATTAGCAACTTATCCTCAGTGGCAGAGCAATTCAACATGGGCATTGCGTAAAGACTGCTTTTCACTTTTCCATTACGGTTTTGAAGTTCGTACGCGTCGTTTATGTCGCCAAGTGCTGATGTATCACCGTATTGAAAGTTTAGAAAAACAAACCGCACTAGCAGAAACTCCAGAATTGGTTGCCAGATTAACGCTCACTTACGATGAGTCAACATCAGGTACTGTTTTAGTTTCAGCACAACAATCAGCGTTTAATGACAATAAAGACACTCAATCGTTAGTGACATTACCGCCAGTAAAATTTGATTGGCAGAGGGTCGGTGCGACTCAACAAGCACAGTGGCAATCACTTGAGGAACTTGCATCATTTACGCCACAACAACCTTATCAATATGTCGATCTATTTGGCGAAGGGCTTGCGGGAGTACTTTATCAAGATAGCGGTGCTTGGTGGTATCGCGCACCGATTAGAAAAGAAGATAAGCAAAATCCTAATGCCATAACATGGGATAAAGCGAAAAAACTTCCTGTTATTCCGTCATTGCGAAATTCAGCCATGCTGACCGATGTCACGGGTGATGGAAAACTGGAATGGTTAGTCACACAAGGTGAGGTAAATGGCTATTACACCCAAGATGAAACAAAGGCAGAAAATTGGCTCAACTTTGTGCCACTTGATGCACTACCGATAGAATATTTTCATCCTAACGCTGAAATTACTTCATTAACAGGCAGTGGTTTTGCTGATTTAGCTTTAATTGGTCCTCGCAGTATTCGTCTTTATGCAGGCTCTGCGCAAGGCTGGAAAAAAAGCAAAGAGGTGATGCAAACAGAAGGGGTGACGTTGCCGATTAAATACGTTAATCGACGTACCTTAGTGGCATTTAGTGACGTGTTGGGTTCAGGTCAACAACATCTAATTAAAGTGGATTATCAAGGTGTAACCTGTTGGGTGCATTTAGGTGAGGGTAAATTTAGTTCACCTATTACTATTCCTGGTTTTTCTGCGGATCGTCTCAAATTTAATCCTAATCAACTCTATTTAGCGGATTTAGATGGTAGTGGCACAACGGATATTATTTACGCCCAATCGACCCACTTAGAAGTGTATTTTAACCAAAGTGGCAATCAATTTGTACGTGGTGATGATATCGCATTACCTAAAGATGTGCGTTTTGATAATCATTGCCAACTGCAAGTGGCGGATATGCAAGGTCTTGGTGTGGCCAGTATTTTATTGACGAAATTGTATCCTGTACCACAGCATTGGGTGCTTTCGTTACAAAATAAAAAGCCGTGGTTATTAACGTCCATTAATAACAATATGGGGCTTATTCAGAATTTGCATTACCGTAGTTCGGCGCAATATTGGTTAGATGAAAAATCAACTCGCCAACAACAAAATGAAGCTAAAGCGGTTAGCCACTTACCTTTCGCGTTGCATACGCTTTGGAAAACTGAAACGGTGGATGAAATTACCCAAAGCCGTTTCACACAGACTCTAAATTATCGTCATGGTGTTTGGGATGGTAAAGAAAAAGAGTTTCGTGGTTTTGGCTGTGTTGAAGCCACTAATGCCGAGTTATTTAAAAGTGAAGAAAACACCACGGATAAAACGCCAAGTGTGTTAACGCGTCAGTGGTTTTTAACGGGTAAATCCTTAGTTGATAACCAGTTTTTTAATGAGTTTTGGCAAGGCGATAATGTGGCATTTCCTCACTTCTCACCACGCTTTACCCAAGATGAAGGGAGCGACGAAAAGGCGTGTGATAACACAGTGCGTCAAGAACACGCCTATTGGCTTGAGCGTGGACTGCAAGGTCAACTGTTCAGAAAAGAGGTCTATGGATTAGACAATATCGTTGTATCTGGTGTGCCTTATACCGTTACGGAACAACGCCCGCAAGTGCGTTTAATTGAAGCGCAAGGGCGCTCACCCGTGGTGATGCCTTCAGTGGTGGAAAGTCGTACATACCATTATGAACGAATTGCAGCTGATCCGTCTTGTCATCAACAAATCACATTAGAGCAAGACGCCTATGGTGTTGTGACCAAAGCGGTTGCAATTGATTATCCAAGACGCGCTAAAGGTGCAAAAAATCCTTATCAGCATTATGAAAGCTTGCCTGAAACGTTATGGGCATCAAGTTATGATGAGCAACAACATACATTGCGTTTAGGTTTATCGCGTCAGACTTGCCATCATATTGTTCATCCTGAAAAACAGGTTTATCAGCTCGCGATCACCAACGCCAGTCGCCAAGATCGTTGGACATTCGGTGCGGAAAAACAGCCGAAAGAAGGCCTGAATGTCGAAGCCTTATTAGCGAGTAATAATTTGCTCACGCAAAAATCAGCTTCGGTATTTGCTGGGCAACAACAGCTTGCTTATCTGGATGCGAGTGGTAATGCGACATTAGCAGAACCCGATTTCCCTGTGCGTTTAGCGTATAGCGAAACCGCAGAATTAGACGAAGAAACCGCCAAAATCATTTCACAACCTTATCCAGATTTAAAACTGGATGAAGTGATGAAAAATGCGGGTTATCAGCAAAAAGATTACTTATTTGCAGACACATCAGAAAAAGGCAAAAAACTGTGGGTAAAACCGTTATTAGGTATCAAAGCCTATGGTTCATTAGCACAATTTTATAAGCCTTTAGTGTATAAAAAATCTGAGCTTTCTTGCGATTATATACTGTTATGGGATAAGCAATTCTGTGTGTTAATGGGGAAAGAGTCACCTTTAAATACACAAGATTTCCATCTTACTTATGATTGGCGTTTTTTATCACCTAACTCTATTACTGATGAAAACAAAAATATTCATCAGGTGACCTTTGATGGTTTTGGACGAGTCACTACAACCCGTTTTTCAGGCACTGAAAACGGTAAACAAAGTGGTTATAGCGATAAATCTTTTGTGATGCCAACGAATGTTGATGAAGCGTTAGCATTGACATCAACACTGCCTATTGCTTCTGGTTCTGTGTATGTGACTGACAGTTGGATGTCAGCATCCTCAAAAATACCACCTCACGCGCTGCAAATCATGACAGACCGTTATGACAGCGATCCACAACAGCAAATTCGCCAACAAATCGCCTTTAGCGATGGTTTGGGACGCCTACTGCAAACTTCTGTCAGAGTGGAAGCGGGTGAGTCCTTTTTGCGTAGTGAAAAAGGTGAGTTAGTGGTTGATCGTGCACAACAGGCACAACAAAAAAGTACCACAACACGTTGGGCAAATTCAGGTGAAACCGAATATGACAACAAAGGGAATGTAAAGCGCGTTTATCAGCCTTATTTTCTGAATGATTGGCGTTATGTTTCGGAAAGTTCATCTCAACCTAATCGTTTTGCGGATACCCATTATTACGATGCAATAGGTCGTTTATATCAAGTGATTACTGCAAAACAATATCGCCGTCATACGATAATGACGCCGTGGTTTGTGGTTCAGGAAGATGAAAATGACACCTTAGTGTAGGTTATTTATTACGCGGATTAATGAACAATGTCGTTTAATCCGCTCTATTTAGGAATTTTATTATGCTGGTAGCAATCCCATCTGAAAGCGATGCGCTGGCTTGGATGATTATCGGTGGATTTTCAGCCTGGGGAGGTATCGTGAGGTATTTAATGGAAATTAGACAAAAACAAATTAAGTGGTCTTGGTGTGGCATTGGTAGCCAGATCGTGATTTCAGTGTTTACAGGATTATTAGGCGGATTATTAAGTTTTGAAAGTGGTGCAAGTCGCTATATGTCTTACATGATTGCAGGGCTTTTTGGATCAATGGGGAGCACGACATTGATTTGGCTATGGAATCGTATTTTTGGCATGAACAATCTTAAGGAGCCTAAATGAATACCTATACATTAAGTCAACGTAGCCAAAACAACCTAAACGACGTACATCAAGATTTAGTACGTATTGTTTATTTGGCACTGACATTCAGTGAATATGATTTTGTTGTTATTGAAGGTGTGCGTTCATTGATTCGACAAAAAGAGTTGATGAAAGAAGGTAAAAGCAAAACCCTCAATAGTCGTCATTTAACGGGTCATGCCGTGGATATTGTCCCGTTAGTGAATGGTGTTATTCCTTGGCAAGATTGGTCAGCGTTTGAATCAGTATCAAAAGCGATGAAGAAAGCCGCACATCAATTGGGCGTTTCGATAAATTGGGGAGGCGATTGGGTTTCTTTTCGTGATGGCCCTCATTACGAATTATGTCGCGGAGCATATCCATGAATATGAGTGCTTTTTTACGTTTAGGTATTAAAGGGGGGATAGCGATCATGATTGTTGTTGCTTTATTAGTACTTCGCTATCAATACAACCAAATTAATCGACTTTCAGAGCAAAATAGTCAGCTTGAATATCAACAACGTACATTGCAATCACAATTAATTCAATGGCACGAGCAAGCAGAAAAAGTCTCTGAAACACTCACGCACCAACAAGAGGAACAACGTTATTTAGAGGAAGAAAATCATGCTATACGCCAAGAGTTACGGTTACTTCTGGCTCAAACGCCTTGTGCTAATGAGCCTGTGCCTGACGCTGTTATCCAGTTGCAGCAAAACGCCTTCAATCATCGTTAAAGTACCTGAGAAATATGTGCCTTCACACCTGTTACAGCCTTGCTCAGCACCGTTTTTTAATGTGCAAGTGTGGGGAGATTACCCTGATTATGTGGCACGTTTAATATTGGTTTTAGAAAAATGCAATACTGATAAAAAGGCGATAGAAACATTATTATCATCAACAAGTTAATAAATTGACAAAACAATTTAAGGAAAGATTTATGAATAAATCAAATCAACAATTACATACACAAACGCCAACGGTGGTGGTTCGTGATAATCGCGGATCAACAATCCGTGAAATTAGCTATTGCCGTCATCCTGATGCAATTAACCAAACGGATGAGCGTATTACGCGCCACCATTATCACGCGCGTGGTTATTTAGAGCAAAGTATTGATGCAAGATTGTATGAAACACAACAATCAAATTCAGCAATACAACCGAATATTCAACAAATAGTGAGTTTAGGTGGGGCATTATCTTTCTCAAAAGGCATTGATAATGGTAGTCACGTTAATCTCAATGATATTGAAGGCACTGTTGCACAACAGATTAATGGCAAAGGTACTGTTACAACTTATGAATATTCAGATCAACGCTTTGAGCGCTATTTAGAACAAGTCAAAGAAGGAACACTGGGTGAAAGCAGTATTGCCGTAGTACAAAAATTTAAATGGGGACAAGGATTAGATGAAGGCATCGTACAAAATCAGGTAGGAAAATGTATTGAACATTATGATACCGCAGGAAAAAAAACAGTCGATAGCTTTTCATTATTAGGAGCCGTGTTATCCGAAACGCAACAATTATATTACGGTAGTTATATTAACTGGGATTCAGATAATGAAGATGATAGTATTGAGCGAGCTGAAAAATTTATCACTCAATATACTTATGATGCAACAGGCGCGGTATTAGAAGAGACGGATGCAAAGGGGAATAAACGCCGTATCGCCTATGATATTGCAGGATTTGTAAAACAAACTTGGTTGACCTTAAAAGGGCAATCTGAACAAACTATTTTGCGTTCACTTTCTTATTCAGCAGCGGGGCAAAAACTGCGTGAAGAGAATGGTAATGGATTAGTTACCACTTATGAATACGAGCCTGAAACCCAACGTTTGTTGCATGTCAAAACCCAGCGTCCTCAAGGGCATGTTTTGGGTGCGAAGATTATGCAAGATCTGCGTTATGAGTACGATCCTGTCGGCAATATTATTTGTCTGAAAAATGATGCTGAAGCGACTCGCTACTGGCGTAATCAGAAAATCGTGCCTGAAAATCGTTATGTGTATGACTCTCTGTATCAATTAGTGAGTGCAACAGGTCGTGAATCTGCCAATCAGCAAACACCCGCATCTATGCAATCTCAAACTATTACCACGTTAGTGAAAGATGCACAAAGCTATACCAATTATACCCGTTTATACGCTTATGACAGAGGTGGTAATTTAACGCAAATTCGCCATAACTCTCCTATTGCGCAACAAAATTTTACCCAAGATATTACCGTATCTAATAAAACTAATCGCGCCTTATTAAAGTCACAGTGTTCAGAACCTCAAAACGTAGATAGCTATTTTGATGAGAGTGGTAATTTAATCAAGCTGTTAAATGGCGATGCCATTATTTGGGATAGCCGTAATCATCTGAAAGAGACAAATGATATCAGTGAAGGTGGACACTTTTATGAAAGGGAAACCTATCAATATAACAGTGCGAGCCAACGTGTGACGAAAATACGCGGGCGTAAAACTGCTAACGGTCATTTAGAAAGAGTCACTACTCACTATTTACCGCATATTGAAATATGGGAAGTGAATGATAATCCTGTGACGGAAAAATATGCGGTAGTGAGCGTTAAGACGGGTACTAGTGCAAAAGTCAGAGCATTGTGTTGGGAGATTGGTACACCGAAAGGAATTGAAAATAATTCACTGCGTTATAGCTATGATGACGGTGTGGGTAACTGTGGATTAGAAACCGATGGTCAAGGGCAATTAGTCAGTTATGAGGAGTATTACCCTTATGGGGGAACTGCGATTTGGTCTAGCGAAAATGCAGTGGAGGCTGATTACAAAACCATTCGTTATTCAGGTAAAGAAAAAGACTCTACAGGCATGTATTACTACGGTTATCGTTATTATCAGCCGTGGATTGGCCGTTGGTTAAGTGCTGATCCCGCAGGTACGATTGATGGGCTTAATTTATACCGCATGGTGAAAGGGAATCCGGTATCGTATATTGATGACAATGGCTTGATGTTCAAAAGATTAAATGCAATTAGAGCTGGTGGAAGAGAGCGCAATTCCTCAAACGATATATCCACCGTTAGTGGTACTTTTGGCGCATCTGAATCAGGCAGGCAATCCCAGTTGAATGTTTCTAATTCCAAAAACGAACTAATTATTAACACTATTGAACGTCTGGTAGGAATTGTTGAAACAGGGAGAGGTGGAATGCGTACGTTACAAGGAGAACAGTTTAATGAAACGATGACTAAATTAGCCGCTTTGTATATTGACTTACAGCCTGAAGGCGTTCTATCCGGTGGAAGCAATATCATGCGTAAATCAAAAGGTTTCAGGCGACCACCTAAAGATTTAGTTAATCAGAACAAAGAACGAGGAAATTTATATGATTTTATGACTCCTTACCTTACCAGAGATTTAGATTCTGAAAATTTTTGCCTCCAAAATGTAACTTCAGACTTATATAAATGGACTGAACATATTATCGATAAACAACAGAAGCGTCTTCCGACAGGAAAAGCAGAAGAGTTACTTATGAGGATGAATAAGGCTGCAAACCCAGAAATTACTCAAGCAGAGTTCACAAAAAATCCTACGTCACGTCCTCCTGAGGATCAAGAGGAGGCAATACAGTTTATATATTATATGGCTGGCCAATTTGAAAGTGAAAGTGAATGGAAAGATTTTGCCCGTGATATGTATTCGGATGAATATCCTCAGCTAAAAAATGTAACTTATGAAAGAGCTAAGAGGGTTTTCAATAAAAACAAATCCTTATCGGTATATAAAGTTGATTAAGGCACCATCATTTTTTACTCAGCTCATGGGATATGAGTGATTAGATAATAATGTCTACTTAAAGTAGACCCAAAAAAGGCAGTCCAGTGAGACAGTTTTCCTGTCTCATTTGGGTTGTTTTTATCTTATGTTGATGATTTTAGTTTTATTAATAAAATATAAAATAAAGTATTAAAAATAATTAAATTTATTATTTTTATGATTGATAGTTATCTAATAAATATTAAATAACAGTGTTAGTTCCATTTTAATATTAAATTAAATCGCGATATTGCTCACAGTTCTTAATAAATGGATATTCAATTATCTATTTTCGACTAATATCTAATGTGATTGATGCAATCATTATATTTAAAAACATTTATTAATAATTATTGAGGCTTTATTATGAAGAAAAATAAACTTATGGTATTTACTGCAACATTATTATTATCATCAGCGGGTTTTATCTCAACGGCATTAGCCGATGTGACGCTAAAACATGGTTATATAGATAAGCCACCTAGCAGAGCTTTTCTTTGTTCATCCAAAGGCAACAACTTAAATAAAAACTGTGGCGATATACAATATGAGCCACAATCTGTTGAAGGCCCTAAGGGATTTCCTGAGACGGGGCCTAAAGATGGCGAAATTGCGAGTGGAGGAAAAGCTAAATTTTCTCAATTAAATCAACAAAGTGCCGACCGTTGGCATAAAGTTGATATAAAAAGCGGAGAATATACCTTTAAATGGACATTAACAGCCCCACATAGTACCGCTTCATGGCGGTTTTTTATTACTAAACCGGAGTGGGATGTCAATAAACCGCTTACTCGAGATGATTTTGATTTAACCCCTTTTTGTCAGCGATTTGATAATGGAACAGTACCAATGAAAACAGTAGAATTAAACTGCAATATACCAAAAAGAACGGGGTATCAAGTTATTTTAGGAGTTTGGGATATTGCAGATACAGGGAATGCATTTTATCAAGTGATTGATGCTGAATTTAAAGAGTAATCAATTTAACTTAATGTAAATAATTATTTAATATCAATAATAGTATTATTTTTAATACTGTTTATTTTCAAATATAAATAAATTCTCAATCTAAATTTTAAATTTAGATTAGAGCTCATATTTTTTATTAAATAAAAAACAACTATTTATTATCGTTATTCAATTAATAGTGCCTTAACATGGGCGCTATTTTCATTAAATCGACTAGAAATCCACCGCTCACAATGTTATTTTCTATGTTATATCTATAATTATTTAGCTTAAAACCAACATCATTAAGGTGCGATTATGGAAATCTATTTAGATACAGCGGATATCGACGAAGTCAGAAAACTCTCTCAAGTTCTTCCTATTGCGGGTGTGACCACAAATCCTTCCATTATTGCTAAATCCGCACAAAATATTGAAACCCTATTACCTGAATTAAAAGCCGCTATGGGCGGTAAAGGTCGTCTATTTGCGCAGGTTATTGCCAGTGATGTGGACACCATGATTGAAGAAGCATTGCATCTTGGGAATATTGCCGATAATACCGTGATTAAAATACCGGTTACTGAAGCAGGTTTAGTTGCCATTAAACAATTAAAACAAAAAAATATGCTGGTATTAGGCACGGCGATTTACAGTGTTTCTCAAGGTTTAATGGCGGCATTAGCAGGCGCTGACTATATTGCGCCTTATGTACATCGAATGGATAGACAAGGTTCTGATGGGGTCAGAGTGGTAAAGGAATTACAAACGCTGATTACCATGCATAATTTACCCACAAAAATCCTAGCCGCGAGTTTTAAAACACCACGTCAAGTGGTCGATTGTTTATTAGCAGGGGCTTCTTCGGTGACATTACCGATTGAGCTTGCTTACTCAATTATCCGTTCACCTGTGGTTGACGATGCTGTGAATAGATTTGCTGACGATTGGCAAACTGCATTTGATCGTCGTTCTTTATAATCAAATTAATAATATGAGATTAAGTGCTATATCGCTATATGGCACTTAATTTATCGATTTTTGCGTATGTAGATATTTATCTTCACTTTTACTAATGTATTAATAACTAGGTTAATATAGCTTAAAATAAACGATTATTGATTTATATCTAATAATAAGCCACCTTTCTGGCAATCTAAATTTAGATCTATTACTATAATGTTAGTCTATAAATGGATTATTAATATAATCTATTTATTTTTTGTTTTGTTGTTAAAAATATCTTTTATATCAATAAGTTATTTTTGATTGCTTGAGGTGTTTTTTATATTTTAATATTTAATTAATTTTTTGTTTTTACTCGGTTTAATTGTTATTACTTTTGCTTTAATAACAAAATAATAAATTGTGACGGGCGTGTTAATTAAAGAGTTTGGTTGTTAAAAAATAAACTAATATTATATTGATGGGGTAGTTAACTTACCTATATTAACAGGGAAAACCGATACTCCGCGGTGCAATGATAATTAACATATTCAGTTATTATCTTTATTTAGCGATAAATAAAACTTTATTTGTGATACTGGAGTAAATATGTGTGAAGAATACATGAATAAACCACTCTATCTGTCAATTGCTGATTGGGTTCAAGAGCAAGAGCGCTGGGTAAGTGCAAAAGAGATTGCGAAAAAATTCGATATTCCTCAATGCAATGCGATTAATATCGTTTCTTACATTCTTTCTGATGTAAAAGAAATTGAATGTGAAACAAAAAGCGTGCCTAATCAGCTTGAAGGCAGAGGTTGCCAATGCCAACGTATGATCAAAGTGAGTCATATCGATCCTCAGCTTTATTCTCGCATAAAAGGACATATTCAAGGCAAAAGCAGTCAAAGTTCACCTGAAAAATTGGCAACGATGATCCCTCATGGATTAAATCATGAGCAAAAATGGCAATGGATGTTGTCGAAATCGCAACGACGCTAATCTGAGAAATTAAGTTTTACTCAAAAAATCGAATAAATTCGACAGGCGTTAATGACGCCTGTCGTCATTTATTACTGACCTTTAGGTTTAACGTTTGTTGTGCCACGTAAACGTGGGCGATTAGGTTCAGGCGCCGTTAAAGGTGTTGTTTCTACCAAGCTTTGGCGACAACGTACCGCTAAATCTTGGTATTCATGGGTGTTCATCCGTTTCCACTCCATATCTTGATCAGTAATATCACGCACATGTTTTGCAGGGCTTCCTATTAACATTTGTCGCGGTTGTCCTTTAAAACCCGCTTTTACAAAGCTCATGGCGGCAACAATGCTTTCCTCACCAATGACGGCACCATCCATAATCACGCTATTCATACCGACTAAACTGTCACGCCCGATAATACAACTGTGAAGGATTGCACCATGCCCAATGTGTCCATTTTCTCTCACAATGGTGTCCATATCGGTATAACCGTGCATGATACAACCGTCTTGAAGGTTTGCGCCTGCTTCAACAATCAAGCGTCCATAGTCTCCCCTTAGTGAAGCTAGAGGGCCGATATAAACGCCAGCACCAATAATCACATCACCAATTAATACAGCAGATGGATGAACATAAGCTGTTGGATGAACCACAGGAACAAGACCTTCAAACGCGTAGATACTCATCAGTTTTCCTCATTGTTGTATTATCGAGATTAACAATAATTACCGTCCTTTCCATTCAGGTGTGCGTTTTTCAGCAAAGGCAAGAGGCCCTTCTGTGGCATCTTCTGAATGTAAAACACTTGGGTAATGTTTTAATACGCCACTGCGCATTAATTTGTAGCCCTCTTCAATAGAAAGCTCGCTGGTGGCACGATAAATCTCTTTTAAAGCTGCTACAGCCAATGGGGCGCTATTAGCGATTTGATCGGCGAGTTCGCGTGCGCTATCCATTAATTCAGCAGAACTGACAACACGGTTTGCAATACCCCAACGAAGTGCTTCATCTGCATTCATACGACGACCTGTCATTAGCATTTCGTTGACGATAGCAGGCGGTAAACGTTTTGGTAAACGCAGGACTCCACCACTATCAGGGACAATGCCCAATTGCGCTTCTGGTAAGGCAAAAGAAGCATTGTCTGAACAAACCATCATGTCAGCGGCGAGCGCTAATTCAAAGCCACCACCAAAAGCATAGCCGTTAACGGCCGCAATGACGGGTTTATTGAGATCAAAAAGCTCGGTTAAACCCGCAAAACCTCCCGCACCAAAGTCTGCATCAGGCGCTTCACCTTCTGCGGCGGCTTTTAAATCCCAACCTGCGGAGAAAAAGCGTTCGCCCGCGCCCGTAATAATGGCAACACGTAAGCTTGGATCATCTCGAAAACGCAGAAAAACTTCACCCATTTCATGGCTGGTTTTTGCATCAATAGCGTTTGCTTTTGGTCTATCTAATACAATTTCAAGTACTGAACCACGCGTTGTTAGGTGTAATGATTGGCTCATGTTGTATTCCTTTTCGTCATCAAAAATAAGCATTTATGATTGAGGTTATTGGGTGATTGTTAAAACCGACCTATGGCTTATTTCAAATGCTTTTTGATCACCTTTCCTGAGCAATTACGCGGCAAACCCTCTTTAAACTCAACCGCGGAGGGAACTTTAAATTTCGCCATATTTTGCTCACAGAAATGGAAGAATTCTTCTTCACTCAAGGTTTCACCTTCAACGAGCACCACAAAAGCTTTAATGGCTTCATCACGAATATCATCAGGTACACCAATAACCGCCACATCTTGAATTTTGGGATGTGAACTAATGATGTTTTCAATCTCAACACAAGAGACGTTTTCGCCTCCACGTTTGATCATGTTGCAACTGCGATCAACGAAATAGAAAAAACCTTCATCGTCTCGGTAACCATAATCACCAGTATGTAACCAACCTTCAGGCTCTAATGCTTTAGCTGTAGCATCAGGTCGGTTGTAATACTCTTTGAATAAGGTTTTCCCTGGTTCGCCTTTTACGCAGATCTCACCCACAACGCCATCAGGCACTTCGTTGTTTTGTTTGTCTCTGATTTGAGCTTGATAGCAAAAACCAGGTCTACCGATTGACGGCCAGCGACGTTTATCGCCAGGTCTATCACCGATTAAACCAACAATAGTTTCTGTCATGCCGTAAGAGGTGAGTAATCGCACGTTAAAGCGTTCAATAAAGGCGTCTTTCTCTTCATCTGCGAGATTGAGATAGAACATCACTTCGCGTAATTTGTGTTGCTTTTCTTCTGATGAAACGGGCTGTGCCATTAAGGTTCTCATCATCATTGGAATGCACTCTGTTACTGTTGCTTGATACTTAAGGATCTGCTTCCAAAAGGCTCTTGCACTGTATTTTTCGAGTAAAACAAAGGTGGCACCCACAGAAAAAGCAGGGAGTGATGCCGTGCATTGGCAATCAATATGAAATGCTGGCATCACGGTAAGATAAATATCGTCTTCCCGTAATGCGTTTTGCCATGATGAGTAATAACCCGCAAAGCGTAAGTTATAGTGCGTGATAACCACACCTTTAGGTTGCGATGTGGTGCCCGATGTGAAAAGAATTTCAGCAGTATCATCCACACTTAATGGGGTGTGATGATTAAGCGTAACAGGATGTTTGGCTTTTTCTTTTAAAAAATCTACAACCCCTTTTTCAGTAGATATCGCATTTTCAGAAATTAAAAACAGCTGCGTTAAAGGGTTTTGTTCATCCTGCAACATAGGTTGGTAAATCGGATAGAAATGATCACGAGTGACCACGTAATGGGCTTGGCAGTGATTGATTATCCATGCGCTCTCTTCATACATAAAGCGCGCATTAATGGGCACCATTACAGCACCAATTTTTGCCAGCCCAAACCAGCAAAAGAAAAATTCAGGGCAGTTATCAAGATGTAAGGCAACATGGTCGCCTTTTTTTATGCCACCAGCATGGAAAAGATTTGCGGTTCTATTGATCTCTTCATTTAATTCACTGTAGCTAAATTGTCTCACGAGTCCTTGTGCGGATTCAAAAATTAGCGCTGTTTTTGTGCCATAAACCTCTGCCAAATCATCCCACATTTGACGTAAGTTTTGTTTGCCAATCACATCCATTAAACTGTTATCCCATACTTTTGCCGTGAATTCAGACACGATTTGAAAGGAGTGCTGTGTCTGAATTTACGGTGTTACTTTACGATTTTAGCCAGCCCTTTATCGACCAGCCCCCTGATTTGTTCGTCGCTATAACCGATGTTTTTCAAGATAGCGTCAGTGTCCATGCCGTGAGATGGCATACCACGCCAGATTTTTCCCGGATTATTTTTGAATTTCGGCATCACATTTGGCCCTTTGCAGGTTTCGCCATTCATGGTTTGCCATTGGGTTATAGACTCACGTGCGACATATTGCGGGTTGTCTTCAAGCTCAGGAATAGTCAGCACTTTAGCGCTGGCAATATTGAGTTCAGACAGGCGTTGCAGCACGTCAGTAATCGGTTGTTTTGCCAACCATTCATCTAACTTATCTTCGAATAATTGACCATGAGGGCAATTAATACGGTGAATAAGTTGAGTGCCTTCTGGAACTTCTGGTGTACCCAGTAGATGAGCAAGGCCGATATCTTTGAAGATCTCTTCAATTTGAGTAATACCCACCACTTCCATCACGATAAAACCATCTTGGCAACGGTAAAGCCCACAGCCTGCGTAGTACGGATCTTTCCCTTTGGTCATACGAGGACAGATTTCGCCACCATTGAAATAATCCATCATGAAGTATTGCCCCATACGCAACATGACTTCATACATGGCGATATCAATACTTTCGCCTTTGCCTGTTTGTTGAACTTTATACAGTGCCGCTAAAGCGGAAGTGGTTGCGGTCATTCCTGAGAAATAATCTGCGGTATAAGGGAAAGCAGGCATTGGCTGATCTTTGTCACCGTTTTGGATCAAGTAGCCACTGAATGCCTGAGCAATAGTGTTATAAGCGGGTAAGTTGGTGTATTGCGGATCGCCATATTGGCCAAAGCCCGATAAATGCGCGATAACTAATTTAGGATTATGCTCCCATAAAACTTCATCGGTAATACCACGACGTGCAAAGGCAGGGCCTTTACTGGCTTCAATAAAGATGTCGGTGGTTTCCATTAATTTTAGGAATGCATCACGACCTTCGTCTTTAAAGATATTTAACGATAGTGCATGTAAATTACGGCGAGAAAGTTGAGGGTAGTGAGGTTGAACGCGAATGGTATCAGCCCATGCAACGTTTTCAATCCAAATCACTTCAGCTCCCCATTCTGCGAACATTTGTCCTGCGAATGGCCCTGCAATTTCAATTCCTGAAAACACAACACGAACCCCTGAAAGTGGGCCGAATTGTGGCATTGGTAAATGTTCTGTCATAGCGTCACCTCGTAAGTGGTCTGAGTGAAAACTCTCTCACCGAGTGATGAGAGAGTTATTCGTGATTAATTAGCGATACTGTTTAAGTACTGAACGTCCTAATGTCAGGATCTGCATTTCATCAGAACCCCCAGACACACGATCAACACGAAGGTCACGCCAGAAACGAGAAATACGGTGCTCGCCAGCAATACCAACACCACCAAGCACTTGCATTGCGCTATCAACCACTTCAAATGCCGCATTTGCGCAGAAGTATTTACACATTGCAGCATCACCAGAAGTGATTAAGTTGTTGTCACTCTTCCATGCAGTTTCATATAACATGTTGCGCATTGAATTGAGTTTGATCGCCATATGAGCGAATTTTTCTTGAATAAGTTGGAAACGACCGATAGCTTCACCAAATTGCACACGTTGGTTGGCATAACGAGCGGCATCTTCAAATGCACACATTGCTGTACCGTAGTTAGTGAGTGCCACTAAGAAACGCTCGTGATCGAACTCTTCTTTAACACGGTTAAAGCCGTTACCTTCGCGGCCAAACATATCTTTTTCTTCAAGCTCAACGTTATCAAACGTGATTTCACAGCAGCTATCCATACGTAAACCCAGTTTTTCCAACTTGTTTACTTTGATACCCGGCTTACTCATATCCACAAACCATTCGGTGAAGATAGGTTTATCAGGTGATGCTGCGTCACGGCTCATCACGACAACATAAGGGGTGTATGCACTACTGGTGATAAAGCATTTGCTACCATTAAGGTAAACTTTGCCATCTTTACGGGTATAAGTCGTTTGTAAGCTACCGACATCTGAACCTGCGCCCGGCTCTGTAATTGCAGAGTTCCACATCTGTTTACCTGTACCGCGGAACGCCATAATTTTATCGATTTGCTCTTGTGTGCCTTCACGCAATACAGTGTTAAAACCACCTGGTAATTGATAAAGCACGTAAGTTGGCGCACCTAAACGACCTAACTCCATCCAAATAGCCGCAACAGTGACAAAACCCGCATTTAATCCACCGTGCTCTTCAGGGATAAGCAGATTGTCGATTTCCATATCCGCTAAGGCTTTGACAAAACGCTCTGGGTATTTACTTTCGCGATCACACTCGGCGAAATAAGCTTCCCAGTTTTCACTGGCCATTAATTCGCGGACACCGTCAACAAACAGTTCCTGCTCATCATTCAATCTAAAATCCATGTTAATAACCTCTTAATGTGTCATTCTTTGCGTATAGCGGATCAGTCTTTCCAATGTACTTTGGCATCTTTAATAAAGGACAAGGTGACCATGATATTGACGAAAAATAGTGGGCATCCTCCAGCAATAATGGCGGTTTGAATTGGTTTTAAACCACCAAGTGCTAATAGAATGATGCCGATAACACCAACCAGCACAGACCAGCCGATGCGTACTAATAAAGGTGGCTCAGAGCCTTCTTTCATTGAGCGGCAAGTGGACATTGCCAGTGTGTAAGAACAGGCGTTAATTAAGGTGACAGTGGCAATAAAGCAGAGGATAAAGAAGCCCCACATTGTCGCTGTGCTTAGTGGTAATGCTGCCCATGTTTCGATAATGGCGCGTGGAACACCGTATTGTTCAATCAGTTGTGGAATGTTGAGAATGTTTTGGTCAATCAGTTGTAAGGTGTTACCACCAAGGATTGTCCAAATTAACCAAGTCCCTGCGGTTAAACCGGAAACCATCCCTAAACACAATTCACGAACAGTACGACCTTTAGAAATACGGGCTAAGAAGATACTCATTTGAATGGCGTAGATAACCCACCAAGCCCAATAGAAAACGGTCCAGCCTTGAGGGAATCCGCCTTTGCCGATAGGGTCTGTATAGAACAGCATCCGAGGCATATACATCATCAATGTACCGACAGAATCGGTGAAGTAATTGACGATAAAGCTCGCACCACCGACGATAAACACCCAACCCAACATTAAGAAGCTCAGGTAAGTACGAATATCACTAGCGATTTTCACCCCTTTTTGCAGACCGAATGCCACGCAAATTGCATTTAATAAGATCCAGCAAGAGATAATAATGGCGTCTAATTGCAAGGTATGAGGAATACCAAATAAGTATTGAATACATTCAGTAACTAACGGTGTTGCTAAACCAAGGCTAGTACCCATTGCCAGAATTAACGCAACGAGATAGAAGTTATCAATGATAGTACCCACAATACCATTAACGTGTTTTTCACCGATTAATGGCGTTAAGGTACTACTTGGGCGGATAACCTCCATTTTGCGAACAAAGAAGAAGTAAGCGAAAGCGACAGATAAGAAGCTATAAGTTGCCCAAGGTAAAGGACCCCAGTGGAACAAACTATAGGCTAGACCAATTTCTTTTGCTTGAGTTGAGTAAGCTTCCATTCCAAAAGGAGGGCTTGAAATGTAGTAGTATATTTCAATCGAACCCCAGAAGAGGACGGCTGCGGATGTACAAGACGCAAACATCATAAAGATCCAGCTTGCGGTACTAAATTCTGGCTTATCTTCCCCAAGACGTTTATTGGCATAACGTCCAAAGACTAACCAAAACCAACCCCCGAACATAATGACCATATACCATTCGAAGGCCCAACCCCAGACATTGGTAACATAGCTGAATACGGCGTTAATCACTTCATTTGAAGCGTCAAGATCACGTACCGTTAACCAACATAAAATACCAACAATGATTAATGGCGGAAAAAAAACCTTCGGTTCTATTCCAGCCTTTTTATTATCTTTGCTCATAGGTAAATTTTCCAAATATATTTAGCGCAGAAGTTTAAGTAGTGTTAATTCCTAATATCTAATAAAGCATTTGAGTTTAATTCTATCTATTTCGTCTATTGAGTTTTCATCATAATAGAAAAATAAAGTGATTGGCTAATCCATAAATCCATTAATGATAAAGAATGATGGATATTATAAGAAATCTATTCTGTTATTCACTTCACACTATTCTTTTTGTCGATTTTATGTTACGTTTTATAACGTTTTATTTTCATTGTAACTTATTGATAGTTATCGCTATCAGCTGGTATGTAATAGGGTTGTTATATTCTGTCTTTCAATATTGTTGATCTCGGTGGCAATATTGAACGTTAAATAACGTTATGCTTATTACCTTCAATATTGTTGATCAAAGTAGCAATATTGAAAGTTATTCACTTCAATTAAAACTAATTTCAATATTGGTGATGTATTTGGCAATATTGAAACCTATCGATTCATTATTTAATAATGTTCAATATTGGTGACCTAGGTTTAATTTTTTAAACACTTAATTGTGTTAATTCTATATTACATTGCCAGAGCAAATGACATTATTTATTAATTTCAGGAGATGTAATGAATATTATTACATGTTACAAGAGTGTTCCCGATGAGCAGGATATTACGGTAAATAGCGCAGACAGTTCGCTGGATTTTTCTCGTGCTAACACCAAAATCAGCCAATATGATTTAAATGCGATTGAAGCCGCTAATCAGCTTAAAACTCAACTTGAGGGCATTCAAATCACGGCAATGAGTGTTGGTGGTAAATCACTGACAAATGCGAAAGCACGCAAAGACGTTCTTTCTCGTGGTGCTGACGATTTAGTGGTTGTAGTTGATGACCAATTTGAAGCCTCTCTGCCTTATCAAACGGCGGTTGCACTGGCTGCGGCTGCGACTAAAAAAGGTTATGACTTAATTCTTTGTGGTGATGGATCTGCGGATCTAAGTTCACAACAAGTTAGCTTGCTGGTGGGTGAAATCCTAAATATTCCAGCAATAAATGGTATTAACAAAATTGTTTCTCTTTCTAATGATTCAATTACGGTTGAGCGTGAATTAGAAAATGAAATCGAAACACTGACAATTCCATTACCTGCTGTTATTGCGGTATCTACCGATATTAACACTCCTCAAATTCCTTCGATGAAAGCCATTCTTGGCGCCGCCAAGAAACCTGTTCAGCAATGGAGTGTTGCCGATCTTGGTCTGGGTGCGATTACTGCACGTTCAGAACAAAAAGTGGCTGCGCCAAAACAGAAAGTTCGTCAACGCATCATTATTGAAGGTGATGGCGATGAGCAGATTGCTGAGTTGGCAGAACATTTACGTAAAATTCTTAAGTAATAGGGGGAGTTATGAGCCAGTTTTCAACTGTTTGGGTATTTAGTGATGCACTTTCCCGTTTACCAGAATTAATGGGTGGCGCTTCTTCATTAGGACAATCTATCAATGTATTTACATTGAATGATGAGCAAAGCGTTGCTGCCTTTAAATTAGGTGCAACAGCCGTTTTCCAATTAGAAGGCAAACCTGACGATCGCATTATTGAAGACTATGCACAAAGCATGGTTGAAACCATCAAACAGAAAGGCGATACAGGTTTAGTGCTACTGCCTAACACGCGCCGTGGCAAATTATTAGCCGCTCGCTTAGGTCATCGCTTAGAGGCGGTTGTGTCTAATGATGCACAATCTTTAAAAGCAGACGGTGATTCTCTTGTGACAAAACATATGGTTTACGGTGGTCTTGCCTTTGGTGATGAAACCCTGAAAACCCCTTACTGTGTTGTAACTGCAAGCGTGGGTGCTTTTGATGTTGCACCCGAAACTGACGCTACAGGTGATGCACAAAAAGTCGCATGGATTGCCCCAGCTCAAACCATCGTTCGCAATTCAGTTCAACCACGCGCAATCAATGCCGTTGATTTAGACAAAGCGCGTTTTGTTGTCAGCGTGGGTCGCGGTATCGGCAGCAAAGAAAATATCGCTATTGCAGAAGAACTCGCTAAAGCCATTGGTGCTGAAATCGCCTGTTCTCGTCCTGTTGCTGAAAATGAGAAGTGGATGGAACACGAGCGTTATGTCGGTATTTCCAATCTGATGCTGAAACCTGAACTCTATTTAGCTGTGGGTATTTCAGGGCAAATTCAACATATGGTCGGCGCTAATGGCGCTCAAATCATTGTTGCTATTAATAAAGACAAAAATGCACCTATCTTCCAATTCGCTGACTACGGTATTGTCGGTGACTTAATGAAGGTTCTACCTGCATTAACTCGTCAATTATCTAACTGATTTATTTAAGCAGGGAAGGGAACTTCTCTGCTGTTTATCGCAAATTCTGGAGATGTTATGTCCGATTCCGAAGATATTTTCGATGCCATTATTGTTGGCGCAGGATTAGCAGGATCTGTGGCGGCTCTTGTTTTAGCAAGAGAAGGCGCACAAGTATTGCTAATAGAAAGAGGTAACTACGCTGGCGGGAAAAATGTAACCGGTGGTCGTATGTATGCACATACCCTTGAGCGCATCATTCCTGAGTTTGCGCAAGAAGCGCCTGTTGAACGCGTGATCACTCATGAAAAATTGTCATTTATGACGCAAACAGGCGCAATGACGATTGATTACCAAAATGCTGAAGGGAATAACCCAAAAACGGCCTCTTGGTCTGTATTACGGGGTGAGTTTGACCAATGGCTAATGGAGCAAGCCGAAAACGCGGGTGCGCAATGTATCACAGGCATTCGTGTTGATAAGTTAGTCGAGCGTGATGGCAAAATTGTTGGCGTTGAAGCCGATGGTGATGTGTTAGAAGCCAAAGCAGTGATCCTTGCTGATGGTGTGAATTCCATCTTGGCTGAACAACTAGGCATGACCAAACGTGTTGCGGCCGAAAATGTCGCGGTAGGCGTAAAAGAGATTATCGAACTCCCTGAAAGTGTGATTAAAGATCGCTTCAACCTAAAAGATAATGAAGGTGCAGCTTGGTTATTTGCGGGTTCGCCTACCGATGGATTAATGGGGGGCGGTTTTTTATATACCAATAAAACCACGCTTTCTTTAGGTCTGGTGTGTGGGCTTCACCATATTAAAGACGCTAAAAAGTCGGTACCACAAATGCTAGAAGATTTTAAACAGCATCCCGTTGTCGCACCGCTGATTGAAGGCGGAAAAATGGTGGAATACGGTGCGCACGTTGTTCCTGAAGCTGGGTTAAGAATGCAACACGAATTAGTACGTGATGGCGTATTGATTGCTGGTGATGCAGCAGGGATGTGTATGAACCTTGGCTTTACTATTCGTGGCATGGATTTAGCGATGGCCTCCGGCGAAGCTGCTGCAAAAACCGTGCTATCGGCAATGGAGAAAAATGATTTTAGCAAACAAACGCTAAATGAATATCTCAAGCATTTAGAAGATGGTCCTTTACGCGATATGAAAGCTTATCAGCGTATGCCTGATTTACTTGATAACCCTCGTATGTTCACCGCTTATCCTGAAATGGTCGTTGGTATTGCCAAAGATCTCTTTACTGTTACGGGTGAAGCGCCAGTACCTATGCGTAAAACCCTAATGCGTCATACCAAAAAGGTCGGCTGGATGAACCTAATCAAAGATGGGATCAAAGGAGCAAAAGCAATATGAGTTCTCCCGTAAATGTCGATGTCAAATTAGGCATCAATAAATTTAATGTCGATGAGGAAAATCCACATATCGTCGTCAAAGAGCAACCCGATATGCAGGTGCTAGAAACCTTAGTTAAAGCCTGCCCTGCGGGTCTTTATAAAAAACAAGAAGATGGCACTATCAGTTTTGATTATGCTGGTTGTTTAGAATGTGGAACTTGTCGAATTCTCGGTTTAGATAGTGCGCTTGAAAAATGGGAATATCCACGCGGTACATTTGGCGTGGAATATCGTTACGGATGACGGCTCGCTACTTTTCTCCCAGTGCTGTCTCCGGCCTGGGAGCTTTTCTTTCTTTGTTTTATTTAGAAAAAATACCAGGACGCAGTCATGCAACCCAGAAACTTTGATGATATTCGTTTTACCTCTGTGCATCGTCGAGTGATGTTATGGGGCAGTGGCGGCCCTTTTCTTGACGGCTATGTATTAGTGATTATCGGTGTGGCATTAGAGCAACTCACACCGTTATTACAACTTGATACACGATGGATTGGTCTGCTTGGTGCAGCGACATTAGCAGGGCTTTTTATTGGCACATCACTCTTTGGTTATATTTGTGACAAAGTGGGTCGCCGTAAAATGTTCCTTGTGGATATTGTGGCTATTGCCATTATTTCTATCGCGACGATGTTTGTTTCAACCCCAGTGGGTTTGTTGGTGATGCGATTCCTTATTGGGATTGTGATTGGTGCTGACTATCCTATCGCAACGTCAATGATCACCGAATTTTCCAATAAAAAACAACGCGCTTTTGCGGTCGGATTTATTGCCGCTATGTGGTATATCGGGGCGACTTGCGCCAATTTGGTCGGTTATCTTTTATATGATATTGAGGATGGTTGGCGTTGGATGCTTGGTAGTGCCTTTATTCCTTGCGTTATTATTTTAATTGGTCGTTTTGATCTCCCTGAATCACCCCTTTGGTTAATACGTAAAGGGCGTATTCAAGAGTGCAATGAAATGATGATCAAGCTCTTTGGTGAGCCTGTGGTTTTTGAAGCGGAAGATGCCAAAACAACACGTTTTATCGAGTTATTTAATAAGCGTCACTTTTCTTTCGTGCTCTTTGTTGCGGTGATTTGGACTTGCCAAGTGATCCCGATGTTTGCCATTTATACCTTTGGGCCTCAAATTGTCGGTTTATTAGGATGGGATGCGGGAAGGAGTGCGGCGCTGGGTAACGTAGTCATTAGTCTATTCTTTATGTTTGGTTGTATTCCTGCCATGTTTTGGTTAAACCAAACAGGGCGACGTCCGTTATTAATTGGTAGTTTTGCCATGATGACGTTGGCATTATTAGTGCTCGGCGTTTTTCCTGATCTACCTATCTTATTTGTTATCTTAGCCTTTGCGACTTACGCGTTCTTTTCTGGTGGCCCCGGAATTTTACAATGGCTCTATCCTAACGAATTGTTTCCGACAGATATTCGGGCATCAGCAGTGGGCATCATTATGTCAATAAGCCGTATTGGTACAGTTATCTCAACGTGTGCTCTTCCTGCCTTTATTGCCACTTATGGCATTAACACCACCATGCTGGTGGGAGCCGCAATTTCACTGTTTGGTATGATAATTTCAGTCTTGTTTGCACCAGAAACTAAAGGATTAACGCTTAATCAGACTTCAACCATGCCGATGAAACGAGGTAAAAAACATATTTAGCTGATTTGCCCAAAATTAAAACCCAATGAATTTCATTATTTTTTCTGATAAAACTAAAAGATATTATTTATTAAGCTTTCTGGAAATATTTTATTAACATGTTATAAAAGTTAATAATTGTTTATTATTTTAATTTAAATTACATCTTTTATTTATTGATAAGATTTATTCATAGCTTAAAATAAGTAGAGTATAGTTTTATTAAAAAGAGAGTGATTTTATTTTCTTTATTTAAATAAAATAGCTCTCTTTTTTATTTTTAATAATAACACATTTATAACGCATCAGTTTCAAATCTATTTCATTCCAATTAATTAATCTTTAATTAGTAAATATATTTAACTCGCTAAATCTAGACGCCAATCACAAATCTCACTCGTACTATTCAAATGACGAAAAACAGTTCGTTATTTACCAAGAATGAATAATTTCCCCTACTCAGAATAAGGTCATTACAGACGTAAACACCAGCAAAGAAGCGGTTGAGTAGGTATTTATGACCTTATTAGAAACGACAGTTAAAGAATGTCTAAACAGTGTAGTGAAGCAATATTCTTCACAAATAGCCTTGATTGAGAATCAAAGTAAAAAAACACTCACTTGGCAACAATTACAACAAGAAGTGGATCAAGTTGCCCGTGGTTTTTTATCTATTGGTTTAAAAAAGGGGGATCGTTTAGGTATTTGGTCTGCTAATAGTGTGGAATGGATAATCTGTTTTCTTGCCGCCGCTCAAATTGGTGTGCCCGTCGTTTGTATTAACTTTCATTTTAAAAAAAGAGAGTTATTAGATTTATGTCGATTAACTGGAATTAAAGCGCTCTGTTTTTCTGATGGTTTTAAAAGCAATCATTTTATTGAGGTTATTAATTGTCTTTCTAAAAAAGCATCCGAAAATAACGATGTATTACCTCAATTATTTATTAGCATGGGAAATGAACATGCAGAAAAAAGTGTCTCTTTATCTCAATTAAAAGAAAAAGCAATACACGTATCCGACGCTGTTTATCAGCATGCTGTTGAACAAGTTAGTGCAAAAGATTTGCTGACTATTCAAATGACCTCTGGCAGTACAGCGATGCCTAAAGGTGTCATGTTAAGCCAATATAATGTCATCAATAACGCCATGTTATCAGCACAGCGCTTAGGTGTGACTCATGACGATGTAATTTGTCTTGCGGTTCCTCTGTTCCACTGCTTTGGACTCTCTTCCTGCCTCTTTTTTGCATTAACAACAGGATGCCAATTAGTTCTGTTAGATAACTACTGTGCTGAAGATGTTTTAAAAGTCGTTCAAGACTATCGTTGCACTATTATGCATGGCGTTCCGACAATTTTTAGTCGCTTAATGAAGCATGAGCAATTTTCTCACTATGATTTATCTAGTCTTGATAAAGGCATTATTGCAGGAGCGAGTTTTCCTCCCGCATTAATCGATGACATCGAAAATATCCTCGGCATGAAAGGCATCACCGTCTCTTATGGTCAAACAGAAGCCTCACCTTGTTGTACCCAAACATTACCTAACGATCCTTTAACAATAAAACGTGGATCTATTGGTAAGCCTTTACCTTTTGTTGAAATGAAAATTATCAATCCGAAAACAGGTAAATCTGTGCCAGTAGGTATTTTAGGTGAAATTTGTACGCGTGGTTTCCATGTGATGATGGGCTATGACAATGCCCCTGATAAAACTAAAGAAGCGTTAGACGAAGAGGGTTGGTTACACACGGGTGATATCGGCTGTATCGATGAACAAGGAAATTATCACTATGCCTATCGCATGAAAGAGATTGTGGTGCGCGGTGGTGAAAATATCAGCCTTTGTGAAATAGAAGAAGCTATTGCTGAATATGCTGGTGTTGATGCGACAAAAGCATTTGGCATTCCGTCTGCTGATTTAGGTGAAGAAGTGATTGCCACCATTTGTGTGCAAAAAGGCCACAGCATTGGTGAAAGTGAATTACGTGAATTTCTACAAGAGCGACTGGCTCGCTACAAAATCCCCAAAGAACTCCATTTCTTTACAGAATTTCCTCATACCCCTTGCGGAAAAATTGATGTGCAAGCGCTGAAATTGCAACTGGGTTATAGCGTTTCAATCAAGGATGAAAAAAACAAAGTAGCGAGTTAAGTGACAACGGATTTATCCACATTCTGACAACAGCAGTATGAAGTCTAAAAATAATTAGGAGAAGAAATGACAAGTCATAAAGCACTGGAAGGCGTCACCGTAGTTGAGTTGGCGACCTTTATCGCGGTACCGGCAGCGGGTCGTATTTTAGCTGATATGGGTGCGAACGTAATCAAAATCGAATCTCCAAGTGGTGATAACTTACGCTATACAGCACCAACAGAAGGCCGTCCATTAGATCAACATGAAAACACCAGTTTTGATTTAGAAAACGCCAATAAACGTGGGATTGTGTTAAATACGAAAACAGAAGCAGGGAAAAAAATCCTGTTTGAACTGTTAGAAAAAGCAGACATTTTCTTAACTAACTGGCGCCCTGGAGCAAGAGAGCGTGCGGGTTTAGATTATGAAACGTTAAAACAGCGCTTTCCAAAATTAGTTTACGCCAGCGTGACGGGGTATGGCGATGAAGGCCCAGATAAAGACTTACCAGGATTTGACTACACAGCATTCTTTGCGCGTGGCGGTATTTTAGGCTCTCTGTACCAAAAAGGCACAGTACCTATGAACGTGATCCCTGGCCTTGGCGATCACCAGTGTGCATTAGGTTTGGTTTCAGGTGTGTTAGCTGCTTATATTCGTGCTCAAAATATCGGTCAAGGCGAGTATGTTTCAACTAACTTGTTGCATACTTCTATTTACACTCAAGCCATCATGATCCAAGCGGCACAATACCCAGATTATGGTCAGCCTTATCCTATCGATCGCCGCAATACCACCAGCCCATTTATTTTGGCTTATAAAACGAAAGATGATCGTTTTATTCAAGTCTGTATGCCTGTTTACGATGCTTATTACCCAACCTTTATTTCCTGTATTGGTCGCCCAGATTTAGCAGAAGACGCCCGTTATACACGTCTACAAGAAGTGGCGAAAAATAATCGTTCCCCAGAATTATATGACCTGATTTGGCAGCAAGTTGAGCAAAAAACAGCGTCAGAGTGGGCAGATATTTTCACCAAAAACGATATCCCATTCAGCATTGCGCAAACTTGGGAAGAAGTGTTGGAAGATAAACAAGCTTGGGCAATCAACACCTTCTACAACATGAAATATAAAAATGGCAGTGAAAAAGCCTTAGTTCGTCCACCGATTGATTTCTTAGAAAGTGGTTTACCTGAATATCGCCGTGGCCCTTTGTTAGGTGAAGACACACCGTCTGTATTAGCTGAATTAGGGTATAGCGCTGAAGAGATAGCAAACCTTGAAGCCAATAAAGACGTGATGACGTGGAAAGAATAATCCACTTACTTTTTTAATTTTCAGGAGAGCAAAGGCATGCAACAAGACATTTTCACAATGGGCGTTGATATCGGATCGTCAGCCTCGAAATGCATCATCATGAAAAATGGTGATGCGATTGTCGCGAAATCATTGGCATCTGTTGGCGCTGGTACATCTGGGCCTGAAAAAGCGATCAATGAAGTATTGCGTCAATTTGGCGGCGATCTCAGTCAGATCAGCTGGATTTGCGCAACAGGCTATGGCCGTAATTCATTGAAAGAAGCCAACAAAGAAGTGAGTGAACTTAGCTGCCATGCGAAAGGTGCGCACTTTCTTTTTCCGGGTGTGAAAACAGTGATTGATATCGGCGGTCAAGACGTTAAAGCACTTCATATGGATGGTGCAGGCCGTTTATTGAACTTTGTGATGAATGACAAGTGCGCTGCGGGTACAGGACGCTTTTTAGATGTGATGTCGCGAGTATTAGAAACCAAGATTTCCGATCTCGCTCAAGAGGGCGCTAAGTCCACGAAGAAAGTCACGATTAGCTCCACCTGTACCGTGTTCTCTGAATCGGAAGTTATTTCTCATCTCGCGAATAACGAAACAATACCCGACGTCATTAATGGTATTCACCGCTCTGTGGCTAGCCGTATTGCAGGTCTTGCAAAACGAGTCGGTGTTGAAGCCCCTGTTGTCATGACAGGCGGTGTTGCCAGTAATTTTGAAGTTGTTCGTTATGTTAGCGAAGAGCTGAACGCGCCTATCGCCACCTCACCATTATCACAATATAACGGGGCGATAGGTGCCGCCATTTATGCCTTTGAAGCGTACCGCCATCAACTGGAAGACGATGCGTTAACAATAGGAACATCAAAATGAGCAATGTAGATATGAATGCGCCGGATTATATTCCTGCGAAAAAACGACTGCAAAAAATTGCCGCTGATGCTTATCAGCGTGCGTGGGATGCCAAAAACAGCGGTGAAAAAATAGGGTGGTGCGCCTCAAACTTCCCGCAAGAAATCGCTGAAACACTGGGTTTATGTGTGGTTTATCCTGAAAACCAAGCCGCTGCGATTGCCGCAAAAGGTGCGGGTTTAAAAATGTGTGAGCACGCAGAAAGCATGGGTTATTCCAATGATATCTGTGCTTATGCACGCATTAGCCTTTCTTACATGGATATTAAGCAGTGTGAAGAGATGGATATGCCACAGCCTGACTTCTTGCTGTGCTGTAACAACATCTGTAACTGCATGATCAAATGGTATGAAAATATCGCTTATGAGCTGAATATCCCGATGATCCTTATCGATATTCCTTATAAAAATGACTATGACACCGATGATGTAACGGTGAAATATGTTCAAGCGCAATTTGATGATGCCATCAAACAACTCGAAAAAGTCACAGGCAAAGTGTTCTCAGAAGAGAAATTTAAAGAAGTCTGTGAAATTTCGCAACGTACAGGACGTGCATGGTTAAAAGCGGCGGAATATTGCCAATATGAACCTTCGCCAATGAATGGTTTTGATCTCTTTAATCACATGGCTGTTGCTGTTTGTGCTCGCGGTAAATTAGAAGCCGCACTGGCTTTTGAGCAACTGTGTGAAGAGATGGAACAAAATATCAAAGAGAAAAAATCGACTTACCGCGGTGAAGAAAAATACCGAGTTCTCTTTGAAGGTATTGCCTGCTGGCCTTACTTGCGTGCCACATCTACTCCGTTAAAAGAGCAAGGTATCAACGTAACTGCCACTGTTTACGCCACCGCATTTGGTGTGATTTATCAAAATAGTGACGAAATGATGCGTGCTTACTCCTACGTTCCTAACTGTGTCTCTGTTGAACGTGCTGCTGATATGCGTATTAACGTGAGCCGTCAGAATAAAGTTGATGGTGCGATTATTCACGTTAACCGTAGTTGCAAGCTCTGGAGTGGCATTATGCCTGAAATTGAGCGCCGTATTCGTCATGAACTTAAGATCCCAACAGTGACTTTTGATGGCGACCAAGCTGATCCTCGTGTTTTCTCTGAAGCGCAGTATGTCACCCGTGTTGAAGCATTGACTGAAATTATGGCTGCTAACAAAGCAGAAATGAAAAAGGGGGACATCTAATGAAAACATTAGCGGAGTTGTTTGATGAGTTACAAGCCGTGGTGGATAACCCTGTTGCTCAATTAGATGGGTTTATTCGTAGTGGCAAAAAGGTTGTTGGCTGTTTTCCTGAATATACGCCGAATGAAATTGTCTATGCCGCAGGTATGGTGCCTTTTGGTATTTGGGGTGCAGAAGGCCGTGAGATCTCAGAAGCGAAGAAATATTTTCCTCCTTTCTATTGTGCACTAGTGCTTTCTTCTCTTGAGATGGGATTAGATGGGGCATTAAATAAATTGTCTGCTGCCTTAATTCCTTCTCTTTGTGACACCTTAAAATGCTTAGGGCAAAACTGGAAATCTGGTGTACCACAAGTTCCTTTCATTCAATTGGTTCATCCACAGAACCGTAAAACGCCAGCAGGTATTGCATTCTTAACTGAACAATATAAGAAAATTGCACTGCAATTAGGGGAGATTTCAGGTCAAGCGGTAACAGACGATGCACTGAAAAATGCCATCCATCTGTTTAATCAGCGCCGTCGCGCATTACGCGAGTTTTCAGATATCGCGGCACTTCATCCAAACTTGGTCACACCACAACGTCGTAACACTGTGATCAAAAGTGGTTATTTTATGGATGTCGTGGAGTATACAAAAGTCGTTGAAACCATTGTTGCACAATGCAAAACCTTGTCTCCAGAACCTTGGAAAGGACACAAGATTGTTGTAACAGGCATTATTGCGGATAGCCCTTCTATTCTACAAATTTTGGCTGACAACAAAATGGCGATTGTGGCGGATGAAGTCGCGCATGAGTCTCGTCAGTTTCGCCAAGATATTCCTGAAAACAAAGCACCTTATGAAGCGATGGCTGAGCAAATCGCCCATCTTGAAGGGTGTTCACTTTTGTATGATCCAGAGAAAAAACGCGGTCGTTTAATTGCCGATATGGTGAAAAACACAGGCGCCGATGGTGTCGTCTATTTACTGACGAAGTTCTGTGATCCTGAAGAATTTGATGCCCCTATTGTGAAGAAATTCCTCGATAGAGAAGGCATTCCTTCCATCATTATCGAAATCGATCAGCAAACTAAAACATATGAACAGGCAAGAACAGCACTGCAAACTTTTGCAGATGTGCTTTCTGCTTAACAACGTTAATTAATAGTCACAAAAGACCTGCGTGATTTACGCAGGTCAATTGAACCCTAACACATATAAGTGGGGCAATCATGGGTATTATTTGTTTAATCATCGGGCTAGCGATATTAATGATTATGTGTATGAAAGGCATACATATTTTTATTTCTGTCTTTACCACCAGCCTATTTCTTGCTGTGACTGCATGGCTTGTATCACCAGATATGCTTAATCCTGTCGATGCACTATTACAAGTGTATACCGGCGGATTAGGTGGCTATTTTGGCAGCTTCTTCTTCATTTTCGTACTAGGCGCGATTTTTGGCAAATTAACCGCTATCAGTGGCGCTGCTGATAGTGTTGCCTCTTTTATTATTGGTAAATTTGGTGAAAGAGCCGTTATTCCATCATTAGTGGCGGCTTGTGCCATTTTAGCCTACGGCGGTGTGTCAGTGTTTGTTGCACTGTTTACCGTCTATTCAATGATGGTGAGTTTATTCCGTAAAGCGAATCTTCCTCGCAGACTTATTCCGGCTGTCTATTTTGCAGGTGCGGGTACGTTTGTGATGATCATGCCGGGATCGCCTCAGATCCAAAACCTTATCCCAATGAAATTTCTAGGCACGTCAGCAACTGCGGGTTTAGTACCAGGTATGTTGACAGCATTGTTCCAAGTCACCTTAGTGATTATTTATCTCACTTGGCTCTTTAAGCGCGTAAAAGCGAAAGGTGAAGGTTGGGTTGAAGATGAAAAAACGGCGAAAGCAGAAGAGGGTAAAAAAGATCGCCAATTACCGAATGTGCTCGTTGCATTACTGCCGATGCTTATTCTGCTTGTCGTGCTGAATATCCTGAAATGGGATCCCGCTATTGCACTGTTCTGCGCCATTATTGCTGCCTTGATTGTGTACTTACGCTATCTAGATTGGAAAAAACTCATACCTAATTTAGCCGCAGGGACGATGGAAGGGGTGACCTCCCTCTTTAACACGGCGGTTATTGTTGGATTTGGTGCGTTAGTCATGACGTTACCTGCCTTCAAAGAATCATTCCAAGCGATTGCTCAATCGGGTCTTAATCCACTTGTTGTGACTGCAATTTCAGTCGGTGCGCTAGTGTTTATCAGTGGTTCAGGCTCTGGTGCGTTAAGTATCGCAATGCCAATGATTGCTGCGATGTTCCCTGCAACCGTGGTTGATCAAGGTTCATTACACCGTGTTGCCACAATGGCATCTATGAGTACAACACCGCCATTTAACGGATTGATTATTACTGTCTTTAGCGTCTGTGGTGTCAGCCATAAAGAGGGCTATGGGCCAGTGGGGACATTAACCCTCGCTATCCCACTGTTAGCCATGATGTTTATGTTGTTGCTGTACACCTTTTTACCTGCATCAATAGCGACGATGTAGAAATCACGTTAACCCATTAATGCGTGCGATAAGACGACAAACGTGAAATCGCACGCCATAGAGATAACCATCAATATTCTCAGAGGAAGATAAACATGGATTTTCAGCTAACAGAAGAACAAGTCCTGATCCGCGATATGGTCAGAGAGTTCGTTGAAAACGACATTAAACCAATTGCGGGTGCTATTGATAAAGAACATCGCTTTCCTAGTGAGAGTGTTGCACCGATGGCTGAATTGGGACTCTTTGGTTTCAACATTGATGAAGCTTATGGTGGTACAGAAGCAGATGCTATTAGCTATGTATTAGCCACAGAAGAGATGGCGAAAGTGAGTGCCTCTCACGCCATGATCATGGGATCACAATGTTCTTTAACAGGACCAATTATTCAAAAATATGCTGATGAAGAAACTAAAGCACGCATTTTACCAGGTGTGGTTTCTGGCGAAAAATTAGGGTGCTTCTGTTTGTCAGAGCCTAGTGCGGGTTGTGATGCTGCGGCTCAGGAAACAACAGCGGTTCGCCAAGGCGATAACTATGTGATTAATGGCTCTAAATTGTGGATCACTGCGGCGCCTCAAGGTGCTTTCTTTATCGTGTTTGCTATGACCGATAAAAGCAAAGGCGTAAAAGGGATCACCGCATTCTTAGTTGAGCGTGATAACCCTGGTATTAGCATTGGTTTACCTGAAGACAAAATGGGTATGAACGGCTCTGAAACCTGCTCTGTGAGCTTCAGTGATTGTGTTGTTTCAGCCAGCGCTATGTTAGGCGAAGAAGGCAAAGGCTTTAATATCGCGATGGAAACCTTAGATGGCGGGCGTTTAAGTTGTTCTGCATTGGCATTAGGGATCGCACAAAGTGCCTTAGATGCCACTATTGCTTACACCAAAGAACGTATTCAATTTGGTAAACCTATTGCGGCTAATCAAGGTATTCAATGGGTATTAGTGGATATGGCAACGCGTGTTGATTGCGCACGTATGCTAGTTTATCGCGCCGCTGCCGCCAAAATGGCAGGTCTTCCTTACACTCGTGAATCAGCTCAAGCCAAACTTTATGCAGCAGAAGCTGCCACTTATGTAACTCAAAAAGCCGTTCAATTACATGGCGGTATGGGTTACACCAAATCCTATCCTGTTGAACGTTTGATGCGTGAAGCAAAACTTACTGAGATTTTTGAAGGCACAAGTGAAGTGCAACGTATGGTCATCGCTAAGCATATTTTAGCGTAATGAGATTTGAGCTTATTAATTTGTTGCATTGTGCAAAACGGAGAATGTGAATTATGAAACTTATTGCCTGCTGTAAGGTTGTTCATGACGAACAAGACATCACAACACGGCCTGATCGTACACTCGCAACCGATAATGCGGGTTTAAAAATTAGTTTGTATGACTTGAATGCAATTGAAACCGCAGTAGAAATAGCCTCTACCCTTGGTGATAGCACTGTAACTGCATTAAGTGTGGGGACAAGTGCAATGGTTGAAAACGCGAAAATCAAAAAAGATATTTTATCGCGTGGCCCAGATGCATTAACGCTGGTTGCTGATGATGCATGTAGCGCGCTTTATTCAACGGATACTGCCAATATTATTGCGCAAGCAGCAAAAAAAGTGGGTTTTAACTTGCTCATTTTCGGCGAAGGTTCAGGTGATTTATACGCTCAACAAACGGGTTTAGCCGTTGGTGAATATTTAGGTTTACCTTGTGTGAACGCTGTAAACAAAATCACCGTTGAAGGCGACAAAATCATTGTTGAACGTGATTTAGAAAATATCACTGAAGAACTTGAACTGACATTACCTGCCATTGTGTGTGTCACTTCAAGTATTAACACACCAAAACTCCCTTCAATGAAAGCCATTTTAGCGGCGAATAAAAAACCAGTTGAAAAGCTGGGGTTAGGAGATATCGGTGTTGATATTTCTTCTCTGACTGTTGTGCAAACACAAGTTTGTGCGCCAGAGCAATCTGATCGCCTTGGTATTATTTTAGAAGGTGATTCAGATGAAAATATTGCCACTTTTGCTGAACATTTACGCCAAGCGGTTAATCAATAAGGAGATTAAAAATGGCTAGTTTACTACCTACTACCTTTGTTTATGCCGAAAAAGCGGATGATTTAGCAAAGCTGATCGCATTTGCGCGTGGCCTTGGCGAAAAGGTCAATGTTCTGTTTATTGGTGATGATGAAAACACGCGTGAATGTGTCAACTTAGGCGCTGATTGTGTGTACTGCTTTGCACCTCAAGAGGGTGTGATTGCTGAAGATTATGCGGCCTCTTTTGCCGCAATTATTAAAGAAGCGGGTGCGAATGCATTGGTTCTACTTGCTTCATCAAAACGAGCAAAAGCGATTGCGGCTCGTCTTGGTGTGACTTTAAACGCTGGTGTTGTCAGTGATGCATTAAGTATTGCTATTGAAAACAATACTGTGATTGCTACACACCAAGTCTATGGTGGTTTAGCGCATGCTAAAGCAGAAATTCGCTCACCTTATGCCATTGCGACTGTCGGTAGTGCATTAGATGTGGAAGCCATCAAAGACGCACCCAATGCACAAGTGGTGCAAAGTGCCTTTATCGCCCCTGCACATACATTAAAAGTATTGGCTCGTAAGCCAAAACATGGCAGTGCCGTTGATTTAGGTAAAGCGCATTGTGTTGTGGGTGTCGGACGCGGTTTTGGTAAGGCGGATGATATTGCACTCGCGGAGGCATTTGCGAAAGCCCTTCAAGGCGAAGTGGGCTGTTCACGTCCGATTGCTGAGGGTGAAGGCTGGATGGAACATGACCGCTACATTGGTGTTTCAGGCGTGACTTTAGGTGCGGATGTTTATGTTGCTGTCGGTATTTCAGGGCAAATTCAGCATATGGTGGGTGTGGATAGAGCAAAAGTCATTGTTGCTATCAACAAAGATAAAAATGCCCCAATTTTCAATATGGTGGATTACGGTATTGTTGGCGACCTCTACAAAGTGTTACCTGCATTAACCGCGAAGCTTGGCGGCTAATCACCGTAGGTCGCTTAGTGATAATTTGCTAAGCGACCACACATAATAAAAGGATAGGAAAGTATGTCAGACGATATTTTTGACGCCATTATTGTGGGTGGTGGACTTGCTGGTGGTACTGCTGCCTATGTATTAGCACAAGCAGGGTGTGATGTTTTAGTTGTAGAGCGAGGTAATTTCGCTGGCAGTAAAAATATGACAGGTGGACGTTTATACGCGCACAGCCTTGAAAAAATCATTCCCAATTTTGCCCAAGAAGCACCTGTTGAACGCCTTGTGACGCGTGAAAAAATTTCCATGCTAACGGAAACAGATGGTGTGACTTTAGATTATCAACACACGCAACAAGAAGAGGAAGCTGCACGCTCTTATACCGTATTACGTTCTTCATTTGACCAATGGTTAATGGAAAAAGCAGAAAACGCTGGCGCACAAGTGATCACGGGTGTTCGCGTTGATGAAGTGTTGGTGAAAGAAGGCAAGGTGTGTGGTGTAAAAGCGGGTGATGATGAAATTGAAGCCCATGTGGTTATCCTCGCTGATGGTGTTAATTCATTATTAGCAAAACAATTAGGTATGACACAAAAAATTAATCCTCACACTGTGGCGGTAGGGGTTAAAGAGTTATTGGAATTCACGCCACAACAAATGGAAGACCGATTTGGTTGTACTAATGATGAAGGCTTAGCTTGGCTTTTTGCTGGCGCACCATCAGGTGGATATTTAGGTGGCGGATTCTTATATACCAATAAAAATACCGTTTCTTTAGGCCTTGTTTTAGGGCTACATAATGTCGATAAATTCGAAAAAACGGTTCCTCAATTATTAGAAGATTTTAAACAGCACCCTGTTGTTGCACCACTTATCAAAGACGGCAAATTATTAGAATATTCAGCGCATATGGTGCCAGAGGGTGGCATGAATATGGTATCTGAATTAGTCAAAGATGGCGTATTAGTGGCGGGAGATGCCGCAGGTTTTTGCCTTAATGTCGGCTATACCGTAAGAGGAATGGATTTAGCGATTGCTTCAGGTGAAGCGGCTGCAAAAGCGGTATTAATGGCGAAAGAGCAAAACAGTTATAGCCAAAAAGAATTAAGTTGCTACCAATCTTTATTAAATGACAGCTTTGTGATGAAAGATATGAAGTTATACAAAGACTTGCCTTCTTTCCTCGATAATACAAGATTCTTTACGGATTACCCGCAAATGGCTGCGAACGTGATGCACGACTTATTTGTGATTAATGGTCCAGAAAAACCTGTGCGTAAGAAAATACTGTCTCAAGTTAAGAAAGTGGGTGTGATGAACTTAATTAAAGATGGGTTTAAGGGGGTACGTTCTTTATGAGTCAAGTCAACGTAGACGTTAAATTAGGCGCCAATAAATTTAATGTGGATGAAGAAAATCCACATATTGTGTTAAAGGATGATATCGATCCTGTACAATTTGACATCTTAATGAAAGCCTGCCCTGCTGGGTTATATAAGAAAGATGAAAAAGGACAATACCTTTTTGATTACGCGGGCTGTTTAGAGTGCGGAACTTGCCGTGTTTTATGTGGTGAAACAATTTTAAAGAAATGGGAATATCCATGTGGCACTTTAGGCATTGAATTTCGTTACGGTTAATGTAACAACACCAATCCCCCTCTAACATAACCTCCAAAATTTTAACTAGAGGGGGAATGAGCATTCTGAGTACATATTGATTCATATATGGATCATAATGCTTGAAATGATTTTTATATGCTCTATAACCCTGTTTTAAAACTTATCTTAACGAATGTATTTTTCGATATTCTGAAGGCGTCATAAAAAATTCGGATTTAAATTTTCGACTTAAATTAGAAATATCGCTAAATCCGCATTCATAAGCTAATTGTGTAATATTTTTCTCTGCCAAGAGAGGATTAACTAAAGCCGCTTTATAATTCTCAAGGCGTTTTTGGTAGATCCAACGAAGTACAGAGGTATTTTGTTCTTTAAATAACATTTGTAAATAGCGCACGGAGATCCCACAAGCATTTGCACATTGATTAACACTTAAATCTGGATCGGAAATATGTTGCTCTAAATAGTGCTGGGCAAAATAAAACAGTGTTGATCTTCCTAAGCTTTGAGGTGGAGTTGCAATACTGTATTCACTGAAAGCAGACGTAATTAAATTCAATAAAATATCGGCAAGTTGTTGTGCATGTTGTGGTGGCATTGAATCTAAGAACGGAATATAGCGCATCACAAAGCTATAAACGAGGGAGCCTGTAATGCTATTGCCTCGTATTGCTCTTGCAGTAAGATTTTGGGTATTACCTAAACGTGATGCTAGTTTTTCCCTTGGGATCAAAATTTTAAATAATGAGTAATCGTTATCAAAAGACCATGATACGGGTCTTGCCATATCAAAAATACAAAAGTCTCCTTGCCGTAGAAATGCGGTTCTTCCATCTTGAGTAAGATGGCTAGTTCCTGAACGCTGTATCTCAATTTGAAAATGCTCTTCCAAGCTAAGTTTATGAGTTAAAGGACGGCTACTCGCCCAGTGACCATTAGACTCTAGCTGAATAAAGCGAATATTTGTCACCTTCTGCTCGATAATGTTGGCATAAAATCGAGAATGAGGAGGCAATTCGACTTCATTGCATTCATAAGACGATAAAAAGCGGTCTTTTATTGTATCCCTGAATACGGAAAACCGATCTACGTCAGGGAGCTCCCGAGTCGTAAACATGCTTTTCATAGTACGCCCACTTTTATTGAAAGTATTTTTGTTGTGTTGCTATCAATCTAGTATAAAAACGACTTAAACCAGGTTGAAATAGAATAATGTTTTTATAACTTTAATTTTAAAATTAGAATAGTAAGTTTAAATAATTATTAACGGAGATATTCATTATCTTTCTTGTTAATAAATTGAAGACAATATATTTAAAAGTTTTTAATTTATTTAAACTAACATCATGTAAATTATAGAATTAATTTATAGCATTTTTTATGCTAGCATTTCTATGCTATTAATCCTAAGTTAATTTCCTATCTTTAGAGAGAGATCTCATAAATAGATTAAGAGTGATTCTTATTAATATCTTATTTATTTCATTCTTTTCAGAGTGTGAGTTAATATGGATTTTATGTAATTTAAATAATGGCTTGTTAATAAGATGATTTTTTATGGTTAATAATGTAATTTGTTTTTAAGATGCGTTAGTAAGATAATTATAGATAATAAATATTTTTTTATTATAAAAAATATTTAGCTAAAAATAATAAAACTCTTTAAATATTATTATATTAGTTATTAATAATAACCATTTTTCCATATCAAAGAGAGTTTTATTAAATAAAAATGCTATATCATTAAGAAAAGAATAGTGATTGAATTATTGATGCAGTGTAGGGAAATAGGTGCGATTAATAAACGAAATCCTATTCTTACTAAACAAAAGATAACTCCCACAATAAAAATAAGAATAAATGTAGTGATTGATTCATATTGATAGTGCATAGTTGAAAATAGCAGTGAAGAAAGAATAATCGCTATCCATTTTCCTGTATTGCCATACCACATGCCTGCATTTAATAGAAAACCTCTAAAAATGATCTCTTCAGTAATCGGAGCAATAAACATAGCAGCAAGGGCAAACAGGAAGAAAGCAAATCCTGTAATGGGTTCAACCTCGGCTATCCATGAATCATCGTCAGAACCTAAAAACATGCCGATAAATAATAATCCCAGTAATGTTAAGATAGGGGCTTTTAATGTTCGCCATTGAAGCCGGCCTAATGGCATTAATGTAATGTGTTTTTGATAGGCAAACCAAATAATTAGGCAGTAGGGAAGGTAAATAAAAAAGCTCACCAATGAGATGATATAAGTTGATTGAAATAGTGCAACAGATGAAGGCGTTAGCAATAGGCTAAAAGAGGAAAAGAAGTAGCCTATAAAGGCAAGTATGCAGATGACTAAATGGTAAACTCGATCTTTGGGAAATTCCATTTATGTTTGTCTTTGAGGGGTAATCAGATAAGTAATTTGTTTTATTTATTATGCATGATAAAAATAATTTTTGTGTTAATGTAATAAATATAAATAACTTATAGCTAATATAAGGCTAAATTTTGAAAGAAAATCTTTTACAGACTATCCTCGATTGGATTGAAGAAAATTTAAATAGTCCTTTATCTCAAAGTGATGTTATAAAAAAATCAGGATACAGTAAAAGGCATTTTCAAGATTTGTTTTATCATTTTACTGGCAAGACGATTGCTAGATATATCCTAGCAAGACGTTTGTCGTTGTCTGCAACTTTATTACGATTAACAAGTTTATCTGTATTAGATATATCGATTATTTATCAATTTAATTCTCAACAGAATTTTTCAAGAGCTTTTAAAAGATACTTTAAAGTAACACCAAGTGCTTACCGAACCTGTAAATACTGGGACTTTACTTACTATATACCACAACATAGTTATTTAACTTTCCAAAATTTAATAAGTAGTGAAAGCTTTGTCAGTTTATTGTCTCCTAAATATGAAGAAAGTATTTATTATGTTGATATTCCTTTTGAACTTAAGGCTACTATTGCTCGAACTAGGTTGATTTTTAATAATAAAGATAAAATAGATAATTTAAAAATGTTAATAAAAAATAGTTCTGATTTTTATTTGAATGTATATTATCGGTATGAAAAATCTTCCTTTAATAAAAATGTATTAGTTGTATATAATTTTTTTGAATTTAGTGATAAACATAAGTTTTTTGTTTCTATGAATGGTGATAAATATTGTAAATTTTCATTTTATGGTACATGGGATGAATATTTAATATTATCTAATGTTATTTATTCTAGGGAATTACCAAAGTTAAAAGCCAAAAAAAGAGATGGCTATGATATTGAGATTTTTAATATCAAACATATGAAAGATAAAAGTAATATATGTTCATTGGATTACTTCGTTCCTGTTGTATGATTTTTTAGTAATTTTTTAGGTGTTGTATTATAATATTCTTTGAATTTCTTTATGAAATATGACGTTGTTTTATACCCTAATTTATTTGATATGGTATTTATGTTTAAATTTGTTGTTGTTAATAAATTTATAGCATGTTCCATTCTTGTTTTTGTTAATATTTTTGTAAAGTTTGTTTTTTCTGCCTCAAGCTTTTTTCTTAAAGATGATGTTCCAATATATAGCCTTTTACTAATATCTTTTATTGTCCACTCATAACTTAAATCTTCACTAATAATATTGATTATTTTATTTGTATATGATGAATTGTACATATTATAGATAAAACTCATAATATTTATTTCTAAGCCACTTAATAAGTATGCTATTTTTAATATATATTCATGTTCTATTTTGTCAGATGTAATAATTTCGTTATTAAATTTGGTTTTTTATTTATTAAATAACAGAATATCTTCTGGATGAGTTTTTTTTATCAAAATATTGTTTTCAATATTCTGTGTATTCTCTTTTAATATAAGATGATTAGAGGCAAAATTTATTTTTAAAGCATCTCTAAGGACATCACAAGATAAATAAAGTAAGGTTGGTTTGTTTTCATTAGAAAAAAATACATCAAACTTTATATCTTTTGATATTAGAGCAATACTATTTTTATTTATTGATTTTTTAAATTTACTCGTTTCTATTCGTATTTCGCTATCTTTTGTTAATAACATAATGTAATTAGATAGGGTTAAGTTTTTTAAATGAAAATAATAATCTTTCATATAAATAGACTCACTTTAATCCAAATTTAATTAGTTAAATAGTAATGATAAATATATTAATGATTAGTCTATGGTTTTATTTTTATAAATGAAATTACATTTTTTACGGTGTAGCAAATAGTGGTATTTATTTATCTTTTAGTGTTATTTTTTATGTGGGTTATCATAAGTAAAGACTAATTCTCACAGTAAATTACATAGGTGTAAGTATAACTTTGATTATACGAGTATGTTTTAACATTTTTGGCAGTTTAATTAAAAAAATTAGTTGTTGTATCTTTTTTAGGGTTCCTACTTTATTGATAAACATCTTATTTATTGTTTTGTGGTATTTATTTATTTCTTTGTTTGATTTGGGGCGCTGGGCTAGGTGATACACTGAACTTAAGTGAAATCATATTTGTAGTGTTTCTATGTTCATCCCCTTCTTAGGTAATTAAGATGCATGGCTGGAATATTAATTATGTAATAGGAAATGAGGTTAAAGCTATAAGGAAGGCTCAAAATCTGACAGGGATTAATGTGGCAAAGAAAATGAATATAAGCCAACAACATTATTCTCGCCTCGAACGAGGTGATGTTAAATGGAGTGTTTCTACACTAATAGAAGTTTGCTTTATTTTAAATATTTCTATCCTTCATTTTATAAAAATATTAGACAGTAAAAAGAGAATAATTATTGATTGTAATCGCGAGTATATTCATAAATAGAAAACAATGCAAATACAAGGGGGAGAATAAGGAAAGACTATTATTTTGTAACTGATTCTTAATAAAGAATTTTTAAATAAACAGCGCGTATTTACTGTTTAGAAGTTCTATTCTAATGCTAGGTAATTATTATGAAATTTATCTTTTCTGAAAAAAATTCAGATATACAAGTGCAGTTAAATCCGCATGCAAAGCATGTGATAACGGCAAAACCCAATGAAGTTTACCAATTAATTGATTCTGAAACAAATCTTTCACCGCTAGATATTAAAGCACTTCGTAAGTCAGATGATCTTATTTTATCTAGTAAAGAACAAGAGTTCGAAGTTGTAATTAAAGATTTCTGGGAAGAATGTAAACCAGGAGAAGAACAGTGTTATGCAACTTTAAATGTATTAGATCAAAACGGGGTCATGGGGGAAGTCACTATTACTCAAGATGGTCCTGTTTTAGAGCATTTAGTTGCTGGTGAAACCGGTACTCTTTCTGATAATGATGATGGAATTGGTCTATTTTTATGGGTTGCTGGTTCTATCGGTAGTGCATTAGCGATCTTTTTAGCTAATAGAAACCATGGTGGTGATAATAAAGGTAATGATGCCGATGTTACCGCACCAAGTAAACCAGGATTAACAGCTGAAGATGATGGTTCTGTGTCTATTGATTTACCAAAAGATGCAAATAAAGGTGATTCTGTAGATGTTACTTTTGAAGATGAGAATGGTAACTCAAATACTGTCACATTAGAGAAAGGCGATAATGGCTGGACATCAAGCAATCCGGACTTAATTCCTGATACAGATAACAATCACGTCACCATTCCGAATGACAATATAAAAGATAACAGTGATGTTACCGCAAGTGCGAAAGATCCGAGTGGTAATAAAAGTGATGATGTTACTGTAACAGCAAAACCAGATCCCGTAACAGACACACCAGTTTTAAGTATTCCC
>NZ_JBLRMI010000013.1:0-37909 GCF_047921555.1 Proteus sp. LHD240705
TCCCTTTTATGTCCTTAATGGTTCACATTATTTTTAATAAAATGAATACCTGTCTATATTTATGTGGGATACATGTCGCTTTTCTTTATTGGCATAATGCTTTCTGCTGATAATGATTGTTTTGCTTTAATCATTTCTTTTTCATTTGAAAATTTATAATTAGGCAATAGTTCTTTAGGTTTGACACCTAAAATAAACGCGATAGAGAATAAATGTTCTACTGTTATTTTGGTATGTCCATTCTCTATACGTGAATAGTGCTGTTGACTTATTTCCAATGAATGGGCTATTTCCCTCCCTGTCATCCCTAATTCTTTTCTTTTTTGCTTTATTCTATAAGCAATAATGGAATTAATTGTACTCATGAACTTCATTCTCCAACAATAAACAGATTTTTAAGTTTAACAGAGTAAAAAGCATTTGTTATAAAAGCATTTTACTCTACTTATAAAACTCAATTAATTTTTATTGATATGAAAAAGTAATCGTTGCTACTGCTTTTACACTTCCTGGCGTAATAGTATTTTCTGTTTTTATATAATTAGCTTTTAATTTTATACGTGGATTTATCTCTCCTCTATAATTTGAAAAATGCCATTGATTTTGATTTCCTTTGTTAGGAGTGTCTGAACCATAACTAATCGCAGTTACTTCATTATTTTTATATAATCTTAGCCCAACGCCTTTTGCCGTAGAATCCGTTGCTAATGTTAATATATCAGAACGATTCCCATGTTGGGTCGCATCATTTAATGTAGCATAAACATCAATACCGTCTTGGCATTGAAGTTGTATATTAACTTCCCCTCCTTGCACTTCTTTATACAAAGACGTGAACTGGGATTGATAGACAGTATTTAATGGAACAACATAATTCTTTTGATTCATCGAGCATGTTTGGCTTTGCACTTGGATGCGCCCTCCATTTAACATAACAGGAGCTGTTAATCTTTTATTATTCAAACTTGCCCGATTAGATTCCAATAAAATATGGCCCAGTTGTTTGGTTGGTATCGTTACATACCCATTAGGTAATCGTCCTGTTGCGACAAAAGCAACATATAAACGAGCACCAAAACTTCCAGTTGCACCATTATAAGCATTTGGATTTGTATTGGCGGCAACAGGATCAATATATATACTTGAGCTGTTTATGGGAACCAAAGGCGTTGCAGGCCAATAGCCTGCCATACCAATAATAATACCTAGCCCTGGGACTCCAATATCAAATATATCGAAATCGGAAGATTGAGTGTTTTTCCCTTGGCGAAAGCTATATGTAATCTTGCCTATTTTAGGTAATGTGGGAGTAAATTTTCCACGCATTAACGCTATTAAACTACCACCGTTAAATATATATTGATTGCTTGTTCCGCTGAGTTCTCCTATCACCCGAGGGTAAGTATGGGCATCGGCAGAGCCTATAACAACAACAGGGTGGGTAGATGTGTTGATTGTTATTGGAGACGGTACGTAGTCATCTGCACCAGCAACAGCCAGACTAGGGAATAGATTTAAAAGAAATAATATAACAAATATTCTTTTCATGTTTTGTTCCTAATTAGAGTGCGGTATACACTGAACAGGAATGATTTGAGGCCGCATGTCAGTTTCATTGTGTGTCGCATGATATGTAAATGAGCATTTATCGTCATGATTTGGTCCCCATATCACATCAAGTTGACCTTGTTTGGGAAGACCTCGGGTAAATAAGCGCCCAGCTTGAGCAACATATCCGACTAACTGTTCATGATCATCCAAAACCTCGGAAGCCATTGGAGGAGTACTGCCATCTGGCATACGAATATCAAACAGCAGGCTTCTCCCTGTTTGAGTATTAAATGTCACTAACGTGGCACTATTAGCACGAGGAATAATTTCTTGTTCTGTTGCTGATAATTCAACATTTAAATCTAAATTAGCGGGGTCGATACTAATTTGATTTTTTTCATAGGGTGTGACATAAGGCACAATACCATTACCCCAAAAATCTAATCGGCTACCTGGTGCATTATTAATAACCGCACCTTGTGCTCCTTTTGCATGGATAATGGTAAAAGTATCACTTAAATCATTACTCAATGTCACTCCATAAGGGTGTGCAACAACCGCCCCCGACGCCCCCAATGACATTTGACGATTATGTTGAGTATCTTGCCCGACGGTTGCGGTTACATTTACATAAGGTGAACGATAGCCTCCATTCATCGCATAGCCGGAAGGTCCACTTTCCTGACTATTACCTGAAATACCATAAGAGAATTGATTATCTTCCCCAGCGATACCGCTGATGGATGTTTGAATGCTGTTTTTCTCGCCTTTATTATAATTTAAGACAGTAGAAAAAATGGGGCTTTGAACACGCTCTCCCAAAGGAAGCGTAAAGTTCACATAAAATCTGTCATCTCGGCGTTGTTGCTCATTATCTCGTGATTGAGAAAAGCCAATCTGATAACCAAGTTTTTTCCAAAAATGGCTATATCCCATCTGATACTCATTACGACTTCCTTTATGCTCCCAGTAATTATAAGTGGTACCAGTTAAAAATATATTTCCCCATTTTTCACCTAATTCTTGATTAATTGAAACTTGGAATTGATTTTTAGGGCGATAAAATGCGGCACTTTTTATGGAAACATCATCAATAAATTCACTGTGATTAGCCAATAGCGCATCTTTCAAATGGTAAAAATCTTTAGATGAATAACGATAGGCTGCTAACGTGATATTTGTACTCGTGGTCGGAATATTGACGCTATAGCTAGTATGTAAACTGTAGCCTTTACGCGTTACGTTAGAGTGATTAAATGTTGTTCTGGACAATGTAATGTCAGATGCAATTGCCCCAATCGGCGTGTTAAAAGCAACACCAGCCAATCCTGCGGTATATTTTGAGCTTGTGGTCAGTCCACTATTTAAAGTGATATCATTTGTCAAACCATATTGATATGTGCCTTGTGCAATTAAATCATGATATGTCTCATTTGCATAACGATAGCGTCCCACTGACATTTGCCAACGGCTAAATCCGGGACGAATAAGTTGGGCAACAGAAGCAAAAGGAACCGTAAATGTTCTTGTTTGTCCATTAGATTCGGTTATTTGCACAAGAAGGTCGCCAGCATATCCACTGGGATACAAATCATTAATGACAAAGGGGCCAGCAGGCACAGTTGTTTCATAAAGGATGTTAGCATTTTGATAAATCGTAACTTTAGCATTACTATTAGCAATGCCTCGCACGATCGGAGCGTAGCCACGTAAAGAGTTGGGTAACATTCGTTCATCCGATGCTAATCGAATTCCCCGTAAGCTAAGGCTATCCATTAACTCGCCATTCGTATAAAAATCACCTAATGTGAATTGTGCCCGTAACCGAGCAATATCATGCGTCACATTTGTTTCGATATTCTGATATCCGGTAGAATGACCATTATTCCAGCTTTCACCACCACGGTGACGAAAAGCCCATCCCCATAAATTGAGTCCCGCTTTTAACCCAAGGTAAGTCTGCTCATTATTTATATCCGGAGTATTGTATTGATAATAGTTAACATCATAGTTGACAAATGCGGCAGGGACTCCACTTTGCCACTGTGCAGGGGCAATATATCCTCGAGGTCGAGTATTCACTTGTGCCTGAGGAATTTCTATATTCAGCTTTAAAGTGGATAAATCAAAATGAAATTTTGCTGAGGGGAGTCCTTCTGAGGCGGGATAACAAGTGGCTTTATAACTGTTTTCAGGAACAGTGCCCTTGACGACATCAATTAATGAAAGTAATTCCGGCGTTAGACATAACGTCGACGTATTCGCATTGTCAGTATATAAATACTGTACATTAGCTTTTCCTTTCCATTTATTATTGAGATAGATATCAGCGTAATACTTGCCCTCAGGAATAGGGTTGCCATAATTAAAGCGACGTATATCAATCGCATTCTTTCCTTGTACTGAATGCAAAAAGCTAGGATCAAATTCAGCTTCTTCAGCAGCGAATGAAGAAGTTGTTATCACCCCAATCCCTAAAGCGACACAAAACGGAAGAGAATAACGATAGGAAATGAGGTGTAATTGGTTATTAAAATTCATTATATTACCTTATTCCAAAGTAGATTCACCTTGTTGGTATCCACCATAATCATTAACAACAACCCAAGTGACTTTATTTGTTAATATTGGCTTCTCTTTAAGTGAAAATATTTTTGAAGAAAAAGGAGCTATCATCCCACTTTGTTCAACAGGCGTTAGCTGTTTATCCTGACCCACTGAGATTTTGTTGTAAGTGATGTAATAAGGTGTTGGGTTAATCGCTTTAATGCGTAGTGCTCCTTCCTGATGCCAAGTCACTTTTTGGTAAGCATCATCAGGCGTTACGTTGAGATTATCAGGGCGAAAGAAAAACTTAATGCGACTACGAACGGCTAATTGTAAGTAATTGTTATTTCCCTCTGAGTTTTCCGAATTTTCTTCCAATTTAGGTTTTGCCGGAATGTCTAAGACATTTAAATAGAAAAGAGACTCTCTATCTTGTGGTAATGATTCACCGGTATAGACAATCCGGATGGTTTGCCCTGATTTTGGCTCCATACGAAATATGGGAGGAGTAATGATAAAAGGAACGTGAATTGAATCTGGTGCTGCAGCTGCGTTTCCGGTATCTAACCAAGACTGAATTAATGCGGGGGATTCATCGTTATTATTTAATTGAACATTAATGCTTTTTTGCGTTGCGGGATAAACAACGCGGGTCCCCATAATAACCACACTGGCTTGAGCCACTGTGGATACAAACAGAGTCAAGAAAATAAGAATGAACTTTAACATAATACCTCTAGAAGGAAATGGGGCAGTTTTTTCTGCCCCGTAAAATAAAAGCAATCCAATAAACCTTACTCATAGGCAATGGTGTAATGAACGGTTGCTTTTACATCTCCAGCGGTAGATTGTCCGGTTGCGTAATATTGAGCAAAATATGGAAGGTTTACATTAGCATTGTCGATTTGTACTGGATGGACATCTTGTGTTGCAGAATCAGTACCTAACTGGATTGTTGTTGCTGCATCTGAGTTAAGTAATTGAACTTGAACATTATTCGCTTTAGTTCCTGTTGCTGTATTTTTTAAATTATGTGTAGTTAAATCAGTATCAGCGGATGGTTCAAAATATACTTTAACGTTTTTAGCACCATCTTTATCTGTGGAACAACCAGTTAACTTAATTGTAAATGGAGTTAAGCCTGCTGTTGTTGCTACATTATTTAATGTTGCGACTGAAACAGTCGGCAAAATAACAGCTAAATTTTTTGATTGGGTATCAACAGAACATGTTTGATCAACAACTTTACCTGTAAATGTAATTGTTCCGTCATACGCCATAGATGAGCCAGCAAATGCAGCAGAAAGAATAGTAGCTAGTGCTATAACTTTTCTTTTCATATATTTAAGATTCCTATTTTAAATTAAATTAAAGTTAAGTTATTTTTTGTTTTTCAAAAAAATGAAAAGTATTATTGAATAATAATATATATAATCCTATTAAATAGAGTTTATAGTGAGGTTTATATTTGTAGAATATATAAATAATAAAGATATTAAATTTTTTAATGGTGATGTGGCAAATATAAAAATAAATAATTTAAGTTATTATTATTTCAAATATCACTTAAGTAAAGATGGTTTTTTCGATCGATGGCGTTGGTTTTGATAGTTTCAATCTATTGATGATTGGTAAACTGATCGTTAAAATCGATCTTGTTATTGTCGTTCAATGTGTTATATCAATGATTGATGATATGTATATGAGAAGGTTATTAGTCAAAACTTGAGTTTTAATATAAATCAAATTGCTTAGCTCTTTCAGATATGGTGCAGAATTTCCGTGTAGCAACTTCTTATTTTTTTCATTATAAAACACTAACCCTTTATTAAAATACATTCATAAATGTGCTGGTTGTTGTCGTTCAATTTCTACGGCAACAACTGGTATATTGAGTTGTGTTTATATTTTATTGAAATAAAACATGTAGCCACAATTAGGACCTAATAAGATTAGGTTCTTCTTAAGCTTGTGTTTATTTTATTTTGCAACGTAAGAACAACTTGGGCAGGTAACTTGTACTGGTGTGTCTTGAAACATTCTTATCACGTTAAAAGCTTTCATATCTTTCACCCATCATAGGGATATCGTGATTCAGTGTACGTTACTTCGCACTAAAATGCTCATTTTTTGTGCTTTTATTTGTAGGGATCAATAATGATAACTGATTTCTATGACAGTGACAGGTATATAGAGTCATTCTCATTTTTAGTGTTCCTTGTTGTGGGTTACATCTATCCTACAATAAGGAGCTAGGGGGAGATACATAAACCCTATTCTTCTTTTAGCGACGATAGCTTTTCACACCATGTATCAAGCGTTTCACGTTTTTCTCTTAAATAATCATACCTGTCATAATGTTTCTGAGAAACGCCGGGTCTTTTATGGTTTTGTACCATATCCCTTAACTCAGAACTAATCCCCATCTCTCCAGCCAATGTTTTAAATGTTCTTCTCACATCTCTAGGTGTAAATTTCTCAAACTCATTCTTCTTACAAAATTTATTTAATTGTTTAGCGTATTCAGATGTTAACAGGTGCCCTTCTTTCGTTTTAGCAGGGAAAAGATAATTTGATGTTGGATACAAAAGCTCTTGGATATTAAGAATATCAATAGCAGGCTGTATCAATGGAATTACATGGTAATCGCCTGTTTTTGAAATATGGGGCGGTACTGTTAATGTATTATTTTTCTTATCCCAATTATCACGGGTATTAGCAATAATTTCCCATGGTCGTTGTCCTGCGGAATAGACACAAAATAGAAATAGACGTGCATAATCTGAGTTAATAGGACATTCGATGGTGGGTTTATTGAATAGCTCTAATAATAGCTTCAACTCATCCCATGATAAAAATCTATCTAACGCTTTATCTGCACCTTTTTGTCTAGGAACCACTGTGACAGGATTTCGTTCCAATCCATAAATAACGCGCTCGTTTATTTTTGCTGGATCATTGTCGGCAAACAAACCGAAGTTGAATACCGCATGTAGGTTTGCTCTTACTTTGTTCGAACCTGCCAAAGCACCTCGGGAGATAAACTCAGAAAGTATTCTTTTTATATGATCTGGAGTAACATCTTTTGCAGGCATAGTTGCATCAATATGCTTGCTATCTAGAACCTGATTGAGTCTGTTTTGAGTTTTATCATATGAACGCTTGCCTTGCCGTTTCTGATCTTCAATGTAATCATCAAAGAGCTGTTTTATTGTGGCGTGTTCATATTTAATTTTCTCAAGGGATGATGATTCAGTAGCAGCTGCTACGGATTTTACTGCAGCATCTGCTAGTGATAAATTAGGGTAATCACCAAGCGATATAAATTTCTCTTTTCCATCTTTGAAGTAGCGGTAGACGAAAACTTTTCTTCCAGATGGATATGTTTTTACACCAAGACGTCCAGTTCCTCTAGTCGCTGATGCTTGCCAAGTATAATACGCAGATTTCTTTGGTTTCAGTCCTCGTATTTTACTATCAGTCAGTAATACGCTAGCCATAACTAATTTCCATTTACGAGTTTTTTGCGGGTCAAGTAACGGGTCAAGTAACGAAGAAATGATATGAAACTAGCTGAAATCATGCAAGGTATATAAATCCTTATAAATCAGAAGGATGAAATCTCATGAAATTATATAAAACTCAATGAAATCAGTATGTAACGCCCTTCTAAGCCGTAGGTCACAGGTTCGAATCCTGTAGGGCGTACCATTTTAAATCAAACGCTTACATTCATTTTAAATTCTCTACTTTTCTTAAGTGGGACGTATTTGGGACGCTAGCTCCGAAAATGCTGTCTATTTGTCTCACATGTTCAGTTAGGCATAAATAAGTCACCCTATAAATACTCGCAGATTTTCTTGGTAATCTTTCCACTAAGCACTTTCATCTGCTTTACTTTTTTTCTAACCCTCTCTACTTTTTTTGTGTTATTACTTCAAATTGAACTCCGTTATGGATTTAAATATTGATGTATTAAATATAGTTATTACAGTAGATAAAATTAGAGGGCGAATTTGAGAAATAATGTCATTAATATTCTTGATGATATGATTAAGTAATTATTAAAATAAAATGTTAATAGCTAATTTTAAAATCAGAATATAAAATAAATAATTTATTATATTATTTTTTCTAAGTATTAGTCATGATTCAATAATCCATTTGGTTATTTATTAAATAAATTAATGCGTTATAATGACTTTTAAATAAAAAGATTAAAATATACAGATTTAATGCAAATAATATAAATGGAATAAAAAATGCCTTTACCTAACCGATTAAAACCAAAAAAAGTCAGCAAAACTAAACTCAATGAATTGATCGATTTACTACTAAAGATAACTGTTAAAATCGATAATGGTGCAACTGAAAATGATCCTGAACTTAACACCATGATAATAAAATGGAATGCACAAGTAGTAACACCTTGTGAATTTTCAGATTTTCGTGACTACAATTCGTGGACAAGTGCAAAAGAGTTTACAAAAATAGCTTTTAACCAGGTGAAGTATTTAGATGATCTGACTTATAACGAGTTGATTAGTATTGTTGATTTCATATGTTTAGCTGAAGGCAGTGAATCTGAACAATCTTATGCAATAAATTTACTCGAGATAAACTTTAAAGCCTTTTCTTCAGATCTTATTTATTGGCCTGATGAGTATTTTAATCTTGAAGAAGTTGATGATTTATCATCAGAAGAAATAGCGGCTTATTTAATGGAAGGATCTAATCGCAAATTATCTAATGCTCCAGAAATTCTATTAAAATATTCAATCGTTAAAGAAATTAACAATTAATCTTTTATTTTAACAAAAAAATCAAGCGATTGATTTTATAAATAGATGGTTTTTTACTTAAATAAAAAAGATGAAAATTTTCGATGTGCTTTAACTGAAGTAATTAAAATATTAAATCAGATAGCGCTAAACAATATTACTGTATCTTTATCTAAGATTGCGGCGCTTCTTATTTCGTAATACAACAATCTCATTTGATGATAAAGTTGTTTCAGCCCAAGCACTTAGCATGGGTGACATTATTTCGGGTGAAACCAACAAACTTTGTGGCGATATTCCTAATATTAAAGCAATAGCAATAAGCTGATCGACGGTTATTTTCAGATGCCCATTTTCCAAACGTGAATAGTGTTGCTGACTGATACCAAGCCTTCTCCCCATCTCGATACCTGTTATTTTTAATTGCTTTCTTTTTTGTTTAATTCGCTGACCTACAACAATATTAATTGAACTCATATCAACCCCTCTTTTTAAAAGAGATTACCGTAAAAACACTTAGAGATCGATATGGGCGATCAAAAATAGATTATTGATAGTTGGTATCTATCAGTTTTTATTTATTAAAAGATTTAAACCGTTTTACCAAAATCAAATAATTAGATAAATTACATTAGTCTTTAACAGTATTTTTGTTTGTTAATGACGAAATAGGAGTGTTAATTAAGAATAATATGAGTTAATAGGAGGTTGGTAAGAATGGAAGGCTCCATTTTGAGGAACCTGTGTGAAACTATGGGTGATGATTTGTATTGGATGAAAATAAGTTAATATTATTCAAATTGTTACTTAGTTAAACTATTAATTATTCAGATTTTTATCATAAAATAGTATTTTCTTTATCCCAATTTTCTACCCAACCAATTAATTCCTCTAATTGATTTTCAGAGAACACCTTTATACCATGTTGACGTAATAAGGCTGTTGCAACACCTTTATCTGTGATTAAATCAGTACCTAGAATATCAAATGATTATTTTTAATTTGAATAACGGTTTCTGTTTTACCGACACCAAAAATATGTATTTTATTTCAAATTGTAACAATGTTGATTTATAAAGAAAAAATAATACTATTTTTATAAAAGCAATCAAAAAAAGATTTATTTTGGTATTGGTGTAAAAATGAACACTTAAAATTTGGTTATATAGAGATAAATATAATCTTAAGTGTAACCATTTTAACTACTACCTTATTTTCCTCTGAATCAACATCAAATAACCAATCCATCGTTATATTTCTTATCACTATCCCCTTTTTATGTGCTCAATTTATTAACTTAGTAATATTAGTGATCTTGTGGATTATTTGTTAATCAAATTATTTTATTTGCAATTTGAATGTGTCATAAACCCATATTTAACAAATAGGCAGTGGATCTTTAATAGTGAAAAATTTTATATTTTGACAAAAAAACCAAAAAAATAACTAGCTGAATATGCTTTCATTTTACTCGTGTACTTAAATAATCGATAAAAAACAAAATGATGATTAATCCCCTTCTTTGCATAAGTAAATTAAATAGTACGGATTTTTAAGAAAAAAACAGACGAAAAGATTTACAAATACTTTACTAATACTTTACAAATGAAATAAGATAGCGTGATTGTTTTAATGCTAATAATTCATTGAGTAAAAGGAACGTGTAAAATGGCGATATCTAGAAGAAAATTTATCATTGGTGGAACAGTGGTGGCTGTCGCTGCTGGTGCGGGTATTTTGACACCAATGTTAACTCGCGAAGGGCGCTTTGTTCCGGGTACGCCAAGACATGGCTTTGTTGAAGGTACTGAAGGTGCTTTACCAAAACAAGCTGATGTTGTTGTTATTGGTGCTGGTATCCTTGGTATTATGACAGCAATTAACCTTGTAGAACGTGGTTTATCTGTTGTCATTGTTGAGAAAGGTAATATCGCGGGTGAGCAATCTTCGAGATTCTATGGTCAGGCAATTAGCTATAAAATGCCAGATGAAACGTTCTTATTACACCATTTGGGCAAATATCGCTGGCGTGAAATGAATGCGAAAGTAGGTATTGATACTACTTATCGTACACAAGGCCGCGTTGAAGTTCCTCTTGATGAAGAAGATTTAGTTAACGTAAGAAAATGGATTGATGAAAGAAGTAAAAATGTTGGCTCAGATATTCCATTTAAAACCAGAATTATTGAAGGTGCTGAATTAAATCAACGTCTTCGTGGCGCGACAACAGATTGGAAAATTGCTGGCTTTGAAGAAGATTCTGGTAGCTTCGATCCAGAAGTTGCAACCTTCGTTATGGCTGAATACGCTAAAAAAATGGGTGTTAGAATTTACACTCAATGCGCGGCTCGTGGCTTAGAAACACAAGCTGGTGTAATTTCTGACGTTGTAACAGAGAAAGGTGCAATCAAAACTTCTCAAGTTGTTGTTGCTGGTGGTGTTTGGTCACGCCTATTTATGCAAAATCTTAATGTTGATGTTCCAACACTGCCTGCTTATCAGTCTCAACAGCTAATCAGTGGTTCACCAACGGCACCGGGTGGCAACGTCGCTTTACCAGGTGGTATTTTCTTCCGTGAACAAGCTGATGGTACTTATGCAACTTCTCCTCGTGTTATTGTGGCGCCAGTAGTGAAAGAATCCTTCACTTATGGCTATAAATATCTGCCATTATTAGCATTACCTGATTTCCCAGTGCATATTTCTTTAAATGAACAATTAATCAATTCATTTATGCAATCAACGCATTGGAACTTAGATGAAGTTTCTCCGTTTGAGCAATTCAGAAATATGACTGCATTACCAGATTTACCTGAGTTAAATGCTTCATTAGAGAAATTAAAAGCAGAATTCCCAGCCTTTAAAGAATCGAAATTAATTGATCAATGGAGTGGTGCAATGGCTATCGCACCAGATGAAAACCCAATTATCTCAGAAGTTAAAGAGTATCCAGGCTTAGTCATTAATACTGCAACTGGCTGGGGTATGACAGAGAGTCCTGTATCAGCAGAATTAACCGCTGATTTATTACTGGGCAAAAAACCAGTTTTAGATCCAAAACCATTTAGTCTTTACAGATTCTAATTTTGTGTTATTCATAAAAAGCCCCCTAGTAATTAGTTATACAATTATTGGGGGGCTTTTTAAATTTGAGTTTTTTTACTAGTTATTTCTTCCTGAAATTATCATCATTTTTGACATATTCAAATGAATCTAAAATGATCCCTGTTATTCTTAATATATCTTCTGGATCATTAATATTTATTCTGTTATTAACTAGTGATAGTCCAGCTCTAGACACTTCATTAGCTAAAACATTTGTAATTTCAATAGGGACAATAATATAAGGGTTATTTTTATCATAAAATCTAACAATCCATCTATTGGATTTTCCTTGATATAATATACCAAAGTAAGATTCTGTATCCTTGTATTGGATCTCCTCAGATCCTACGATAAGCTTAATTTTTTCAAATAATGTTAATTCGTTTTTTGTTGTTATAATATTAGGGTTGTTGGGATCTACAATATTTACAAATTCAGTATTTTTCTGATTACTATCGTTATTTTCTTTTATTTCAGTGGGATCGTCTATTGTCATGGCTTTATTTGATAGACCAGATACAACCATTGCACTAACAGAACGTTCGACAGCTAGTTTTACAAGTGGTGTTATAGAGTCGATGAACCTTTGATTTAATTGTCTCTCAATGTTTGATCGACTAGCTACATATCTGACAAATTCATTATCTACGTCACGTAAGCTTGAACTAATAGTTTTAGTAAAAGCAGATAAATATACACTTTCTTCAGCCAAGGTTCTTAATGCTTCTGGTTTAAATTTATCATGTCTGAACCTGAATAATTGGCTTGCATCTGAATCGCTGACTTCATCCATTCTTATTCTTAAGAAAGGTGTTGGATCCATTACATTTTTTTGTTTTAAATCGGTAAAAAAGCGCCATTCTAAGCCATTAGTTATAGCTGATATTGTAACTTCTGGTGTAGAGTTAAAATATCGTGATAATTGAGGGCAGTGATTATCTAGTTTTTCAGAATATCCTTTTGCTTCAATAAACATTACCGGAACATCTTGGCAGAACAATGCATAATCAACTCGTTCATTTGCTTTAACACCAGGGAAATCAGCACCATATTCAGCCTTAACTTTTTGAGGGTCATAAGGGTTAAAACCAAGGATATCTAAGAAAGGTAATATCAGTGCTTGCTTAGTTGTTTCTTCCGTCGAGCAATGTTGCCCTACGTTTTTGACATGATCCATGTGATTTTTTAGCTTTAATTTAAAACTTTCCATTATTCATCCTAATAATTATTTGCTGAATAAAAAATAATATTATGTATATCAATGACATTCTAATTGTTACTATGCATAAAACACACCTAAATAGAAGTCAGATAACTCTTTCCTTAATAAATTTTAATATAAAATAAAAATAATCAATATCGATAAGCTCACACTTATAGTAAGTAAGTGAACTTCTTGATAAAAAATAAGTATTTATATGTTTTTAGTATTTTTGTTATCAATAAATAAGATTGATAGTGAACAAATCCATTAAAATTATTTTTTAAAAGATTAAAAATAGATATGAATTTTGTTCTTAAATTATAAGTGAGTAGTCTTTTTCAGATTATTTCAATCAGGGGGGATTCATTTTCCTAGGATACTATTTATATATATTAAAACAATACAGAATTATTCTTTATAAAATGATATTCTAATTAAATATATAGATATTTTTTATAGGTTATCAATGTCATTTAAATATATTTCAAATTAAAATAAGCCATTCTATTCAACTTTATGATAACACCATTCATTCTCGGATACTCAGTTCCAAATTGTTATTCTAATATTAATTTAGTTTAAAATAACATATAGAAATGTAAATTATTTTAAATTTGAAATATCGGAATAACCTTATTAACAGAATTCGTGAGAATAAGTAATATTACGATTATTTAATAACTAATAGTTAAGTATTTTCAGTTTATGGATTGATAGTTTACAAACTATAATTCGGTATTTTATCGATGTAATCATCTAATGAAAGAAGGAGAGTAAAGGGATGATTAACACCAAAGTTGGGAATAGAATAAAAATGATAAGAAGACAATTGAAAATAACAGAAAATGAGATGTCTGAAATGTTGGGGATAAGTATGCTACATTATTCTCAATTAGAAAATGGACATTTAAAAATAACAGTAGATCAATTGATTACTATTTCTTATATACTTGGTGTTACACCTCAAAGTCTTATCTTAGAGGCTAAGAAAACAGACTTTATGGTTTTTGAGGATAAGCAGTCGATAACTCAACCAAGTGAAATAGTTATATTTAGAAAAAAGAAAATCGTTTAAAAATCACATTGGTATATTACTTGTTGATATTGAGTTCTGATAAATATATTGAGTCGTTTTCTAGTTGTTTTAATTAAAATTCTATTTCTCAAAACTCAATAACTAATAGCACAAAAGCCATCTTATTATAGGATGGCTTTTGTGTATTTAATGGCAGAGTGTTGTACCTGTTATATGATTTATAGCACCGTTTCTAATCAATAGTTTCTGCATATCTTTAAGATTATTTTGGCAAGCATAACTTAATGCGCTGTGGTTATAAGAAAATAATGAATTATCTTGTGTTGTTGTAACAAGATTAACATCAGCACCTTCAGAAATAAGGTATTCTACGGTATCAAGACGATTATTACTGGCTGCAATCATAATAAATGTTTCACCATCGCTTTCTACTCTTTGGTTATTGAGTTCAATATCGCTTCTCATTAGGTCGTGAATTTTTTTTACCACATTGACATTATTTCCTAATACGGCTGATTTAAAAACATTATAAACATCGTCTTTATCCGTAGCCCAAAGGCTCGCGCCTTGAGAGATGAGATAATCTACCATTTCTTCATCACCAATAAACGCAGCCCATCCCAGAGCTGTTTGCTCTAAACTTCCAGTATCTTTCGCTTCAATATTTTGACCATTGGCAAGCATCTTTTTGACTTCATTTAAATCACCATGTTTAACAGCATCAAACCATAGTGCATTTTTACCTGTACTTGGTGAGGTATAGAATATCCTATGTGGTAAACGTGATTTATTAGCCAACTCAATCATATCAGAATAATTTGATTTAAAAGATTGATATTCGAATGGATTATTCTCATTAATAATCAATGCTTGTGCGCCAAAAGAAACTAATGCCAATGAAATAACAAACATTTTTATATTCATTTAAATACCTTAAAATCGAAATAATTAACAAAACTTATTACAATTAGTTTATTAAAAATTAATATTTATTAGTGTTGGTAATTGAAACAGAATGTAAGTAAGATGTGTCTTGTTAATACGTATTTTCAATAAAGATAAATCTTAGTAATCTATTTTTCCTATTTGATAAAATAAATAAGTATCTTTACTTGTTTTTATTAAAATAGGATGGAAAATACGCATTTTTATCTCTTTATATGAGTATTTTTTTTACGTAAAGATAAAATATTGAAAAGTGAAAAATCTATATTTAATTAATCTTTTATTTTTTATCTTGTTCTCTTATTGCAATAATTAGTTACTTTTAAAATAGCTACTAATGCAGTTTAATTGTCATTAATCAAAAAATTAACTTAGTAATCTATATAAATGATAGATAATGTTGCTCTCATTATATTCATTATTTTTAATATTTAAAGTTTTTGGTCGTTTTACCATCAAGTTATTTTTGATTAATCTTATTATAGAACCTTGGATGGTTTCTATCCATAAAGTTTTAGTCAAATTTCCAGAGAGTAAAAACAGATAAAACTGTTTTTTTGAGATAAACCCCAATAATTGAGCTAGTTATTATTGGAGTTATTTTTGGGAATAATCGTTATCGTTTACGACGATAAATACGATGCTCAATCATCGTACCAATGATCATTAATGGCGTGTTTTCACTGCTAAGTGTTGGATAATCACTATTTAATGGCACAAGTTCAAAATGTTCATTGCCATTAGCATCAATACGAGTTGGTCTATATTTCTTAAATGTTGCTTCTCTTTCATTATTAGCCGCAACAATAAATTCTCCCGGATGTGGTTTTATCTCAGGATCGACAATGATTACATCTCCTGATTTAAAATCAGGTTCCATTGAGTCTCCTTCTATCTTTAATGCAAAAGCACTTTGTGAGAGTTCTTGATCTGTCAGAATATACTCAAATTCACCATCACAATCTGTAATAGGAACACTATGTACTAAGTTTCCCGCTTGAACGTAGCTTATTAGTGGTAATTTTTTCGTATTGATATCATGAACAGGTTGAATATTATCACCCATCATTAACCAACCGGCATCACACTCTAAAGCTCTTGCAATGCTAATAATATTACGAGGTTTTTTTGTTGAACCATCTTCTATTGAAGCCCATGATTGTTGTCTGATGCCAGCTTTTTCAGCTGCTTCAGTCTGAGTAAGCCCCAAGGCATCTCTTCTGGATTTAACTCTATTTGCAAGACTCATGTTTCCTCCTATTAAAATAATACAGATAAAACTGTATTTGACAAACAGATAAACCTGTTATTTAATACAGTTATACCTGTTAAATAATTTATCTAAAAAAGAGTAAATCAAAAAATGATAATTTATAAGGAATCATTTATAGGCTAATAAATATCGATATAACTAGTTTTGTAGTTTAATAATAACAATTATTTATTGTTAGATTACTATTCTAAATAAGAATGGTTTTATTATTAATAATGCCTAAAATATAAATTTCTGGTTTGGTCTTTTTAAGCGGAAGGAGGCGGTGGTCGTTATAAAAAATAATTGAATTTATATTAAATCATCATGTTTATGATAAGTGATGCTTTTTTAGGAATGAAAACATTCTATCTATATTAATTGAAGTGCTAATTATTTAAATATTTATTTAAATAATATGGACGCCCTATTTTTAAAATAAAGGAATATTATGAAACTTATTGATGGATTAAAAAAAGAATTAAAAGGTTTTTTCAATGAAACATCTGAAAATAACTATGTGAAGATTTTTGATACGCCCCATGTATGGGGAATGCCATTTGGTAAAGAAATTATGCCAAAAGCGATAGAGCGTGAGGCTGAGTTTGAACAAGCCATTACATCTATCTTAGATAAAATGCTGTATCGCTGTGATATTTCATCACTTAATGCCCCTGATGAAGAGTGGCGTAAAATTATTCTTGCTGCAATTGATAAATCTTTTTCTGAAAAGAAAGGACGTAAAGATCGCACACAAATTCGATTTTTATTTGCACAGACACCAACAGTTTTATTAAATGGTGTTAAATACTATTTTAGTGGAACGCCTGAATATCTGGCATTGAAAAAAGATCTTATTGAATTAATCAAAGAACGCGGAAAATATTGGGAATGTATTCCAGATATTTGGATTGGTCGCTTTTATCGTATTATTGATGGTCTAAAAGTCTCGTTAGAAAAAAAAGTATTACCTGAAGATTTTATTTCTGAATTAGATACTCGAATGACATGGAACCATACAAAAATTATTGCTGTTGATGGTTGTGAAGCTTTCGTTGGTGGTCATAATTTAAATATGGATCTTTTTAAAAGTTATCCACCAGTTCATGATGTTTCTGTTAAGGTTATTGGCGAATCAGCACTTCATTCCCAATTATTTTTAAATAAAATGTGGGATGTAGGTAACGATTTAATTACGAAAGAATATTTTGATAGTAAAAAAAATGAATGGGTCGCTAAAAAAGCAAGCTATAAGATTATCGATCCATTAACAAAGAGCAGTGTATTAAGAGAAATTAAAAAGAAAAATGAACAAAACTTAGCTCAATCGCCAGATGAAGGCTTTTTCAAAACTGACCGTATTTTCTCTGTAGGAAAATATTGGGAAGGGCCTGATATGCGAGTTGATTATAAGAAAGGTTCCGAGAAAATGAAGGAATACCTTATAAAAAATGCTAAGAAAAAAATTCGTATGTCTCAACAAGATGTAGTGAGTGCATGGAAGAAAAAATGGAAAGATCATCCTGTCTGCCATTGGATAATTGAAGCGTTATTAAAAAATCCAGAGTTAGAAGTTGAAATTGTTGTTTCACCATTAGATGCCGCCGCCGGTGCTAATGGCGACCAATATTCATTTGGCTCTGGAGCACAAAGAACCTTTGAATTATTTAAATATTATCTGACTCATGATGTTGATACAGATGCCGTTATTCCTGATCCTGATAAAATTCGTGAATCAGCATTACGTCGTATTAAAATAGCGCCATTCTTCTTTACCGATAAAGTGCCAAAAGCACTACAAACGGAAGGTAAAACTTATAAATGGCCTGGTGCAGATGAATCATCTTATACCGCCACACTAAAAGAAGCACCACTAAGCGAAGATCCACCGAAACAAGGAGATATTGGTCACCCATTCTGGTCATTGGTTAATGCGAGCGGTATTTACCCTAAAGTCGCTCCTGCACCGGGAAACCACGCAAAAGTGACTATTATTGATGATGAATTGTATATTGTTGGTTCCGATAATATGTACCCAGGGTATTTGTCAGAATTTAACTATCTTGTTGAAGGCGAAGAAGCCGTAAGGACATTTATTGAAGAGTATTGGGATAAATTATGGCGTTATTCTGAACCTCACGCTTTTAAACATAAATAAGTTTAATCAACTCATTTAGTCATAAAAGTGATTGAATATAAAAGGGGAGTTAATCCCCTTTTTATTTAAATATAAAATAACGTATTTATTTAAGATAATCTAATGGCCAGTGTTTGAAATAAATATGATTGGCTTGCCAGTCTACTTTTTCTGTATTGTCGCTTAATAAATACTTAGCCACCGTAAAGGCAAATTCAAAACTTACACCTAATCCTTTTGCACTGATAAACTTTCCATCAACCACAACATCTTGATCAAGATAATGACCATCATCGTATTTATCTGCTAATTTATCGCCAGTACTGTAATTACGACCTTCAAGAAGATGATGTGCCGCTAATACTTTGGCACCAGAAGAGCACAGTGCACAAATATATTTATCTTCAGCAATATGGCGCTTAATAAATTGAATAACTTGCTCGTTAGCGCATAAACGATCTGTGCCTTTAGGGCCACCCGGCATCATTATTGCGTCATAGCTATGTGTGAATTTATCTGCTAATAGGAAATCAGCACTGATTTTAGTTTCAAAATAAGTATTTAATACCAAGCTATCCATGCAAGAAAGTACATCAACATGAATATCAAGACGGCGCATGATATCAATAAAAACAACAGCTTCACCTTCTTCAAATCCATCAGCTAATAAAACGGCAACCTGTTTCATTTTATTTATCCCTTATGTGTTTTTAGTAATGAGTGGATACTTTGAATATGATTAACAATGGTTTCTTTATCTTGTTTATCAATGGTATCTGCTGTGGCAATCCAGCTTCCTCCACAAGCAACAACTTGTGGAATAGCAAGATAATCACTCACGTTATTTAAACTAATGCCGCCTGTAGGCATAAATTGGACTTGGGCGTAAGGTGACGCTAATGCTTTTAGCATTTTTACACCGCCAGAGGCTTCTGCAGGGAAGAATTTAAGTAAGGTTAAGCCTTTTTCAAGAGCAACTTCGACTTGGCTTGGATTATTAATGCCTGGCACAATATCAATGCCGTTATTAAGGCAGTAATCAACGGTACTTGGGTTATAACCCGGAGAAATAACAAAGCTTGCTCCAGCTTCTTTTGCCATATCAGCTTGTTGTGCGGTTAATACTGTTCCTGCACATAAAATAAGCTCAGGAAAGTGCTCATGCATTAGCTTTATGGCTTTGGCTGCTGCCGGTGTACGAAAGGTAATTTCAGCAACAGGTAGTTGATTTTGGGTTAGAATTTCACCAAGCCAGATTGCATCTTCAGCGCGATTAATTTGGATCACGGGGATCACTTTCAGTGATGAAAGAGTATCAACAATTGACTGTGTCATGGTTATCCTTGATTAGTGTGTAGAATGAATCAGTAATTTCATGAGGAATGATGGCGCCATGGTGTTGAATGACGAGTCCAGCTAAGGTATTTCCCCATAAACAGCAGGTCGATAGGCTTTGATTTTGTAGCCAAGCAGCAATAAAAGCAGCATTAAAAGAGTCACCTGCGGCGGTGGTATCAATAACGGAATCAATGGGTTTGGGAGAAACATAGCCAGCATTTTTGCCATCAGACCAGTAAGCGCCATTAGCACCCAATTTGACAATGACGTTCTGATTACCCCATTGATGAAGGCGTTGTGTAATGTCTTGTTCTGTCAGCGCTGGTTTTTGCCAAAGTATTTGCTCATCATCACCAGTGACTAAAGCAATATCACTAATGCGATACAGCTTTTCAAACCACTCTTGTGCATGAGGTATTGAATCCCATAAACGTGGTCGATAATTAGAATCGACAATGAGCGTCATTCCACGCTGTTTAAGTTGCGCTAATAAGGTGAGTAAAGCGATTTTTCCTTCATGCGTTAAAATAGCAAGAGAAATACCGCTAAGATAAATGACGCTATCATCAGGAAGCGCATCGAAACTGTCTAAAAAACGCTTATCGGTCGCAATATAACGTGCGGCAGCATCATTTCGCCAATAGTGGAAACTGCGCTCACCATGAGCATCAATTTCAATAGCATATAGACCAGGAAGTTTTTCGGGAATAGTAATAACAGATTGGCAGTCTATCCCCTCGTTTTCCCATGCTTTCTGCATTAAGGCACTGTAAGTATCAGTGCCTAGTCCTGTCATATAAAGCGGATGTAATGAAGGCGATAGTCGCGATAAATAGAGTGCGGTATTCAGTGTATCGCCACCAAAACGTTGTTGTTGTGGTAAGAACGGTTGACCACTCAGCTCTATCATACATTCGCCAATAATGGCGACAGTTTTATTGGTTTTCACAGTTTTCCATCACTTTTACAGACACGAATTTTATCTGCAACCACAGCTTTCATTGCGGCTTTGCCTGGTACAAGGTAATGACGAGGATCACTTGCATCAGGGTTATCTAAAAAGTATTGCTTGATAGCGTCAGAGAAAGCAATTTTCAGTTCGGTTGCAACGTTAACTTTGCAAATACCTAAATCAATACAACGGCGTACATCGGCATCAGGAATACCCGATGCACCATGAAGAACTAAAGGAATGTCAGTCTTTTGGCGAATAATGGCTAAACGATCAAAATCGAGATGAGGTTCATGTTTGTACATGCCATGCGCGGTACCAATTGCAACCGCTAATGAATCAATACCCGTTGCTTTGATAAATTGTACTGCTGAATCAGGATCGGTGAAAAGCGCATCTTTAGCATCAACGACTAAGTCGTCTTCTTGCCCACCTAAACGACCTAATTCAGCTTCAACGGTACAATCCCAATGATGGCAGAAATTAACCACTTCTTTAACGATACGAATGTTTTCTTCAAAATGAAAATGAGAGGCATCAATCATGGCAGATCGCACACCAGAAATGACTTTATGACAAATATCAGGAATATCTTCATGGTGATCTAAATGTAGGGCAACAGGGATACGATATTGTTCTGCGGCCTGCTGGCAAATAGAGATCAAATAATCACTACCTGCATAAGCAAACGTGCTTGGTGTACCCGCTAAGATAACAGGTGATGCCATCTCAGCGGCTGTTTCCATCACAACTTGAATGGTTTCCAAGTTATGAATATTAAAAGCAGGCACAGCATAATTTTCACGCTGTGCTTTATTGAGCATATTACGAGTAGAAACCAGATACATGTTTGCCTCTCATCTTTCGTTTAATTACGAATTATAATAAACGAAAGAAATAGAAAGGTAAAAGATCTAAATCACATTTTTATTGCCTTCGCACTGAAAGCAAATGAAAGGTGATTAGAAAAAATGTGCCATTTTAGAGCTATAACTGGTGATCCCTTTGCGTAATAAATTATTTTTCGGTCGTCTTGACTGTCCTATCACGGTTTCAGCGACTTTTTGTGCTAAGGTTTGTTTTTCTAAACGGCGGGTTAATGGTGTTTGCTGAGTTGTATAATCTTCGCAAAAAATGACGTTTACCTCTTGTGTTGCTTTCACTCCAGTCACTAAAGCTTGAATAGCAGGAATTTCGAAACGAAAGTTATCTTTTTCGATAGGTAATGGAAGTGAAGGTGTTTGCCATAAATTGATACGATCAGCACAATAAAGCGCAATAATCACGGCACGTAATGACCAAAAACTACTGGCAGGTCCACTGTAGTTATCAACTAAACGAGGATCGTGAGTAAATAAGCCTTGAGTCGGGGCGCCATTTTTTAATGCCCCTTGAGAAATAAAATAACGTAAACTGCTTTCAAAGGCGCGTTTTGCCTCGCCTACTTTTACTGAAGGACAATGTAAATCGACACCCGCTAATAATGGAGCAGAAACCGCAAGGCGATAGCAGGCACTTCGACCAAAGAAAGGAATACCTTTGGGAGTCATAAAATAAAGGTAATGCTGATTAAAGGTATTAAGTGATTGAGTAATAAATGTCGTATCAAATTGAGGATCAATTTGCGTTAACCAATACAATGAATAGTAAAAGCCCCACGCATTGTAGTAATCATAATTACCTTTTGCTCCATCACGAAACCATCCGTCACCAACATAAAACTCTTTTAATCGTTCATATCGCCAATGGGCAATCGTGTCTTTCCCTGTGAGTGCTTTAATGACAAATTGGACGGTAAGAGGGAAGAAATGCCAGTTATTATCAACAATTTCACAGTGATTAACTTGCTCAAACCAAGTAATAATTTGTTGTTGTGTTGCGGGTGTTAATGTATCCCACACCCATTCACGGCTTATCCAAAGAGTGAGCGCTAAATCAGATGCTTCACAAATTCGTTGATCGTAATCTTCAAGTTTCCCCCAATATCCTTTATGAAGTGGATCAGTGCCATGAATAAAGCTTTGTTTGATCATTAAAGGTAAGTTGAAAGCTTGATGATTTAATCCCATCAATGTACTTTTCTTGCTGCTAACTATCCATGTTGCAAGTAGAGGAAGTACCCTGCTAACACCTTCAAGAGCATCCGTTCTTGCCGTTTGTTGCCCTGGACTTCCGGGATAATAAGCATGAGAGTAACCCCAGACTTGGTAATGATGAAAAGCCTGTGTGACATACTGTGTCAGCATTTCACATAAAGAGAAAAGCGACTGACTTTCATCATTAAAAAAGTCAGTGATCGTTTTATCATAGCGACGATAAGCTGATTTTCTGACTAATCGTCGAATGATATTTTCCTTAAATAAGCGTTGGTAGATTTCTACGTTTGGGTGCTCATAAGGGAGTTTGGGACGTGCTGAAGATGCAATTTCAATAGCCATTTTCGTATCTCAGAAAGAAAGACGCATCCTTGCGAAACAGAACGGAAGTTGAATATTAAGGTTTTGCAGAATCCACTAGTATTTGATAGTGATCTTGTCCCCAAAGAACGGGCTTTGGCTTATCTTTGATCCACTGGTAATACGCATTTTTTAGCTCTGCCACTTTTTGTGGATTTTGTTTAGCAAGATCGATTGATTCAGCAGGATCTTTTTTATCGTTAAAAAGTTGAGGCTGATTTTTTCCATCATCATAAAAATAGAGCGCCCATTCACCATCACGTACAGCCCAAGCACCTTTAGAGAGTTTTTCTAAATTAGGATTTGTAGGCGGTGTTTTACGTTGATAGGTTATCCATTGGTGATATCCGTGCCAAAACTCTTGGTTTTCTTCACTATAATGTTTAGTACCAGGGCCGGCCCAATAAAGATAGTTATGCGGGGACTTTGTTGTTTCACCTTTAAGTAAAGGCATGATATTTTTCCCTTCAACGTTTAGATTGTCAGGGATCGCAATACCTGCTGTTTGTAGTGCCGTCGGTAAAATATCAAGTGCGGAGATCATCTCATCACTTTTTGTTCCAGCTGGAATAGTGCCAGGTTGATAAGCAATAAAAGGTACTCTAACGCCACCATTAAACATTTGCCCTTTAAAGCCTCTATCCATCGCATTCATTGGCATTGGTGACTCATTAACAGCACCATTATCCGATAAGAAAAAGATCAGTGTATTTTCTAACTCACCATTTTCTTTTAATTTCGCAATAATTTGACCAATACCTTCATCGGCTGCATTTAATGCAGCAAAGTATTTATCTGCCTCAACATTTCCTGTATCAAATTTCTCCATATATTTAGCAGGAGAAGCTTGTTCTAATGGAATATGGGGAACGCTATATGAAAGATTGATAAAGAAAGGTTTATCTTTATGTTTATCAATAAATTTTAGGGTTTCATCCGTTAAAAGATGAGTGGTGTAACCCGGAGCAGGAACATTGACACCATTACGCCAAAATGCAGGTGAATTCCATAAAGCTACTCCTGATGCGTAATAGCTAAAGTCATAATCGAAACCTCGTTCATGAGGGGCATAACCCGCTTCTGGCGTTGAGATCATATTGTCGTGATAATCACGAGTTTGCTTACTTTCATTAATTTTCGGTTTGCGAATAACTTTTGCGTTATGCCATTTACCAATACTGGCGGTGGCATAGCCATTTTCTTGGAAAAGTGAAGGCAATAGTTTGATATCTTTTGGAATACCTAAAATAGCATCGTCATTACTGTAAGTACCAAAGCTTGCAGGAGAGCGCCCAGTAAAGATACCTGCTCGAGAAGGACCACAAACAGGGTGTGCAACAAATGCATTAGTCATTTTTGCGCCATTTACCGCCATATCGCTGACATTGGGCATGGCAATGCGTGCAGCTTCTACCATTTTGTTGATATCTCCTTCATAACGAGGAGGTGTCGGTCTTTGTGCTAACGCATCCACATCTAAGGTATCTAGCACAAAGTCAAGCTGTCCGGTGCCTAAATCATCCATCACGATCAACAGCACATTCGGTTTTTCAGGTGTTCCACCTGCATTGGCAGATATTGGGGCACTTAAACACGATGTAGCAATGAGCCCAGCGAGTAAGCTTTTTCTAACAGAAGGTAAGGTCACGAATTGTCTCCAGAATAAACAAGATAAAATAAAAATAGGGCTACTTTATGTAGTTTTTTTTCATTGCGGGAAGTGCATCGCTGGCGAGACCTCCTCGTGAAATAGATTGCTGCATTAACTGCATACCTATCGCTGTATGATGAAATATTTGTTTATAGGAACGGCATAGGTAGTTATGACGATGTTTTTCACCTTCAATAGCAATAATGCGATGTTTAGGGCAACCGCCATAACATAAGCTTTGCACTTCGCACTGTTTACAAAGGCTGGTTTGTTTATCGTATTTATTTTGACCAAAGCGCTGTTGCTGTTTTGATGTTGCTAAGCGAGCAAGGCTATTTTGATGGATATTGCCTAAATTATTGGCGGGATAAACATAGTGATCACAAGAATAAACATCACCATTTGCCTCAATGATTAACGCCTGACCACAGGTTTTCGATTGAATACATGTTGATGCAGGATATCCCATCCATGTGCCTAATAAGCTATCAAATAAACGAATATATATTTTTCCAATATCGCCTTGGCGTATCCATTCATTAAACACTTCTGTCATAAATTGTCCGTAGCCTTCGGCTGGAACAGAAAATGGAGCCAGTTGTGCATTGGGGCCAGGGGCATAATGTCCGCCATGAGTATGAGGAAAGCGTCTATCGACTTCGACAATGGGAATAAATTGAAAGAATGTTGAACCTAATTCTTTTAAGGCTTGGTAGGTTTCTTTTCCTTTATTCCAATTTTGGTCGTTAACTACTGTGAGTGTATTAAATTCGACGCCATATTCGTTTAGTAGCTTAATTGCACGTTTTACTCGTTCAAAAGTAGGGCTACCATTGACTGAAATACGATATTTATCGTGAACTGCTTCAATACCATCGATGGAAACGCCTAATAGAAAATGGTTATCCGCAAAAAATTGTGCCCATTGGCGATTAATGGCGATTGCATTGGTTTGTACGCTATTTGTAATTGTCTTGCCGTTAGCAAATTGCTTTTGGTATTTAACGACTTGCTCAAAGAAGGCTAATCCAGCAAGTGTTGGTTCTCCTCCTTGCCAAGAAAAATCAACCTGGTCGCCACTGTGTGACTGTATATAGTCTTTAATGTAACGACGAAGGACACCATCAGGCATGACGGTATGACCTGTCTCTTTTTCTTCATCTTGAAAAATATTTTCTTTTTCCAGATAAAAGCAGTATTCACACTTAATATTACAGTGGTAGCTTGTGGGTTTTGCCATCATATGAAAATAAGCAGGTTGATTTAATGCCATTCGTCATTTCCTGAGTTTCTTTTTTATCCTGTTACATTACGTAAAATTTATCAAAACAAAAGAGATTAAAATCACAAATACGAAATACCGAAAGTAAATGAAAGTTAATTTCGAAAGATTAGAACTTAAATTTTCGATTAAAATACTTTCGATTCGATACTATTTCATGTTTTATTGACTATTTGAGCTATTTATTTTGATTTGTTTTTCGAAAAGAAATGTATGACATGGAGTTTAAAGCTGTTTATTGTGTGTTTGTGTGATATTAAATCTATATTATTGTGTTTTATCCAGCTATATATGGTGTGATCATAAGTATAGCATTGCGTTATATCATTTTATTTATTGGAAACTGGCGGTCTCAAGGCTATTATTGAAGCTACACGAAAATAATCGTAAGTAATCGATGATGATTCGAAACTTTGTGAAAGAGATCAAAAGTTTTGTTTTTTTGCATTGTCGGTAAAAATTGGCGTAGTAAACTACATTCGAAACCAATCGAAAGAAAGTCTTTTGGTTTCGTAAGGAGACGAAAGTGAAAGCGGCAGTTGAGAGGCGTATGGAAATCCTCGATATGGTAAACCAACAAGGTAAAGCCAGAGTCGAAGATCTCGCTGAATTATTTAAAGTCTCAAGTGTCACTATCCGCAGCGATCTAAGTTTTCTTGAGAAAAATGGTTATATCGTTCGCTCTCATGGTGCAGCAATTCCTAATACGGGATTTATTGCCGAATTGAGTATCCACGAAAAACGTGGGCAAAACGCGGGCATTAAAACATTAATCGGGAAAGCTGCCGCAACGCTGATAAAGGATGGAGACACCGTCATTCTTGACTCGGGGACAACTACTCGCGAAATCGCGACACATTTAAAGTCGCGCGAAAATGTAGTGGTCATGACTAACGGTCTGGATGTCGCAATGGAGTTAGCAAATACCTCAGGTGTGGAAGTATTAATGACCGGTGGTGTATTGCGAAAAAGTGCGTTGTCTTTTTCAGGCTCACAAGCTGAAAATAGCCTTAGAAATTATCGATTTGATAAGGTATTTCTAGGTGTTGACGGATTCGATTTACGTGTTGGTATCACCACACACAATGAACAGGAAGCCAGTCTTAACCGTTTAATGTGTGATATCTCAGAAACGATTATTGCGGTTGCAGATTCTACGAAATTCAGTAAACGCAGCTGTCATATGATCAGAGAGTTTGGTGATATTGATATATTAGTGACCGACTCAGGTATCCCTGAAGAGTATATTCAGGAACTGAAAGAGCACAAAATCGAAGTGATTATCGTCGACGATAAGGCATCGTAATTTGCTAACTCCATTAGCAACACCGCCGGTGTTGATTATGGAGTTAGTATTTAATGCATCCTTTAGAAAAGATTGTTCAGCAACATAAATCAGGCAAACAGAATGGTATTTATTCTGTTTGTTCTGCCCATCCTTTAGTAATAGAAGCAGCTCTATTACAAGCGCTGGATAATGATTCCTTTCTGCTAATTGAAGCCACCTCTAATCAGGTTGATCAGTTTGGTGGTTATACGGGAATGACCCCCGCTGATTTTTACCAATACGTCATTGAACAGGCTGAAAAAGTAGGTTTTCCTATCGAGAAACTTATTCTTGGTGGTGATCATTTAGGGCCTAATCGTTGGCAACATCTTAATGCCAAAGACGCGATGGCAAATGCAGACGTGTTGATTGCACATTATGTTGCCGCAGGTTTCAAAAAAATCCATCTTGATTGCAGTATGTCTTGTGCTGATGATCCTATCCCGTTAACAGACGAAATTGTGGCCTCTCGCGCAGCACGTCTTGCGGTGATTGCAGAAAATACCGCAAAAGAAACATTTGGTTCTAGTGACATTGTTTATGTTGTTGGTACAGAAGTGCCCGTTCCAGGTGGTGCTGCCGAAGAACTTGATACCGTTGAAGTAACTTCACCAGACGCAGCGCGTAAAACATTAGAGTGTCACCGCCAAGCTTTTCAAAAGGCGGGCGTTTCTGACTGTTGGGAGCGCGTGATTGGTTTAGTGGTTCAACCTGGTGTTGAGTTTGATCACACTGGCATCATTGATTACCAGCCTGAAAAAGCACAGGCATTAAGCCAAGTGGTGAACGATTATTCTCACATTGTTTTTGAAGCACACTCTACGGACTATCAAACCAAAGAGGCTTATAAACAATTAGTTCATGACCATTTTGCCATTTTAAAAGTTGGGCCTGCCTTAACCTTTGCTATGCGTGAAGGTTTATACGCACTCTGCTCGATTGAAGAAACATTATTCCCTCAAGATCAGTGCTCTAAATTGCGTGAAAAAATGGAACAACTGATGTGCCGTGAGCCAGGGTTTTGGCAAAAATACTATCATGGTGATGAACGTCAACAAGCCTTTGCTCGAGTCTATAGTTTTAGTGATCGCATTCGTTATTACTGGCCTGATGCTGAAATTAATGCCGCCATCGACACACTAATGGATAACTTATCCGTTAAACCTATTCCATTGCCGTTATTGAGCCAATATCTGCCTTATCAATTTACCCAATTTAGAGAAGGCATGATTGACGGATCACCTGAATCTTTTGTTATTGCGAAAATACGTGATGTGTTATCGGTTTATGCCGATGCGTGCTATGTCCATTAATTGAGGGAAACCATGGAATATTTAAGTTATCAGACCGCTCAATTAGAGCAACTGAATGCATTTTGGACTGCGAAAGAAATTGAGCAACAACCAGAATGTTGGAAAAAAACATGGCTATCAGTGAAAGAAAATCGTACTGAGATCCAAGCCTTTTTAGATAAAGCGCTCTCACTGCCTTATGCGCGAATTATCTTAACCGGTGCGGGTACGTCTGCTTTTGCTGGAAAAGCGTTAGCACCCATTTTAAGTGGTCATACAAAACGTCGAGTAGATGCAATTGCAACCACTGATTTAGTGGCTGATCCACAAGAATATTTAGCGGAAGACATTCCAACATTACTAATCTCTTTTGCACGTTCAGGTAATAGCCCTGAAAGTGTGGCGGCGTTAGATGTTGCGACTGAATGCCTATCACAATGTTATCACTTAGTACTGACGTGTAATCCAAATGGCAAACTTTATGAGTATTGTCAAAACAACCGCAGTGCATTGGCATTATTGATGCCAGAAGAATCAAACGACCGCTCTTTAGCGATGACCTCTAGCTTTTCATCCATGATGATGGCGGCTGTGACCATCTTTTTAGGTGATAACGTTTTTAGTGACTCAATCGCGCCATTTTTTAGTGATTATAAAGCGCAGTTTGATAAAGCGAATCAAATTATCCGCGAAAAATACGCTGGTAAATTTAAACGAGTTATTTACTTAGGAAGTGGCGGATTACAAGGATTAGCGCAAGAAGCTGCTTTAAAAATGTTAGAGCTAACTGCGGGTAAAGTGGTTGCTAGTTTTGATACTCCATTAGGCTTTCGACATGGCCCTAAGTCTATCGTAAATAAAGAAACTTTAGTGGTGATGTTTTTCTCTAATGATCCTTACACTCGTCAATATGAGACTGACTTATTACGAGAGGTTATTCACGATAATGCATCAGGTAAGGTGATCGCGATCACCGCACGAAATGATAATACTTTCTCAAAAGAGAGTTTTGTTTATATTCCTGCGCTAGAGAACTGTTCAGATGTGGCGCTATTGTTCCCATACTTGATGTTGGCGCAATCATTCGCATTTCACAGTTCCATTGCACTAGGGAATACGCCTGATAACCCGTCTCCGACAGGAGAAATCAACCGTGTTGTACAAGGCGTCACAATTTATCCGTTCTCACTTAAAACAGAAGACACACAGTCTGCTTTAAATTAATAAAATATAATAAGAGAGCTAATCATGAACACACCGAATATTGTCTGGACCCGCATTGATGAACGTTTACTCCATGGTCAAATCCGCATTACATGGGGTAAACATACGGAAGCAAACCTGATTTTAGTGGCTAATGATGACGCAGCAGAAGGCCCCAATGCCGCATTTATGCAAGCTGGAATGAAGGCATCAGCTGGTGGTGAATATGCTGTTCGCTTCTTCTCTATTCAAAAAACCATTGATGTTATTAGTAAAGCATCACCTCGTCAGAAAATTTTTGTTTTGTGTAATAACCCGACAGATGTTGCCCGTTTAGTGGAAGGGGGCGTGCCTATTACTCATTGTAATGTTGGCAATATGCATTTTCATGAAGGGAAACGCCAAATTGCGAAAACCGTGTCAGTCAATGAAACAGACATTGATGCGTTTAAAAGGCTCGTTGCAAATGGTGTGACTTGCACAATTCAAAACACTCCCGATCAGACACCTGTTGATGTGTTAGCACTCGCATCAGCCTGATAATTTCCTGAGCAAAAAACCTGCATTAGCAGGTTTGAGGATTATTTATGATTTTTGAAGCTTCTTTAGTGGCTTTATGGGCCTTCTTTTGCGGTATAGATAAGTATGACGTTGCATTAAATATTCACAGACCATTAATCACAGGGCCTGTTGTGGGTCTGATTATGGGGGATATGCAGGTTGGATTGATTGCGGGTGCAACGTTAGAACTCGCATGGTTAGGACTAGTTCCCAATGCGGGTGCTCAGCCACCTGATGTGACATTAGGGACAATCGCTGCGGTTGCTTTTGCGGTAATGACAAAACAATCACCAGAAGTTGCGATGGGAATTGGGATGCCTATTGCTGTGTTAATGCAAATGCTCGTGATAGGTTTCTTTGCTGTAACCGCTTTCACCATGGGAAAAGCTGATAGATATGCAGAAAGAGCCGATGCAGCGGGTATTTCACGGCTACTGATCATCACGATTACGGTGCGTTCATTACTCTATGCTTTGGTTGCTTTTGTTACGGTTTATTTCGGTGAACATGCTGCTCAATGGATTGATGAAAATACACCAAAAGTCTTGCTAGAAGGCTTAGGTATTGGCGCGAAAATGGTTCCTGCAATTGGTTTCGCCATGTTGCTAAAAATCATGTGGTCAAAAGAAGTGGCAGGTGTGTTCTTTATTGGCTTCGTGATGACGACTTATCTGAAACTTCCAATTATGGCGGTCGCTATTTTAGGCGCGTCAGCCGCAGCACTTTACTTCTTCTTTAGTGGTAATAACAAAAATTCAAGTCAGCAGAATGAGGATTTCGAAGATGGTATCTGATAACAGCACCGCATTGAAAACGCAGGATAAACCAGAAACGGGTTCTTTGATTGATGGCATTGATGAATACCAAGATACCACTGTCAGAAAAGTTATCACTAAGGGCGATCTCTGGAAGTGTGCGTTCCGTGGCTTGTTTATGGAAGGTAACTTCAACTTTGAACGTATGCAAGGTGGTGGGTTTGCGTTCTCAATTATTCCAGCATTGAAAAAAATTCACGGAAATAACAAACGTGACTATGCAACATCATTAAAAAACCATCTACAGTTTTTTAATGCAAGTCCAAAGCTGTTTACCTTCCTATTAGGAACAGCCGTTGCAATGGAAGAAAACAAAGAGAAACCTTCTACTGTTAACGTGATGAAAGTTGCAGGCATGGGGCCAACTGGGGGCATTGGTGACGCTATTGACCATATGACCTTAATGCCACTGACATTAGCATTAGGTGCTTCCATTGCAATGGAAGGATCAATTGCAGGGCCTTTTGTTTTCTTCTTTTTATACCAAATTGTGCACTTTTTAGTGTATTTCGGGCTGATGTTCATGGGCTATCGCGCAGGTACGGCGGCGATGGTCAATATGAGTGATGCCACTGAAAAACTGGCTAAAGCCGCCAATATTATGGGGATCTTTGTCATTGGTGCGCTCTCCGCGACCTTTATCAAGGTGCAAACCACCGCCTCGCTAGAGCTGGGAGGGAAGGTGGTTGAATTACAAACCGCGCTCTTTGACAAAATTATGCCGAATTTACTGCCTCTGTGCTTAGTTTTCCTGATGTACAAAATGGTTAAAAGCACCGGTTTTTGGGGTAAACCTCCGGTATTGATTTTCTCAACTTTAGCCTTTGGCGTTATCGGTCACGTATTAGGATTCTTATAACTGAGAGCCTTTTTCACCGCCGTTATTGTCAGTCGAAATACATTATTAACTTGCTATAAACGGGCAGGAGAGCCTTCTGCTGCCCGCAAGGAGTCACTCATGATAGGTCTTATTGTTTCAGGACATCTTAATTTTGCCTCAGGCATGGCTTCTGCTGTAAAGGCTATTGCAGGCGAACAAGAAGATATCGCGTTTATCGATTTTGTTGAGTCAATCTCTCCTGATGAGCTTGAAGAAAAAATGCGTGAAGCGATCGACTCAATGTCATGCCAGCAATATCTCTTTTTAACCGATTTACCCGGTGGAACCCCTTGTAATCGTGCCATGGCAATTATGATGCAAAATCCCGCAGTTGAAGTGTTAGCTGGGGTCAATTTACCCATGATTGTGAATGCAGCTTTTGAACGAGAAGGATGTTCAACCTCAGAACTAGTGCAAACGCTACGAGAAATTGGTCAAGACAGTATTCAAGATATTCGCGAGCAATTGGCTCAAATAGACAGTAATGATGCTGATGAAGAAGACGGCTTATGAGTCAGCAATATGCCATTTTAGCCGATAGAACCTTTACGCCAGAAGGTATTCGCTATCTCTGTTATGTCCGTGTTAAGGGTGAAAATATTGAATCAATCACTACAGAGGCGCCGACAGATTGCCCTATTATTCGCCTAAAAGGGAAATCGTTATTACCTGGTTTTGTGGATATTCATATTCATGGCCGTGAAGGGGCGGATGTAATGGATGCCACTCAACAAGGGTTACAAACCATTGCGGATGCGCTTGTTAAAACGGGCGTCGTTGCATGGGTGGGGACAACCGTTACCGCGCCTATGGAGGATATTCGTGACGCGTTATCACAAGTGCGTGAGTTCTTATCAACGCCACAAACTTCGGGCGCATTGTTACTTGGGAGCTTTTTAGAGGGACCTTATTTTACAGAGCGTCATCGAGGCTCTCACCCTGTTAAATATCTCAAAGCGCCGACAATTTCAGAGCTAGAAACATTACTCGAAAGTGCGGGAGATACGCTATTGCGTGTCGCTGTTGCACCTGAAGCACAAGGCTCTATGGAGGCGATTGATTGGTTGGTCAAGCGAGGTATTAAGCCAAGTGTGGCGCATACCGCGGCAACTTATGAGCAAACTTCAGATGCATTTTTGCATGGTGCTGATTGTGGCGTGCATTTATATAACGGTATGACAGGGCTTCACCATCGTGAGCCTGGATGTTGTGGTGCAGTGTTGTATCACAATGTTTTAGCTGAACTTATTGCTGATGGCATTCATGTTCATCCTGTCATGATGCAATTGGCGTATCGCATGAAAGGATATCAGCAGCTTGCCTTAATTACTGATTGTATGCGTGCGGGTGGTTTACCTGATGGTGATTACACACTGGGCGCACAAACGGTCAGTGTGACTCAAGGTCAGGCAAAAACCGCAGATGGCTCTTTGGCGGGAAGCACTTGTAGCCTAGATAGTGCATTGCGAAATATGGTGCAACTAGCGCATGTGCCCGAATGGGAAGCGGTACAAATGGCGAGTGCAATTCCTGCCGAATATCTCGGTATCAGCGATCAATTGGGTTATATCAAAGCGGGTCGACAAGCCAGCTTTGCTGTGGTGGATGAGTGTTTTCATCTCACCGATACATTCATCAGAGGAAATCATATTTACTCTGTATCCGGGGAAAATGCATAGCCTTTTGGCTTATGCTCCCATCAGTAAAAATGAGGTATTTATAATGGAAATTCGTCAGCCAATTCATAGTGAACACGCTAAAAGGCTTGATACAGAAGGGCTTCGTAAGGAGTTCCTGATTGAGAACCTATTCTGTGAAGGGGAAATGAATCTCACTTATAGCCATATAGATCGTATTATTGTTGGCGGTATTGTTCCTACAACACAACCTTTAGCATTAATGGCAGGTAAAGCATTAGGCGTTGATTTCTTTTTGGAAAGACGTGAATTAGGTGCCATTAATATTGGTGGCGCAGGTAAAGTGATTGTTGATGGAGAAGTGTTTGAGATTGGCCCTCGTGAAGCCATTTATATCGGAATGGGCGCAAAATCTGTTGAATTCACCAGTGATTCTGTAGAAACGCCAGCGCGTTTTTATATGAACTGCGCACCTGCTCATCATACTTATCCAACGCGTAAAATTACGCAACAACAAGCTTCGCCAGAAAAAATTGGTAATGTAGAAAACTGTAACGTTCGTACTATCTATAAATTCTTACACCCTTCAGTGTTACCAACGTGTCAATTATCAATGGGCATGACCGTTCTTGAGCCTGGTAGTTTATGGAACACCATGCCATGTCATACCCATGAACGCCGTATGGAAGTGTATCTCTATTTTGATATGAAAGATGACAATGTCGTTTTCCATTATATGGGAGAGCCAACCGAAACCCGTCATTTAGTGGTTCGTAATGAACAAGCGGTGATAAGCCCTAGTTGGTCAATCCATTCAGGTGTGGGGTCTGCGTCCTATACCTTTATTTGGGGAATGGTCGGTGAAAATCAGGTATTCCACGATATGGATCACGTTGCAATGAAAGATCTGAAATAACTACCACTGAAATAACTACGAATAGTCACATTTTTTCTTACCCTACAGATAAAAAAGATGTGGCCATAAGGTCACATCTGAGAGGTTACTGATATGAATTTATTTGATTTAAGTGGCAAGGTTGCCATTGTCACAGGTTGTAATACAGGGCTAGGGCAAGGTATGGCCGTTGGTTTAGCGCAAGCTGGGGCTGATATTGTGGGTGTCGGTATTCAAGATGCACCCGAAACACGTCAGCAAGTCGAAGCATTGGGTCGTCGTTTTCATTACATTACACAAAATTTAATGAAACAAGATGGATTACAAGCTGTGGTAGATGAAGCGGTTTCAGTTATGGGCCGTCTTGATATTCTGGTCAATAATGCAGGCATTATTCGTCGAGAAGATCTTTTGGAGTTTAGTGAAAAAGATTGGGATGATGTTATTGATATTAACCAGAAAACACTGTTTTTTTTATCACAAAAAGTTGCCCGCCAATTTGTGAAACAAGGAGAGGGTGGCAAGATAATTAACATTGCCTCTATGCTCTCTTATCAAGGTGGTATTCGTGTACCTTCTTACACAGCAAGTAAATCTGCGGTGATGGGATTAACTCGTGCATTAGCGACCGAGTTATCTCAATACAACATCAACGTTAATGCGATTGCTCCGGGCTATATGGCAACAGATAATACGGCTGCATTACGTGCTGATGATGCACGTAATGCAGCTATTTTAGAACGTATTCCTGCAGGACGTTGGGGAACCCCAGAAGACGTTGCAGGTCCTGCGATTTTCTTAGCTTCTAAAGCCAGTGATTATGTTAATGGATACACAATTGCGGTTGATGGTGGTTGGTTAGCTCGTTAAATTCATGGAGAAATAGGATGGAACACGCTAATACAGAGGCTTTGCAAAAAGGTATCGTATTGCAAAATATGAAGCGAGTGTATCATTACCAATCGGCTAATCAAGTTCGCAGTGTTCGCCGCCGTAGTGGTAAAACTCGTTTTATAAAGGATACGGATTGGGAACGCGGTGTTTTATGGAGTTGCGTAAGTGCTGCATGGCAGGCAACGCAAGACGAAGAGTATCTTAATGGTGTGTTAAATTACACGTTGCATACAGGATTTCGAACAGGACCAAATGCACGTTTTGCGGATGATCATGTCTGTGCTCAAGCTTATCTCGCCATAAGTCCGCTGTTTGAGCAACTTGAAGTGATTGAGCCAACCATTAAAGCATTCGACATTATGCTTAATGATCCTAAGCCGGGTCGTGAAGATTGGTGGTGGTGCGATGCGCTCTTTATGGCTCCTCCAGGGTTTGCTGCATTATCAGAAATAACGGGTGAGCGACGTTATTTAGATTATATGCACACAGCTTATTGGGATGCGATTGAGCATTTACGTGATCCTGAAACAGGGCTTATTTTCCGTGATCATCGCTATATCCCTGATGGTCACGGAAATGAAATGCGTGAAGCTAACGGTGAAAAAGTATTTTGGAGCCGTGGTATTGGCTGGGTTTTAGCTTCAGTTCCTCGTATTCTTCAATATATGCCTGATGATTATCATGGTCGTGAACGCTATATTGTACTGTTTAAAGAATTAGCGACATCCATTCTAGATTATCAACATGAAGATGGTTTTTGGCGAACCAGTTTATTAGATCCTGATAATTTCCCTGCGCCTGAAAGTTCAGCAACAGCGCTATTTTGTTATGGGCTAGCATGGGGAATTAATCAGGGAGTATTAGAGAAAGAAGTCTATTTTCCCGCATTAAATAGAGCATGGGTGGCATTACAAACCTGTATTCATGACAATGGCATGATAGGCTGGGTTCAACTTCCGGCATTTAACCCTCGTGAAGTGAAGTTTGAACATAATATGGATTATGGTGCTGGTGCTTATTTATTAGCAGGGAGTGAAGTGTTAAAACTTTCGTGAAATAGCTAGACCCTTGATATTGACGCTTCGTTTTTTTACACGCTCTATTATGCCTTCCGTGTAATATTTTCCTTATTAGGATGCCGACCAAAAATAGGGGTCGGCTTTTTTTATATTTAACTTAATAAAATAAGAGGTAACAGTAATTTGTTACCTCTTATTGTAAATTAGGGTGCTTAGATTAAACCGTAATAACTTAATTCGAAAACTGCGGGGGATTTCTCCCCCACAAGGTTAGTGTTTATTATTAATAAACTTAACCTGAACATTTATATATTCACTATTAATCGTGAAATTCTCAATTGGATTGTTATAGAATAAAGTTATCAATAATACAGTGATATTTACACTAATAACAATCATACTAATAAGAGAATATTTGTTCATTTTCTTGACAGTTCCTCTATAAGGAGGCAGAATCAAGTTCTCGGGTTTGAGTCTGCCTCGGTTAATATGAAATATATTTTCCGGGGCTTTTCTCTTTCTGGTACTTGCAAAATGCTTGAACCAGATTGATCCAAGCATCCGCGCAGAGAATAGCAAAATATTTATTTGAGATAACACATTTATTATCAATAATAAATTATTCGATTTGTTTTTGTTATTTTAAATAAATAATTGATTCGTTAATAGGTGTGATTAATAAAATAAGAGGTAACAGTAATCTGTTACCTCTTACTATAAATTAGGGTGCTTAGATTAAACCGTAATAACTTAATTCGAAAACTGCGGGGGATTTCTCTCCCACAAGGTTAGTGTTTATTATTAATAAACTTAACCTGAACATTTATATATTCACTATTAATCGTGAAATTCTCAATTGGATTATTATAGAATAAAATTATCAGCAATATGGTGATATTTATACTAATAACAATCATACTAATAAGAGAATATTTGTTCATTTTCTTGACAGTTCCTCTATAAGGAGGCAGAATCAAGTTGTCATGTTTGAGTCGGCCTCGGTTAATGTTAAATAACATAATCGGGGCTTTTCTCTTTCTGGGTCTTACAAAATGCTTGAACCAGATTGATCCAAGCACCCGCGCAGAGAATAGCAAAATATTTATTTGAGACAACACATTTATTATCAATAATAAATCATTCGATTTA
>NZ_JBLRMI010000014.1:0-28855 GCF_047921555.1 Proteus sp. LHD240705
ACTCGCGTAATTTCCTAAAAAAGGGCATCAATTGATGCCCTTTTTATGCGTTGTTTGAAAAAGAACCTATCTCATCACTAGTTTGTTGTAAATTATTGGTGAGATAGGCTCTGATACAACGAATCGAGTCCAGTATCTTGCAGATACGAATGTCATAGAGATATGACACTGTGTCAGATGCAATCATAGTTGATTTTATGGTTAGTCTGATTTGTTTTGCTCTTGCGAGGCAAGCTGGCTATTTATTTACATCATAGTGACAGGTTAATTTATGAGTGCGAATAGCGGAGCTCAAGATAGCAAACGCGGTGGTGATATCGCTAAGTGGATCATTACCGTTTTATTGCTGGCAGTAGCAGTGGGTGGCAACTATCTTTACCGTGAATTTAACCTAGCGTTGCGAGCTTTAGCTGTTGTTGCTTTGTTCGTAGCAGCAGGTGGGATCGCGTTGTGGACAACACAAGGTAAAGCAACGTTAGCATTTGCTCGTGAAGCGCGTATTGAAATGCGTAAAGTAGTATGGCCAACACGTCAAGAAACATTGCAGACAACCCTGATTGTTGCTGCGGTGACGGCTATTGTGTCATTAGTTCTTTGGGGACTGGATGGCATTCTGGTTCGTTTTGTTTCATTTATTACTGGCCTGTGAGGTGTTCATGACTGATTCTCCAAAAAAACGCTGGTATGTCATTCAGGCATTTTCAGGCTTTGAAGGCCGTGTTGCACAGTCTCTGCGTGAACATATCAAATTAAACGAAATGGAAGACTCATTCGGCGAAGTTATGGTTCCAACCGAAGAAGTGGTTGAGATCCGTAGCGGTCAACGTCGCAAAAGTGAGCGTAAATTTTTCCCAGGGTATGTTCTTGTCCAAATGGTCATGAACGATGCAACTTGGCACTTAGTACGTAATGTACCTCGTGTTATGGGATTCATTGGCGGAACGTCAGACAGACCTGCACCAATTAGCGATAAAGAAGTTGATGCGATTATGAATCGCTTACAACAAGTTGGTGATAAACCGCGTCCTAAAACACTGTTTGAACCAGGTGAAATGGTTCGTGTTAGCGATGGTCCATTCGCTGACTTTAATGGTGTTGTTGAAGAAGTTGATTACGAAAAAAGCCGCTTAAAAGTCTCTGTATCAATCTTTGGTCGTGCAACACCAGTTGAATTAGACTTTAGTCAGGTTGAAAAAGGTTAAACCTTTTTACGCTGCTTTCTTGCAAAAGGTGGAAAAGTTATCTACAATTTTCCACCTTTCGTTTTGAGTTGTTTTGTCATAAGACAGAACAAAGTAAAATCGGGGAGCCCTAGCCGGGCGATATACCCAAATTGAGGAATTAATTAATGGCTAAGAAAGTCCAAGCCTATATCAAACTGCAAGTTTCTGCAGGTATGGCTAATCCAAGTCCACCAGTTGGTCCAGCTCTGGGTCAACAAGGTGTTAACATCATGGAATTCTGTAAAGCATTCAACGCTAAAACTGAAAGCGTAGAAAAAGGTTTACCAATTCCTGTTGTTATTACAGTTTATGCTGACCGTTCTTTCACTTTCGTTACCAAAACTCCTCCAGCAGCAGTTCTGCTGAAGAAAGCTGCGGGCGTGAAATCAGGTTCTGGCAAACCGAACAAAGAGAAAGTAGGTAAAATTACTTCTGCTCAAGTTCGTGAAATCGCAGAAACTAAAGCTGCGGACCTGACTGGTGCTGACGTTGAAGCTATGATGCGTTCAATTGCTGGTACTGCTCGTTCCATGGGCCTGGTAGTGGAGGATTAATCTGATGGCTAAACTAACCAAGCGCATGCGCAATATCCGTGAGAAAGTTGAAGTAACTAAACAGTACGAAATTGCTGAAGCTGTTGCTTTACTGAAAGAACTGGCTACTGCTAAATTCGTTGAAAGCGTTGACGTTGCTGTTAACCTTGGCATCGATGCACGTAAATCAGATCAAAACGTTCGTGGTGCAACTGTACTTCCACACGGTACTGGCCGTTCAGTTCGCGTTGCTGTATTCGCACAAGGTGCAAATGCAGAAGCTGCTAAAGAAGCAGGCGCTGAATTAGTCGGTATGGACGACTTAGCTGCTAAAGTTAAAGCTGGCGAAATGGACTTTGACGTTGTTATCGCATCTCCAGATGCAATGCGCGTTGTAGGTCAATTAGGTCAAATCCTTGGCCCACGTGGCTTAATGCCAAACCCGAAAGTGGGTACTGTAACTCCTAACGTTGCTGAAGCAGTTAAAAATGCTAAAGCTGGTCAGGTTCGTTACCGTAACGACAAAAATGGTATTATCCATACCACTATCGGTAAAGTTGATTTCAACGAAGCTCAGTTGAAAGAAAACTTAGAAGCTCTGTTGATTGCTCTGAAAAAAGCAAAACCATCAGCAGCGAAAGGCGTTTATATCAAGAAAGTAAGCCTGTCTACCACTATGGGTGCAGGTGTTGCGATTGATCAAGCTAGCTTAAGCGCGACAGTTTAATCTTAGATTAGACTAAAGTCATAAAAGACTTTACCTTGGCGTCAAATTTGTATAGAATTTGACGCCTTGAGTTTAGCTATGTTGTATTTTATTCAAGTCGACATAACTAAATTCTCTGAATTTCGGTTGGAGTCTGGCCTATCCAGACCCCGTCCAAGACCGCAGGTGTAAGTAATTACTTAATTTTCCTGCGTAGACGGTGAGAGAGCCAATAAAGAATTATATATTCTGGATTCTACTCACCGTGTTTTAGCGCTTATACCATTGTGGTAATAAGTGATGTGAGTCCCGAGTTTTTACTCGGTTAATCCAGGAGCAAGAAGCTAATGGCACTAAATCTTCAAGACAAACAAGCGATTGTTGCTGAAGTCAGCGAAGTTGCCAAAGGTGCGCTTTCTGCAGTTGTTGCGGATTCCCGTGGCGTTACTGTAGCTAAAATGACCGAACTGCGTAAAGCATGTCGTGAAGCTGGCGTTACTGTACGTGTAGTACGTAACACACTTCTGCGTCGTGCTGTTGAAGGTACTTCTTATGAAGTACTGAAAGATGCATTTGTTGGTCCAACCTTGATTGCATTTTCTGCTGAACATCCGGGCGCTGCTGCTCGTCTGTTCAAAGATTTCGCGAAAGCGAACCCAGCATTCGAGATTAAAGCGGCTGCCTTTGAAGGTGAGTTTATCCCAGGTTCGAACATCGATCGTCTGGCTACACTCCCAACTTACGATGAAGCAATCGCACGCCTGATGGCAACCATGAAAGAAGCCTCTGCAGGCAAATTGGTTCGCACTCTGGCTGCTCTGCGCGATCAGAAAGAAGCTGCTTAATAGCCAATTTCTTCGTTGCTTTATTTACGTATAAACTTTTTCTGAATTTTAGGAACACTTGTTATGTCTATTTCTAAAGACGATATCTTAAACGCAGTTGCTGAAATGTCTGTAATGGACGTTGTTGAACTGATCTCTATGATGGAAGAAAAATTCGGTGTATCTGCTGCTGCAGCTGTTGCTGTTGCTGCGGGTCCAGCAGAAGCTGCTGAAGAGAAAACTGAATTTGACGTTATCCTGAAAGCTATCGGCGGTAACAAAGTAGCAGTAATCAAAGCAGTACGTGGCGCTACCGGTCTTGGCCTGAAAGAAGCTAAAGACTTAGTAGAATCTGCACCAGCAGCTCTTAAAGAAGGCGTAAGCAAAGATGATGCTGAAGCTCTGAAGAAAGCTCTGGAAGAAGCAGGCGCTGAGGTTGAAGTTAAATAATTTAACTTCCCAGAGTGCAGCCTAACGGCTGATGGCTGGTGATTTTTTAGTCACCAGCCTTTTTGCGCTGTAAGGTAAGAGTCACTTTTTCACACTTTTTTGGTGTCTCATTACTTCAATATTTTTTGCTATTGACGACTTAATATACTGTGTTAGTCACTACGATCCACGTTCTCGAAAGCTCGGTAGTGATCTTGGCACAATGAAATGATTTAAGAGTAATAGCAATAAATATTCGGAAAATAGTTGTTTTCCTACCTACAAAAAAACAGTGTTTGCAGAATGTCGAGCCATCCTTAAAGTTAAGGACAGGCAGAGTGGGTCACTTTTCAGCGAGCTGAGGAACCCTATGGTTTACTCCTATACCGAGAAAAAACGTATTCGTAAGGATTTTGGTAAACGTCCACAAGTTCTGGATGTTCCCTATCTCCTTTCTATCCAACTTGACTCGTTCCAGAAGTTCATCGAGCAAGATCCTGATGGTCAAAACGGTCTGGAAGCAGCTTTCCGCTCCGTATTTCCTATCCAAAGCTACAGTGGTAATGCTGAATTACAATATGTCAGCTACCGCTTAGGCGAGCCTGTTTTTGATGTTAAAGAATGTCAGATCCGCGGTGTAACTTATTCTGCACCTCTGCGTGTAAAACTGCGTCTGGTCATTTATGAACGTGAAGCCCCAGAAGGCACCGTTAAAGACATCAAAGAACAAGAAGTCTATATGGGTGAAATCCCATTAATGACCGATAATGGTACCTTTGTTATCAATGGTACTGAGCGTGTTATCGTTTCCCAGTTACACCGTAGCCCTGGTGTGTTCTTTGATAGTGACAAAGGTAAAACACACTCTTCAGGTAAGGTACTGTATAACGCACGTATTATCCCTTATCGTGGCTCATGGTTAGACTTCGAATTCGACCCTAAAGATAACCTTTTTGTCCGTATTGACCGTCGCCGTAAATTACCTGCGACTATCATTTTACGCGCAATGAATTACAGCACTGAAGAAATCTTAGGATTATTCTTCGAAAAAACATTGTTTGAAATCAGCAACAACAAGCTGATGATGACATTAGTGCCTGAACGTCTGCGTGGTGAAACTGCTTCATTTGATATTGAAGCAAACGGCAAAGTGTATGTCGAAAAAGGCCGTCGTATTACCGCTCGCCATATTCGTCAATTAGAAAAAGAGCAAGTTGACCGCATTGAAGTACCTGTTGAATACATTGCAGGTAAAGTGGTTGCTCGTGACTATATTGATGAAGCGACAGGTGAACTGATTTGTGCTGCTAACATGGAAATCTCTTTAGATGTGTTAGCACGCTTAAGTCAAGCTGGTCATAAAACGATTGAAACACTGTTTACCAATGACTTAGATCATGGTGCTTATATTTCAGAAACTGTTCGCGTCGATCCTACAAACGATCGTTTAAGCGCATTAGTTGAAATCTATCGCATGATGCGTCCTGGTGAACCACCTACACGCGAAGCAGCAGAAAATTTATTTGAGAACTTATTCTTCTCTGAAGATCGTTATGATCTGTCTGCTGTTGGTCGTATGAAGTTCAACCGTTCTTTAGGCCGTGACGAAGTTGAAGGTTCTGGCATCCTAAGCCAAGAAGATATCATTGAAGTAATGAGAAAACTGATTGATATCCGTAATGGTAAAGGTGAAGTGGATGATATTGACCACTTAGGTAACCGTCGTATTCGTTCTGTTGGCGAAATGGCTGAAAACCAATTCCGTGTTGGTCTGGTGCGTGTTGAACGTGCAGTTAAAGAGCGTCTATCTTTAGGCGATCTTGATGCATTAATGCCACAAGATATGATCAACGCAAAACCGATTTCTGCTGCTGTCAAAGAATTCTTTGGTTCTAGCCAGTTATCACAGTTTATGGATCAGAATAACCCGCTATCAGAAATTACGCACAAACGTCGTATTTCTGCATTAGGCCCTGGTGGTTTGACCCGTGAACGTGCAGGCTTCGAAGTTCGAGACGTACACCCAACTCACTACGGTCGTGTGTGCCCAATCGAAACACCTGAAGGTCCAAACATCGGTCTTATCAACTCATTATCTGTTTATGCACAGACTAATGAGTACGGTTTCCTAGAAACGCCTTACCGTGTTGTTGAAAACAATGCTGTAACAGATGAAATTCACTATCTGTCTGCAATCGAAGAAGGTAACTTCATCATTGCTCAGGCTAACTCCGTATTAGACGATGACAATCACTTCGTTGAAGAATTAGTTACTTGCCGTCATAAAGGTGAGTCAAGCTTATTTAGTCGTGACCAAGTTCAGTACATGGACGTTTCAACCCAACAGGTTGTTTCTGTCGGTGCTTCACTGATCCCATTCCTTGAACACGATGACGCCAACCGTGCATTGATGGGTGCGAACATGCAACGTCAGGCTGTTCCTACACTTCGTGGTGATAAACCACTGGTAGGTACAGGTATGGAACGTGCGGTAGCGGTTGACTCCGGTGTTACTGCGGTTGCTAAACGTGGTGGTGTTGTTCAGTATGTTGATGCTTCTCGTATCGTTATCAAAGTTAACGAAGAAGAGACTTACGCTGGTGAAGCGGGCATCGATATCTACAGCTTGACTAAATACACTCGTTCTAACCAGAACACATGTATTAACCAAACTCCTTGCGTATCTTTAGGTGAACCTGTTGATCGTGGTGACGTGTTAGCCGATGGTCCTTCAACAGACCTTGGTGAGTTAGCATTAGGTCAAAACATGCGCGTGGCATTTATGCCATGGAATGGTTATAACTACGAGGACTCCATCCTTGTATCTGAACGTGTTGTTCAAGAAGATCGTTTCACTACTATCCATATTCAAGAACTTGCTTGTGTCTCTCGTGATACTAAGTTAGGGCCTGAAGAGATCACTGCTGATATCCCGAACGTCGGTGAAGCAGCGTTATCTAAACTGGATGAATCAGGTATCGTTTATATCGGTGCTGAAGTGAAAGGTGGTGACATTCTGGTTGGTAAAGTAACACCTAAAGGTGAAACTCAACTGACTCCAGAAGAGAAACTGCTGCGTGCTATCTTCGGTGAAAAAGCGTCTGATGTTAAAGATTCTTCTCTGCGTGTTCCTAATGGTGTGTCTGGTACAGTTATCGACGTACAAGTCTTCACCCGTGATGGCGTAGAAAAAGATAAACGTGCATTAGAAATCGAAGAATCACAGTTACGTGAAGTTAAAAAAGACTTAACTGAAGAACTGCGTATCTTTGAAGCTGGTCTATTCGCTCGTATCCGTGGTGTTCTGATTGCTGGCGGTATTGAAGCTGAGAAATTAGATAAATTACCTCGTGAACGTTGGTTAGAGCTGGGTATTGCGGATGAAGAGAAGCAAAACCAGTTAGAACAATTAGCAGAACAGTATGATGAACTGAAAGCTGAGTTCGCGAAGAAACTGGAAGCTAAACGTCGTAAAATCACTCAAGGTGATGATTTAGCACCAGGCGTGCTGAAAATCGTTAAGGTTTACCTGGCTGTTAAACGTCAGATCCAACCTGGTGATAAGATGGCGGGTCGTCATGGTAACAAGGGTGTTATCTCTAAGATTAACCCAATTGAAGACATGCCATATGATGAAAACGGCAATCCAGTAGACCTCGTATTGAACCCACTGGGTGTACCATCACGTATGAACATCGGTCAGATCCTTGAAACTCACTTGGGTATGGCTGCTAAAGGTATCGGTGATAAGATCAACGCGATGCTGAAACAGCAACAAGAAGTTGCTAAATTACGTGAATTTATCCAGAAAGCTTACGATCTGGGTATGGCACCTCGTCAGAAAGTTGATCTGGACACCTTCAGCGATGAAGAAGTGTTACGTCTGGCTGAAAACCTGAAAAAAGGTATGCCAACCGCAACACCAGTGTTCGATGGTGCAGAAGAAATGGAAATTAAAGAGATGCTGAAATTAGCTGATCTTCCAACTTCTGGTCAGATTACACTTTTCGATGGTCGTACAGGTGAACAATTTGAGCGTCCAGTAACTGTTGGTTACATGTACATGCTGAAACTGAACCACTTAGTTGATGACAAGATGCACGCCCGTTCTACTGGTTCGTACAGCTTGGTTACTCAGCAACCTCTTGGTGGTAAAGCACAGTTTGGTGGACAGCGTTTCGGGGAGATGGAAGTGTGGGCACTGGAAGCATACGGTGCAGCTTATACTCTTCAAGAAATGCTTACTGTTAAGTCGGATGACGTTAACGGTCGTACCAAAATGTACAAAAACATCGTTGATGGTAACCATCAGATGGAACCAGGTATGCCAGAGTCGTTCAACGTATTGTTGAAAGAGATCCGTTCACTGGGTATCAACATCGAATTGGAAGACGAATAACGGATTCCATATAGACAGACTGCTAGAAATGGCAGTCTGTCAAACAGTGACTACACTGGTTTAAAGGGGTGAATGACAGGGGTCATTTGCCTGGCAGGTCTAACTCCGACAGGAGCCATTTCGTGAAAGACTTATTAAAGTTTCTGAAAGCGCAAACCAAGACCGAAGAGTTTGATGCGATCAAAATTGCTCTGGCATCACCTGATATGATCCGTTCATGGTCATTTGGTGAAGTTAAAAAGCCAGAAACAATTAACTACCGTACGTTCAAACCAGAGCGTGACGGTCTTTTCTGTGCCCGTATTTTCGGACCAGTAAAAGATTACGAATGTTTGTGTGGTAAATACAAACGTTTAAAACACCGTGGTGTTATCTGTGAGAAGTGTGGCGTTGAAGTTACACAAACTAAAGTTCGTCGTGAACGTATGGGTCACATCGAATTAGCTTCTCCAGTTGCTCACATTTGGTTCTTGAAATCACTGCCGTCCCGTATCGGTCTGCTGCTGGATATGCCACTGCGCGATATTGAACGTGTACTGTATTTCGAATCTTATGTTGTTGTTGAAGGCGGGATGACTAGCCTTGAGCGTGGACAAATCTTAACAGAAGAGCAATATCTTGATGCATTAGAAGAATTCGGTGACGAATTCGATGCGAAGATGGGTGCAGAAGCTGTTCAGAACTTGTTACAGAGCATGGATCTGGAACAAGAGTGTGAAACGCTGCGTGAAGAGTTAAATGAAACTAACTCTGAAACTAAACGTAAGAAACTGACTAAACGTATCAAGTTACTTGAAGCATTCATGCAATCAGGCAATAAACCTGAGTGGATGATCTTAACTGTACTGCCTGTGTTACCACCAGACTTACGTCCATTGGTTCCACTTGATGGCGGTCGTTTTGCGACTTCAGACCTGAACGATTTATATCGTCGTGTGATCAACCGTAACAACCGTTTAAAACGCCTGCTTGATTTAGCAGCACCAGACATTATCGTACGTAACGAAAAACGTATGTTACAAGAGTCTGTGGATGCGTTATTAGATAACGGTCGTCGTGGTCGTGCGATTACGGGTTCTAACAAACGTCCTCTGAAATCTTTGGCTGATATGATCAAAGGTAAACAAGGTCGTTTCCGTCAAAACCTGTTAGGTAAACGTGTTGACTATTCTGGTCGTTCTGTAATCACCGTTGGTCCATACCTGCGTCTGCATCAGTGTGGTCTACCGAAGAAAATGGCTCTTGAGTTATTCAAACCATTTATTTACGGAAAACTGGAAACCCGTGGTTTAGCGACAACAATCAAAGCCGCTAAAAAAATGGTTGAGCGTGAAGAAGCGGTTGTTTGGGATATCTTAGATGAAGTTATCCGCGAACACCCAGTGATGCTGAACCGTGCACCAACACTTCACCGTTTAGGTATTCAGGCATTTGAACCAATCCTTATTGAAGGTAAAGCTATTCAGTTACACCCACTCGTTTGTGCGGCATATAACGCCGACTTCGATGGTGACCAAATGGCGGTTCACGTACCATTGACATTAGAAGCACAGTTAGAAGCTCGTGCGCTGATGATGTCAACAAACAACATTCTGTCTCCAGCAAGTGGTGATCCAATCATCGTTCCTTCACAGGACGTTGTATTAGGTCTGTACTACATGACTCGTGACTGCATCAATGCCAAAGGTGAAGGCATGGTGTTAAGTGGTCCTAAAGAAGCTGAACGCGTTTATCGCGCAGGTTTAGCCTCTTTACACGCACGCGTTAAAGTACGTATCACTGAAGAGATCAAAGATGGCGAAGGTAACATCACCACTGAAACTAGCTTAAAAGACACAACTGTCGGCCGAGCTATTTTATGGATGATCGTACCAAAAGGCCTACCTTACGCGCTGGTTAACCAACCATTAGGTAAGAAAGCAATTTCTAAAATGCTGAATACCTGTTATCGCGTATTGGGCTTGAAGCCAACAGTTATTTTTGCTGACCAAATCATGTATACCGGTTTTGCTTACGCAGCACGTTCAGGTGCTTCAGTAGGTATCGATGATATGGTTATCCCTGCGAAAAAAGCAGAGATCATTGCAGAAGCAGAAGCAGAAGTTGCAGAAATTCAGGAACAGTTCCAATCCGGTCTGGTAACAGCGGGCGAACGTTACAACAAAGTTATCGATATTTGGGCTGCGGCGAATGAGCGCGTAGCAAAAGCGATGATGGAAAACCTGTCTACTGAAACCGTTATTAACCGTAATGGTGAAGAAGAACAACAAGTATCTTTCAACAGCATCTTTATGATGGCTGACTCCGGTGCTCGTGGTTCTGCAGCTCAGATTCGTCAGTTAGCAGGTATGCGTGGTTTGATGGCTAAGCCAGATGGCTCAATCATCGAAACACCTATTACAGCAAACTTCCGTGAAGGTCTGAACGTACTCCAGTACTTCATCTCAACTCACGGTGCTCGTAAAGGTCTTGCGGATACCGCACTGAAAACAGCAAACTCCGGTTACTTGACTCGTCGTTTAGTTGACGTTGCACAAGACTTAGTCGTAACAGAAGACGACTGTGGTACAACCGAAGGTGTTATGATGACTCCGGTTATCGAAGGTGGTGATGTTAAAGAACCACTGCGTGAACGTGTATTAGGTCGTGTGGCTGCAGAAGATATTCTGAAACCAGGTACTGCCGATATTCTTGTTCCACGTAACACCCTGTTAAACGAAAAACTGTGTGACTTGTTAGAAGAAAACTCAGTTGACAGCGTGAAAGTACGTTCAGTTGTAACCTGTAACACAGACTTCGGTGTGTGTGCTAATTGTTATGGTCGTGACCTTGCTCGTGGTCATATCATTAACAAAGGTGAAGCTATCGGTGTTATCGCGGCACAGTCAATCGGTGAACCAGGCACACAGTTAACGATGCGTACGTTCCACATCGGTGGTGCGGCATCTCGTGCGGCAGCAGAATCTAGCATTCAAGTACGTAACAAAGGTACTCTGAAGCTGTTTAATGCGAAGTTCATTACTAATACTGCTGGTAAATTAGTTATCACTTCTCGTAACACAGAATTACGTTTAATTGACGAATTCGGTCGTACGAAAGAGAGCTATAAAGTACCTTACGGTGCTCAATTAGCGAAGGGTGATGGCGAAGCGGTTAACGGTGGCGAAACTGTTGCTAACTGGGATCCACATACAATGCCAGTTGTGAGTGAAGTATCTGGTATCATCCGTTTTGCAGACATGGTTGATGGTCAAACTATCACACGTCAAACAGATGAATTAACAGGTCTTTCTTCACTGGTTGTTCTGGATTCAGCAGAGCGTACAGGTAGCGGTAAAGATTTACGTCCAGCATTACGCATCACTGATGCACAAGGTAATGACGTATTAATCCCGAATACTGATATGCCAGCACAGTACTTCCTGCCAGGTAAAGCGATTGTTCAGTTAGACGATGGCATTACAATTAACGCAGGTGACACTTTAGCGCGTATTCCACAAGAATCTGGCGGTACTAAAGATATCACCGGTGGTCTGCCACGCGTTGCTGACTTGTTTGAAGCTCGTCGTCCGAAAGAGCCTGCAATCCTTGCTGAAATCAGCGGTATTGTTTCGTTCGGTAAAGAGACTAAAGGTAAACGTCGTCTAGTTATTTCTCCATTAGACGGTAGCGATGCATACGAAGAGATGATCCCTAAATGGCGTCAACTTAACGTATTCGAGGGTGAGGTTGTGGAACGCGGTGATGTTATTTCCGATGGTCCAGAATCACCACACGACATTCTGCGCTTACGTGGTGTTCATGCGGTTACTCGCTATATCACTAACGAAGTACAGGAAGTTTACCGTTTACAAGGCGTTAAGATTAACGATAAACACATCGAAGTTATCGTTCGTCAGATGCTACGTAAAGTTACCATTGAGAACGCAGGAAGCTCTGAGTTCCTCGAAGGCGAACAGGTTGAATACGCTCGCGTTAAAGTTTCAAACCGTGTTCTGGAAGATGATGGTAAAGTACCAGCAACGTATGCTCGTGACCTGTTAGGTATCACGAAAGCATCTCTGGCAACTGAATCCTTCATCTCTGCTGCATCGTTCCAAGAAACAACTCGTGTTCTGACGGAAGCTGCGGTAGCGGGTAAACGTGATGAATTACGTGGCTTGAAAGAAAACGTTATTGTTGGTCGCTTGATCCCAGCTGGTACTGGATATGCGTATCACCAAGATCGTATGAAGCGTCGTCAATCACAACTGCCGACAGATGAAACTGAAACAACAATCAGTGCTGATGAAGCATCTGCTAACTTAGCAGAATTACTGAATGCTGGTTTTGGTGGATTAAAAGACTAAAATCTAATTTAGATTAGATTGAAATGCCCTCCATTGTGAGGGCATTTTTTGTTTCTGTTCTACATAAGTAGGCGAAATGATGAGAATAATAGCTAAGATTTTGATTATTCTATGTTTTATTTTTACTGGATTTGCTTCAGCAGTGCCTTATGAAAGAGGTATTCCAACAGAAGCTCAATGGGATTTAAAAACGCCCATTACAACATTGATGCAACTTCGCCAACAAAAAACGTTATATGCGTTTGTGGGGGATAAATTGCAACCTGTTGCAGAACTTTTTCCTAACCAAGGTTTTTATGCATCAGTTACAGAGGGTGATTACCACAAAATACAATTTGGGAATGCTCAAGGTTATCTTGAAGCGGGCTATCTAGAAGATGGCTATTTTGAAGATATTGCCTCAATGAAACCAGATAAGAAAATACGTTTCTTATCAGATCGCACGAAGAAAGCAGATTATCCTATCTACGAATATTTAATTACGACAAAAAATACTCCTATCTATAGTGATAAAGATATTACTAGCCCACAAATAGCGACACTCTTACCCAATTTACGTTACCCCGTGTTATCTCGCACAATAAAAGAAGGTACTAATGGAAGTAAAATCAATTGGTTTGAAATATCTTTAGGTGATCGCTTAGGTTATATTTCATCAAGGGATGTAAAGCCTGACTTAGGGATACCAGTACTTACTTATCACCATATTCTTAAAACTACGGAAAACCATAATTTTCGTCATACATCAACAACAACATCATTAACTGCATTTACAGAGCAGATGAATTATTTAAAAGAAGCTGGATATGAAACGCTTTCGCTCAATCAAGTTGCTGGCTATTTAAATAAGAGTGTTAATTTGCCAGGCAAAGCTGTTGCATTAACATTTGATGATGGTTTGCAATCCGTTTATCGTTATGCTTATCCTCTTTTAAAAGAAAATGGTCAACGAGCAACACTATTTGTTATCTCATCACGAATAAAATCCAAAACACCTAAGTGGGCACCTAATTCATTACAATTTATGAGTTGGCAATCACTCAAATCGAGTCGTGATGTTTTTGATATTCAATCACATTCCCATTTTTTACATCGTTTAGATAATAATAAAAAACCTATTATTTTTAGCCGTCAGTCCCACACAATTATATTAGACTTACAACGCTCACAACGTGTATTGCGATTATTAAATCCACATCAATATGCCTTTGCATATCCTTTCGGTGGATATAATCAAAGGGCAATTACTGCAGTCAAAGCGTCTGGTATGACATTGGCGGTGACAACTCAACAGGGAAAAGTTCGTTTAGGTGATCCTCCTTTTGCACTAAAACGGCTCTATGCTTTGAGTACAGATCCTATTGAGAAATTTGCGAGGATGGTGGGTAATGATGAATATGAAGTCGTTAATAAAAATATCGTTGTTGATAAATAATTAAAAATAAAATTTATAATCTTAAAAAATACCTTTGATATTTATTGAAGGTATTTTTTATTCCTCTATTACCAATTCAGTTAAGATCAATAAATAACTTATATTTTTCAGATAATTATGATGATTTTTTAGTGATAAAAATTTATTTTTTTCTGTAAGCTGGCAATCCAAATTCAGTATGGAGCTAGTTATGAAAAAGCCTATATCTATATCTTCTTATGATTCTGCATTTAAACGCTTTATGATGAATGTCAGTAATGCGAAAGATTTCTTCTTTGTTCATTTACCAGAGGAATTAAAAAGTCATTGTGATTTTTCGACGTTACAATTACAAAATTCTTCTTTCATCGATATTAAATTACGTTCTCGTATGTCTGATATTTTGTATTTAGTCAAAACCAAAGAGGGTGATATTCCTATTTATTTACTGATAGAGCATCAATCTAGGCCAGATAAAATGATAGCTTGGCGCATGATGAATTATGCATTTTCCACTATGAATCAACATTTACAGCAAGGTTATAAATCGTTGCCTCTCGTTGTTCCTATTTTGTTTTATCATGGCAAGAAAAAACCTTATCCTTTTCCTGTTAATTGGATGTCATGCTTTCCACTTACTTCACTTGCTAATAAGCTTTATTCTAATAATTTCTCTTTAATTGATTTGACTTCAATTGATGATGATATTTTGCTGACACATAAAAAAGCAGCGGTAATGGAAATTGCAATGAAGTATGTTAATAGTTGTCATGATCTTAATAAGATTGCAATGCTTCTATCAAAAGCAATAAATCAGAAAAACTGCAGAGATGAGGACACGATTATTGTCGTAGAATATTTATTCTCAATTCTGGATGCATCAGACTTTGAATTTGTTATCAATAAAATAGTTGAACAGGTAGATAGCCACAGAGAGGTGATTATGAATATAGCGTGGAGATTAGAAAATAAAGGGTTTGAATTAGGTAAAAATGAGGGTATTAAATTAGGTAAAACGGAAGGTATTGAGATTGGTAAAAAAATAGTACAAATAGAATTAGCTCAAAATTTATTAAAAGAGAATTTTGATCTTTCATTGATCGAAAAAATATCAGGTTTGAGTATGCAAGAACTTGAAGAATTAGCAGTATAAGAATTAAGTTAATTATTTTATATAATATTAAATTAAAAATATCCTAAGACATTATTTATAATCTTTTATTTTTCTTTAATTATTTTAAGTTTATTACATGTTATTTTTATTGAGTTATTTAATAAAAACCGCCTTTATTATTTGTAATTAAATTAATTAAAAGCGGTTTTATATTATTCAAATTTTAATTAACGACCCAAGTAATTATCCCAATCTTTCCATACAGGTTGTAATCCTCGCTCTTTTAATACGTTAATAACATCATTTACATGGCGATTATCATTAGGTGAAAACTGTTCTAGCTCTTCATGACTATCAGAATATCCACCGGGTTGGGTTTTAGATCCTGCGCTAATATTATTAATTGCTAACGGCACTGTGTTATCGCGAAAATAAGGAGATTCTCGTGTTGAAAGTGAAAGCTCAACGTCTGGTGCCAAAATGCGAAAAGCACAGATCAATTGAACTAATTCAGCTTCACTCATTACCGATGCAGGGCTAAGCCCACCAGCGCAAGGACGTAAACGAGGAAAAGAGATAGAGTAACGGCTTTTCCAATAGCGTTTTTGTAAGAACAAGAGATGTTCTGCCACCATATAACAATCGCTACGCCACTGGCTTGAAAGGCCAATCAACGCACCTAAACCAATTTTATCAATTCCTGCTTGCCCTAATCTATCAGGTGTTTGTAGTCGCCAATGGAAATCTTGTTTTTTACCTTTTAGATGATGAAGCTGATAAGTTGGTTCATGATAGGTTTCTTGATAAACCATCACGCCATCAATACCTAGTGTTTTTAATTCTGCATACTCTTCTGTTGCAAGAGGTTGTACTTCCATCATTAATGAACTGAAATTTTCTCGAATAAGAGGGATATATTGGCGAAAATAATCCATACCCACTTTTCTTTGGTGCTCTCCAGTCACTAATAACAAGCTATCAAAACCTAATTGCCTGATGCTATTGCATTCAGCGATGATTTCATTTTCATTTAATGTTTTACGTTTAATGGCATTACTCATTGAAAAACCACAATAAGTACAGTCATTCGCACATAAATTAGAAAGATAAAGCGGCACATACAATCCCACTACATTACCAAAACGTTGTCGAGTGAGTTGTTGAGCACGTTGTGCCATAGGCTCTAAATAATGGCGACCCGCAGGCGAAATTAGCGCCATAAAATCATCAAGTGTAAGGGAATGGCGATTTAATGCGGCTTCAACATCCGCATTGGTTTTACTATTGAGTTTTAATGTAATGTCATCCCAGTCGAGTTGTTGCCAATAATCAGAAAAAGTGTCCATTAGAATGCCCCTAAGTATTGGGTTAATGGACTAGAGGCTTGCGCTTGCATATTCACAGCTGAAGCAGGTGTCGTAAGTCCTGATTGTCGAGCAAGTTCACCAGCATCAAGCGCTGCTTTAAATGCTTGCGCCATTAGAATAGGATTTTTGGCAACAGCAATTGCGGTATTAACTAATACTGCATCAGCACCTAACTCTAAAGCTTCGAGGGCATGACTTGGTGCACCAATACCAGCATCAACAACAACAGGAATTGAGGCTTGTTCAATGATAATTCGTAGGAAATCACGAGTCTGTAAGCCTTGATTTGAGCCAATAGGAGAGCCTAATGGCATTACAGCTGCACAGCCAACTTCTTCTAAACGACGACATAAAACAGGATCAGCACTGCAATAAGGTAAAACAACAAAACCTTCTTTAACGAGGATTTCAGCGGCTTTAAGTGTTTCAATAGGATCAGGTAATAAATATTTAGTGTCAGGATGAATTTCTAATTTTACCCAATGGGTGCCAAAGGCTTCTTTGGCTAAACGAGCCGCAAAAACAGCTTCTTGTGCTGTTTTTGCACCAGATGTATTAGGTAATAATTTTACCCCTAATGATTTAAGTGGTGCGATTAAGTCATCATTACCATTCTTTAAATCCACACGCTTCATTGCCATGGTTACTAATTGGCTACCCGAAGCCTTAATGGCTTCTGTCATTAGCGTTGGTGTTGCAAATTTTCCTGTGCCTGTAAAAAGTCTAGATGTGAATGTTGTATCAGCAATTTTTAACATATCAGCCCCCTGCAATTGCTTGGAAGAGAAGAATAGTATCGCCATCATTAATAAAATGTGTTTCCCAATTTTCACGGGGCACAATGGTTTCATTGACAGCAAGCGCCACACCGATGTGTGGCTGTTCTAACTGAATAAGGAGCTGACAGATAGTGACAGGCATATCCAGAGAATATTGTTCGTCATTTACGGTAATGTTCATGCTACCCCTCGACAAACAGGACATGTTTTTGATGGTGTTAAATGCAAAGTACTCCAATTTTGTTTTCTACCATCAAAAAGGCGAAGTTTCCCACTTAGAGAACAAGGTAAGCCTGAGAGTAATTTGATTGCTTCAAGGGCTTGAAGTGTGCCAATAACCCCAACAACAGGCCCTAATATACCTGCTGTTTTGCAGTTTCTTTGTGGCTCAGTTTCATCAGGATAAAGACAGTGATAGCAACCGTGAGTAAAAGGAGGTTCAAATACCATAAGCTGACCACTAAAGCCCACGGCACTGCCACTAATAAGCGGCGTTTGCTGTGCGACACAAGCACGGTTAATCGCTTGACGAGTGAGCATGTTATCGGTGCAATCTAAAACTAAATCGACCTCTTTAACTAATTTAGATAATGAATCATCATTAATACGTTGTTTATAAGAGGTAATTTTTATATCCGGATTTAGTGCAAGTAGAGACTGCTTTGCGATCTCTGATTTGGCATCGGGAATATCTTGAGTGCGATAAAGAATTTGACGCTGTAGATTAGAAACATGTAACTCATCATCATCCACTAAAATAAGCTCACCAATACCTGCACCAGCAAGATAAAGTGATGCGGGAGAGCCTAATCCACCAAGCCCAATAATCAATACCTTTGCTTGTTGAAGCTTGTTTTGACCTTCTAAGCCAATATCTTCTAACATCACTTGTCGGCTATAACGCATAAAATCATTATCATTTAGCATGATGGTTTTCCTTCCACTAATTCTAATAATTTACGAGTCACTTGTTGCCAATCTGGTGCTTTTGTTATTGCACTGACTAAGGCAACGCTCCCCACCCCAGTTGCAACAACATCAGGTACTCTTTCTAGTGAGATCCCACCAATAGCAACAGTTGGAAAATCAGGTGTCTGTTCTACTTGATGTTTGAGTGCCTTCAATCCTTGAGGTTTAGATGGCATATCTTTGGTCGTTGTTGGGAATATATGCCCTAATGCGATGTAAGATGGACGTAATGTTTTCGCTCTTTGTAATTCAACTTCGTCATGAGTGGAAATACCAAGGCGTAATCCTGATTGTTTAATGGCATTAAGATCAGCAATATCGAGATCTTCTTGGCCAAGATGAACACCATAAGCGTGATGTTTAATGGCGAGTTGCCAGTAATCGTTGATAAACAGTCTTGCGTGATACTGTTTGCCCAGTTTTATCGCTTCGATGATCTCTTGTTCAACGTCGTCTGGCTGTTTATCTTTTATGCGTAATTGCAGGGTGGTAACGCCTATTTTTAATAGGCGTTCGATCCATTCAATAGAATCAACAACAGGATAAAGCCCAAGCTTTTTTTCTGTTAATGCAAAAGGTGTATTAGAGGATCTGTTCATTTTCAGTCACCTCAACACTGGCGATTTCTGCACTGTGGTATAACTCACTTCCATGCTCTTTAAAGGCTTGAGACATTTGCTCCATACCTGCCGCATAATCGCGTACTTCTTGTGTTATCTTCATTGAGCAGAATTTAGGACCACACATCGAACAGAAATGAGCGACTTTTCCTGAAGCCTGAGGTAGCGTTTCATCGTGATATTGACGTGCAGTTTCAGGATCAAGAGCCAAGTTAAATTGGTCTTCCCATCTAAATTCAAAGCGCGCTTTCGACATTGCATTATCACGAATTTGAGCGCCGGGGTGTCCTTTTGCTAAATCGGCTGCATGAGCGGCGATTTTATAAGTGATAAGACCTTGTTTCACATCTTCTTTATTAGGTAAACCAAGGTGTTCTTTTGGCGTAACATAACAGAGCATTGCGCAACCAAACCAGCCAATCATTGCTGCACCAATACCTGATGTGAAGTGATCGTAACCCGGCGCAATATCTGTAGTGAGAGGGCCTAATGTATAAAATGGTGCTTCATGACAATGTTCCAATTCCTCTGTCATATTGCGGCGGATCATCTGCATTGGAACGTGGCCAGGGCCTTCTATCATGACTTGAACGTCATACTCCCATGCAATTTTTGTCAGTTCACCTAGAGTATGTAATTCAGAAAATTGTGCTTCATCATTGGCATCTTGAATCGAACCCGGTCTTAATCCATCTCCCAGTGAGAGGGAAACGTCATAAGCGGTACAAATTTCACAGATTTCACGGAAATGTTCGTAGAGGAAATTCTCTTTATGATGTGATAAACACCATTTTGCCATTATCGAACCGCCACGAGACACTATGCCCGTTAGGCGTTTTGCTGTCATTGGCACATAACGTAACAATACACCTGCATGAATAGTAAAATAATCAACCCCTTGCTCTGCTTGTTCAAGCAAGGTATCTCGGAACATTTCCCAAGTGAGATCTTCAGCAATACCGTTAACTTTCTCGAGTGCTTGATAAATTGGAACTGTACCAATAGGAACAGGGCTATTACGAATGATCCACTCACGTGTTTCATGAATATAACGGCCTGTTGAGAGATCCATTACGGTATCCGCTCCCCAGCGTGTAGACCAAATTAGCTTTTCAACTTCTTCTTCAATTGAGGAGGTGACCGAAGAGTTCCCGATATTGGCATTCACTTTCACTAAGAAATTACGACCAATAATCATTGGCTCTGATTCTGGGTGATTGATATTGGCAGGAATGATTGCTCGACCAGCTGCAACTTCTTGGCGTACAAACTCAGGGGTAATATTGTCAGGGAGATGAGCACCAAAGCTAAACCCTGCGTGCTGTTGGCGTAAAACTTCGCTACGAATTCTCTCTCGCCCCATATTTTCACGAATAGCAATAAACTCCATTTCAGGCGTAATAATGCCTTGGCGAGCATAATGCAATTGGGTCACACTTTTGCCATTTAGCGCTTTTTTAGGGCTTGGTTTTAAGGGAAAACGCAGATGCTCTAATCCGGCATCAGAAAGGCGCTGCTGGGTGAAATCCGAACTTAAAAGTGAAAGCGTTTCAGTATCATTGCGCTCATCAATCCAAGGTTGGCGTATTTTTTTTAAGCCAAGGTTAACGTCAAGTTGAGAATCAGGATCACCATAAGGGCCTGATGTGTCATACACTGGTACAGGTTCATTATCTTCAAAAACAGGGGAATCTTTTGATCCTCCTACTAGCGTTTTATCAAGCTGGATCTCACGCATGGGTACTTGAATGTCAGTACGTGAGCCTTCGAGATAAATGCGTTTTGAATTGGGGAAGCTTACGCCTTGAATGGTGCTGATAAACTCTTGAGCAGCATCACGTTGCTCTTTTCGTGGACGCTGTTTGTTGATCGTTGGTGAAATATCTTTAACGGATATAGTTTGATTTTGGGACATAGCATTTCCTAATAAATATCATGCAGGCTATTAGCCTGTCGGGTGAATATTGAGAAAAATGCTTGTCTGGAGGTCGCAGGGAGTATCGACAGATAGGTGTATATAGATGTGTGAAAAATATACGCAATGAAGCTATCAAAAGGTCGAATCACTCTTGTTCCCTTCGCGGGTATTAACCCGATCAGGTTCCGCGGATCCCGAATTAACGGTCTCAGCCTGTGTTTATAATAGCCTTATAAACACTAGGCACTCCGACAAGAAGAAGTCCAGTATATGAAAGATTTTAAAAACTACAAGCCCGATATGGGTTATTTATTTAAATCCTAATATTGTTGTTCCCAACCTTTCATTTGTGAAATTTGAATAATGGTTACACTCAATAACATTAATATAATTTATGTTTTTAGTGAGTGGATGTTAATGAATCATAGAAGACAGAGATAATACATTGAGAGGTTCTTGCTAAAGAGAGTATCCTCTATTCTATATCATTATTTTGGATAGAATGGTCGTTATGCATTTATATACATTAACAGGCTCAGAAAAGGGCTGGTGGACAGTCAGTCTTGGTGGACGAGTGTGGTTACCTAAAGGTGAACTTCCGTTTGGCTTAGCTAAAGATTGGGATCTCATTGGTCAGCACGCCAAAATTGTGGGTGAATGGCAAGGTGAAACAGTTTGGCTTATTCATGGAAAAATGGATAACGACATGTGCTCTCCAAGACTTATCGCCTCACAAGATGAAAACTTATTTAAATTAGTCGGTCGTGGTGTGCAACTGGCTGAGTTTTATCGTTCTCACCGTTTTTGTGGTTATTGTGGTTCTAAAATGCGTCATAGTGAGAGTGAATGGGCGTGTTTATGCGATAACTGCCATGAACGTTATTATCCGCAAATTGCCCCTTGCATTATTGTGGGTATTCGCCATGAAGATAAGATCTTATTAGCACATCATGTTAGGCATAAACATTCACCTCTTTACACTGTACTCGCTGGTTTTGTTGAGGTTGGTGAAACATTAGAAGAAGCAGTGGCTCGTGAAGTGTTTGAAGAGAGCAATATTCGTATTCGCAATATTCGCTATGTATCATCTCAGCCTTGGCCGTTTCCTCACTCTTTAATGATGGGATTTTTGGCCGATTATGATGGTGGCGAACTACAACATGATCCTTCTGAATTAATGAGTGCGGGTTGGTATCGTTACGATCAATTACCCCAGATCCCACCACCAGATACTATTGCTCGACGCTTGATAGAAGATACGATAGCGAATATCAGACAAGATAAAGAAAAGAGCTAAATAAAGGCGCTGTCTGCCAACAGTTATTTTTCCAGCATGTTACAATGCATGCTATTTTGCGGCCCTATTACTGTTAATGGAGTTAGTCATGAGTGAGTTGAAAAACGACCGCTATTTACGTGCGCTGTTGCGCCAACCTGTTGATGTCACCCCAGTTTGGATGATGCGTCAGGCAGGCAGATATCTTCCTGAATACAAGGAAACACGGGCACAGGCGGGAGATTTCATCTCATTGTGCAAAAATACAGAATTAGCATGTGAAGTGACATTACAGCCTTTAAGACGCTTCCCTTTAGATGCCGCTATTTTATTTTCTGATATTTTAACTATTCCAGATGCAATGGGGCTAGGTCTTTACTTTGAAACAGGTGAAGGCCCTCGTTTTAAATCACCTATCAACAGCCTTGCTGATATTCAAAAACTGCCTATTCCTGATCCTGAAGATGAACTGGGATATGTGATGAATGCAGTACGTGCCATTCGTCATGCATTGCAAGGTAGTGTGCCATTAATTGGTTTTTCAGGAAGCCCTTGGACACTGGCAACCTATATGGTTGAGGGTGGAAGTAGTAAGGCCTTCACAAAAATTAAAAAAATGATGTATTCAGAGCCTCAAGCTCTACATCTATTACTGGATAAACTGGCAGATAGCGTTATTCTGTATCTGAATGCTCAAATTAAAGCGGGCGCACAATCTATCATGATCTTTGATACATGGGGTGGTGTGCTAACAGGGCGTGATTACCAACTCTTCTCATTACACTATATGCATAAGATTGTTGATGGTCTTATCCGTGAATATGATGGAAGAAAAGTACCAGTCACTTTATTTACCAAAGGTGGTGGCCGCTGGCTAGAAGCTATGGCTGCGACAGGTTGCGATGCATTAGGACTTGATTGGACGATTGATATTGAAGATGCACGCCGTCGAGTTGGGGATAAAGTTGCGCTACAAGGTAATATGGATCCTTCTATGCTGTATGCACCACCTGCCAGAATAGAACAAGAAGTCGAAACTATTCTTGCTGGGTTTGGTAAAGGCAACGGTCATGTCTTTAATCTTGGGCACGGTATTCATCAAGATGTTCCACCTGAACATGCTGGTGCATTTATTGATGCGGTTCACCGTTTATCGAAGCCTTATCATCAGGATAATGATTAATACCCAACAATTACGTCAGGAGCAGACAGAAAAAGCTCAACAGATTATTCTAACAGACCAATTCACAGCACCAACTTATATAGCTGGTGCTGATGTTGGTTTTGAAGACGGTGGCACGGTCACTCGCGCTGCCATTGTGATAATGCATTACCCTTCTTTCGAAATTCTTGAATACCAAATCGCGCGAATTCCTACGACTCTTCCTTATATCCCCGGGTTGCTTTCATTTAGAGAGTGTCCAGCGTTACTCGCTGCTTGGCAATTAATCAAACAGAAGCCTTCTCTTATTTTTGTCGATGGACAAGGTATTGCTCATCCTAGAAGGCTTGGTGTTGCAAGTCATTTTGGTTTATTAGTGGATACACCGACTATTGGTGTGGCAAAAAGTCGTTTATGTGGCATTGATAAAGCAGTTAATGAAGAGGTGGGAAGCCATGAGCCGTTAATGGATAAGAATGAGCAAATAGGGTGGATTTATCGCAGTAAGAAAAAATGTAAACCCCTGTATGTTTCTCCGGGTCATAAAGTGAGTATGGAAGGTGCTTTGCAGTGGGTTGAGCGGTGTATGAAAGGATATCGATTGCCAGAACCAACGCGTTGGGCTGATGGTATTGCTTCAAATAGGCGATTATTTGAGCAGTTGAATAAGAATAAGCTCTAAATGACCGGGAAATATGTGGATATTTTTAATTTTCAGGTAAACTGCGCCTAAGTTAAGAAAATGAGTAATCACGAATGTTGAAGAACCCAATCCATTTACGTTTAGAAAAGCTAGAAGCTTGGCAACACCTGACGTTTATGGCATGCCTGTGTGAGAGAATGTACCCAAATTATCAGGTATTTTGTCGTGAAACAGGTTTTACCGATCCAATGCTTTATCGCCGTATTCTCGATCTGGTTTGGGAAACTTTAACGGTGAAAGATGCAAAGGTTAATTTTGATTCTCAATTAGAGAAATTAGAAGAAGCTATTCCTGATGCATCTCAGTTCGAGATTTATGGTGTCTATCCTGCGATTGATGCCTGTGTTGCACTTAGTGAAATTGTTCACTCTCGTTTAAGCGGTGAATCATTAAGTCACGCTATTGAAGTGAGTAAATTATCAGTAGGGACAGTTGCTTCACTTGAAATGACACAAGCAGAAAGAGAAATGAGTGAAGAAGAGCTTAGATCTCTACCTGCTGTTATTGAAGAATTCGATATCCAATGGGAAATTTACCGTCTACTTGTAGAATGTGAAGAAAGAGATGTCGAACTGATCAAAGGTCTACGTGCAGACCTTCGTGAAGCTGGAATGAGCAATATCGGTATAGAATTAACGCACTAAATCAGAAAAACGTGATTTAGTGCTTGAAAAGCGACGTTTAAAGACTTCACATCACCCCCGTGTATGTTCTACATTGGGTACGAAAAGAAGTGGCTCAGGTGTTTTACTTAATTTATCCTCTTAAAAAGATAAGTTAAGTTTTTTCACCAGATGTTTTTCAAACGATAAAACATACTTTAAGGACTATTTTATGAACAAAGCTGAATTAACCGAATCAGTTGCTGAAAAAGCGGATCTGACAAAAACTCAAGCAAAAGCTGCTATTGAAGCGTTTATCGATTCAGTAACAGGTGCTCTGAAAGAAGGCGATTCTGTACAGTTAGTTGGTTTCGGTACATTCAAGGTGAATCACCGTGCAGAGCGTACTGGTCGTAACCCTCAAACTGGTAAAGAAATTAAAATTGCAGCAGCTAACGTTCCTGCATTTACTGCCGGTAAAGCACTGAAAGACGCAGTAAAATAATTCCTTTGAACGGAATGAACAATAGAGGGGGATTTACTCCCCTTTTGTTGAAACGACAGGGGCTGTTAGCAATAGGATCTGCTTTTTTGCTCAGCGCCTGCTCCTCTACTGTGCAGCTACCTGAATTTTCTGCAACAGGTTATATTGCGGACGAAGGCATTGTGCGATTATGGCGTTTAAATAATACAGCGTCAGAACCTCAAGTGATCATGAGTGTTTATAGCTTTTATAAAAAGCCAGAAACTGTCATCACATTCTATGAGTATCGCCAAAATAAGCTTTGGCAAGTCCGCTCTGAAGTTATCAATCCTACCGAGCCCTCATCTTGGCACCTTCGTTTAAATAAACGTGGTGAAGTTATTTTCATGCAACAAGAAAGCCAGAAGCAAAAACGAGCATTAACAGAAGATGAACGTTTAAGAATGGTGTTTGCTGCAAGTAAAGAGCGTGAAATCAGCGAAGCGCTTACTATTGGGAAAGTAAATTTAGTACAGGGTGTCTGGTATCAAAATACAATGACAACATGTGCTGGCGAGAAGGTGAGTGTTTCATTTGAAGATCCAGAACAACGCTGGTTAAAAACAAGAACACGTAATTCAAGTAAGCCTTCTTATGTTGCTTGGCTTGATTCACCAGAAGGTAAGCAATTACTGATGGTTGCAGAACACGATTTTTGTAAATGGGAACCAACAAAAGAGAGCTTGTGATCACTCCCTTTTGCTGTTGTTAATTTATTTTTTTAAGCGTGCAATCGCTCGATAACCGATATCATGGCGATAAAAACTACCATCCCAATGAATACCTTTCGCTAAAGCATAAGCATTTTTTTGAGCTTGCTCGATATCATCACCTAATGCAGTCACACATAATACTCGCCCGCCAGCAGTGATAACTTCGCCTTTGTCATTGAGTGTTGTTCCAGCTTGAAATACCTTTGCCGTTGTTGACGATGTTGGTGTTAAGCCTTCGATAACATCACCTTGACGATAATCCGCAGGGTAACCGCCTGCTGCAATCACAATCCCTAAAGCTGGGCGAGGATCCCAATGGGAATCTTTATCTTTTAAATTACCTTTTGCTCCGGCTAAACAGAGTTCAACTAAGTCAGATTGCATACGCATCATAATAGGTTGAGTTTCTGGATCACCAAAACGACAGTTAAACTCAATAACTTTAGCAACACCTTGTTTATCAATCATCAGTCCAGCATAAAGGAAACCTTGGTAACGATGACCTTCAGATGCCATTCCCTTTACTGTTGGATAAATGATTTTTTCCATTACTTGCTGGTGGATTTCTGGTGTAACAACAGGTGCAGGTGAATATGCACCCATTCCTCCTGTATTCGGGCCAGTATCTCCATCGCCAACACGTTTATGATCTTGGCTTGTTGCCATTGGAATAACATGTTCACCGTCAACCATGACAATAAAACTAGCTTCTTCGCCATCAAGAAATTCTTCGATAACAATGCGGTGCCCTGCATCACCAAAAACATTGCCAGCCAGCATATCTTTAATGGCAGCTTCAGCCTCAGCTTGTGTCATTGCAACAATAACGCCTTTACCTGCTGCTAAACCATCTGCTTTGATAACAATCGGCGCGCCCACTTTATTGAGGTACTCAAGTGCAGGCGCTATCTCTGTAAAATTTTGATAATCCGCAGTTGGAATTTTATGTCGAGCTAAAAAGTCTTTTGTAAAAGCTTTAGAACCCTCTAATTGAGCGGCTCCTTTTGTTGGACCAAAGATGGTCAGTCCCGCTGCTTTAAAGGCATCAACAACACCAATAACAAGTGGGGCTTCAGGGCCAACAATCGTTAAATCAATATTATTCTCTAGAGCAAAGGCAATTAATGCAGGAATATCCGTTGCACTGATTGCAACGTTTTGTACGCCTTGCTCTAACGCTGTTCCAGCATTACCCGGCGCAACAAAGACTTGTGTAGTAAGCGGTGATTGAACGGCTTTCCAAGCTAAAGCATGCTCACGACCACCATTACCAATAATCAAAATCTTCATATCAATACCTTATTAATGACGGAAGTGGCGCATATTGGTGAAAATCATCGCGATGTTATGTTCATTTGCAGCTGCAATCACTTCATCATCACGAATTGAACCACCAGGTTGAATAACACAAGTCACACCGGCAAGTGCTGCCGCATCAATACCATCTCTAAATGGGAAGAATGCATCTGATGCCATTGCACAACCTGCAACTTCTAAGCCTTCATCAGCGGCTTTAATCCCCGCGATTTTTGCAGAATACACACGGCTCATTTGCCCTGCACCAATACCGACAGTCATATCGTTTTTTGCGTAAACAATGGCATTTGATTTTACAAATTTTGCGACTTTCCAGCAGAAGAGTGCATCTTTAAGTTCACGTTCACTTGGTTGACGTTGAGTAACTACTCTTAAGTTTTCTTCTTTTACCATACCCAAGTCACGATCTTGAACTAATAATCCACCATTAACACGTTTGAAATCTAACGCTGGTTTGGCTTCTTGCCATTGACCACAAGCTAATACACGAACATTTGGTTTTGTTTCTAAAATCGGTAGCGCATCTTCATTAATAGAAGGAGCAATGATCACTTCAACAAACTGGCGTTCGATGATTGCACTTGCTGTTTTTGCATCTAATGGGCGATTGAATGCGATAATACCGCCAAATGCAGAAGTTGGATCGGTTTTAAATGCATTGTCATATGCTTGTGTGAGAGTGTTCGCAATTGCAACTCCACAAGGGTTTGCATGTTTCACAATAACACATGCAGGCTCGGAGAATGATTTCACACATTCTAACGCGGCATCAGTATCAGCGATGTTGTTATAAGAAAGTGCTTTGCCTTGTAATTGGTTTGCAGTGGCAATAGATGCTTCCTCTATATTATCTTCTATATAGAAAGCTGCTTGCTGATGAGCATTTTCACCATAACGCATATCTTGTTTCTTTATATAGTTCAGATTTAAGGTACGGGGGAAAGTACCTGATGGTTGTGAAGTATCACCATAATAAGGTGCAACCTTCTGACCAAAGTAGTTAGCAATCATTCCGTCGTAAGCAGCTGTATGTTCAAAGGCTTTAATCGCCAAATCAAAGCGTGTGTCTAAAGTAAGACTATTTTCGTGATTATCCATTTCTTCAATCACTCTTTCATAGTCATTACTATTTACTACAATCGTAACGTCTTTATGATTTTTTGCTGCGGAGCGAACCATTGTTGGTCCACCAATATCGATATTCTCCACTGCATCTGCTAATGAGCAATCTGGGCGAGCTACCGTCTTAGCGAAAGGATAAAGATTTACGACGACCATATCGATAGGTCGAATTTCATGTTCTTCCATAATCGCATCGTCTTGTCCACGACGACCTAAAATTCCACCATGTACTTTAGGGTGCAGCGTTTTCACTCTGCCATCCATCATTTCTGGGAAACCTGTGTAATCGGAGACTTCAATAACCGGTAAGCCAGCTTCTGCTAATAGACGTGCGGTTCCACCTGTCGATAAGAGTTCTACTTCTCTTTCAACAAGTGCTTTAGCAAATTCTAAAATACCTGCTTTATCAGACACACTTAAAAGTGCACGGCGGATAGGACGAAGATGTTGCATGAGTTTTATCCCTTGGGGTTGGTATAACGGTAGTAATGGTGAAGTTAAATCACATTAATACAGTGAAATTGTGTTTGCTTAACTAACATTTCAGAAGATGGACACAAAATCAATCTTACTTAATCGGTCATTATAATAACGCAAACGTTTGCGTTTGACATGCTAATTTTATGTAAAAAGACAGCCTGTGGATAAAATTGTTGATAAGTGCGTATAAGTAGGGGTTTTGCTGTGGAATTAAGCAAACGATTTTTTTTCTAAAAAAAACTATTGCCAGCCTCGGAAAACTCCCTATAATGCGTCCTCGTTGTCACGGCAAACCACGTTAAGTGAGTTCGCC
>NZ_JBLRMI010000015.1:0-25128 GCF_047921555.1 Proteus sp. LHD240705
CCTGATAGATTTATGCATGAAGAGGGCATCATTAGATGCCCTTTTTTGTATCTGTTATTTAGTGAATTTAAATTAAGTCAAACAATTCACGTTCTGTTGCTATATCGCTTTAGGTTTATATAAACCAAGTAAATACACTTAAGTCAAATAAATAGAAATTGAAATCATAATAATTATCATTTACTATTCACTGCGTGAGTCGTTAATGAGGTTGTTATTATGTATGTCTGTCTTTGCCATGGTGTGAGTGATAAAAAAATTATCTCTACTGTCCATAAACATCAAATCCGCACTATTAATGAATTACGTCAGATCCTGCCTGTTGGTAGCTGCTGTGGTAAATGTGTACGCCAAGCTCGTCAACTGATCGAAAATGAACAGTCTGCTCTTTACCCTCAAATTTCTGAAGTTGCATAACAAATTTTAAATTTCCTTTCTCTCCTCTTTGTATAAAAGGTCTACACTGATAAGACTGGAAGCAAAGGAGCATAAAAATGAAAGGTGATAAAAAAATGATAGCCCACCTTAATAAGTTATTAGGTGGAGAGCTTGTTGCAATTAATCAGTATTTCCTGCATGCCCGAATGTTCAAAAACTGGGGACTTACTCGCCTCAATGAAATGGAATATCATGAATCCATAGACGAAATGAAACACGCAGATAAATATATTGAGCGTATTTTGTTTCTTGAAGGAATTCCAAATTTACAAGACTTAGGCAAACTGAATATCGGTGAAGATGTTGAGGAAATGCTACGTTCTGATCTTGAATTAGAATTAGGTGGTGCCAAAGATCTACGTGAAGCAATTGCTTACGCAGATTCTATTCATGACTATGTCAGTCGTGATCTTATGCTAGAAATCTTAACTGATGAAGAAGGGCATATTGATTGGCTTGAAACCCAGCTCGAACTTATCGAACGCTTGGGGCTTCAAAATTATTTACAAGCCCAAATTATCGAAGAGTAACTCACTCACAATAAAAGAATGATTTACTTTCTTCTATAAATTATTGAATGCTTTTTGAAGCAAAGGTAATGAAGGTTGCCTTTGCTTTTTTTTATTTTAAAAAGGTAAAGCGAATTTTTATCGCTGATTTTTTATTCTTGGCTTGATTTCATCACTCAGGCAAGTATAATGCGCAGGCTCACTGATTTAGTGGGGCTGATTAATCAGCTAATGCAGATTTTATATTGCATTAATATAATACTCCCAATTGGGGAGTTATATGCAGAACGATTACACTCTCTCATCAATCGAAATGGGTACGAGTAGTGATCATTTACGTTTATAAAAAATAGTTGGAGCTCTGGTCTCATGCAGAACCAAAGAATCCGTATCCGCCTGAAAGCTTTTGATCATCGTCTGATTGATCAATCAACTGCGGAAATCGTAGAGACTGCTAAGCGCACTGGTGCGCAAGTTCGTGGTCCAATCCCACTGCCGACTCGCAAAGAGCGTTTCACAGTGTTGATTTCTCCGCACGTTAATAAAGATGCGCGTGATCAGTATGAAATTCGCACTCACAAACGTCTGGTTGACATCGTTGAGCCAACCGAGAAAACCGTTGATGCTCTGATGCGTCTGGATCTGGCTGCCGGCGTAGACGTGCAGATCAGCCTAGGTTAATCAGGTCATCAAGCGATTGAGAGGTTGAAACAATGATTGGTTTAGTCGGTAAGAAAGTAGGAATGACTCGTATCTTCACTGAAGATGGCGTTTCAATCCCTGTAACCGTTATCGAAATTGAAAACAACCGTGTTACTCAGATCAGAGATCTTGAGAAAGACGGTTATCGTGCCGTTCAGGTGACTACTGGTAGCAAAAAAGCTAACCGTGTACTGAAACCTGAAGCAGGTCATTTTGCTAAAGCTGGTGTTGAAGCTGGCCGCTTACTACGTGAATTCCGTCTGAATGAAGGCGAAGAATACACTGTAGGTCAAAGCATTAGCGTAGAAATTTTCGCTGACGTTAAAAAAGTCGACGTTACTGGAACATCTAAAGGTAAAGGTTTTGCTGGTACTGTAAAGCGCTGGAACTTCCGTACTCAAGATGCTACCCACGGTAACTCCTTGTCTCACCGTGTTCCGGGTTCTATCGGTCAGAACCAGACTCCGGGTAAGGTGTTCAAAGGCAAGAAAATGGCAGGTCAACTGGGTAACGAACAAGTTACCGTTCAGAGCCTGGAAGTAGTACGTGTTGACGCTGAGCGCAACCTGCTGCTGGTCAAAGGTGCTGTTCCAGGTGCAACTGGCAGTGACCTGATCGTTAAACCAGCTGTCAAGGCGTAACGTCGAGGAGATAGGAATGGAATTGGTAATGAAAGACGCGCAAGGCGCGCTGACTGTTTCCGAAACTACCTTCGGGCGTGACTTTAACGAAGCGCTTGTGCATCAAGTAGTCGTTGCATACGCTGCTGGTGCTCGTCAAGGTACTCGTGCTCAGAAAACCCGTGCTGAAGTTTCTGGTTCAGGCAAAAAGCCTTGGAGACAGAAAGGTACAGGTCGTGCACGTTCAGGTTCAATCAAGAGCCCAATTTGGCGCTCTGGTGGTGTTAGCTTCGCAGCTAAACCACAGGACCACAGTCAAAAAGTAAACAAAAAGATGTACCGTGGTGCTCTGAAGAGCATTCTGTCTGAACTGGTACGTCAAGATCGTCTGATCGTCGTAGAGAAGTTCTCTGTTGAAGCTCCTAAAACTAAGCTTTTAGCGCAGAAACTGAAAGATATGGCTCTGGAAGATGTTCTGATCATCACTGCTGATGTAGATGAGAATCTGTATTTAGCAGCACGCAACTTATATAAAGTTGACGTACGTGATGCAGCAACAATCGACCCTGTTAGCTTAATCGCCTTCGACAAAGTCGTCATGACTGCTGACGCTGTGAAGCAAGTTGAGGAGATGCTGGCATGATCCGTGAAGAACGTCTGCTGAAAGTACTGCGCGCGCCGCATGTATCTGAAAAAGCTTCTATCGCGATGGAAAAATCAAACACCATCGTTCTCAAAGTTGCTAAAGACGCGACCAAAGCAGAGATTAAAGCAGCTGTACAAAAACTGTTTGAAGTCGAAGTTGAAAGTGTTAACACTCTGCTGATGAAAGGCAAAGTGAAACGTCACGGTCAGCGTATTGGTCGTCGTAGCGACTGGAAAAAAGCTTACGTCACCCTGAAGGAAGGCCAGAATCTGGACTTCGTCGGCGGCGCTGAGTAAGTCGGAGGAGTAAAGAACAATGGCAATTGTTAAATGTAAACCTACGTCTCCGGGCCGTCGCCACGTAGTTAAAGTGGTAAACCCTGAGCTGCATAAAGGGAAACCTTATGCGCCATTGCTGGAAAAGAACAGCAAGTCCGGTGGTCGTAACAACAATGGTCGTATCACTACCCGTCATATCGGTGGTGGTCACAAACAGGCTTACCGTATTGTTGACTTTAAACGCAACAAAGATGGTATCCCTGCGACAGTAGAACGTCTGGAATATGATCCAAACCGTTCAGCTAACATCGCTTTAGTGCTGTATGCTGATGGTGAACGTCGCTACATTCTGGCTCCAAAAGGCCTGAAAGCGGGTGATAAAGTTCAGTCTGGCGTTGATGCTGCTATCAAAGCGGGTAACACCTTACCAATGCGTAATATCCCGGTTGGTTCTACAGTTCATAACGTAGAAATGAAACCAGGTAAAGGTGGTCAGTTAGCTCGTTCAGCTGGTACTTACGTTCAGATCGTTGCTCGTGATGGTGCTTATGTCACTATTCGTCTGCGTTCTGGTGAAATGCGTAAAGTTCCTTCTGATTGCCGTGCAACTATCGGTGAAGTTGGCAACTCTGAGCACATGTTACGCGTTCTGGGTAAAGCTGGTGCAAGTCGCTGGCGTGGTATTCGTCCTACCGTTCGCGGTACTGCGATGAACCCAGTCGATCACCCACATGGTGGTGGTGAAGGTCGTAACTTTGGTAAACACCCAGTAACACCTTGGGGCGTTCAAACCAAAGGTAAGAAGACTCGTAAAAACAAACGCACTGAACATTTCATCGTTCATCGTCGTACTAAGAAATAATTAGAGGATAAGCCATGCCACGTTCTCTCAAGAAAGGTCCTTTCATTGACCTGCACTTGCTGAAGAAGGTAGAGAAAGCGGTGGAAAGCGGTGACAAAAAGCCTGTTAAGACTTGGTCCCGTCGTTCAACGATCTTTCCTAACATGATCGGTTTGACCATCGCTGTCCATAATGGTCGTCAGCATGTTCCAGTTTACGTTTCCGACGAAATGGTTGGTCACAAACTGGGTGAATTCGCGCCGACCCGTACTTATCGCGGTCATGCAGCCGATAAAAAGGCTAAGAAAAAATAAGGTAGGAGGAAGAGATGGAAACTATCGCTATGCATCGCCACGCTCGTTCTTCTGCTCAGAAGGTTCGCTTAGTAGCTGACCTGATTCGCGGTAAGAAAGTGTCGCAAGCTCTGGAAATTTTAACCTTTACCAACAAGAAAGCTGCTGGTTTAGTGAAGAAAGTACTGGAGTCTGCTATTGCTAATGCAGAACACAACGATGGCGCTGACATTGATGATCTGAAAGTAGCTAAGATCTTTGTTGACGAAGGTCCTTCTATGAAGCGCATTATGCCTCGTGCAAAAGGCCGTGCAGATCGTATTCTGAAGCGCACCAGCCACATCACTGTGGTTGTGTCTGATCGCTGAGACTCTGGAGACTAGCAATGGGTCAAAAAGTACATCCTAATGGTATCCGCCTTGGCATTGTCAAGCCTTGGAATTCCACATGGTATGCGGGTACCAATGAATTCGCTGACAACCTAGACAGCGACTTTAAAGTACGTCAGTACTTAACTAAAGAACTGGCTAAAGCATCTGTATCTCGTATCGTTATCGAACGTCCTGCGAAAAGCATCCGTGTGACTATTCACACTGCTCGCCCAGGCATCGTTATCGGTAAAAAAGGTGAAGATGTTGAAAAACTGCGCAAAAACGTAGCGGATATCGCTGGCGTTCCTGCGCAAATTAATATCGCCGAAGTACGTAAACCTGAACTGGACGCAAAATTAGTTGCTGACAGCATCACTTCACAGCTGGAACGTCGTGTTATGTTCCGTCGTGCTATGAAGCGTGCGGTACAGAACGCTATGCGTTTAGGCGCTAAAGGTATTAAAGTGGAAGTAAGTGGTCGCTTAGGCGGCGCTGAAATCGCTCGTACTGAATGGTATCGTGAAGGTCGTGTACCTCTGCACACTCTGCGTGCAGATATCGACTACAATACCTCAGAAGCACAAACCACTTATGGTGTGCTCGGCGTTAAGGTATGGATCTTCAAAGGTGAGATCCTGGGTGGTATGGCTGCAGTTGAACAGGCGGAAAAACCGGCTGCTCAACCTAAAAAGCAGCAGCGTAAAGGCCGCAAGTAAGGAGAGTCGCTGATGTTACAACCAAAGCGTACAAAATTCCGTAAAGTGCACAAAGGCCGCAACCGTGGCTTAGCTGCTGGTGCGGATGTAAGCTTCGGGACTTACGGTCTTAAAGCTGTGGGCCGTGGTCGTCTGACTGCACGTCAGATCGAAGCGGCACGTCGTGCAATGACCCGTGCAGTTAAGCGTCAGGGTAAAATCTGGATCCGTGTGTTCCCAGACAAACCAATCACTGAAAAGCCGCTCGAAGTCCGTATGGGTAAAGGTAAAGGTAACGTTGAGTATTGGGTTGCCTTAATCCAGCCAGGTAAAGTCCTGTATGAAATGGATGGTGTGCCTGAAGAACTGGCCCGTGAAGCATTCAAGCTGGCGGCAGCAAAACTGCCTATCAAAACCACCTTTGTAACTAAGACGGTGATGTAATGAAAGCAAAAGAGCTGCGCGAAAAGAGCGTTGAAGAGCTGAACACAGAACTGCTGAATTTACTGCGCGAGCAGTTTAACCTGCGTATGCAGGCAGCAAGTGGTCAGTTACAACAGTCTCATCTGTTGAAACAAGTGCGTCGTAATATCGCACGCGTTAAGACTTTACTGACTGAGAAGGCGGGTGCGTAATGACCGATAAAATCCGTACTCTGCAAGGTCGTGTAGTTAGTGACAAAATGGAGAAATCTATTGTCGTTGCTATCGATCGTATGGTTAAACACCCATTATATGGTAAGTTTATCCGTCGTACGACCAAACTGCATGTACATGACGAGAACAACGAATGTGGAATTGGTGACGTAGTAGAAATTCGTCAAACACGTCCACTGTCTAAGACTAAGTCTTGGGCGTTAGTTCGCGTTGTAGAAAAAGCTGTTCTGTAATAGAATAGCCTTTTCGTACGAAATAAACGGCTCAAAACTGAACGAGCCGTTTATTTTTTCTGTCCATATCGAGAATGTGGTGTTATAATGCCGCTCCCTCGTATTATGGGATATTGAACGGCCTCTTCTAATGTGGAAGTGGCTCAGTAGTAGTTGACATTTAGCGGAGCACTAAAATGATCCAAGAACAGACTATGCTGAACGTGGCCGACAACTCCGGTGCACGTCGCGTAATGTGTATCAAGGTTCTAGGTGGCTCGCACCGTCGCTACGCAGATGTAGGTGACATCATCAAAATTACCATCAAGGAAGCAATTCCACGTGGTAAAGTTAAGAAAGGTGATGTACTGAAAGCGGTAGTGGTGCGCACCAAGAAGGGTGTTCGTCGCCCTGACGGTTCTGTCATTCGCTTCGATAGCAACGCTTGTGTATTGTTAAACAACAACAGCGAGCAAGTTATTGGTACGCGTATTTTTGGGCCGGTTACTCGTGAACTTCGTAACGAGAAGTTTATGAAAATAATCTCTCTGGCACCTGAAGTACTCTAAGGAGCAGGCAATGGCAGCGAAAATCCGTCGTGAAGACGAAGTTATCGTGCTGACTGGTAAAGATAAAGGTAAGCGCGGTAAAGTAAAACAGGTTCTTTCTTCTGGTAAAGTTATCGTTGAAGGTATCAATCTGGTTAAAAAACATCAGAAGCCAGTTCCGGCTCTGAACCAACCAGGTGGCATCGTTGAAAAAGAAGCTTCTATCCAAGTTTCTAACGTTGCAATCTTCAATGCGGCAACCGGCAAGGCTGACCGTGTAGGTTTTAGATTCGAAGACGGCAAAAAAGTTCGTTTCTTCAAGTCTAATAAAGAAACTATCAAGTAATTTGGAGTATACGATGGCGAAACTGCATGATTACTACAAAGACGAGGTAGTCCAAAAACTGATGTCTCAGTTTGGTTACCATTCTGTCATGCAAGTCCCTCGGGTCGAGAAGATCACCCTGAATATGGGTGTTGGTGAAGCGATTGTTGATAAAAAACTGCTGGACAATGCAGCAGCTGATTTAGCAGCAATCTCAGGTCAAAAACCTTTGATCACCAAAGCACGCAAATCTGTTGCAGGCTTCAAAATCCGCCAGGGCTATCCGATCGGCTGTAAAGTGACCCTGCGTGGCGAACGCATGTGGGAGTTCTTTGAACGCCTGATCTCTATTGCTGTACCACGTATCCGTGACTTCCGTGGTTTGTCCGCTAAATCATTTGATGGACGTGGTAACTACAGCATGGGCGTACGTGAGCAAATCATCTTCCCTGAAATCGATTACGATAAAGTGGATCGTGTTCGTGGTTTGGATATTACCATTACTACGACTGCGAAATCAGATGATGAAGGTCGCGCACTGTTAGCAGCGTTTAACTTCCCGTTCCGCAAGTAAGGCAGGGCATTCATGGCTAAGAAATCTATGAAAGCACGTGATGTAAAACGTGCGAATTTAGCTGAGAAATTCTTCGCAAAACGCGCAGAACTGAAAGCTATCGTTTCAGATGTGAACGTGTCTGACGAAGATCGTTGGAATGCTGTTCTGAAACTGCAAACTATGCCACGTGATTCAAGTCCTTCACGTCAGCGTAATCGCTGCCGTCAAACTGGACGTCCGCACGGTTTCCTGCGGAAATTTGGCCTCAGCCGTATTAAAGTCCGTGAAGCCGCTATGCGCGGTGAAATCCCGGGCCTTAGAAAGGCTAGCTGGTAATTACCATAATTGAATCACGGGAGTAAAGACAGATGAGCATGCAAGATCCCATCGCGGATATGCTGACCCGTATCCGTAACGGTCAGGCCGCGAACAAAGTTGCGGTCACAATGCCTTCCTCCAAGCTGAAAGTGGCGATTGCCAACGTGCTTAAGGAAGAAGGTTATATTGAAGATTTTAAAATTGAAGGCGACACTAAGCCAGAACTGGAAATCACTTTAAAATATTTCCAAGGTAAGGCTGTAGTAGAAAGCATCCAGCGCGTAAGCCGTCCAAGTCTGCGCATCTATAAAAGAAAAGATGAGCTGCCAAATGTTATGGCAGGACTGGGCATCGCTGTTGTTTCTACCTCAAAAGGTGTTATGACTGATCGTGCAGCTCGCCAAGCAGGTCTTGGTGGCGAGATTATCTGCTACGTAGCTTAATTCGGGAGGAAAGAATGTCTCGTGTGGCAAAAGCACCCGTCGTCATTCCTGCCGGCGTAGAGGTTAAACTCAACGGTCAGGTAATTACGATTAAGGGTAAAAACGGCGAGCTAACTCGTACTATCCATAATGCAGTTGAAATTCAACATGCTGACAACCACTTAACTTTCGCACCTCGTGATGGTTTTGCTGATGCATGGGCACAGGCGGGTACTACTCGTTCTCTGTTAAATGCAATGGTTGTAGGTGTTACCGAAGGCTTCACTAAGAAACTGCAACTGGTAGGTGTAGGTTATCGTGCGTCTATTAAAGGCAATGCGGTTAACTTATCAGTAGGTTTTTCACATCCAGTGGAACACCAACTGCCAGCAGGCATCACTGCTGAATGCCCAACACAAACTGAAATCGTACTGAAAGGTGCGGATAAGCAAGTGATTGGTCAAGTAGCAGCTGAACTGCGTGCTTACCGTCGCCCTGAACCTTATAAAGGTAAAGGTATTCGTTACGCCGACGAAGTTGTGCGTATCAAAGAGGCTAAGAAGAAGTAAGGTAACACTATGGATAAGAAAGCAGCTCGTATCCGTCGTGCGACCCGCGCACGCCGTAAGCTCCAGGAATTGGGTGCGACTCGCCTGGTGGTACACCGTACCCCTCGCCATATTTATGCGCAGGTTATTGCACCAAACGGTTCTGAAACTTTGGTGGCCGCTTCTACTACAGAAAAAGCTATCATTGAGCAACTGAAAAACACTGGAAACAAAGAAGCAGCAGCAGTAGTTGGTAAAATTGTTGCTGAACGCGCTCTGGAAAAAGGTATCAAAGTAGTATCATTTGACCGTTCCGGTTTCCAATATCATGGTCGAGTCCAGGCACTGGCAGATGCTGCCCGTGAAGCTGGCCTTCAGTTCTAAGGTAGGAGTGTAAGATGGCTCACATCGAGAAACAAGCTGGCGAACTGCAGGAAAAGCTGATCGCGGTAAACCGCGTATCTAAAACCGTTAAAGGTGGTCGTATCTTTAGCTTCACCGCTCTTACAGTAGTTGGTGATGGTAATGGCCGCGTTGGTTTTGGATATGGCAAAGCTCGCGAAGTTCCGGCAGCAATCCAGAAAGCGATGGAAAAAGCCCGTCGCAATATGAAAACCGTCGCTTTAAACAACGGTACTCTGTTCCACCCTGTTAAAGGTACTCACACAGGCTCACGCGTATTTATGCAGCCTGCTCATGAAGGTACCGGTATCATCGCAGGTGGTGCAATGCGTGCAGTTCTAGAAGTGGCTGGCGTTCGTAACGTACTGGCTAAAACCTATGGTTCCACTAACCCGATTAACGTGGTTCGTGCAACACTGGACGCTTTAGATAGCATGAAGTCTCCAGATATGGTCGCAGCTAAGCGTGGTAAATCCGTTGAAGAAATTCTGGGGTAATGACCATGGCTAAGACTATTAAAATTACTCAAACACGCAGCTTAATCGGCCGTCTGCCTAAACATAAGGCAACTATGACTGGTTTAGGCCTGCGTCGCATCGGTCACACTGTAGAACGCGAAGATACACCAGCAGTTCGCGGTATGATCAACTTGGTTTCCTATATGGTTAAAGTTGAGGAGTAAGAGATGCGTTTAAATACTCTGTCTCCGGCTGAAGGTGCCAAGCATGCGCCTAAACGTGTAGGTCGTGGTATCGGTTCTGGCTTAGGTAAAACTGGCGGCCGTGGTCACAAAGGTCAGAAATCTCGTTCTGGCGGTGGCGTACGTCGTGGTTTTGAAGGTGGCCAGATGCCTTTATATCGTCGTTTACCAAAATTTGGTTTTACTTCACGTAAATCATTCGTGACTGCGGAAATCCGTCTGTCTGATTTAGCTTACGTTGAAGGCGATGTAATCGATCTGAATGCACTGAAAGCCGCAAACGTTGTTGGCCCACAGATTGAATTTGCAAAATTAATTCTGTCTGGCGAGGTTAACCGTGCAGTGACTATTCGTGGTCTGCGTGTTACCAAAGGTGCCCGTGCAGCAATCGAATCAGCTGGCGGTAAAATTGAGGAATAAGTGACAGATGGCTAAACAACCAGGTTTAGATTTTCAGAGTGCTAAAGGTGGTGTTGGTGAACTAAAACGCAGACTTTTGTTTGTTCTTGGTGCACTTATTGTCTTTAGGATTGGCTCTTTTATTCCTATCCCTGGTATTGATGCCACTGTGCTTGCCAAATTGCTCGATCAGCAAAAAGGCACCATCATTGAAATGTTTAACATGTTCTCTGGTGGTGCTCTTAGCCGTGCTTCTATCTTTGCGCTGGGTATCATGCCTTATATTTCGGCATCGATTATTATCCAACTCTTATCAGTGGTTAACCCTCGGTTAGCAGAGATTAAGAAGGAAGGGGAGGCCGGTCGTCGTAAGATCAGCCAATATACCCGTTATGGTACTTTGGTGCTGGCGATATTCCAATCAATTGGTATCGCAACAGGCTTACCGAATATGCCAGGAATGCAAGGTCTGGTAATTAATCCAGGCTTACCATTCTATATTACGGCTGTTGTGAGCTTAGTCACTGGGACAATGTTCCTAATGTGGTTAGGTGAGCAAATCACTGAACGTGGTATTGGTAACGGTATCTCAATTATTATCTTTGCAGGTATCGTTGCAGGTCTTCCGCCTGCCATTGGTCAAACCATCGAGCAGGCGCGGCAAGGCGAACTGCACTTCCTCCTGTTATTGTTGGTTGCAGTATTAGTGTTCGCAGTTACTTTCTTTGTTGTTTTTGTAGAAAGAGGACAACGTCGTATCGTTGTTAACTATGCAAAACGTCAACAAGGGCGTAGAATATACGCGGCACAAAGTACACATCTACCACTTAAAGTAAATATGGCGGGTGTTATACCAGCAATTTTTGCTTCAAGTATTATCCTGTTTCCTGGTACAATAACCTCTTGGTTTGGCGATGGTACAGGGTGGGGTTGGCTGACGACGATTTCTTTAAATCTACAGCCTGGTCAACCTATTTATGTGTTACTATACGCTGCTGCAATCATATTCTTCTGTTTCTTCTATACGGCGTTGGTTTTCAACCCAAGAGAAACGGCAGATAACCTGAAGAAGTCCGGTGCATTTGTACCAGGAATTCGCCCGGGAGAGCAGACGGCTAAATATATAGATAAAGTAATGACACGTTTAACCTTAATCGGTGCCTTGTATATTACCTTTATCTGTCTCATCCCGGAGTTCATGCGTGACGCAATGAAAGTACCTTTCTATTTTGGTGGTACTTCCCTCTTAATCGTGGTTGTGGTCATCATGGATTTTATGGCTCAAGTGCAAACTCTCCTGATGTCAAGTCAGTATGAGTCTGCATTGAAAAAAGCAAATCTTAAAGGTTAATTACTGATAAGCGATTTGTTTTAGAAGTTACGGAGAGTAAAAATGAAAGTTCGTGCTTCCGTCAAGAAAATGTGCCGTAACTGCAAAATTGTTAGACGTCACGGTCACGTGCGTGTAATTTGCAGCGTCGAGCCTAAGCATAAACAGCGTCAAGGCTAATTTATTGCATTTTTTTCTTGCAAAGTTCGGTTGAGCTGGCTAAATTAGCCAGCCCAATCTTTTATAATATATACAGTATTGTTTGAGTATCCTGAAAACGGGCTTTTCAGAATGGTACTGTATAACTGCTAATTTAGGAGTGCATAGTGGCCCGTATAGCAGGCATTAACATTCCTGATCATAAACATACTGTAATCGCATTAACTTCGATTTACGGTATCGGTAAGACCCGCTCACAGGCTATCTGTGTAGCTGCTGGTATTGCTGAAAATGTTAAGATCAGTGAGCTGTCTGAAGAGCAAATCGACAAGCTGCGTGACGAAGTTGCCAAATACGTTGTAGAAGGTGATCTGCGTCGTGAAGTTACCCTGAGCATCAAACGTCTGATGGATCTTGGTACTTACCGTGGTTTACGTCATCGTCGTGGTCTACCAGTTCGCGGTCAGCGTACTAAGACTAACGCACGTACCCGTAAGGGTCCGCGTAAGCCGATCAAGAAATAATCGGGGTATTTGAACAATGGCAAAAGCACCTATTCGTGCACGTAAGCGTGTAAGAAAACAAGTCTCTGACGGTGTGGCTCATATCCATGCTTCTTTCAACAACACAATCGTTACTATTACCGATCGTCAAGGTAACGCATTGGGTTGGGCTACTGCCGGTGGTTCCGGTTTCCGTGGTTCTCGTAAATCTACTCCGTTCGCGGCTCAGGTTGCAGCAGAACGTTGCGCTGAAGCTGTTAAAGAGTACGGAATTAAGAACTTGGAAGTTATGGTTAAAGGACCTGGTCCTGGTCGTGAGTCAACTATCCGTGCATTAAACGCGGCTGGTTTCCGCATCACTAATATTACTGATGTGACTCCGATTCCTCATAACGGTTGTCGTCCACCGAAAAAACGTCGCGTTTAATAACGTTTTCGTTTTTAGGAAAGTTGGAGAAAGAAAATGGCAAGATATTTGGGTCCTAAGCTCAAGCTGAGCCGCCGTGAAGGTACAGATTTATTTCTAAAATCTGGCGTTCGGGCGATTGACACCAAGTGTAAACTGGAACAAGCACCAGGTCAGCACGGCGCACGTAAACCGCGTCTTTCTGATTACGGTGTTCAGTTACGTGAAAAACAAAAAGTACGTCGTATTTACGGTGTTCTAGAACGTCAATTCCGTAACTACTACAAAGAAGCAACTCGTCTGAAAGGCAACACAGGTGAAAACCTGCTGACTTTGCTGGAAGGTCGTCTGGATAACGTTGTTTATCGTATGGGCTTTGGCGCAACTCGCGCAGAAGCACGTCAGATGGTTAGCCATAAAGCAATCATGGTAAATGGTCGCGTGGTTAACATTGCTTCTTATCAGGTTTCCCCGAATGACGTAGTCAGCGTTCGTGAAAAATCGAAAAAACAGTCTCGTATCAAGGCTGCTTTAGAGCTGGCTGAACAGCGTGAAAAGCCAACATGGCTGGAAGTTGATGCTGCTAAGATGGAAGGTGTGTTCAAACGTATTCCTGAACGTACTGACTTGTCTGCTGACATTAACGAGCACCTGATCGTCGAGCTTTACTCCAAGTAAGGCTTAGCACCAAAGAGAGGACACAATGCAGGGTTCTGTGACAGAGTTTCTAAAACCGCGCCTGGTTGATATCGAGCAAGTCAGTTCGACGCACGCCAAGGTGACCCTTGAACCATTAGAGCGAGGCTTCGGCCATACTCTTGGTAACGCACTGCGCCGTATTCTGCTTTCGTCTATGCCGGGTTGTGCGGTAACAGAGGTTGAGATTGATGGTGTACTGCATGAGTACAGCACCAAAGAAGGTGTTCAGGAAGATATCCTAGAAATACTGCTCAACCTTAAAGGGTTGGCGGTAAAAGTTCATGGTAAAGATGAAGTTATTCTTACTTTGAGCAAATCTGGCATTGGCCCTGTTATTGCAGCCGATATCATCCATGACGGTGATGTCGAAATCGTCAAGCCGCAGCACGTTATCTGCCACCTTACAGACGAAAACGCATCTATTAATATGCGTATCAAAGTTCAGCGTGGTCGTGGTTATGTGCCGGCTTCTGCCCGAATTCATTCGGAAGAAGATGAGCGCCCTATCGGTCGCCTTTTAGTAGACGCGTGCTATAGCCCAGTTGAGCGTATTGCTTATAATGTGGAAGCAGCTCGTGTTGAACAGCGTACCGACTTGGATAAGCTGGTTATCGAGATGGAAACTAACGGTACTATCGATCCAGAAGAATCGATTCGCCGTGCAGCGACTATCCTGGCTGAACAGCTTGAAGCTTTTGTTGACTTACGTGATGTTCGTCAACCAGAAGTTAAAGAAGAGAAGCCAGAATTCGATCCTATCTTACTGCGCCCAGTAGACGATCTTGAATTGACTGTCCGCTCTGCTAACTGTCTGAAGGCAGAAGCAATCCACTACATCGGTGATCTGGTACAGCGTACTGAAGTTGAATTACTTAAGACGCCTAACCTTGGTAAGAAATCTCTTACTGAGATTAAAGACGTACTGGCGTCGCGTGGTCTATCTCTGGGTATGCGCCTTGAGAATTGGCCACCTGCAAGTATCGCTGATGAATAAGATCACAGGTTAAGGTTTTACTGAGAAGGATAAGGTCATGCGCCATCGTAAGAGTGGTCGTCAATTGAACCGCAACAGCAGCCATCGTCAGGCTATGTTTCGTAACATGGCAGGTTCTTTAGTTCGTCATGAGATAATCAAGACAACTTTGCCTAAAGCGAAAGAACTGCGTCGCGTCGTTGAGCCGCTGATTACTCTTGCCAAGACCGACAGCGTAGCTAATCGTCGTCTGGCATTCGCCCGTACTCGTGATAACGAAGTCGTGGCAAAACTGTTTACAGTATTAGGTCCGCGTTTTGCGAGCCGTGCAGGTGGTTACACTCGTATTCTGAAGTGTGGCTTCCGTGCTGGTGACAACGCTCCAATGGCTTACATTGAGCTTGTTGACCGTGCTGATTCTGAAACAGAAGCAGCAGCTGAATAATTTAATTATTATTTAGTGAAGCGAATAAAAAGACCGGATTTTTAATCCGGTTTTTTTATATCTATTGAAAATGATAGCTACTGAAACTAGTTTTATAAAAATAACTTATCAAGCCATACTCCAACCTTTCTATTTGTTATTCCATGCTTTTTTACTTACTTTTGTGTTGCATCATATTTATTTTTTGTGATTTCAGCATACTGCTATTTTGATAAGATAAGCTTCGCACTATATTTCAATTCTATTATTTTGATTATTTGCTATGCTTATTCATCATTTAGAGTGAGGGAATGATCCATGTATCGTATTGGGCAGGTTGCAAAATTAGCGAATGTGACAACAGATACAATCCGTTTTTATGAAAAACAAGGATTGATGGATCATGACAGGCGAACAGAAGGTGGCTATCGCCTATATACAGAGCAAGATCTCCAACGTTTGCGTTTTATTCGTTATGCAAAAGAGTTGGGTTTTACATTAGACGCGATTACAGAGCTACTTTCTATTCGCGTTGATCCTGCTCATCACACTTGTGTTGAATCAAAGCATATTGTTGATGCAAGGCTTGCTGAAGTTGAAATTCGCTTGAAAGAAATGGAAAGAATGCGAGATTCATTGAAGATGTTAAGTAATGCATGTTGTGGTAGTGCTCATGAAAGTACTTATTGTTCTATTCTTGAAATACTTGAATCTGGCGCCACAAAGCAATAATATCTGTACCGTATTACGTTTTATGTTCTTTAACAATTTAAGAGGTTTTTATGTCTAGCAAATATCAGCACCAGAAAGGGGCTATTAAAGATAATGCTTTAGCAGCACTTGTTCATGATCCATTATTTAGACAACGCGTGGAAAAGAATAAGAAAGGAAAAGGAAGTTATATGAGAAAAGCAAAACATGACAAGAAGGGTAACTGGGAGGCCAGTGATAACAAAAGATTTTTTCAATTGTTATCACTGGCCTTTTAGTTTTTATTTTTGCTGATTTTTTAATAAATCACGAATTTCTGTTAATAGAGTTTCTTCTGCGGAAGGAGCCGGTGGTGCTTTAGGTGCTTCTTCTGCTTGACGACGTGTCTTATTGATTAATTTGATTGCGCAGAATATAGCAAATGCAACGATGGCAAAGTCAAAAACAGTTTGAATGAACATACCATAATTTAGGACAACAGCAGGCACATCTCCAGTTGCATCTCTTAATACAAGGCTAAATTGTTTAAAATCAATACCGCCAATTAATAATCCTAATGGTGGCATGATAATATCAGCAACTAGAGATGAAACAATCTTACCGAAAGCTGCACCGATGATGACACCGACTGCCATATCAACAACGTTGCCTTTCATGGCAAATTCACGGAACTCTTTGAAAAAAGACATAACCACCCCTTATTTATCTCAATATAGATTTATTATGTAAAAATATAGTATCTAACATGATAATAATAGACCATTATAAGTAACAATCACTATTATTCTTATTTCTACATAATCTTTATAAGAAAAATGGACTTGGCTGGAAAAGTTTTTCAACTTCAGGAACATATTTTTTATCAGTGATAAACATAATCACATGATCACCCTGTTCTATGGAGTGACTTGCGTTTGCAATAATAACATCTTGCTCTCTAACAATTGCACCAATGATGGTTCCTGGTGGTAGCTTTATATCTTGTATACGGCGGCCAACAACTTTTGATGTATTTTCATCACCATGTGCAACGGCTTCAATTGCCTCTGCAACACCTCGCCGTAATGATGAAACGCTAACAATATCAGCTTTACGAACATGGCCTAAAAGTGCAGAAATAGTTGCTTGTTGTGGTGATATTGCAATATCAATAACCCCACCTTGGACTAAATCAACATAAGCGCTACGCTGAATAAGTACCATTGCTTTTTTAGCACCCATTCTTTTTGCCAGCATCGCTGACATAATATTGGCTTCATCATCGTTAGTCAGTGCGATAAATACATCAATTTGTTCAATATGTTCTTCAGCAAGAAGTTCTTGATCTGATGCATCACCATAAAAAACGATGGTGTCATGGAGTAATTCAGCCAGTTCTGTGGCACGTTGCTGATTATGTTCAATAAGTTTGACGCTATAATCTTTTTCTAATCTAGCAGCTAAACCGGCACCGACATTACCACCACCAACAATCATAATGCGTTTATAAGGTTTTTCTAATCGTTGTAACTCGCTCATTACTGCACGAATATGCTGAGATGCGACGACAAAGAAAACTTCATCTCCAGCTTCAATAATTGTAGAGCCTTGAGGTCTTATAGGTCTGTCTTGACGAAAAATTGCAGCAACTCGTGTATCGATATGTGGCATATGATCACGTAATGTTGATAACGCATTCCCAACGAGAGAACCACCGTAATACGCTTTTACCGCAACAATACTGACTTGACCATCGGCAAAATTAACAACTTGTAAGGCACCTGGGTATTGGATCAATTTATAAATATAATCGATAACCAAATGCTCTGGTGAGATTAAATAATCAATGGGAATAGCTTCTGGGAGAAAGAGTTTATCTGCTTCACGAACAAATTCAGAGGCACGTATCCGAGCAACTTTATTAGGTGTATTGAACAGAGTGTAAGCAACTTGGCACGCTATCATATTGGTTTCGTCAGAGTTGGTGACGGCAACCAGCATATCTGCATCTTCAGCACCAGCTTCTCTTAAGATCCTTGGGTGAGATCCATGTCCATTGACTACTCGTAAATCGAATTTATCTTGAAGTTGGCGTAAGCGATCTGCATTAGTGTCAACGACAGTAATATCATTATTCTCCCCGACAAGATTTTCAGCGAGAGTACCACCTACTTGACCAGCGCCTAAGATAATAATTTTCATCGTAATTTCTCAGAGTATTCGATTAACAAATAGAAAAGAAACGCAAGATCTGGATGATCTTGCGTTGAAATAGTAGCGTTTTTTAGATCTGATATCATCTTTTATCACAAGATCATATTTTCTTGATCAATGCATAAAAGAAACCATCGCCACCTTCTGCTTCTGGTAAGCATTGGTGTTGATAATCGCATTGTGCATCTTTCGTTGATGCTAAAAATGCTTCAACTTGTTGTTTATTTTCTTCAGGTAAAATAGAGCAGGTTGCATATACCAACGTGCCACCAGATTTTAGGTATGGCCAAATAGCATGAAGGATCTCTTTTTGAATTTGAGCCAATTGCTCAATATCGTCATTACGACGAAGCCATTTTATATCTGGGTGACGACGGATAACACCAGTTGCTGAGCATGGTGCATCAAGAAGAACTCGGTCAAACTGCATGCCTGAACACCATTGTTCAGGATAACGACCATCACCACTTTTGACGACTGCATTAAGTTTTAAACGCGTAAGGTTCTCTTGTACACGTTTTAAACGTTGCTCATCTATGTCGATAGCTAATACGTGAGCCTGCGGAGCTATTTCTAAAATATGTGTTGTTTTACCACCAGGTGCTGCACATAAATCAAGGATCTGCTCTTTATTTTCTGGTGCTAATAATTCAGCACAACGTTGAGCTGAACGATCTTGAACTGTTACCCAACCATCAGCAAATCCTGGGAGAAGATTCACGTTGCATGGATTCTCTAAACGGATCGCGAAAGGGTGGCTATCATCAGCAATAGCGGGAATTTCTTCATTTCCAAGTAATGTTAAATATTCTTCTCGAGAATGATGGCGTTGATTTACACGTAACCACATTGGTGGCTTCTGGTTATTGCCTTCAACAATACTCATCCACTGCTCAGGGTAAGCCTGTTTAATACGAGTAAGTAGCCATGATGGATGGAGAAAACGATTTTCGCTATTTTGAAAACGTTCGTTCAGGATATCTTGTTGGCGTTGAAACTGACGTAACACACCGTTAATCAATCCTTTTAGCTGTGGTTTTTTTAGTGCAACAGCACCATTTACCGTCTCTGCTAGAGCTGCGTGAGCAGGAATGCGTGTATAAAGCAGCTGATATAAACCAACCATAATGAGGTAGTGTAAAATACGCTGTTTGCCTTTTAATGGTTTATCCATGAGTTGCTGAATAATCCATTCTAATTGTGGCAATGTGCGTAATACGCCAAAGCAGATTTCTTGCAATAAGGCTTTATCTTTGTCTGAAATATTTTTCTGAAGTTCTGGTATGACAGTGCTTAGAGACAAGCCTTGATCTAATACTTGATTGATAGCTTTTGCTGCAATGCTACGTAAGTTGTATGACGTTTTCATAATGAGTTAACGTTTAATATTGAGCGCCAGAGATGTATTACGTTGGCGTGAAAAAAGGAAAACCCTGATAATAATGTTAGATATCAGGGCTTAGAATTATTATTGAATGATTTTTCCAGGAGTGAACCAATCTCGCTTGGAGTTTAAGAAATCAGCAGAAGCCATAGGTTTCTTACCCGATGGTTGTAATTCAGTGATATTTAGAATGCCGTTACCTGTCGCAATATAAATACCCGTTTTATCTGCTTTTAATAAGGTTCCTGCAGGTTTATCTGTATTATCCGCTATAGCTTGTGCTTTCCATACTTTTACAGGTTGCTCGTCTAACATGAAAAAGCTCATTGGCCATGGATTGAATGCTCTAATGCAACGTTCAATCTGTTCTGCTGATAATGACCAATCAATCTTTGCTTCTTCTTTAGATAATTTTTGTGCGTAATTTGCTAAATTGTCGTCTTGTTTCTCAGCTTTTATTTTACCTGAGGTAATGAGATCTAACGTAGTTGTTAGAGCCTTAGGTCCAAGTTCTGCAAGTTTTTCATAAAGTGATGCGCTGGTATCTTCATTTGTAATTGGACATGATGCTTTATACAGCATATCGCCTGTATCTAAACCAACATCCATTTGCATAATTGTGACGCCTGTTTCTTTATCTCCCGCCCACAAAGAGCGTTGAATTGGTGCAGCACCACGCCATTTAGGAAGGAGAGAACCATGCACATTAAGGCAACCTAAACGCGGTATTTCAAGAACGGCTTTAGGTAAAATCATGCCATAAGCAACAACAATCATAATATCTGCTCGTTGTGCTGCTATCCACTCATGGTTCTCTTCTGGTTTTAAAGAGGCTGGTTGATAAACAGGAATATCATGAGTTAATGCCAGTTCCTTAACAGGGCTAATAGTCAGTTTCTTACCTCTTCCTGCGGGTTTATCTGGAGGAGTAAGGACTCCCACCACACGATGTTGAGTTGATAACAATGCAGCTAAATGCCGAGCCGCAAAATCGGGTGTTCCCGCAAAAATAATACGTAATGAATCAGACACGTTTTCTTCCTGTTTCAATTTAACTGTTACTGTCCTGTTTTAGCTCTTTTTTTATCTAGCTTATCGAGTTTTTCAACTTTTTGGCGGATGCGTTGGCGTTTTAATGGAGATAAATAATCTACAAATAGCTTGCCAACTAAATGATCCATTTCATGTTGAATGCAGATAGCTAATAAATCATCAGCTTCTAACTCAAAAGGTTGACCATTGTAATCAAGGGCTTTCACTTTTACGTGCTCTGCACGAGGAATAAAAGCACGCTGTTCTGGGATAGATAAACAGCCTTCTTCTATGCCTGTATCACCGTCGGCATCAAGAAGTTCTGGATTTATTAATACCAGTCTTTGATCTCTTGTTTCAGAGACATCAATGACGATAATGCGCTGGTGAATATTCACCTGTGTCGCGGCTAAACCGATACCTTCTTCCAAATACATCGTTTCAAACATATCATCGACAATTTTTTGAATTTCGGCATCAACTTTTTCGACTGGCTTTGCAATCGTGCGAAGGCGCTCGTCTGGATAATGTAATACGTGTAACACTGCCATAATTTATTCGGACTGTTTCTAAAATGTGAATAGGATTTAACGTCTATTCTAGACATTTATTGTCTAGATTGACAGTATTTGGTGTGTTTAGCGCTCACCCTGTTTGCTAAAAACAATATTAGGATAATGCATGGATGCTAGAGAAATATGGATAAGACTTAATGCTGTTTCAAGACTACCTATTAATAAAGCGATTCAAATTGCAAAGTATCTACAATCTTTGACTCAGTTAAATCAAAGACTATTAATAGGTTGTGGTCTGTCAGAACAGCAAAGTCATCAATTCTTAAGACTTCATGCAAATACTGTCAACGATACATTAAAGTGGTTAGATAAAAACGAATCATCATTATTAACGATTATAGATTCAGATTACCCATCTTTATTAAAGCAAATTTCATCACCGCCACTTTTGCTTTTTGTTGCAGGAAATAGGCAGCATTTAAAAAGCACACAAATTGCATTAATTGGTAGCCGAGTTGCTACACCCTATGGTTCCAAATGGGCAACTTATTTTGCACAGGAATTAGTAAAGAAAGAACTCACTATTACAAGTGGGTTAGCTCAAGGTATCGATGGTATAGGGCATCGAAGTGCATTAAAGAATAATGGTATTACTATTGCTGTACTAGGAAGTGGCTTAGAGCAGATTTATCCGTCATTTCATCGCACTCTTGCAACACAAATAAAAGAGTCTGGTCTTATTATTTCTGAACATTTACCTATGACACCACCTTTAGCGCGCCATTTTCCTCAACGTAACCGGATTATTAGTGGGCTAAGTGCTGCACTGCTTATTGTCGAAGCAGGAATTAAAAGCGGTTCTTTAATAACAGCAAATTATGCTTTGCAACAAGGTAAAGAGTTGTTTGTGTTACCTGGATTATTAGGAGATGCTCATTTTGAAGGTAATCACCAGCTTATTAAGCAAGGTGCAAATTTAGCATCTTCACCTGAAGATATTCTGGAATATTTAAATAGCTCTTTGCAGTGGCTTACTTGTGATAATGAGTATCAACAAAAAATTATAACAGATGAATATACGACATTTATCAATAATGAAAAACGAGAGGATAAAACAGAGCAACTTACACCAGAACAACAACACGCAATGGATGTGATATTGCCTTTTCTACGTTTTAATAAAATAGTACCTATTGATATCATTGCTCAGGATAGTGGATTATCAACTTCTGAATTAGCTCCTCTTTTATTAGAACTTGAGCTTATTGAAAAAATCGCTATTGTGGCTGGTGGCTATACTCGATTGGAATAAGTGTAATGAGGTAAAACAATGGCAAAGAATATGCCGTTTACACAGCAACCTGAGCAGGGAAAATGCCCTGAATGTGGTAGCGCATTAGTGATGAAAAATGGAGGACATGGCCCTTTTTTAGGATGCTCTGCTTATCCTGATTGCCACTATATTAAAACACTGAAACCACAAGGTGATGGGCAAATTATCAAAGTCCTAGAAGGACAACCTTGTAAGTGCTGTGGTGCTGATTTAGTTTTACGTCAGGGTAAATTTGGGATGTTTATTGGTTGTAGCAATTATCCTGAGTGTGAACATATAGAGCAAATTGATAAACCTGATGAAACTGTTATACCTTGCCCTCAATGTGAAAAAGGAAAGCTATTACAACGTAAGTCTAGGTTTGGTAAGACATTTTATGCTTGTAACCAATATCCAGAATGCCAATTTGTATTAAATAACAAACCTGTTAATGGTGAATGCGAATATTGCCACTATCCATTATTGATGGAAAAAAGGTCTTCTCAAGGAGTAAGATTGGTGTGCGCCAGCAAATTATGTGGAAAGCAACAAACAAAAAGAGAAGAACATGAATAACGAAGCATCACCTGTAAGCAATACTATTATAGAAGCATTAAAAAATAATAAAGTTATCGCATATCCAACAGAAGCTGTATTTGGGGTGGGTTGTGATCCTGATAGCGAGCATGCTGTTATGGCACTATTAATGTTAAAACAACGTTCAATTGAAAAAGGGCTAATTTTAATTGCTGATAATTATGAGCAATTGAAACCTTATATTGATGATAGTGCATTAACACAAACTCAACGAGACAGAATGTTTGCATCTTGGCCAGGACCAATTACATGGGTTATTCCTGCTAAATCAACGACGCCAAAGTGGTTAACTGGAAAATTTGCTTCTTTAGCCGTGAGAGTAACAGACCACTCAGTTGTTAAAGAGTTATGCTTAGCTTATGGAAAACCTTTAGTTTCAACGAGTGCTAACTTAAGTGGATTGCCACCATGTCGTACAGTTGAAGAAGTAAGAAAACAATTTGAGGATACAATTCCTATCGTTGAAGGGAATGTTGGAGGTAGACAGAATCCTTCTGAAATCCGAGATGCCTTAACAGGTGAATTGTACCGACAAGGGTGATTGTGATGGAAAAATATTTAGTGATGGGAAACCCTATCGAGCATAGTCAGTCTCCTTTCATTCACCAATTTTTCTCAAAACAAACAGGAATAGAGTATGGCTATGGACGCTTACTTGTTCCTTTAGGTGAATTTGATAAAACTGCCTCACATTTTTTTTCTAATGGGGGACGAGGTGCTAATGTTACTGTTCCTTTCAAAGAAGATGCATTCCGCTTTGTGGATAAATTAACAGATAGAGCAAAAGCATGTGGTGCAGTTAACTCTATTGTTAAATTAGAAGATGGATCACTTCTTGGTGATAACACTGATGGACAAGGACTTATTCTGGACTTAGCAAGGCTCGATTTTATCGTGCCTAATAAGGTTAAATCCGTCTTAGTTATTGGCGCTGGTGGCGCAACAAGAGGAATATTACTTCCATTACTTGATTACGATTGTGATATTACTTTAACCAATCGCACATTTACTAAAGCCGAGCAATTAGTAAAAGAGTTTAGTCAATTTGGAACAATCAGAGCAATAGCTGCTGAAGATGTTGCTGATAGACATTACGATTTAATTATAAATGCATCTGCATCTAGTATGACTAATGATTTACCACCGATTCCTAATGATGTTTATGGTTTTGAAACAGCGTGCTATGACCTTTATTATCAAACTGGAATGACTTCATTTCTATATAACGCATTAAAACATGGAAGTACGCGTTTATCAGATGGATTAGGTATGTTAGTAGGACAAGCGGCTTATGCATTTGAATTGTGGTATGAACTTGTACCGGATATTAATCCCGTCCTTAATGTATTAAGAGAAAAATTGAATAAATGAACCAATCCATTCAATTTCCAGATCGTGAAATATGGCTAACTGAAAATAGGAGTGTTCTTTTTCCTATAATGATCAATGGAATGCTTTTTGATTGTCAAATTACAGAACAAGAGCTTATTGAGCGTTTTGGTGTTGGTGAGGGAATTTTATTATTTAAACAAAATCGTTGGGATATTGAAGAAGAATTTGAAGAGTTGGTAACAGAGTATGAGTTATCAACTCTCCATCCTATCTATTCTTTATCAATGGTAGATTGATGAGTGGCTAAATAGTTATTTTTCCACCCGACATAATTATTAGCAGAATAGATAAAGTGCTCTATTTCTGCTGATGAAAGTGGGCGAACCTTTTTCACCGGACTTCCTAAGTAAAGAAAACCGCTTTCAAGCCGTTTTCCTGGCGGAACTAAACTACCCGCACCAATCATTACATCGTCTTCAATAATTGCACCATCAAGTAAAATAGAACCCATTCCTACTAAAACACGATCTCCGATTGTGCACCCGTGTAGCATTGCTTTGTGCCCAACAGTAACGTTATCACCAATAATAAGAGGAAAACCTTCAGGATCATTGGATGAGATATGAGTGACATGAAGAACCGAACCATCTTGAATATTTGATCTTTTCCCAATACTCACGTAATTCACATCACCACGAATAACAACCATAGGCCAAATACTGACATCTTCACTAATACGTACATCTCCAATCACAGTTGCTGTTTCATCAATAAAAACATCTTTATCAATAGAAGGTGAAAGGTGTAAGTAATTCCTGATTGTTGATTTCCCCATAATTTACCCTCGTACTTGGTTTCACTTTATAATAAGAAAAGCATAGCAGTGGATGGGGTGGGCTGGCGAGAGCAATGATTTTTATGATGCATGACTATAAAAAACGATAATAAAAGAGAAAGTAGAGCAATAGAGTGTGATTGATAGAATATACCGAATAGACAATAACAAGATAAAGCGTATATTTTTTACACACAAAAGATGTTTTCCGTATCAAAAATAGACGTAAAGTTCAAAAAGAGAA
>NZ_JBLRMI010000016.1:0-10588 GCF_047921555.1 Proteus sp. LHD240705
AGACACCGCTATCCGAAATTATTGGTTACTCAGAGAGCGAATTGCAGAGTCAGAACGAGTGATTCTTGGGTTACAGGATTATATCAAACATGAATACTTAGAATAAAAAAATGCGCTCATGGTATAGAGCGCGAATAAAAAGTTATAAAAAATGAATTATGACGATATGTAGTATATTTATCTGTTTAATAAATTTCTAGTATCTAGTGTGAATTGTTAAGGAAAAATTAAGAGGAATGAAGGCATTCAAGAAAAAAGCCCAATATAAGAAATGGGCTAAACAGGAAAGGATATTAATCAATATTATGATCTTCTCTTAAGATATCATCAATTGTCATATAAATAAACGAATTAATCTAAATTACCACAATAAAAGGTTAAATTATTAAAAAATTAAATGGGATATCTCTGTATGATTGGAAGTAAGATAAAATTATTTTTATTTAATTTGGTTATGAAGATTAATGTTATATGCGGTGATCGAGTTTTAAAAATATAAATTTTTATACATTGATATTATGATTAAAATGAATTTTATATGATGAAATGATAGGGATTATAATTTCATTGAGAAATATTTGGATTATTTAATAATGATGTTATTCTAAAAGTAATAGAAAATACTATAAATTATTTTTATGAAAATGATAAATAAAATATTAATTATTATTACTCTGTTATCCTTATCAATTAATACTCAGGCATTAATGGAAAGAACTCTAGTTACAACGGCAACATATGAATCTTATGTTGCATGTGTTGCAGCGAAAGAGGATATAGCGTTTGATAATGTTTATCTTTTAATGCATAACAATAGAAATAAAGTAAACAGTGAAGGTGATCAAATACCATTATCTTTTAACCCTAGGTTTGATACTGAGTTACTTCAACATTATCATTTAATTTATGAACTTACAAAAGATGAGAGAATGGTGGATTGTGATATGTTTGCAAGCATTATTTATGATTCTTTGAAAGAGGAGTTTGATGTTTGTGATATGGGAGAATATTCACCTATGGGTAAAAAATATGAGGATGTTGTGTTATCTTTATTAAAATAGAAAGAATATTTTAGTATTTTATAAATTATATTGGATATAAATGTCTGAAATTGAGTTATATAAAATGGACTGAAATACTCAAATTACTAATCACTATAAGTATAGTGATGTTAATAAAGTATAACTCAGATAAACATATCAACCTTATTTTTGATTAGTTGTCTTTAGAAAGTTAGATATGGAATAAAAAAAGCCCCATGAGTTTGAGTTCATAGGGCGGCTGAAATGAAGCAACAATAAACATGTGTCAATTATACTGTTATTTCTGCATGATGCCAAGAAAAATATTGTATTTTGATTGTTTAACATACAGTTGTTATCAGATATTCTCTACGAATATCACTACGTTGCTATTTGGGGCATAACAAGCAATGCTAGTTATAGAGAAAGGAAGATAAGAAATATCCAACATAATCTCCATCAGTTTTGATTGCTGGTGGCTTTTTAATTGAAAGATATTATAAACAAGCTTTATCTTTATAGCTGCTGATTAGTAAATGAGGGGATACTAATATTATTGTTGAATTTGATATTTAGTGCTACTTTTAATAAGAAAAGCCCTTCATATCTATATGAACGAAAGGCTAAGTAGAACAAAATATCAATTTAATGATAAATATAGCGATACTATTATGCATAACTTTTTTAAGTATAATTACTAATTTGAGTTTAGCAAATTGTTTAGAAAAAAACCCCCTGTAAGCTAGGATAATTACAGGGGTGACAATAAAGCTAAAATACAGAGTCTAATCAGTGTGCCCAAAGGAAGACACTAAGTCTCATAGATAGAAGTAACTTATACGTTGTATAAGTTGCTAAGCATATATACTTGCTTAATATGTTTCTAGTGTTTAGATCAAAGATTAGATAAGTAACCTTATGATTTTTAATGGATACTAAAAATATTGGGTTAGAAATCGTTATTTATGAGGTTTTATGGTTAAGAATTATCTGTGATAACTTGTTTATTTTTTCATTGAGTAGATTCAGTGCCAAAAAATATCAGGTAACAGAGAATAGAATGTAAAGGCTACTTTATGAATAAAAAAACGCCTCGGGAGAGAGGCGAAAAACGGCGTTATAATTAACATATCATCAAGAAAAATATTAACTGATAAATTTTGATTCGTAAACTTAAATTATTAATTTATAAATAATTTTTTGTATGATTCTTGTGCAATATCTAAAATATCATATCTGTCTAGGTTTATAATGAAGATAGGTATTATCGTAACCAATTTTCATGTTGCATCAATAGTTAAATGAAAAAGAAGCCGGATCACAAAGATTGTGCGTATTTTTAAAAATGCTAGTTGATGGCATGATTTATAAAGGTATTAAGCTATGTGGCAAAAGTGCATTGATAAAGGTGAATTGTATCAAGGCACATTGGGTATGCAGTTAGCTGCTATTTTATATGTAGCGTCGCGTTGTCGCTGTTCTTATTACATTAACGATGACATGTCCTTCTTCACATTGAGTATGTAAGAGAAATCAAAAACAACGAATACCGCCGTTTTGTTATTTTTCGGTCATTATCAGCAACGTCAGCTGTAGGTAGAAGAAGGGGCGTGACGATGGAGAGACATCAATATATTTAATTCTACAAACGTCATTTATTTAGTGACGTTGATAGCGTTTATATAGATAGCCATCAGTTCATTGCTGGTGGCTTTTTTATAGGAGATAACATGCCACCCCGCATACCTCGCGCATGTCGTAAACAGGGATGCGCCAAGACAACAACAGAACGTAACGGTTACTGCGAAGATCATCAGAACTTAGGATGGGAAACTCATCAGCGCGGTAAGTCTCGTCATCAACGTGGTTATGGTACCCAATGGGATAAGTTACGAGTACGTATACTCAAGCGTGATAAGTATCTGTGCCAAGAATGCTTAAGAGCAGGACGAGCCACTGAAGCAAAAACAGTTGACCACATCATTGCTAAAGCACATGGGGGGACTGATGCAGAAGAGAACCTGCAGTCGTTATGCATTCCATGTCATAGAACTAAGACGGCAAGGGAAGGACATCAATGAAGCTACCTGATTTACCATTATCTCAGAATGAATACCAAACAACATTATTTGCAAAGGCTTATGCAGATAGCATCAAGGCATATCTCAATTAATGCAACTCAAGCGTAAACGAATACAAGCACAAGAAGAGTCAGCGCCTGAATGGTTTTTACGCATGGTAGATATCGACATAGACTACATACTTTTTCGTATAGAACAGCTTGAGCATTGGGGACATGATGATGACCCTAGAGTATTCGCATCAAATATACAACAGAGTATCCGCATTGCTATTGATATGGTATCTAACTTTTTAAATCCATCAAGAATGCTATGGGGAAGTGTTAAACGAACAGAGGCTTGGCTTGCTGATGGTTATAATGAGACAGAAGAGCAGGCGATAATCAGCAATGGCTAGGCTCATCGAAAAAGGTTTAAGTGCTTAGCTTCGTTTTTAGAAGGGGAGGGCGGGTCAAATCTCTACGGCTTTCATTGCTCCGTACCGCGCCCCCAATCGAATTTTTATACCCGCGAAAAATGAAATTAAAATGGCAATAAATGTTAAATTTTACTGATATTTTCCTGTCAATGAGGAGGCGTTTTTATGGCTGGCACGCCGGGCAAATCAGGTCGTCGCCCGAAGCCTATAGCCAGAAAAGAATTGGCTGGTAATCCGGGAAAACGAGCACTCAATAAAGACGAGCCGGTATTCACACCATTAAAAGGTGCATCGCCACCTGATTGGTTTATTGAGCATAATATTGATTTGGCTATTGTGATGTGGGATCTCACAGTGAAGGAGTTATGTGGGCAAGGTATCTTATGTATTACTGATCTTGCTGTGCTTGAGCGTTGGTGTGTTGCCTATCATATTTGGCGTAATTTGGTGATTGCAATCATGCGTGATGGTACTCGCTTAATTGGTGCAACGGGGGGGCCAGTAAAAAACCCTGATTTAACGGCAAAAAAAGAACAAGAAAGTGAAATGGATCGCACGGGCGCAATGTTGGGTTTAGATCCGAGTAGTCGTCAGCGATTAATTGGTCTTGCGGGGCAGAAAAAACAAGATAACCCCTTTATGAGGATTATTTCATCATGAGCCGTAAATCTTACCCGAACGTCAATGCGGCAAATCAATATGCGCGCGATGTGGTGCGTGGCAAGATTGTGGTATGCCAGTATGTGATTGATGCTTGTCAGCGACACATTGATGATATGGCGCAAGAAAAATCACGAAAATTTCGCTATCGATTTGATAAGGATTTAGCAGAACAAGCTGCAAAGTTTATTCAGTTATTGCCTCACACTAAAGGTGAGTGGGCATTTAAGCGTATGCCTATTACGTTAGAACCTTGGCAACTTTTTATTGTGTGTAGTGCCTTTGGGTGGGTACATAAAGGAACAAAACTTCGTCGCTTTCGTGAAGTGTATACCGAAATTCCGCGTAAAAATGGAAAATCAGCGATTTCGGCAGGGGTTGCGCTGTATTGCTTTACTTGTGATAACGAATTTGGCGCTGAAGTATATTCTGGGGCGACAACAGAAAAACAAGCTTGGGAGGTTTTTAGACCGGCTAAATTAATGTGTAAGCGCACTCCATTGTTAATAGAAGCTTTTGGGATTGAAGTTAATGCGAAAAATATGAACCGTCCAGAAGATGGGGCTCGGTTCGAACCATTAATTGGCAATCCTGGCGATGGACAATCACCACATTGTGCAATTGTTGATGAATACCATGAGCATGATTCTGATTCACTCTATACTACTATGTTAACGGGAATGGGGGCGAGACGACAGCCATTAATGTGGGCCATCACAACCGCAGGGTATAATATTGAAGGCCCTTGCTATGATAAACGTCGTGAAGTCATTGAAATGCTCAATGGGACTGTACCGAATGAAGAATTATTTGGGGTGATTTATACCGTTGATGAAGGTGATGATTGGACGGATCCTGAGATATTAAAAAAAGCAAATCCCAACATGGGAATATCGATTTACAGTGAATTCCTGATTAGTCAACAAAATCGTGCTAAAAACAACCCAAGACTGGCTAGTATATTTAAAACGAAACATTTGAATATTTGGGTTTCGGCTCGTTCGGCGTATTTCAATATGCTTAGTTGGCTAGAATGTGAAGATAAAACGCTAACCATAGAGATGTTTGAAGGGCAATCTTGTGTTCAAGCCCTCGATTTGGCGAGAAAACTGGATATGAACTCTCGTGTTAAGTTATTTACGCGAGATATTGAGGGTAAACGGCATTATTATTGCATCGCACCAAGCTTTTATGTGCCTTATGACTCAGTTTTTGGTGCAGATATTGAAAATCAACGCACGGCTGAGCGCTTTAAAAAATGGGTTGAAACGAAGCATTTAACATTAACTGATGGGGCTGAAATTGATTATCGCGTTATATTGGAAGATGCAAAAGCCGATAACCTTAGTAACCCTATCGATGAAAGTCCCATTGATCCCCATGGCGCAACCAATCTTTCTCATCATTTAGCGGATGAAGGGTTAAACCCTATTACTATCGTACAGAACTATACAAACATGTCAGATCCAATGAAAGAGCTTGAAGCAGCTATTGCTTCTGGACGTTTTCATCATGATGGTAACCCCATCATGACATGGTGTATTAGTAATGTTGTTGGCAAATTTTTGCCCGGTAATGATGATGTGGTGAGACCCATCAAAGAGCAAAACGAAAATAAAATTGACGGTGCGGTTGCACTGATCATGGCTATTGGGCGTGCAATGTTAAATGACCAAGAAGATACACTTTCCTCTATTCTAGCCTCCAGAGGTTTACGCTCTCTTTAAGGAAATTTTATGAAATTTTTAACCATAACAGCCTTATTGGTTGGGATTGCGGGCGCCTGTTTATTGTCATTTGGGGCTTGGTTAACCTATCCACCGATGGGGTATATGTGTGCTGGGGGATTATGTCTTTTTTGGTCATATCTTGTTTCAAAAGCACTTGGTCAATCTCGAAATAGCAAGGAGGAATAATGTTTTTTCCTACGTTATTTCAGAAATCTCGGAAAGTCATAACGCCATCAGAATTAAGCGAATTAATTGGATTGTCTTATGACACTTATTCTGGTCGAAGAGTGAGTACACAACTCGCTATGCAACTGACTTCTGTATTTAGTTGTGTTCGTGTTTTGGCAGAGTCGGTCGGTATGTTGCCATGTTCTTTATATGAACAGTTAGAAAGCGGAAATAAACGCGCGACCAAAGAAAGGTTGCATAAATTACTGGCGGTTAAGCCTAATAATTACATGACCCCACAAGAGCTTTGGGAACTATTAATTGCTTGTTTGTGTTTAAGAGGGAATTTTTATGCTTATAAGGTATACGCCTTAGGCGAAGTGGTTGAATTACTACCTCTTGATCCTAGTTGTGTCACGCCAAAATTAAATAACCAATGGGAGCCAGAGTATCAGGTGACATTTCCTAATGGTAAAAGTGAAACACTGACACAGCAGGAAATCTGGCATGTACGGATTTTTACCCTTGATGGTTTAGTGGGATTAAGTCCGATCGCCTATGCACGTCAAGCCATTGGGCTGGGGTTAGCCACCGAAGAGCATGGTGCGCGTTTATTTGGTAATGGTGCCGTAACAAGTGGTGTGCTTCAAACAGAGCAAGAGCTTTCAGATCTCGCATTTGACCGTTTAAAGCGTGATTTTGAGGAAAATCATCAAGGACTAACTAATGCGCATAAACCTTTGATTTTAGAAATGGGATTGAAATGGCAACAAATCAGCTTATCGGCCGAAGATGCGCAATTTCTTGAAACACGAAAGTTTCAGTTAGAGGAGATTTGCCGTATTTTTCGTGTTCCTCTTCATATGGTGCAAAACACCGATCGTGCCACATTCAATAATATTGAAAACTTGGGTATTGGTTTTATTAATTACTCACTTGTTCCCTACCTTATTCGTATAGAGCAACGCATTAATGCAGGACTGGTAAAAGCCAGTAAGCAAGGGACTTTTTATGCCAAATTTAATACTGGTGCTTTATTACGTGGTGACATGAAATCCCGATTTGAAGCCTACTCAACAGGTATTAACTGGGGGATTTATTCGCCTAATGAATGTCGAGAACTCGAAGAGTTAAATCCTCGTGAGGGGGGCGATATTTATCTCACACCGATGAACATGACCACTAAGCCAGAAACCCAAAAACAAGAGGAGAAAGCACATGCCGATGACGACCAAACAACGGCTTGATGTGCCATTGAAAATTAAGTCTGTTAGTGACTCTGGTGAGTTTGAAGGCTACGGCTCCGTTTTCGGGGTGAAAGACAGTTATGCCGATATTGTGATGCCGGGTGCTTTTCTTAATTCCCTGAGTCAGTGGAAAGAAAAAGGTGCGTTACCTGCCTTACTTTGGCAACACCAAATGGCCGAGCCTATTGGTATTTATACCGAAATGCGAGAGGACAGCACTGGGCTTTATGTAAAAGGGCGCTTATTAATTGATGACGACCCTTTAGCTAAACGTGCACATGCTCATATGAAGGCCGGATCGCTCTCCGGCCTTTCTATTGGTTACATTCTTAAAGATTATGAGTATGACCGCAGTAAAGATGCCTTTCTGCTGAAAGAAATCGATCTATGGGAAATCAGCTTAGTGACATTCCCTTCCAATGATGAAGCGCGAGTCAGTGATGTGAAGTCGGCATTTGCTCGTGGTGAATTACCCACACCAAAAAGTATTGAGCGAGTCCTGCGCGATGTTGGGCTTTCGCGAACACAAGCTAAGGCTTTTATGGCTAAAGGCTATGATGCACTTTCTCTGCGAGATGTTGAGCAAGAAGCATTAGAAACATTGAAATCGATTTTTAAATAATAAAGGAAAAATTATGGCTATTGATCATAAAGATGTCAGTGAAGTTGCGCAGGAATTAAAAAGTCAGTTTGACGAGTTTAAAAAGTCGAATGATAAACGTATTGAGGCAATTGAAGCTGAAAAAAGTAAATTATCAGCAACCGTTGATACCTTAAATGGCAAATTATCAGAGCTGGATGAATTAAAAAGTAATTTAGAGGCTGAATTAGCTTCAGTTAAACGTCCCGATAGTCGTGTGACGAATAAAGATGTCACTGAGCATAAAACCGCGTTTGAATTATTCGTGCGTAAAGGTACAGATGATGGGCTTGCAGAGTTAGAGCGCAAAGCGATGCAAGTCGGTTCAGATCCTGACGGTGGTTATGCGGTACCTGAAGAACTGGATCGTAATATCATTACGGCATTGCGTGATGAAGTGGTTATGCGTCAAGAGTGTCATGTGATTACGGTTGGCACAGAGAAGTTTAAACGTCTGATTAATCAAGGTGGCACAAATAGTGGATGGGTGGGAGAAGTGGATAAACGCCCTGAAACCAATACATCAAAACTCGCTTCTATTGAACCTTTTTGGGGTGAAATCTACGGTAACCCTGCCGCCACTCAAACCATGCTTGATGATGCCTTTTTTAATGTTGAGCAATTCATCACCAGTGAGTTAGCCACAGAATTTGCAGAGCAGGAAGAAGCGGTATTTACCCACGGTGACGGTATTAAAAAGCCTAAAGGCCTGTTGGCATACGGCAGTGACGATAAAGGCGATAAAGAACGTGAGTGGGGTAAGTTGCAGCATTTGTTATTGAAAAAACCGACAGAAATCACAGCGGATGAAATCATGAAATTAATTTACACCATGCGAAAGGTTTATCGTACAGGTGCTAAATTTATGATGAATAACAATACCTTATTCCAAGTTCGCACACTGAAAGATGCTCAAGGTAATTATTTGTGGCAACCCGGTCTGCAATTAGGGCAACCTTCAGCATTATTAGGGTATGGCATTGCAGAAAATGAGCAATTTGCGGATGTCTCTGCTGACGCTGTGCCGATTGCTTTTGGTAACTTCAACCGCTGTTACACTATTCTTGATCGTATTGGTGTTCGTATGTTACGTGACCCATACACCAACAAACCGTTTGTTCATTTTTACACAACAAAACGTGTTGGCGCTATGTTAGTTGACAGTAATGCTGTGAAGTTACTAAAAGCTGGAGCGGCGAAGTAGGTCTCGTGCTATTCATACCGTGCTTGATAGCCATTTTCATTCCCGCGATTTGGGATGATCGCGGGATATTAGGAGGGAGGAATGGCATTTCCAACTATCGAAGAGTTGAAACATCAATGTAATATCGATGGTGATTACGATAATAATTTGTTACAGCAGTATTTATCTGCCGCTATCGCTGAAGTGAAAAGATTAACAAATCGAAATTTGTATAGTGATTACGTTCCCGACAATGATCCCATGGGATTGCTTCTTACTGATGATATCAATTTGAGGCTTCGGCAAATGGTGGGTTTTTGGTATGAAAATCGTGAAGGGCAATCACTTCCAGAATCGTTATGTCATGCTTTGCGTGTATACCGGATCAGACCGATGCGAGGGCAATCATGAAAGCAGGGCGATTGCGTCATATCATTCATATTCAAAAATCAGTATTAGCACCCGGTGCCATCAGTGGCAGTGATGTGATTTGGACGGAGCATGCGACAAAAGTCCGTGCAGCGATCATGCCTTATCAAGGGCGAGAATATTTTCAAGCCCAGCAAGTACAAAGTGAGGCCACAACGCGAATTCTTATTCGCTATATTGCTGATATTGATACCTCGATGCGTATTGTATGGGGTAAGCGAATATTTAATATTATTTCGATTATTGACCCTTATGAGCGTCATCGTGAGCTTCAATTAATGTGCAAAGAGGGCGTGAATGATGGGGGAGATTAAAATCAGTGGATTGTCTGAACTCGCTCAACGAATGCAAGATATTGCCCGTAAAACCAAAAATCAAAGTGCGCGTAAGGCGATGAATGCAGGTGCTTCGGTGTTAAAGGAAGAAATCAAACATCGAGTGCCTATTCTTAAGGAAACGGTGCCGCATCGACGCAAGGGCACCATCAAGCGCAATATTCGTTCTAAAACGAAAGTACAGCGCAATGGGCAAGTCAAAACACGTATTTGGGTAAAATCATTATCGGGTAAAAAAGTGTCTGCCTTTAAGCAAGCAACGGGAAAAAGTGCAGCATTGAACCCAAATGATCCGTTTTATTGGTGGTTTGTCGAGTTTGGCACCGCCAAGATGCCCGCACAACCGTTTATGCGCCCCAGCTTTGAAGCGAAAAAGGAAGCGACGGCTAAAGTGATTGTTCAAACACTCAAAGAGGATATTGAAAAAGCAAGGTAGAGATCATGATACAGCAATTAAAAGAGACCCTTTCACCGCTTGTCGATGGAAGGGTTTTTTTTCAGGTATTACCTGAAGGCAAAGGGCATTATCCCGCCATTGTGATCCAGTTTGCCAGCATCACGCCTAACAGTGCGCTGGAGGATACGGATTTAGATAACTATCGCGTGCAACTTGATGTGTATGCGCTCCAGCCACAGCCCCTTATGGTCTTGCGTAAAAAAATCGAGGCTCAGATC
>NZ_JBLRMI010000017.1:0-9215 GCF_047921555.1 Proteus sp. LHD240705
TGACACCGCTCTCCGAAATTATTGGTTACTCAGAGAACGAATTGCAGAGTCAGAGCAAATGATTAAAGGGTTGCAGAATTACATTAGAGTGGAGTGTGTGAACTAAAAAAAAGCCCTACGTAGAGTACGAGGGCAAAACTGAAATTTGTCGAAAAAATATCAATCCTAATAAAGATAGCACTTATAAGTGAATATACCTATAGTGCGGCAAAAATATTATTTTAATAAGTGGTTACAATATACTTAACATTAATTTGCTAAATAGTTTTAATAAGTCAGATGGAATGATTCTTATTTGTGTTTTTGTTTTCTTTTAAAAAAGATATTTTTTGTGATAAAAATAAGAATAATAATATTAAATGGTAACTATAAGGTTATTTAATTATAAGAGTATTTATGTTCAATCATGGCATGAAAAAATTTTTCTTTAGAATTTGATGCCATTAAACCTTGGTAAATACTGAATGGTACTTCCTTATATCGATATTGTTCTCCATGTTTACAGTCGATTTCTAGCATTTTAGTTTGATAATCGTAAGCAACAGAAATAATTTTAGATGATGCAATGTAAATTTTGTCCATTAGACTAATCACTATTAATAAAAATAAAATGGGATAAAATAAAAGAGTAAATAAATTTTTACTTTAGTAACTTTTAATATTAGTAAAAATATTCAACTTATTTTTATATAAAGAAGAAATATGAGTTAAATTTATTATTTGTGTGAGGCTTCTCACATTAGAGATGAAAAATAAGTTCCAGCATCACGCATGGACAAAATTAAATAAAGAACTTCTCAAGAGGAATATAGTGATATTAATTCAGTATCGCTTTGTTAAGCAAATAAGCGAATTGAATACTTTCAATTGTTTTTTTAATTAACTATTGAATACAAATAAAATAACCCTGCGAGTTTGAGTTTACCGTGGGGCTAAATTTAAGCGAAAAATAAATACCTATAAATCATACCGCTACTCTTATTTCAATGCCAATAGAAATAGAAAGCGTCGCGTTGTCGCCGTCTCCTATGTTAGCCATGACCTATTTTATTTCTCGATAGAGAGCGCATAGTGAGAGTCAAAAACAACGAATACCACCGTTTTGTTATTTTTCGGTCATTATCAGCAACGTCAGCTGTAGGTAGAAGAAGGGGCGTGACGATGGAGAGACATCAATATATTTAATTCTACAAACGTCATTTATTTAGTGACGTATATGGATAGCCATCAGTTAACCGCTGGTGGCTTTTTTTATACGCATTTCATCGCTCATTCACAGAGCAATTCAAAAACGTCGAATCCAATCACTTTGATATGAGCCTTCGAGAAAGTCAGTTATAGCTGGCGAGCTTCGACGGGCTGATTTTCTATGTGAACGAGGGTTCATTTCAAATGAAGGTAATACGTTATGCAATATCCAAGAGTAAGTATTAATGGTGTGTCTGTCCGTGTTGATAGTGAAGGTAGATATAATTTAAATGATCTTCATGCGGCCGCTGTTGCGGATGGTAAAGCAACGGAATCACAAAGGCCTGGTGCATTTTTGAAAAGTCGTCAAGTAAGGCGATTTGTTCACGCTTTAAGCGATGCAACAAAAAGTGCATCGGTTAAAGTGATTAAAGGTGGACTCAACCAGGGAACTTGGGCTTTAGAGTTAGTCGTTATTAGATATGCAGCTTGGTTAAAGCCAGAATTTGAAATCCTTGTCTACAACACGTTTAAAGAGGCTACGAGGAAGGGATTAGATGTCATGTCTAAGTTGAACAAGCTAGATCATGTCATTAATACCGAAACTAAAAATATAAGTAACTGTGCAAGAACGATGGCTAACTGGGGAGTTGGTGGTAGAAAGCAGTTACTACTAACAGCGAGGGAACGAATTCTTAAAGAAGCTCAAATCTATATTCCTGGTATTGAATAGCGTTCCTTAAAATTGAGGATATTGATTTAATTAATATCTAACGATGAATAGGCCCTAATGGCTTTTTTATTGGAGTTTATTATGTCAAACAAACAGATTAATTATGAGGCAATAGGTCATTGTGTTTACTTGCAAAAAGAAATATCGCAGCTAATTGAAGAGAGAAGCAACCTATATAAAGAATTCATAGCGATTTGTCATTCAGGGCAATTTCCTTATACAGATCCAAGAAACACAAAAATCATCGATTTAAATAGTATTGATAAGCCAGCTAAATTGCTAAAAAAAATACATAAAATAAATCAAACTATCATCACACTAGCAACCACTCATAATCAATGGGCGGATAAGGCTGATTATGAACATTATGTTATTAGTAGCGATAATTCTTTAGGTTTTAGTACGTCTAGTGACGTTATATTCAAAGGAATTATTACCTGCAATAAGCAATCATCAATAGAAGCTGATGTTGTCAGAAACAAAACATGAAAAAACGCAATGTCTATGGTGGTCGCTGGGCAAAGGTACGATTAGCGTTTCTTAATGAACATCCGCTCTGTGTCATGTGCCAAGAGCAAGGGCGCATTACTGCGGCCACAGTAGTTGACCACATTATTCCGCATCGTCTTAAAGAAGCGCTTGAATCAGGTGATAAAGAACGTATCGCAAAAGCCCAAGCTTTATTCTGGGATAAAAATAACTTTCAAAGCTTATGCGAACTGCATCATAACTCGACCAAACAACGTATCGAAAAGAGTGGCAAAGTCATTGGCTGTAATGCGGATGGTATTCCACTCGATCCCAATTCTCATTGGCATCAATAACACAATGAATACAGGGTGGGGGCGGGGTAAAAGTTCAGACACTTTCGCCCTGATTACCTAGCGCCCTCATTTGTGTGCACAACCGCGAAATGAAAAGTTTTTTTCTGGGAGGTTCCGATGGCAGGAAGACGCCCGAAACCGACCCACTTGAAGGTGGTCACCGGTAATCCGGGAAAACGAAAACTCAACGATAAAGAACCCCAACCCAAACGTGAAATACCAAGCCCACCCGAACATTTAACGGATTGGGGGAAAATGGCGTGGGCAAAATTAACCTTAATACTCGATGGGATGGGCGTTTTAACCGTGGCTGACACGCTGGCATTAGAACGGCTGTGTGATATCTACGCCGATATTCTTCAATTGCGAGACACCATTGCCATTGAAGGTAAGACATACACCACAAAAACGCAATTAGGGGATTTTTTAATTAAAGCGAATCCAGCGGTTGCCATGTTGGACAAAAAAGACGGTCTTTTTAAAAGTTATTTAGTCGAGTTTGGTTTAACCCCCGCCGCTCGTTCGAAGGTGAAGATGGATGGTGGAGAAGAAGAGGAAGATCCGCTCAACCAATATTTCGGTTGATCCGGCAACGCAATACGCGCAAGACGTGCATCAAGGCAAAATCTTAGCGGGGCCTGATATTCGTCATGCATGTGCACGTCATCTCAAAGACTTAAATGAAGCCGAGCAACGGGGATTAGTCTGGGATGTTGAGGCTGTCAAAAGGGTGATCGACTTTTTCGCGAAAGTCTTAAAGCTCAATGGCGGGGAGCATGAAGGGAAACCGTTTATTTTATTGCCTTGGCAATGCTTTGTGATTGGCTCTATTTTTGGCTGGAAAATGACAGACGGCACACGCCGATTTCGCATGGTGTACGTTGAATCAGGTAAAGGTTCAGGAAAATCCCCGATGGCAGGTGGCGTTGGGTTGTATTGTTTAGTCGCCGACAGTGAACCGCGTGCCGAAGTGTATGCGGCAGCCACGAAAAAAGACCAAGCCATGATTTTGTTTCGTGATGCGGTGGCGATGGTTGATCAATCTCCCGCATTAAGTCAGCGGATCACCAAATCAGGCGGAACAGGTAAAGAGTGGAACTTGGCTTATTTGAAAACGAGTTCATTCTTTCGCCCGATTAGCTCAGATGATGGGCAATCAGGGCCTCGTCCCCATTGTGCGTTGATTGATGAAATTCATGAGCATAAAAATAATACTGCCGTTGAGATGATGCGAGCGGGTACTAAAGGTCGGCGACAAGCCTTGATATTTATGATCACCAATAGTGGCCATGATAAAACCAGCGTGTGTTATGACTATCATGAATACGGACGAAAAGTCGCCGAAGGCACTATCGAAGACGACAGTTTCTTTTCCTATATTTGTTCACTGGATGAGGGCGATGATCCCTTTAAGGATGAGTCTTGCTGGGGGAAAGCCAATCCGTCATTGGGCTACACCTTTTCTGATCGCTATTTACGCGAGCAAGTGACACAAGCCCGAGGTATGCCCGCGAAAGAAAGCATTGTGCGTCGGCTTAATTTTTGTCAGTGGGTGGATGCCGATAATCCGTGGATTAACAGTGAAACATGGATGCAGTGTGAAAACACGTTCACCTTCGATGATCTTCAAGGTGAAGAGTGTTATGGCGGATTAGATTTATCGGGAACCAAAGATTTAACGGCATTAGCCTTGTATTTTCCTCGCCTTAAACGTCTTTATGTCGAATTTTGGACACCCAAAGACACCTTATTGGATAGAGCAAAAACCGACCGAGTGCCTTACGACTTATGGGTAAGGCAAGGCTTTATGCATACCACGCCAGGGAATGCGGTAAGGTATGAATTTGTGGCAGAACGCATTGCTGAGATGGCGATGCACGTCAACATGAGAGCCATTGCCTTTGACCCTTATCGCATTAAATACCTTGTACCCAAACTCGATGAAGTGGGGGTGACGGTTCCCTTAATCCAACATGGACAAGGATTTTACAAAGCCAAAGATTCAGGGCTGTGGATGCCACACTCTATCGAACTGTTTGAACAGCTCATTGATGACAAGAAGATTGAGATCCACGCCAATCCTTGTTTGAGATGGAATGCCGCATCCGCTGTGCTTGAGGCTGACCAAAAAGATAACCGCGTCTTTGCCAAGAAAAAAAGCACGGGTCGAATTGATGGAGTGGTGGCCTCTGCAATGGCGATTGGGGCTTCTGAAGGGGAATTCGAGGATGAAGGGGATATTGATGGTTTCTTTGATAACCCAATTATTGTGGGGATCTAAATGCGTAACGTGAAAAAAAAGAGCCGAATAAAATCGGCGATCCTCAATTGGATGGGGATACCCATTAGTTTAACTGATGGCGCCTTTTGGGAAGAATGGATTGGAAAGAGTAGCAGTGGCAAGGTGGTCACCGCAGATAATGCATTACAGCTGTCTGCGGTATGGTCTTGCGTTCGGTTACTCAGTGAATCTATTTCGACATTGCCATTGAAAATCTATCAAACGAAGGCGGATGGCTCGCGCGAACTGGCGAAACATCATCCCGCTTACACCGTATTATGCCGAAAACCCAATGCAGAAATGACGCCTTCTCGTTTTATGTTGATGGTTGTTGCCAGCTTATGTTTAAGAGGAAATGCGTTTATTGAAAAATGTTATATCGGGAAAAAGTTGGTTTCACTTCAACCGTTATTACCTCAAAACATGACGGTGAAACGATTGGAAAATGGGCAGTTAGCATATACCTATACCACGCCTAAATCGAATAAACGGGTTATTCCCGTTAAAAATATGATGCATATTCGAGGGTTTGGTATGGACGGTGTGTGCGGAATGATACCGATCCAGATTGGGCGTGATGTGATTGGTACCGCGTTATCGACGGATGAAGCGGCCGGAAAAGTGTTTGAAAATGGGTTACAAACCAGTGGATTATTAACGTCAAAGAATGCCTTGAAAGCCGATCAACGAGAACGCCTAAGAAAGCATTTAATGACGTTTACCGGCTCAAAAAATGCTGGAAAGGTGATGATCCTTGAAGCGGATTTGTCTTATCAAAATGTCACCATGAACCCTGAAACTGCGCAATTATTACAAAGTCGTGGATTTAGCATTGAGGAAATTTGCCGTTGGTTTCGCGTTCCGCCTTTTATGGTGGGGCATGCCGATAAGCAAAGTAGTTGGGCATCCAGTGTGGAAGGGATGAATATGCAGTTTTTGACTAATACACTACGTCCCTTATTGGTCAATATTGAGCAAGAAATTAATCGTTGTTTACTCGACAGTGATGATGATTATTATGCGGAATTTTCTGTTGAGGGCTTATTACGTGCAGACAGTGCAGGACGTTCAGCTTATTACACAACAGCGTTACAAAATGGCTGGATGAGCCGAAATGATGTTCGACGGTTAGAGAATTTACCACCTATTGAAGGGGGCGATATTTATACGGTTCAGCTTAATTTAACGCCACTGGATCAGCTCGGAAAAGACATCACGAACAATGAAGCTGAAAAGCTCAAAGCACAGATCACTAATTGGTTATTTCCTGAAGGTGAACCTGTAACCCCATCTCAATCCAATCCACCTCGTCCCGAGGAGTCATCGTTATGAAAAAAAATCAGTTGCCAGTCGCGCTGGAGGATCGCCCCTGCGCATCGATTCGCTATGAGCTGAAACCCAAAGCACTGGATAAATGGAATAGCCGTATTCGGGCATCTAGTGCGGATAACTCGATTTCGATATTGGACGTCGTTGGAGAAGATTATTGGGGTGAAGGTGTCACCGCTAAACGGATTTCCGCCGCGCTTCGTGCCATTGGTGAGCAAGATATTGTCGTTAACCTCAATAGTCCAGGGGGCGATATGTTTGAAGGGTTGGCCATTTATAACTTGCTTCGTGTTCACAGTGGCAAGGTAACGGTCAATATTTTGGGCATTGCCGCTTCCGCTGCGTCCATTATTGCGATGGCAGGGGATGAAATAAAAATGGGGCGTGGTGCCTTTTTAATGATCCATAACTGTTGGGCAATGGGGGTAGGAAATCGTCACGACTTTGCAAAACTTGCTCATGATCTCGCCCCTTTTGATGCCTCGATGACCGATATCTATGTGGCACGCAGTGGGCAATCGAGTGACGTGGTGAGTCAGATGATGGACAACGAAACATATATCAGTGCGAGTGAAGCGATAGAAAAGGGATTTGCGGACAGCCTACTTTCTGCCGATGTGATTGACGAAGGTGATGAAAGTCCCCAAGCCGCGATCCGAAAACTGGATGCGCTACTTGCCAAAACCAACACACCTCGTGCTGAACGACGAAAACTAATTAGTGCATTAACCCGAAGTACGCCGAGCGCTACTTCCCAATCTAATGGTATGCCAAGCGCTACCTGCGATATTAATCCTGAAATCCTGTCAAAATTGGAGGAGGCGGTGACCGCCTTTGCCTGCGTTAAGTAATTGGAGTGACTATGTCAGAGACAAATGAATTATTAAAAAACCTATCGGCAAAAATTGAAGAAGCCAATCAGCATTTTAATGCCAAAGCTGAAGAAGCGTTAAAAGAAGCGCAGAAAGTGGGTGGATTAAGTGAAGAAACGAAACATGCCGTAGATAAAATGGCAACCGAGCTAAATGCGCTACGCGAATCTGAAAAAACACTGAAAGCCGCATTAGGGGATTTAGAACAACATGTTGCGCAAATGCCACTCAATAATGCGGTGCTGGTTGTAAAAAGTGTTGGTCAACAAGTGATCTCGGCTGAAGTATTAAAAGAGATCAATTCCAGCATTCAAGGGGGCAAACGTGTTTCAATTCCTGTTCAAGCAGCATTAACATCTACGGGCGTTGCCGAAGGTGTGGTTGAACCACAACGTTTGTCGGGTATCGATGTTGCACCGAAACAACGACTTTTTATTCGTGACTTAATTGCGTCAGGTAAAACGCAATCTCCCGCCATTTTCTGGGTTCAGCAAACGGGGTTTACCAACAAGGCGGCGGTTGCGCCTGAAAATACCACTAAGCCGTATAGCGACATTGCCTTTGCGACTAAAATCACGCCAGTGACGACGATTGCTCATATGTTTAAAGCGTCTAAACAAATCTTAGATGATTTTTCTCAGTTGCAGTCGTTGATTGATGCAGAAATGCGTTATGGATTGAAGTTTGTTGAAGAGCAAGAAATTTTATTTGGTGATGGCTCTGGGGCTCATTTGCACGGCATTATCCCACAAGCCACTCAATATAAAGCCTCCTTTACGGTTGAAAAACAAAACGGTATCGATGATTTACGGCTTGCCATGCTTCAAGCTCAATTGGCGCGTTTCCCTGCTTCTGGTCACGTTTTACACTTTATTGACTGGGCGAAAATTGAACTAACCAAAGACTCTTTGGGGCGCTATATTTTGGCTAATCCTTCCGCATTAACAGGGCCGACTTTATGGGGATTACCGGTTGTGGCAACAGAAACCCCCGCGTTTAAAGGGAAATTCTTAACAGGGGCATTTAATGCGGGTGCACAGCTCTTTGATCGCGAAGAAACGAATGTGGTGATTTCAACGGAAAACGCCGATGATTTTGAGAAAAACATGATCTCTATCCGTTGTGAAGAGCGTCTTGCTTTGGCGATCAAACGCCCGGAAGCCTTTGTTTACGGTGATTTTACGGTAGCAACGTCAAGTGATTAATGTAACTAAGGCGGTCTTTATGGCCGCTTTTTCTTTGGAGGTGATATGAAATTAGTCATCTTACGAGCCATTTATTTTGAGGGACGAGTGGTGCTTGAAGGTGAGCAGATTGATACCTTAGAGCAACATGGACGGGAGTTAATCCAAAAAGGCTATGCCAAAGAACAGGAAGAAGCACATCTTGTTATTGAACCTGAACCGAAAAGAAATATTAAGGCGAAAAAGGAGAAATAATGCTTTCTCTCGAATTGGTGAAGCAGCATTGCAATATCGATCCTGATTTTACGGATGACGATAATTTATTGACGCTGTATATCGGTTCCGCCGTGAAATATGTTGAAAATTACACGCGTCGAACATTACATAAAACACAGGAGATGGATAAAGCACAAGAAGATCCCGATTTCTTATTCTTAACGGATGACGTGATTGCGGCAATGCTCTTATTAATTGCGCAATGGTATGAAAATCGTGAGGGGGTGATTTCGGGGCAAGCTTTTTCTACACAACCTTTTGCGGTCACTGCACTACTTCAACCTTACCAGATTTATGGGTTGTAGGAGGTTTTATGCGAGCAGGACGATTACGCCACACCATTAATATTCAAAAATCAGTATTGGCGCCCGATGCCATCAGTGGCAGTGATGTGATTTGGACGGATCATGCGACAAAAGTACGTGCAGCGATCATGCCTTATCAAGGGCGAGAATATTTTCAAGCTCAGCAAGTACAAAGTGAGGCCACAACGCGAATTCTTATTCGCTATATCGCTGATATCGATAT
>NZ_JBLRMI010000018.1:0-4164 GCF_047921555.1 Proteus sp. LHD240705
TTTAAATTGTCCCTCTAAGACACGGAATCGGTGGTTACACCACATCAACCAAGCAGTAAGTAAATTAGCGATTTGCTAGTGCTTGTTAAGATTTTAATCAGGGAGGCAAGAACATGAAGGAGTGGTGCTGATAGGCAGATTCGAACTGCCGACCTCACCCTTACCAAGGGTGCGCTCTACCAACTGAGCTATATCAGCACATCTGGAGCGGGCAGCGGGAATCGAACCCGCATCATCAGCTTGGAAGGCTGAGGTAATAGCCATTATACGATGCCCGCAGAACTCGGCTACCTGACTTAAAATCAGCTTTGTATTCTACTTAAGTGTTTACTATTTGAAAACACTTAAGTTAGGAATTAATGGTGGTGGGAGAAGGATTCGAACCTTCGAAGTCTGTGACGGCAGATTTACAGTCTGCTCCCTTTGGCCGCTTGGGTATCCCACCAAACCTAATTTTTAATGGTGCCGGCACCAAGAGTCGAACTCGGGACCTACTGATTACAAGTCAGTTGCTCTACCAACTGAGCTATGCCGGCTAAGTGGTGCGCATTCTAGGAGGACTTTCATCATGATGCAACAAAAAAATTGCGATATTTGTTCTTTTGCTTAGATTTTGTTCATTTTTGATTGAATTGTTGATTTTTTAGGAAAAAAACGACCAAAATGCCAACAAAAATTCATAATAGATTAGCAAGCTAATTTATCTATCCAGCCCCAAATTTATTAACCATCAATAAATTTTTAGAAAAAAGATTGATTGCGCCCTTGTTAGTCTACGCTAAAAAATTATTTTCATGACTATTTTTTATACTTTTTTTACAGATTTATTCAGTTCGTGTCAAAAAAAGTAGAAAAAATTTAAAAAATATCTACGCCTAAGAGTCATCACTCGTTATGATGCTGTTTATTTTTTATCGGATACGGGTGTTTTAAACAGCCTGTCCAACCTGCGAATACTAGGCAGATGTTGGCTTATGAATAACAAAGAACGCTTTATAACCCCTTATTTAGAATTTGACAGAAAGCACTGGGCAACGTTAAGAGATTCCGTTCCTTTAACGTTAACCGAAAAAGAGATTGCTGATTTAAAAGGGATTAACGAAGAAATTTCTATTGATGATGTAATTGAGATTTATCTTCCTCTTTCAAGATTACTCAATTTTTACATAAGTTCTAACTTACGTCGTCAAGCCGTCTTAGAGCAGTTTCTTGGAACAAGAAGCGCCAAAATCCCCTACATTATTGGTATAGCGGGTAGCGTTGCTGTTGGCAAAAGTACCACAGCTCGTTTGCTACAAGCACTTTTAACCCGTTGGCCAGAACATCGTAAAGTTGATTTAATTACTACTGACGGCTTTCTTTTGCCTAATGCAGAGTTAAAGAAACGCGGAATAATGAAAAAAAAAGGATTTCCCGAATCCTATGATATGCATAGTCTTGTCTCCTTCGTTTCTGATATAAAATCAGGCAAGAAACAAGTAACAGCCCCTGTCTATTCTCATTTAGTGTATGACATCATTCCAGATAAAAAACAGGTTATTGAACAACCTGATATTTTGATCCTTGAAGGATTGAATGTATTACAGAGCAATCAGGATTATCCTCATGACCCACATAATGTTTTCGTATCAGATTATGTAGATTTCTCCATTTATGTTGATGCTGAAGAAGAATTACTAAAACACTGGTATATCAGTCGCTTTTTAAAATTTAGAGAAGGTGCGTTTACTGATCCTGAATCGTATTTTAATAATTACTCTAAATTAAGCAGAGAAGAGTCTATTGAAATAGCGTCTTCAATTTGGCAAGAAATTAATGGTTTGAATTTGAAACAAAACATTCTGCCTACGAAAGAAAGAGCGAGTCTTATTCTAACCAAAGGCCAAAATCATACGATCACCAATGTTAGATTACGTAAATAAATCTAAATAATTATCAGTGTTTTATCTACGTATTATTATGTTTTAGTTATTAAAAAATAGTATTGAGAAATAAAAAGCTTTCCAGTTTAGGAAAGCTTTTTATTTTTAGATGTTCGATGCAATTTAAGGTATTACGACGCACTTCTCAGTGAAATCTCACCACCTATATAAGGTATGATTTTCCCATCTTGTTCTAAAAGTAGAGCACCTTGATCATTGATACCTTTGGCAATACCAAAGATCTCTTTTTCACCAATAATAAGCTTCACTCGGCGATCCATAAAATTATCTAAACGTTTCCAACGCTCGATAAACACAGATAACCCTTGTTTTTCAAATTGAACAAATGCATCTCTTAATGCATTTGTAATTTCACAAGCAAGTTCATTTCTGTCAATTTTAATACCAACTTGCTCTAAATTAATCCATTGTTGGTTAATGGCTTCATTTTGATTTTTACTCATCGCGATATTGATACCAATACCTGTGACAATATGAGCAACATCACCTGTTTTTCCTGTTAGCTCAACAAGAATGCCTGAAAGCTTTTTATCATTTAAATAGAGATCGTTAGGCCATTTAACTTTAACGCCATCTGCGCCAAGTTTTTGCAAAACTTCAGCCATAATAACACCGACAACTAAACTCAATCCTATTGCAGCAGCAGGTCCTTGATCGAGTTTCCAATACATACTCAAGTATAAATTTCGACCAAAAGGCGAGATCCATTGACGCCCTCTTCTACCTCGTCCAGCAGACTGATATTCAGCAATACAGACATCACCCGATTTTAATTCGCTAATACGTTGGATTAAGTATTGGTTTGTAGAATCTATAACAGGAATAACGCTTGCAGGTTCACCTTTGATGTTCTTGTTTACACTATTCACATTTAACAAATTCATAGGGGCATCTAGTTGATAACCTTTTCCTGCGACAGTTTGAACATCAATACCCCAACTGCGTAATGTCTGAATATGTTTATTAATGCCTGCGCGTGTCATTCCTAAGCTTTCGCCTAGTTGCTCCCCTGAATGGATATTTCCGTCAGCAAGGAGCTCAATTAATAATAAAGGAGTAGGTGTTTCTTTCATGAAATAGCATCCACTGCATTGATTTCGCCATGTTGACCAATAAAGCGAACTTCTGGCTCTAATTGTACGCCGAAGCGCTCGAAGACTTTTTGGCGTATATATGCCGCTAAATTAACAATGTCTTTGCCTGTAGCTAAACCGTCTTTGTTGATGAGAACAAGTGCTTGCTTCATATGAACAGCCGCACCACCAATCTGATGGCCTTTAAGGCCACATTGATCAATTAGCCAACCCGCAGCAAGTTTTACACCATCTTGTTGAACATATTGAGGACAGAAGGGATATTCTGCTTTTAAATGTTGTGCAATACGAATATCAACAATTGGATTCTTGAAAAAGCTGCCTGCATTGCCTGTTATGGTAGGATCGGGTAGTTTACTCGTTCTCATAGCGCACACAGATCCAAACACATCTTTTGGCGTTACCGTTTCTAATGATAATTTTGATAGATCACCATAGGTAAGGATAGGCTCCCATTTTTTACTAAGCTGTAAGCCAACAGCAATAATCGCAAAGCCTTGCTGGTAATGATGTTTAAAAATACTATCACGATAACCAAATTGGCACGCTTCATTTGTCAATCGACTAACATGCCCAGTACTTAATTCAATAATATCCACATAAGCACAAATATCTTTTAATTCTTTGCCATAAGCGCCGATATTTTGTATTGGTGCTGAGCCCACATTTCCTGGGATCAGCGCTAAATTTTCCAGTCCATAGATATTTTTTTCTAACAGATATTCAATAAGTGCATGCCAGTTTTCGCCGGCACCAACATGGACAGACCAATATTGTTCATCCTCAGTAATTTCAATACCAGCAATACAGTTGCGAATAACAATACCATTAAAATCTTCTGTAAATAATACGTTGCTACCGCCACCTAGAATAAGAGTTGGCAATTTCTGCTCATGGGCATTTTGCCAATATGTACAAAGCTCATCTTTATTATTTGCAGTTTTTATTTGGTGAGCTTTTGCTCTCAAACCAAATGTATTAAATGCTTGCAATGAAACCGATTCTTTCATGAAAGTCTACCTCATTTAGCTGATGGCTTAGTTTAACAGCCAAGCATCGTCGAGGATAGCAAAGTGATAGGTGATTAGTTTGGAGATATTACATCTGCATTTCAGATGTCTTAGAAT
>NZ_JBLRMI010000019.1:0-4102 GCF_047921555.1 Proteus sp. LHD240705
CACCGTAAGCATGCCCTTTGCTCATCCATCCCATATCAAAGCCCATTGCCTGCCCGCCTGCTTCTATGGCTTTGAAAATCAGCATTTTCATCACCATCCGAGTGATATCGGAGATCACCGCATTGGCAAAATCTTTAAAGCTTCCTTTCCCCGTTAAAGCAAAATCGGCCAATGCATCAGACATATTATTAAGGGCATTGGTGGTGACGTTTCTGACGTTTTCCATCACATCCATAGCCGACTCACTGAAATCCGATAAACCTTGTTTTAATCCCGCCATCGGATCGCCTTTCATGGCCTCTCGTTTCCTAAGCTCTGCCTCAATCTGCTGTTTAGTGAGTTCGACATTACGTTGTAAGTTCACCAGCTCTTTTTCGCCTAAATCCACACTGGCTTGCTGATACAGCACATCAATCTGACGAAGGGCATTGAGCTTTTCTTGCTCTGCGCGCGATTTTCCTATCAAGGAAGTTTCAAATTGCATCTGCTCAATTTCTTTACCGCGATCATAAGCAAATTGCGCAACCGAGTTGGCTCGCGCTAAATCATCAATAGCTTTCGCTTTTTCTTTGATCGTCTCAATGGCGTTGGGCTCGATTTTTAAGATGGCATCAAACTTGTCTTTATTCTGTTTGATATCGGCTAATGCGGATGTGTACTCATTAAAGGAAGAGGTGGTGCCATAGAGTTGAATGCTTTGTCCATCCGCAATCAATGAGGCTTGTTTTTCCTCTAATTCCGTTAAGATTTTGGTGTATTGCTTCGCATAATCAATGGTGGATTTATGACTGGGCTTATACGTCCGTTTGGCTTGCAGTGCCAGTTGTGCCTCAATTTCCGCTTGTAAGGCCTTATCGTAGCCTTGCATATCTGGCGTAATTTTGCGTGAAACCAATACATCTTCTGCATTTAATTTCGCTAATGCCTTCCCTGTGGCTTGCGCTTTTGCCACTGAACGTTGCGATTTTTCAATCGATTCATCAATCTGTTTAGCAATCGCCGTGACGGCATTCACTTGGCTATTTGTCGCCTGAAGCGTGATATCAATGAGTGATTCATATTCAATGCCTAAACTCTTTAAACTCGCCTTAAGTGAATTGATAACGGCATCAACATTTTGTAACTCAGTGGCATAGCGTTTATATTCAGGAGCTTGATCGCCCACTTTGTCTTTGAGTGTCGCCAACATATTTTGCATATTGGCTCGCTGACGCTCTAAGTTATTAACTTGCTCTGCATATATCCCCATCGCAGCATCAAGCTCTTTTTGCTTTTCAGCCACTCGTTTAAGGTATAAATCCCCCACACCTTGTTCAGTAAACGCCTTTTCACTCTCAACGCTGTATTTTGATAGACCTTGTAAGGAAATAACCTGTTGTTTAAGTTCCTCGATTTTCTCCAATTGCGCGTTAATGCCCGATGAAACTTTGCTTAAATTCGCCACTAACGTGGCATTGCTCATTTTGTTTAACGCTTCTGTTGATGTATCAAGGGAATTAGCAAATTCAATCGATTCGAGTTTGGCTTGTTTGACATTTTCGCTGTATTCATACAATCCCATGCCCAATGCCGCAACACCCGTCAACACTAATCCAATAGGGCCACCCGCTAATCCCATAACACTGTTAAGTGCTCGCCCCACCATTGTTGATTGACGCCGAGCGGTCGTTAATGCACGTTGAGCAACATTTTCGGCGGTTAATGCCTGTGTATAATTTAGAGAGGCTGTTCTTGCGAGTGACTTTGTAGCGATAAGGTTATCGAGTGCGATTTTTTCTGCGTTAGTGCCTCTAGCAACTTGATATTCCATTTTGGCTCTATTGAGCGCCGATGTGGCGGCTTCTTTATCCGCCCATGCCTTCCTCATGGCACTGGTTGCTGCCACACTGTTTGCCTCTGCACTCTGTAATGTGGCTTTGGCTTCATTCAACGTTGTCTGATTTTTCAGATAAGTGGCTTTCGTCCATTGAGAGAGTTTTGCTACCAATGCCGTGACAGCAATTCCTTCAACCACTTTAGCCACTAACGATAGATTATCGGCAAGAGTGGTCATCCCTGTGGTTAAAAGCTGAGTCGCACCAGTACCTTGATTCGCTTCACCAATAAATTTTGTCATCGCCGATTGAAGATTGGTGAAACCTTGGCTAACCGTTGTCACGCTGGTAGCAAATTTTTTATCCACACTGTCGGCTGCACGTTCTAAGGCTTGAATGACTTTCTCAATCGTCATTTCACCGTCTTGGGCTTTCTTCCTTAGTTCGCCCACACTGACACCCATTCCGTCAGCGATGGCTTTCGCTAACGCAGGGGTTTGCTCCATCACCGAATTCAGCTCTTCCCCACGTAACTGACCCGAGGCTAATGCTTGACCAAATTGGGTTAATGCCGCTTGGGCTGCGGTTGCACTCGCTCCTGAAATCGCCACGGCTTTTGAGACGGTTTCCGTGAGTTCAGCGACTTTTTGCTGACTTAAGCCTAAGCGATCGGCATTATCCGCAAAACGTTGATAAACTTGTGCTGTGGCATCCAATGATTGATAGGTTTTCTGGGCAATGTCATAGACGGCTTGTGTGGCTTTATTTAACTCGACAGAACTTTCTGTCACCAGTTTTAAGCGGTTCTGTAATTCCGTCCAACTATCAGCATAATTAATGACTTGATGAATGGATAATGCACTTGCGGTGACACTCGCAAAACGGGCAAAAAGCGCCGAGGATTTTGCAGTTTGCGATACCATTCGCTCTTGTTGCACGGTGATAGCTTGAAGACTGACGCGAATACGTTGCCCAAATTGTTCTGTTTGGCGCTGGCTACGGTTGATCGCATTGGTGAAATTTGCCGTATTCAGCGTCAAATCAATATTTAATCGACCTAATGCGCCAGCCATAAAAACTCCTTAAAACAATAAAAAAGCCCCAAAAAAGGGCTATCGATTAGCTAATACACTCTCAGTGACATTATCCCACACCTCTTCTTCCGTGATTTTCTTCTTCCACATCGGCATAAAATCCATCAATTCAGGCGGAGACATTTTTGGATCACGATTTATCATCGCGAGAAGATGCGCCACTTGTGCCATCCGATAATCCTCTCGCCATAAACCAAAGGGTTGTTTGCGATAAAAGGCCTCATATTCACACAAGTGGCTTTCAGGTATTTGCTCGATTTCTGCGAGCGTTTTTCCCAGTGCCAACGACAATATCAGTTGGAATTGTCGTCGTTCTCCAAGTTTTTTTCGCTGTTCCCCGCTTCGGCCGTAAACACCGCATTAGAAAACCCTTGTCCTAAACGATTAAGACCTTTTAAGTCTTCTTCATTTTCAGCATCAAAAAGCAGCTCTCCTTTTTCATCACACAACTTAAAGGCCAACATTCTGGCGACATCATATTCATCGTAGACACGATTTATCGCCTCATTAAATTGTTCGGGATCGTCTTCGTCTAAATAAATGTCCTGCGCCTCAGCGAGCTTGATTTTAATTTGGCGAAGTTTGCGCTGAATGTAATTCATGGTGCCAACATCCAGTTCTTTGACATAAAAGGTGTTGTCTAAATAGGTAAAAGGCGTCACTTTCAGTGCTTGGTTTAACACTAATTCACGCAATAACGCGTTAGACATAATCACTCCTAAGATTTTTTATCGAGAAGGGAGAAGAGAAATAATGAAAGAGGTGAATTAAGGGTTATTTCTTCGCATTCAAATAATCACGGCCAGACAATTTAATTGAGATCCCCGAATCCATCATTTGCCCCACACTGCCATCAATGTTCATGCCCGTTTCGACGGAGCCGTAATAAAACATGGAGCCTTCATCTCGCGTTAAGACCATTTTCACCGCAAATTTTTCTTTGCTGTTTTCATATTTACGCAAAAGTCGCTGCACCTCACTGGAGCTATACCGTAAGAAGAAGGTCAATTTAATTGAGCCGTATTCCGTATCGCCGGATTCATATTCCTTGCCATCACTGCAAATGGTGGTGACATCAATTTGTTCGGTTGTCGAACCGGCTTTGCTGAAACTTTTCACTGCACAAAAATTATTAGACCATTGAATACGTTGTGCTTTGGCGTTTGCAAAATCCGTAGGTAGCGTTTTATCACG
>NZ_JBLRMI010000020.1:0-3604 GCF_047921555.1 Proteus sp. LHD240705
TGGCAGGGCACCCCATAGAAAAAATCGGGAAGATTTGGTTAGGGGACGATTTAATTGAGACGTTTGGTGAATATACCGTTCATGAAGTTAAACACCTTTGGTTGAGGAGTTTAAAAATCACGGCACCTGTTGTTGAAGTGGAGTTACATAATAGCAGAGAAGATGTCGATCCCTTTATGCTAAAAAATTGCCCGTCATGGAAAGAGGATATGATTGGTCGAGGTCTGGCGTGGTTACGTGTGACACTCACGTTTGACCAAGAAAAATTCCCTTATGGATTACCCAATGTGAAATGTGAAGTTTGGGGAAAACATCTGTTTGATCCTCGCACTGGGCAAACCGAGTGGAGTAATAATGGGGCTTTAGTCATTTTGGATTATTACCGCCATTATTTAAAAGTACCTGATACAGATATTGATTTTGACAGCTTTAAACAGGCGGCCGATTTATGTGATGAAAAAGTGAGTCTACCAGAAGGTGGATTTGAGTCGCGATATACCCTTAATGGTGCCTATGACTTAAATGAGAGTCCATCGAGTGTCTTGGAAGCGATGCACAAATGCATCAACGCGGAACCGACATTCACCGCAGGAAAACACGGTATTCAAATCGGTGCTTATTATGGGCCGGCAATAAAAACTATCACCGAATCACAATTGATTGGCACTGTCACGTGTACCCCTGAAACAGGTTTAAAAGACGCGACCAATGCGGTGTATGGCACGTTTATTGATGCTGAACAGTTATACACAAAAACGGATTTCACGCCTGTGATTGTAGACGAATGGGTGAAAGAGGATGGCTTAGAAATTCGGGAGAATATCGACTATCGTTTTGTCACCAGCCCTTATCAAGCCCAACGATTAGCTCGCCAATATCTCCGTAAAAAGAAAGCAGGAAGACGGGTTCAACTCACGATGAACTTAGACGGCTATGCTTATCGTCCGGGGGAAGTTGTGCTTTTAGCATTACCTTCTTTGGGGATTAGTGGACTGGAATTTCGTATTGCCGAATGGGCATTTCATGCTTTAGAGGGTGTGGCTTTAACGTTGGAAGAGGATGGTGCCTATTTATATGAAGATGTGATTGGCAAGCCTTTCGAACGTCCGCCGTTTGTGAGTTTACCCACTGGCGGTGTTGCTTCACCCATTAATCTTACCTTTGTTCCACTTGCTGTCAGTGACATCGTGCAAGGTACACTTTCTTGGCAGAATGTGGCGTCTGATGTGCGTTATAATACGGTCAATATTTTCCATAATGGCAAGGTTATACAGTCTATTCAGGTGCCGGGTGAGCGTGTTGATATTAACGGATTAGCACGAGGGACTTATCGTGTTGAAATCAGAGCTACAAACGTGGCAGGCGCGATGTCTGCTCCCGCTATCAGTGACTTTGCCATTCAAGCACCACCGCCTCCAGAGCATATTGATGTTACCTCTGGCTTATTTAATCTGACCATTGCACCGAAACAAGGCGATAGCGCTGTCTTGGGTTATACCTTTGAATTTTGGTTTAGTGAGGAAAAGCTCGCTGATCTTTCTGAAAATGAAGTGATCACCAAAACAAATAAAGTTGGCCAAGGGAATTTCTGGACGCAAGAGAACTTACAAGCAGGGCATACGTATTATTTTTATGTTCGAACAATCAACAGCTATGGTAAATCACCGTTTGTGGAAGCTTCTGGTGTTTGCTCTTCTCAAACCGATTTAATTCTTGAGGAATTAGCGGGGCAAATTAGTCGAGATCAACTCGCACAAGACCTATTGGGTGAAATTAACAGCAAAGCTAACCAAATCGATATTACAGAATTACATGAGCTAATGAGGATAAATCACGATAAGCTTTTAGAAGAGTCAATGAGGCAAGGCGCAACGATTGAAGAAAGTGAAAAAAAACGGGAGGGATCAGAAAAATTATTGGCTGAGAGGATGAATAAAGTTTCAACGGCAACAGAAGCACAGGCTGCCGCAATTAAACAAGAGCAACAAGCACGTATTGAGGCTGATAAAACTGAAGCACAACAACGCCAATTCTTAGCCACTCAACTTCGTGGTGATTATACCGGCAATGATTTATCTAAAGTCACCGCAGGACTTATCTCAGCCGAGAAGCAAGCACGAGTTACAGGTGACCAAGCGGAAGCGAAAGCCAGACAGTCATTGGAAACACGGATGAATGGGAATGTTTCCGCGATTAATCAATCACTAGAAACCCTCACCTCAAAACAGCAAGCCCAAACGCAAGAGATTTCAACGCTCAATTCAAATCTTAAGGGGAAAGCTGATAGTAGTGCGGTAAATGCATTAAATACGCGAGTATCGAATATCGATGGCAAAGTGACGTCCGCAACCTCTCAGGTACAAACGTTATCCAGCAAATTAGATAAAGTGAAAGCCGATTTAACGGAGTCTGTGGTGGTGGATTTAGATTTATCTAAACTCAATGAAAACACCTATTATCCGGTTATTTTGCCTTTAGTAACCTCTCGACGTTATGCCTTTAAGGTTTTTAGAACCTTAGGGAAATATTCAGATAATAAACCCAGTTATGCGACTCACAGCACTAAAGGCTTTGCCATGATTGTGGAGTGGCAAGTGAGTGGTTCTGGATGGGGAACACAATCTGAAAACCGCATCATTGATAATTTTGATTGGAAATGGACAAATCAATCTCCTGTGATGGGACCAGCTCAATTAACGAATGGCTCTGTGGAATATATCTATTTACGGGGAGGCGCTAAATACCAACTCACTAAGCATAAAAGTGTTAACCATCAAATCATCACCAGCACTTACACTAATAACAAACAATCGGTGGCACCAAAAGGATTTGTGATGAATGAAGTGCCTAAGTCCAGCGAACAGAAAGCCAATGCAACGGCGAATGCGGTAAACCAACTTGAAACTAAGGTAACTGAGGTCTCAGGAAAGGTGACCTCGACCGCCCAACAAGTGACTCGTTTAGAAAGCCAAGTGGGTACAAGTTCAGCCAAAATCGAACAAACGTCTAAAGTGGTCACTGATTTAAATGGCAAAATCTCCGCATCATGGACAATGAAAGTCCAGCAGGATAGCAAAGGGAATAAAGTCATTACCGGCATTGGCTTAGGATTTAATGCGCAAGGAAATAGCCAATTTCTGGTTAATGCCCAAAACTTTGCGGTGATATCGTCATTAAATGGCAAAGTGGTGACACCGTTTGTCGTGAAGAATGGACAGGTGGTTATTCATGAAGCCTTAATGGATAAAGCGTGGATACAGAAACTAGTGGTACTCAATTATTTTAAATCATCGGGATTTGATAAAGGGAATGGCTTTTTATTGGATGCCAAAAACAATATTTTCCGCTTTACGGGTGGTAATGGGGCATTAAATATCACCAATAATCAATTGGTCGTCAAAGATGAGAAAAAACGCCTTGTGATGAAAATCGGTTACCTAGGGAATTGATTTATGTATGGTCTTGAAATTTTTCCTGTTGAAGGCGGTAAACCTTACCGTTTAACGCGTGATACGCAAATTCTCTGTTATTTAACCTCTTATCAGATAGGGCCAGAAGATTGGCCCCATTATCGACAACCGAAAAAAACACGGAGCAAAGTCAT
>NZ_JBLRMI010000021.1:0-3140 GCF_047921555.1 Proteus sp. LHD240705
TATTTACTTCTTTATTTACTTCTTTATTTACTTCTTTATTTACTTCTTTATTTACTTCTTTATTTACTACTTCATTTGCTACTTCATTTGCTACTTCATTTACTTCTTTATTTAATGCTTCATTGACCCTTTTACCTCCCTCTTTATTTAAACTAGATGTAGGGTTGTTAGATATAACATCGACTTTCTTTTCCTGAATAACATTATTATCATTGTTCTCACTACCACCACTAGAACATCCAGCAATAATAAGAGGCAAAACAACAAAAGGTATACTTTTTTTCATAATATAACATCCAACTTTAATTAAAAATATTTACTAAACTCAAGATAAAAATTATTTTTATCATAACTATAAAATAAATTACTACTATCTATTTTTTGATATGCCCATGTTATTTTGGGTGTAATTCCATAAAAATAAAAATTTCGATTCCACAATGTTATATAAACACTATACTCATCATTTTTTTGTGGTTTTTTATAAAAATCAGGAACCCAATAATTATTTTCTTCTGCTATTGCTCCTTGATAAATACGCTTAGCATAACCAACTTGAAAACGAGTGGAAATACCTTGTAACCATTCTTGCCCCCAACCTGCACGGACACTGAATCGATCAAAAGCATTAGCTTTACTTTTAGCTTCTTTATGATAAAAATCTATTCCAGAAAACCAATATTGATTACTATTTGATATATACAATAGTGTATCAGATACAGAATAAACATTACCATCCAATAGTTTTGTCTTATGATAACTTTGCCTTGATAACTCAACTGAGAGTGAATTCTTCCATTGTTTATTTAACCAATTATTTATTTCAACCTCTGTTCCAATTGCATTTGAATAACGATGATATGTAGAACTATTTTGTTGATTTTTATTTGGATTCCATGAGTACTCAACAAAAGGTAAAAATAATACTTCATTAGTTAAATTTTTATATCCAAATCCCACTTTCACTCTAGAAGATATTTCATTATATTTAGAGTTATCCCAATAATATTTCCCCTTTCCTCGAAAATTCAATAAAGAAAAGTAATTTTTATATATCGATAACTTCTTTTCAGCTACACCTACATAAGAAAAACCCTCTGCACTTTCAGGCTTTGATGTACTCTTCCAATTTGCAGTATTAACACCTAATTTAGGAGAGTTATTAATATTTGACTCATTTAGATAAACAATGCCACCATTAAATGACCAATCATTCTGATGATTGATTAATTCAGAATATTTATTAATAATATCAATTACATTATCATTCAAGTTTTCGCTTTTCAGTTTATCAAATTGTTCTAATGCCGCCTCATTCTCTTTATTTTCAAATAATGCAATTGCTAACTGTAATCGAGCAAATATTAATTTAGGATTTTTAGACACCAAACTTCTATATAATGATATTGACTTATCTAATTGTTTATTCTTACGAGCAATAATAGCATTACCCCATATTAACAATTCATCATCTTCTTGCTTTTTTTGTTTTTCATAAATAGAAAGTAATAATCCAACACCTTCTACATCATTTCTTATTAATACAGGAATAAATAATCGTAATAACAGAGTAGGATCCTCAACCAATTGAGCCTCAGTTATCAAATTGTTACTTTTTTTATTATAATCGTCATTCGCAATACTATGAAAACTCAGAAACAGAATAAATAATAGACAAAATCTGAATTTACAATTCAATATAAAATTCATAAATAAAGAAATAAACCCAATGAGTTATAACATTAAAGAAAGAAATGCTATATGATAAAATTCACAAAGTAAATATTCTTATATTAATTAAATCTTATAATCTTTTAACAATGATATTAGTTGTTTTTTAATTTTATTAAAATTATTTGGTTTGAACAAAAAAAACAATTATTTAACTTAAGAAAGGATATAATAATCAAATCATTTGATTAAATAATCAATATCAGCACTAAGCAATATACTTTATATCAGATATTTTTGTATTAATCTCAGCCCACACTGTAATTAACTAAAATTTTAAAAATTATAATATGATTATAATTCAATAGAAATTTTTACTAATTTTCTTAAATTTTTAGCTATATATTATAATTAAATTCGCAATAATATTAGTAAAAAAACTGATATTCATAAAAAAAAACCCGTATAAATACGGGCTAAATTTTAATAAACGTAATGTTAAGATTTTCAAATGAAAATCTGATGAACAAAATATTAATACAATACATTAAAGACATAATCAATAATAAAAAATGACATTCGAAAATTTCATTTTATTTTTAATATTAAAGTTAATTTTTATTATAATTGTATACCATAAATAGAAATAACCAGTATAAATATCTCTCAACAAAGCAGAACAAATAAACGACAATGAAAATCAATATCATTTACAGGTGGTTTATCATTTTATAAATAGTAAAAAAGAGCAAGGTGTTCAATAAACAAGCAAAAAATTTATTAATTATATAATCTATAATTTCATTATTAACACAATATTGAAACATCGAATAAATAACCCACAAAAACCACACAACCACTTGAAAAAAAACAAAAAAACACACACCCATCACCTTCACAAGGTGAAATAAACAATATAAAAACCGTATTTTTTATAGCTAAAAAAATTTTTTTATTTAAACTAAATTAATCTTATAACTTTTTGCTCTATCCAGTTTAGTTGCAAGATATTTATAATCGGGACAATATCATGAATACATTGAATTACATCATCAGTAAAAAAATAAAACAAAAAAGAAAAGAACTAAAATTAACCGGCATACAAATGGGATACTTACTTGGAATAAGTCAACAACATTTTTCTCGATTAGAAAATGGTCACATTAAATTCACCGTAGAGCATATATTTGCTATCGCCTCAATATTAGAAGTTAAACCCGAAAGTTTATTACCAACCCACAATATAGCCAAAGCTGAGGCAATTTCATGGGCAAAAACAGTATTATCAGCCGAGACGACTTTACGATGAAATAAAATAGACTAACTATTTATTACATATTAAATAAATAATATATCAATACACACCCATTTATAGTTACACAGAATAAAAACTTAGTACTACTTAAATATTTTATATCATTCACATTTTTGACTAAAAATAATGTGAACCATTGAGGACATAAAAGGGG
>NZ_JBLRMI010000022.1:0-2466 GCF_047921555.1 Proteus sp. LHD240705
AGTGATAAAACGCTACCCACTGATTTTGCAAACGCCAAAGCACAACGTATTCAATGGTCTAATAATTTTTGTGCAGTGAAAAGTTTCAGTAAAGACGGTTCGACAACCGAACAAATTGATGTCACTACCATTTGCAGTGATGGCAAGGAATATGAATCGGGCGATACGGAATACGGCTCAATTAAATTGACCTTTTTCTTACGGTATAGCTCCAGTGATGTGCAGCGACTTTTGCGTAAATATGAAAACAGCAAAGAAAAATTTGCGGTGAAAATGGTCTTAACGCGAGATGAAGGCTCCATGTTTTATTACGGCTCCGTCGAAACAGGCATGAACATTGATGGTAGCGTAGGGCAAATGATGGATTCGGGGATCTCGATTAAATTGTCTGGCCGTGATTATTTGAATACGAAGAAATAACCCTTAACTCACCTCTCTTATTATTTCTCTTCTCCCTTCTCGATAAAAATCTTAGGAGTGATTATGTCTAACGCGTTATTGCGTGAATTAGTGTTAAACCAAGCACTGAAAGTGACGCCTTTTACTTATTTAGACAACACCTTTTATGTCAAAGAACTGGATGTTGGCACCATGAATTACATTCAGCGCAAACTTCGTCAAATTAAAATCAAGCTTGCCGAAGCGCAGGACATTTATTTAGACGAAGACGATCCCGAACAATTTAACGAGGCGATAAATCGTGTCTACGATGAATATGATGTCGCCAGAATGTTGGCTTTTAAGTTGTGTGATGAAAAAGGGGAACTGCTTTTTGATGCTGAAAATGAAGAAGACTTAAAAGGTCTTAATCGTTTAGGACAAGGGTTCTCTAATGCGGTGTTTACAGCAGAAGCGGGGAATAGCGAAAAAAACTTGGAGAACGGCGACAATTCCAACTGATATTGTCGCTGGCACTGGGAAAAACGCTCGCAGAAATCGAACAAATGCCTGAAAGCCACTTGTGTGAATATGAGGCCTTTTATCGCAAACAGCCCTTTGGTTTATGGCGAGAGGATTATCGGATGGCACAAGTGGCACATCTTCTCGCGATGATAAATCGTGATCCGAAAACGTCTCCGCCTGAATTGATGGATTTTATGCCGATGTGGAAGAAGAAAATTACGGAAGAAGAGCTGTGGGATAACGTTACTGAGAGTGTATTAGCTAATCGATAGCCCCACATCAATGGGGCTTAATTGTTAACCACCGCGAGACATTTTCTCAATTTTTTTATCCGTATTGTATTGGGAAAGGGCATAAACCGACCAGATAGCCGCAGGGATCCATCCGATTAAGGTGATTTGGAGGATAAGGCAGAAGATGCCAGCAAATGGGCGACCAATCGTGAAAAATTGTAACCAAGGTAGCAATAACGCCAGAATAAGTCTCATAAATATCTCCTCTAGTATTCGAAATTTCAGTTTATCAATAATTAAATTAATAGTGAATATAATTGATTTATTACACATTTATGGTGTGAAAATCTTAATTCTATTTAGGTTTAGGAATTAATTTATGGCGGGAGCATTAGGTAGATTAAATATTGATTTGACGCTGAATACGGCAAATTTCACAAATGCGATCAACCGTAGCCAGCGCCAAACAGAACAATTTGGGCAAAGTATTCGCGTCAGCCTTCAAGCGATCACCGTACAACAAGAGCGAATGGTATCGCAAACTGCAAAATCCTCGGCATTCTTTACTCGTTTTGCGAGTGTTACCGCAAGTGCATTATCCATTCATCAAGTAATCAATTATGCCGACAGTTGGACGGAATTACAGAACCGCTTAAAACTGGTGACAGAAAGTTCTGTCGAGTTAAATAAAGCCACACAAGCCGTCTATGGCATTGCCCAGAAAACCTATCAATCGTTGGATGCGACGGCACAGATTTATCAGCGTTTTGCGGATAATGCCGATCGCCTAGGATTAAGTCAGCAAAAAGTCGCTGAACTCACGGAAACCGTCTCAAAAGCGGTAGCGATTTCGGGGGCAAGTGCAACCGCAGCCCAAGCGGCATTAATCCAATTTGGTCAAGCATTAGCCTCAGGGCAGTTACGTGGCGAAGAGCTGAACTCGGTAATGGAGCAAACCCCTGCGTTAGCAAAAGCTATCGCTGACGGAATGGGGGTTAGTGTGGGTGAACTAAGGAAGAAAGCCCAAGACGGTGAAATGACGATTGAGAAAGTCATTCAAGCCTTAGAACGTGTAGCCGACAGTGTGAATAAAAAATTTGCTACCAGCGTGACAACGGTTAGCCAAGGTTTCACCAATCTTCAATCGGCGATGACAAAATTTATTGGTGAAGCGAATCAAGGTACTGGTGCGACTCAGCTTTTAACAACGGGGCTTTCTGCATTATCGAATCATTTTTCTGAAGTGATGAGAGTAACGGAAGCTTTAGCCATGACGACTATTGCAATAAAAATAGCCAAATGGACTCAAGCCACTTATGCACAAGCCGCA
>NZ_JBLRMI010000023.1:0-2389 GCF_047921555.1 Proteus sp. LHD240705
GTCTCTCAGACAAAACACCTTCGGTGTTGTCAGGTTAAGCCTCACGGTTCATTAGTACTGGTTAGCTCAACGTATCGCTACGCTTACACACCCAGCCTATCAACGTCTTAGTCTTAAACGTTCCTTTAGGTCACTCTAGGTGACAGGGAAGACTCATCTCGAGGCAAGTTTCCCGCTTAGATGCTTTCAGCGGTTATCTCTTCCGCACTTAGCTACCGGGCAATGCCATTGGCATGACAACCCGAACACCAGTGGTGCGTTCACTCCGGTCCTCTCGTACTAGGAGCAACCCCTCTCAATCTTCCAACGCCCACGGCAGATAGGGACCGAACTGTCTCACGACGTTCTAAACCCAGCTCGCGTACCACTTTAAATGGCGAACAGCCATACCCTTGGGACCTACTTCAGCCCCAGGATGTGATGAGCCGACATCGAGGTGCCAAACACCGCCGTCGATATGAACTCTTGGGCGGTATCAGCCTGTTATCCCCGGAGTACCTTTTATCCGTTGAGCGATGGCCCTTCCATTCAGAACCACCGGATCACTAAGACCTACTTTCGTACCTGCTCGAGCCGTCACTCTCACAGTCAAGCTGGCTTATGCCTTTGCACTAACCGCATGATGTCCGACCATGCTTAGCCAACCTTCGTGCTCCTCCGTTACTCTTTAGGAGGAGACCGCCCCAGTCAAACTACCCACCAGACACGGTCCCCGACCCGGATTACGGGCCTAGGTTAGAACATCAAACGTTAAAGGGTGGTATTTCAAGGTTGACTCCATGCAGACTGGCGTCCACACTTCTTAGTCTCCCACCTATCCTACACATCAAGGCTCAATGTTCAGTGTCAAGCTATAGTAAAGGTTCACGGGGTCTTTCCGTCTTGCCGCGGGTACACTGCATCTTCACAGCGAGTTCAATTTCACTGAGTCTCGGGTGGAGACAGCCTGGCCATCATTACGCCATTCGTGCAGGTCGGAACTTACCCGACAAGGAATTTCGCTACCTTAGGACCGTTATAGTTACGGCCGCCGTTTACTGGGGCTTCGATCAAGAGCTTCTCCCTAAGGATAACCCCATCAATTAACCTTCCAGCACCGGGCAGGCGTCACACCGTATACGTCCACTTTCGTGTTTGCACAGTGCTGTGTTTTTAATAAACAGTTGCAGCCAGCTGGTATCTTCGACTGGCTTCGGCTCCGTCCGCAAGGGACTTCACTTACCGCCAGCGTGCCTTCTCCCGAAGTTACGGCACCATTTTGCCTAGTTCCTTCACCCGAGTTCTCTCAAGCGCCTGAGTATTCTCTACCTGACCACCTGTGTCGGTTTGGGGTACGATTGTTGGTAACCTGAAGCTTAGAGGCTTTTCCTGGAAGCAGGGCATCAATTGCTTCACCACCTTAGTGGTTCGTCATCACACCTCAGCATTAAGTGACCGGATTTGCCTAATCACTCTGCCTACATGCTTGAACCGGGACGACCGTCGCCCGGACAACCTAGCCTTCTCCGTTCCCCCATCGCAGTTACCACCAGTACGGGAATATTAACCCGTTTCCCATCGACTACGCTTTTCAGCCTCGCCTTAGGGGTCGACTCACCCTGCCCCGATTAACGTTGGACAGGAACCCTTGGTCTTCCGGCGTGCGGGTTTTTCACCCGCATTATCGTTACTTATGTCAGCATTCGCACTTCTGATACCTCCAGCATACCTCACAGTACACCTTCGCAGGCTTACAGAACGCTCCCCTACCCAACAACACCTAAGTGTCGCTGCCGCAGCTTCGGTGCATGGTTTAGCCCCGTTACATCTTCCGCGCGGGCCGACTCGACCAGTGAGCTATTACGCTTTCTTTAAATGATGGCTGCTTCTAAGCCAACATCCTGGCTGTCTGAGCCTTCCCACTTCGTTTCCCACTTAACCATGACTTTGGGACCTTAGCTGGCGGTCTGGGTTGTTTCCCTCTTCACGACGGACGTTAGCACCCGCCGTGTGTCTCCCGTGATAACATTCTTCGGTATTCGCAGTTTGCATCGAGTTGGTAAGTCGGGATGACCCCCTAGTCGAAACAGTGCTCTACCCCCGAAGATGAGTTCACGAGGCGCTACCTAAATAGCTTTCGGGGAGAACCAGCTATCTCCCGGTTTGATTGGCCTTTCACCCCCATCCACAAGTCATCCGCTAATTTTTCAACATTAGTCGGTTCGGTCCTCCAGTTAGTGTTACCCAACCTTCAACCTGCCCATGGATAGATCACCGGGTTTCGGGTCTATACCCTGCAACTCATTCGCCCAGTTAAGACTCGGTTTCCCTACGGCTCCCCTATTCGGTTAACCTTGCTACAGAATATAAGTCGCTGACCCATTATACAAAAGGTACGCAGTCACCCCAT
>NZ_JBLRMI010000024.1:0-2343 GCF_047921555.1 Proteus sp. LHD240705
AGCGGCTTGTGCATAAGTGGCTTGAGTCCATTTGGCTATTTTTATTGCAATAGCCGTCATGGCTAAAGCTTCCGTTACTCTCATCACTTCAGAAAAATGATTCGATAATGCAGAAAGCCCCGTTGTTAAAAGCTGAGTCGCACCTGTACCTTGGTTCGCTTCACCGATAAATTTTGTTATCGCCGATTGAAGATTAGTAAAACCTTGGCTAACCGTTGTCACGCTGGTAGCAAATTTTTTATCCACACTGTCGGCTACACGTTCTAAGGCTTGAATGACTTTCTCAATCGTCATTTCACCGTCTTGGGCTTTCTTCCTTAGTTCACCCACACTGACACCCATTCCGTCAGCGATAGCTTTCGCTAACGCAGGGGTTTGCTCCATCACCGAATTCAGCTCTTCCCCACGTAACTGACCTGAGGCTAATGCTTGACCAAATTGGATTAATGCCGCTTGGGCTGCGGTTGCACTCGCGCCTGAAATCGCTACCGCTTTTGAGACGGTTTCCGTGAGTTCAGCCACTTTTTGCTGACTTAATCCTAGGCGATCGGCATTATCCGCAAAACGTTGATAAACCTGTGCTGTGGCATCCAATGATTGATAGGTTTTTTGGGCAATATCATAGACCGCTTGTGTGGCTTTATTTAACTCGACAGAACTTTCCGTCACCAGTTTTAAGCGGTTCTGTAATTCCGTCCAACTATCAGCATAATTAATGACTTGATGAATGGATAATGCACTTGCGGTGACACTCGCAAAACGGGCAAAAAGCGCCGAAGATTTTGCGGTTTGCGATACCATTCGCTCTTGTTGTACGGTGATAGCTTGAAGACTGACGCGAATACTTTGCCCAAATTGTTCTGTTTGGCGCTGGCTACGGTTGATCGCATTTATGAAATTTGCCGTATTCAGCGTCAAATCGATATTTAGTCTCCCCAATGCGCCAGCCATAAAAACTCCTTAAAACAATAAAAAAGCCCCAACAAAGGGGCTATCGATGAGCCAATACATTCTGAGTAACACTATCCCACTCTTCAGCTTCTGTGGGCTTTTTCTGCCACATTGGCATAAAGTCAGTTAATTGAGGTGGGGTAGATTTCGGATCACGATTTATCATCGCTAAAAGATGTGCCACTTGTGCCATCCGATAATCCTCTCGCCACAAACCAAAGGGTTGTTTGCGATAAAAAGCTTCATATTCACACAAGTGGCTTTCGGGCATTTGCTCGATTTCCGCGAGGGTTTTTCCCAATGCCAGCGACAATATCAATTGAAATTGTCGCCGGTCTCCAAGTTTTTTTCGCTATTCCCCGCTTCGGCCGTAAACACCGCATTAGAGAACCCTTGCCCTAGACGATTAAGACCTTTTAAGTCTTCTTCATTTTCAGCATCAAAAAGCAGTTCCCCTTTTTCATCACACAACTTAAAGGCCAACATTCTGGCGACATCATATTCATCGTAGACACGATTTATCGCTTCATTAAATTGTTCGGGATCGTCTTCGTCTAAATAAATGTCCTGCTCTTCGGCGAGCTTGATTTTAATTTGACGAAGTTTGCGCTGAATGTAATTCATGGTGCCAACATCCAACTCTTTGACATAAAAGGTGTTGTCTAAATAGGTAAAAGGCGTCACTTTCAGTGCTTGGTTTAACACTAATTCACGCAATAAAGCGTTAGACATAATCACTCCTAAGATTTTTTATCGAGAAGGGAGAAGAGAAATAATGAGGTGGATGAATTAAGGGGTTATTTCTTCACATTCAAATAATCACGGCCAGACAATTTAATCGAGATCCCCGAATCCATCATTTGTCCTACACTGCCATCAATGTTCATGCCCGTTTCGACGGAGCCGTAATAAAACATGGAACCCTCATCTCGTGTTAAGACCATTTTCACCGCAAATTTTTCTTTGCTGTTTTCATATTTACGCAAGAGTCGTTGCACCTCACTGGAGCTATAACGTAAGAAAAAGGTCAATTTAATTGAGCCGTATTCCGTATCGCCGGATTCATATTCCTTGCCATCACTGCAAATGGTGGTGACATCGATTTGTTCAGTCGTTGAACCGTCTTTGCTGAAGCTTTTTACCGCACAAAAGTTATTAGACCATTGAATACGTTGTGCTTTGGCGTTTGCAAAATCCGTGGGTAACGTTTTATCACTCCAATCCACTTCGTCGCACAGGGTCACTTTGTTGCCATCAACCTGTGCAACAGGAAAACGTCCATCTAACTCCCCGAATCCCGATAACATAATCATGTCATCGGCTTTCAGCTTATTATTGGCGATAGTAATAGTTGCGGGTGATAACGTCGCTTCCGTCACGGTCATCGCCTCC
>NZ_JBLRMI010000026.1:0-1045 GCF_047921555.1 Proteus sp. LHD240705
TGAAGTTCAAAAAAACGGGATGGTCTCTAATGCCTATGCGCTTTATGCCAGCCGTATTTACGATGCTTCTGTAAAATCTGATGAATTGATTGGTAAACTCCATCTACAAGGTTCTGCTTTTGATAATTTAGCGCAATCCATTCGTTCAGCTACCCAAGAGCAACAGCAGTTTTCGGCAAAATCGTTAATTGTTGTTTCTGATGATGCACAAAAATCAATCGATGCTTCTCTTCGTACTATTGAAAAATCTAAAGCAGAAGGTAAGGCTTTAGCTAAACTCAATGCAGAAGATGTATTGGCGAGTAGAAAAATTACACCGGACATGATGGGGTATGACAAAGCGTTACAAGCTGAAATTGAAGCCCAACTGGCTTTACAGTCTAAAAAAATTAAGCCACCCAAAACACCAAAATCCACCATTGATTATGCCAAGCAATACACCAAAATCTTAACGGAATTAGAGGAAAAACAAGCCTCACTGATTGCGGATGGACAAAGTATTCAGCTGTATGGCACTACCTCTTCCTTTAATGAGTACACATCCGCCTTAGCTGATATCAAACAGAATAAAGATAAGTTTGATGCCATCTTAAAAATCGATCCCAAAGCGATTGAGACGATAAAAGAAAAAGCGAAAGCCATTGATGATCTGGCGCGTGCCAACTCGGTTGCGCAATTTGCTTATGATCGCGGTAAAGAAATTGAGCAGATGCAATTTGAAACCACCTTGATAGGAAAGACACGCGCAGAGCAAGAAAAGCTTAATGCCCTTCGTCAGATTGATGTGCTGTATCAGCAAGCCAGTGTGGATTTAGGCGAAAAAGAGCTGGTGAACTTACAACGTAATGTCGAACTCACTAAACAGCAGATTGAGGAAGAGCTAAGGAAGCGAGAGGCCATGAAAGGCGATCCGATGGCGGGATTAAAACAAGGTTTATCGGATTTCAGTGAGTCGGCTATGGATGTAATGGAAAACGTCAGAAATGTCACCACCAATGCCCTTAATAATATGTCTGATGCGTTAGCCGATTTTGCTTTAACGGGG
>NZ_JBLRMI010000027.1:0-1045 GCF_047921555.1 Proteus sp. LHD240705
GGAAGTTCAAAAAAATGGGATGGTCTCTAATGCCTATGCGCTTTATGCCAGCCGTATTTACGATGCTTCCGTAAAATCTGATGAATTGATTGGTAAACTCCATCTACAAGGTTCTGCTTTTGATAATTTAGCGCAATCCATTCGTTCAGCTACCCAAGAGCAACAGCAGTTTTCGGCACAATCGTTAATTGTGATTTCTGATGATGCGCAAAAATCAATCGATGCTTCTCTTCGTACTATTGAAAAATCTAAAGCAACGGGCAAAGCTTTAGCCAAACTCAACGCCGAAGATGTATTGGCGAGTAGAAAAATCACACCGGACATGATGGGGTATGACAAAGCGTTACAAGCTGAAATTGAAGCCCAACTTGCTTTACAGTCTAAAAAAATTAAGCCACCCAAAACACCAAAATCCACCATTGATTATGCCAAACAATACACCAAAATCTTGACGGAATTAGAGGAAAAACAAGCCTCACTGATTGCGGATGGACAAAGCATTCAGCTGTATGGCACTACCTCTTCCTTTAATGAATACACATCCGCATTAGCCGATATCAAACAGAATAAAGACAAGTTTGATGCCATCTTAAAAATCGATCCCAAAGCGATTGAGACGATAAAAGAAAAAGCGAAAGCCATTGATGATCTGGCGCGTGCCAACTCGGTCGCGCAATTTGCTTATGATCGCGGTAAAGAAATTGAGCAGATGCAATTTGAAACCACCTTGATAGGAAAGTCACGCGCAGAGCAAGAAAAGCTCAATGCCCTTCGTCAGATTGATGTGCTGTATCAGCAAGCCAGTGTGGATTTAGGCGAAAAAGAGTTGGCGAACTTACAACGCAATGTCGAACTCACTAAACAGCAAATTGAGGCAGAGCTTAGGAAGCGAGAAGCCATGAAAGGTGATCCGATGGCGGGATTAAAACAAGGCTTATCGGATTTCAGTGAGTCGGCCATGGATGTGATGGAGAACGTTAGAAACGTCACTACCAATGCCCTTAATAATATGTCTGATGCATTAGCCGATTTTGCTTTAACGGGT
>NZ_JBLRMI010000028.1:0-982 GCF_047921555.1 Proteus sp. LHD240705
GTTTTATAGTGATTGAGATAAGGCTTTATTGGCGAGAAACCACATTGTGCGTCAATACATTCCGAGGCAAAAATACAACAATCAAATTCACCCCATGAAAAAGGGCGACTCATCGCCGCCCTGATGGTTTCAGGTAATTTAAGTGTCCAGTTAGGTTGTTTCATTATCAAAATGCCTAAAAACAAAAAAGCCGGCATAATGCCGACTTTTATATTCTCTGTTTATCTTTTAACTAAAAACGATAGCCAAGACCAAGCATCCATGTGCCCACTTTAACATCATCTAATTTAGTGTATTCGTAAGAAGCATCAATCGCGATATTAGGATGGGGGTTAAATTGAAGACCCGCACCATAAGCGAACGCAGATTTACTTTGACTTTCTTTCTCATGATAACCGAAGCCTTTTAATTCTACTTCGGCTTTACCGTGAGCAACCCCCAATAAACCATAGGCACTAACATAATCATTAAAACGATAAACAGGCCCAGCAGTGAATGAATAATAGTCCAAATCTGCAGTTCCAACAGATTGAGAACCGAAACGATAATCATACCCTTGATGCGTATATGCAAAAGAGCCAATCATTCCCCACTGATTATCGAATTCATAACGATATTTGACGTTAAAGCCTTTAGGATTTTCTTTTAGTTTATCGCCATCTGCTTTGACATGACTTTGTGCATAACCTAATGAAAGTGTATTTTCACCTACGGCTTGTGCATTTGCCGCACATAGCGATAGACTGGTCATAACTAAAGTAACTAAAAGTTTTTTACTCATTTTGTTTCTTCCAATCAATTATTTATAAATAAATGATGGTGCATCTTTCTTGCTGCCCCAATAAATGGCCCGTTCAGCCATTTGAGCAACATAACGAAAGATACGATCCCCTTGCCTTCTTGATGACCACGACTCATCAGTAAACCGATCAGGCAAACCAATTGACCATCGCTCAAATCGATTTGAGATATTAACACATAC
>NZ_JBLRMI010000029.1:0-891 GCF_047921555.1 Proteus sp. LHD240705
AACGGTGCGCTTTCCGGGAAGTCGTTGGCGTTGTGAGCTGACATTCAATAATTTAAATGAAGAGAAATCGCGCCAGTTAGAAGCGCTGGTGGCTTCATTGGATGGCATGTCGGGGCGAGTCAAAATAACCAGTTGGATAAGAAAAGGGCGTTATGGGTATGGTTCGCCTCGTATTGCAATACCGAGCCAATTGGGTAATCGGCTAGAAACAAAGGACTGGAAGCGCAATATGCGCGTGTTACAACAAGGGGATCGCTTAACTGTGGGTAATGAACTCAAAATGGTGGTGGCGGATGTGGTCAGTGATAATCAAGGTCGTGCCATTATTCTTATTTCGCCGATGTTAAGAACATCACCTACCGTCAATGAAATACTCGAGGTTGAGCGTCCTTTTGGGATTTTTCGGCTCGTTGATAATGAACAGGGTAAATTTCAGCATCGTCGCTTGGGGTATACCCATATCACGTTATCTTTTGAGGAGGTGTTGTACTAATGCAATATCATCCATTTTCTGACGCCATGGTCAACGCGATTAATGAGGGGGCTTATATCGTTTTAGCTGCCAGACTCGATTTGAAATCAGGCGTGACCTGTGCGCATACCGGTGTTGGGCAACTGCTTATTGCGGGGGAAACTTATTTAGGTGTAGGAAGTTTAGGCGAAATCAGTCAGCTGAAAGAAAATAAGACAACCAGTCCTCCACAACTACAGCTTAAATTAGCCGGTTTTGATAAATCGCTGGTGGGAATGGTGATGAATGAGCAAAGTCGAGGACGCGAAGTGCGGTTGATGATGGTCGCCATTGGCGAAGAGGGGAAACCGTTGCTTGCTGAAGTCTTATTTGTCGGACAAATCACATCGATCAATGTGGTATCTGGTGAAGAGAATGCC
>NZ_JBLRMI010000030.1:0-891 GCF_047921555.1 Proteus sp. LHD240705
AGCATTCTCTTCACCAGATACCACATTAATCGATGTGATTTGTCCGACAAATAAGACTTCAACAAGCAACGGTTTCCCCTCTTCGCCAATGGCGACCATCATCAACCGCACTTCTCGCCCTCGACTTTGCTCATTCATCACCATCCCCACCAGCGATTTATCAAAACCCGCTAATTTAAGCTGTAATTGTGGAGGGCTGGTTGTCTTATTTTCTTTCAGCTGACTGATTTCGCCTAAACTGCCCACGCCCAAATAAGTTTCCCCCGCAATAATCAGTTGCCCAACACCGGTATGCGCACAGGTGACGCCTGATTTCAAATTAAGTCTGGCGGCTAAGACGATATAAGCCCCCTCATTAATGGCTTTTACCATGGCGTCAGAAAATGGATGATATTGCATTAGTACAACACCTCCTCAAAAGATAACGTGATATGGGTATACCCCAAGCGACGATGCTGAAATTTACCCTGTTCATTATCAACGAGCCGAAAAACCCCAAAAGGGGCTTTTATGATCACCTCTTCGTCCAATGCAGGTGGAGTTCTGAGCATGGGAGAAATTGAAATGACAGCTCGCCCTTCGTTATTGCTAACAACATCGGCTACAACCATTTTCAACTCATTCCCAATCGTGAGGCGGTCACCCTGCTGTAAAACGCGCATATTTCTCTTCCAGCCTGATGTTTGCAAAACACTACCAGACTGCCCTGCTGAGGAAATTTTAGGAGTGCCGTACCCTTCTTTCCCTTTTCTGATCCAACTCGATATTCTCACTCTTCCTGACATACCATCCAATGAAGCCACCAACGCTTCTAACTGGCGCGATTTTGCTTCATTTAAATTATTGAATGTCAGCTCACAACGCCAACGACTTCCTGGAAAGCGTACCGTC
>NZ_JBLRMI010000031.1:0-822 GCF_047921555.1 Proteus sp. LHD240705
GTAGGTCGGGCGGTGGTTGCATAAGCCAAGCTGGTGGAGGGAGTGGTTTTGACTTTGGGACACTCGGCTTTGATGTACACCCGCTCAGGATGACGCTCGCTAATATCACGCAAGCGACTAATTTCATTCTTGGCATTCGCTAACTCCTGCGTATATTGAATATCCAGTTGGTTTAACCGCATTATGCGTGCTTGATAATCAGTATTAATAGACTTCTGCTCTTCGAGAGCTACTGTCAGTTTTTTGTTGGTATCTGTCAGTGAATTAATCCTATTAGCTTGCCAATTAATCACCCAATAGCCCCCCACAATGATGCCTACCATCACAATGACAGCATAGAGTTTCCCATATTTCATGATTAATACCGATGATGTGAGAGTGCAATCTGACAGCGTTTTTCTAAACTCACTGGGTCTTTAGTACATGAGTTATCAATCAAGAGATAAATACCACCAGCGACTGTGATGAGTAATATGAGGATAAAGCTGATAATGATGATTAAAGGTTTCCATGACATAGTGCTGACTCCGCTTCTCGACGACTGACAAGCCCTCGCCAAACCTTTCCTCCTGCATAAACCCAACGTTTCATTTCTTCACAAGCACCCGCTCTATCACCAGCGTTTAGTTTCTTAAGTAATGTTGAACGAGAAAATGCGGTTGTTCCCACATTAAAAGCAAAGGAATATAAAGCGGCTTTGGTGTAGTCATCGAGTGGTACTTTGATTAATGCATCGACTTGCTGTTGTGTCTTAATAAAATCGTTTTGTAATAACGCATCACATTCTTGTTGTGTGTATCTCTTACCTTGAATAATGTCTTT
>NZ_JBLRMI010000032.1:0-815 GCF_047921555.1 Proteus sp. LHD240705
GGCTCCTACTGCTTGTACGTACACGGTTTCAGGTTCTTTTTCACTCCCCTCGCCGGGGTTCTTTTCGCCTTTCCCTCACGGTACTGGTTCACTATCGGTCAATCAGGAGTATTTAGCCTTGGAGGATGGTCCCCCCATATTCAGACAGGATAACACGTGTCCCGCCCTACTCGTCGAGTTCACAATAACAGCATCTTCAGATACGGGGCTATCACCCTTTACTGCCGGACTTTCCAGACCGTTCTCCTGATGCTGCTATTGATTAAGACTCTGGGCTGTTCCCCGTTCGCTCGCCGCTACTAGGGGAATCTCGGTTGATTTCTTTTCCTCGGGGTACTGAGATGTTTCAGTTCTCCCGGTTCGCTTCATTAACCTATGTATTCAGTTAATGATAATATCCATTGGATATTGGGTTTCCCCATTCGGAAATCGTCGGGTATAACGGTTCATATCACCTTACCGACGCTTATCGCAGATTAGCACGTCCTTCATCGCCTCTGATTGCCTAGGCATCCACCGTGTACGCTTATTCGCTTAACCTCACAACCCGAAGATGTCTTTTCTTGAAGACGTCTGGGTGGTGATGGCTGCGCAGATTACATTTCGTCGTTGGGCAGTGCTCGCCATGCTCACATACTTATGTATGTTGCGCTGGCTGTGCGCTGGCCGCCTCGAACTGTAAATTGCTCGCTCATCCCACTTCGATGTCGAAAAACACATTCAAAGTTTGAGATTTTGAGAGACTCATCAATATACCTCGGTGATATATTGATTTGTTTTCAATTTTTCAGCTTGTTCCAGATTGTTAAAGAGCA
>NZ_JBLRMI010000033.1:0-704 GCF_047921555.1 Proteus sp. LHD240705
ACTTAATTCAGACAATATTTCTCTTAATTCTTTTACAAAATCCATATACTTGGAAAAAATATCTTTCAAAACATCTAAATAATCATTTTTACCCGCGACAATAGATTGTTTTACTTCATCAAATAAATCACTTAATGAATCTGTTGGATAACTGTCATTTGATTGCGCATTTTCTATTGCACGAGAAGCATAACTAATTTCATTTAAACTTTTCTTTTGATTAATATTATTTTTTACATATTGTTCATCAAGGTAAAAACCTTTTTCTTTACTAGAGAGGTGTTCAAATTTATTATCATCTTTAACATCATTAAGAGATAATTCTTGATACTCTCTTTTCACATCTTCTAATAAAAAATTTGTATTATTTAAAAACTCTTCCTGATTATGTACTATCGCATTATAGGATTTATTTTCTATATGTGATTTATTGTTACTTTTAGATACATCAAAATTAATAGCAGTAGCCATAACATTAACCTTTTATATAAAAATAAAAGAAGTTGTTTCAAGAAAAAATTAAAACTAATATTTTAACAAAACTTAAAACAACACATAAACGTTAGCACTATTGGGCTATTTTCTCTAAAAATATAATCTCTATTTTCAATTTCTCTAAAGAGTTAAAATCGTAAAAAACCTTTCGCCATTTCTAATAATGTATTCATTGTACTGCTCACTATTTTAACAAAATTATCATAATT
>NZ_JBLRMI010000034.1:0-652 GCF_047921555.1 Proteus sp. LHD240705
GATTTCAGCCGTAACAGAGTAGTTACCGTCTGCCGTCACTTTATCTGCCGGAATAGTCACTTCGGCTTTCCCCGCAGTCACTTCATCCGCCGTCAGCGTATGTTCAACAGTGTCAGTGCTACCATCAGGTTTGGTGATCGTCAGGGTGAGTTTATCCCCTTCCGCACTGCCTGCTGGCACAGTCACTTCGGTTTGTACACCATCTTTTAGCTCGTCGGCATTTACACCATTAGTCGCTTCTGGGATCGTGACTACAGGGGTTGTATCTACCACGCCGTCACCGTCGGTGTCGCCTGGAATTTGAGTGTCGACCGTAAAGTCAGTTGGTTGACCTTTTCCACTGGTGTTACCCGCTGGATCGGTAATTTCAGCCGTAACAGCGTAGTTACCGTCTGCCGTCACTTTATCTGCCGGAATAGTGACCTCGGCTTTACCCGCAGTCACTTCATCCGCCGTCAGTGTGTGTTCAACGGTGTCAGTGCTACCGTCGGGTTTGGTGATCGTCAGGGTGAGTTTGTCCCCTTCCGCACTGCCTGCTGGCACGGTCACTTCAGTTTGTACGCCGTCTTTTAGCTCGTCGGCATTTACACCGTCGGCTGCTTCTGGAATAGTCACTTGCGGTAATGCATCCACCACGCCGTCACCGTCGGTA
>NZ_JBLRMI010000035.1:0-562 GCF_047921555.1 Proteus sp. LHD240705
TAAAGCTGAAGCTTTCAATCTTATCAAATCCAAATTTGGCTCCTTAGAGAAAGCCGTATCACGCTATTTCAAATCCATTGAGATTGAGCGCGTTCAGCGTGGCGACCTTGTACTGTTCAAAGGTGAGGACGGTGACAGTTTAGCGGTGGTCTGGGCGAGGTATTATTGGGGCGTAACCCCACAAGGCGTGAAGCCGGTGCAGATTAACCCAATCAAAGCGTGGAGAGTGGAATAATGGGGGGAAGTGGTGGATTAATTTCAAAAGTCGTGGGTGCTGGCTTAATGATTGCGGGGCTATTTACTGGAGGCGTCACCTCTGCGATAGGCATGGCACTGATGGCAGCAGGCGTCGCGGTTCAAGTCGCGGGTTCGCTTATCTTTAAGCCTAAACTACCTTCCATGAATTATCGAGATACGGGTGAACGCAAACAGATGTTACGTTCATCGTCTGCGCCTGAAACCGTGATCGTCGGAAAAACAGTGATATCGGGTTTGCTTTTCTTTGCCGAAGAAGAGGCGGGTGAACAAGATGAAAACGAAAAAATCACACTGGCATTAGCGT
>NZ_JBLRMI010000036.1:0-562 GCF_047921555.1 Proteus sp. LHD240705
CAAAGCTGAAGCCTTCAATCTGATCAAATCCAAATTTGGCACATTAGATAAAGCCGTTTCACGCTATTTCAAATCCATTGAGATCGAGTGTGTTCAGCGTGGTGACCTCGTTCTGTTTAAAGGTGAGGACGGTGACAGTTTAGCCGTGGTCTGGGCGGGGCATTATTGGGGCGTAACCCCACAAGGTGTGAAGCCGGTGCAGATTAACCCAATCAAAGCGTGGAGAGTGGAATAATGGGGGGAAGTGGTGGATTAATTTCAAAAGTCGTGGGTGCGGGCTTAATGATTGCGGGGCTATTTACCGGAGGCGTCACCTCAGCGATAGGCATGGCGCTGATGGCAGCAGGCGTCGCGGTTCAAGTCGCAGGTTCGCTTATCTTTAAGCCAAAACTTCCGTCAATGAATTATCGAGATACCGGTGAACGCAAACAGATGTTACGTTCATCGTCTGCCCCTGAAACCGTGATCGTCGGAAAAACAGTGATATCGGGTTTGCTTTTCTTCGCCGAAGAAGAAGCGGGGGAGCAAGATGAAAATGAAAAAATCACACTGGCATTGGCGC
>NZ_JBLRMI010000037.1:0-549 GCF_047921555.1 Proteus sp. LHD240705
GAATGGGATCGCCGCAACAATCTGAGCCTCGATTTTTTTACGCAATACCATCAGGGATTGTGGTTGTGGCGCATACACATCAAGTTGCACGCGATAGTTATCTAAATCCGCATCCTCCAGCGCACTGTTAGGTGTGATGCTGGCAAACTGGATCACAATGGCGGGATAATGCCCTTTGCCTTCAGGTAATACCTGAAAAAAAACCCTTCCATCGACAAGCGGTGAAAGGGTCTCTTTTAATTGCTGTATCATGGTCTCTACCTTGCTTTTTCAATATCCTCTTTGAGTGTTTGAACTATCACTTTAGCTGTCGCTTCCTTTTTCGCTTCAAAGCTGGGGCGCATAAACGGTTGTGCGGGCATCTTGGCGGTACCAAACTCGACAAACCACCAATAAAACGGATCATTTGGGTTCAATGCTGCACTTTTTCCCGTTGCTTGTTTAAAGGCAGACACTTTTTTACCCGATAATGATTTTACCCAAATACGTGTTTTGACTTGCCCATTGCGCTGCACTTTCGTTTTAGAACGAATATTGCGCTTGAGGGTA
>NZ_JBLRMI010000038.1:0-531 GCF_047921555.1 Proteus sp. LHD240705
AATCTGAGCCTCGATTTTTTTACGCAAGACCATAAGGGGCTGTGGCTGGAGCGCATACACATCAAGTTGCACGCGATAGTTATCTAAATCCATATCCTCCAGCGCACTGTTAGGCGTGATGCTGGCAAACTGGATCACTATGGCGGGATAATGCCCTTTGCCTTCGGGTAATACCTGAAAAAAAACCCTTCCATCGACAAGCGGTGAAAGGGTCTCTTTTAATTGCTGTATCATGATCTCTACCTTGCTTTTTCAATATCCTCTTTGAGTGTTTGAACTATCACTTTAGCCGTCGCTTCCTTTTTCGCTTCAAAGCTGGGGCGCATAAACGGTTGTGCGGGCATCTTGGCGGTACCAAACTCGACAAACCACCAATAAAACGGATCATTTGGGTTCAATGCCGCACTTTTTCCCGTTGCCTGTTTAAAGGCGGACACCTTTTTACCCGATAATGATTTCACCCAAATACGCGTTTTGACTTGTCCATTGCGCTGCACTTTCGTTTTAGAACGAATATTGCGCTTGAGGGTG
>NZ_JBLRMI010000039.1:0-490 GCF_047921555.1 Proteus sp. LHD240705
GGGAAATCGTACTGAGACAGAAGTTCACGAACTTCCATTTCTACTAATTCCAGTAACTCTTCATCATCTACCATGTCACATTTGTTCAGGAATACGATGATGTAAGGAACACCAACCTGACGACCTAACAGGATGTGCTCACGAGTTTGTGGCATTGGGCCATCAGTCGCAGCAACAACCAGGATAGCTCCGTCCATTTGCGCAGCACCTGTGATCATGTTTTTAACATAGTCGGCGTGACCTGGGCAGTCTACGTGTGCGTAGTGACGGCTTGGAGTGTCATATTCTACGTGTGAAGTAGAGATGGTGATACCACGAGCTTTTTCTTCTGGTGCGTTATCGATTTGATCGAATGCACGAGCAGAACCACCGTAAGTTTTAGCTAAAACTGTAGTGATTGCAGCAGTCAGAGTTGTTTTACCGTGGTCAACGTGGCCGATAGTACCAACGTTAACGTGCGGTTTTGAACGTTCAAATTTTTCTTTAGACA
>NZ_JBLRMI010000040.1:0-452 GCF_047921555.1 Proteus sp. LHD240705
ATACGTTGCTCTACATGATGTTGCCGATGAGCATCACGTATTCGTTCGCTCACAAAAATCTGTTTTCCCCGAAAACGTATCCCCGTATTGCGCTTGGCCCAATCAATATGGTCATCCTGATAAGACGCATTCACAAACTGACTGGTTGCACAGACTAAAGGCAAGCTATATGGAGTCTCTACACTCCCCTCCCGTAATAACAATGCCATTGATTGTCCTCGGGTAAAAGGCAGATAGTCCGTATTAAAGACCAGTGTTCCATCTTCACTGTACAGTGATAACCCCCAACGTCTCTTCGGGGTCAAAACCATTCCTGAAACGAATACACACACATAAATGTCTGTTTGGGCTGAACTGTATAATTGCTTTTTATGCGCTAAATAGCTCACTTCCGCTTGAGGGTTGGTGGCATGATAAAACACAACACACTTATCTAAATGCGGTAATGTTGT
>NZ_JBLRMI010000041.1:0-432 GCF_047921555.1 Proteus sp. LHD240705
AATTAACCTAATACTTTAGCAACAACGCCCGCACCTACTGTACGGCCACCTTCACGGATAGCGAAACGTAAACCGTCGTCCATCGCGATTGGGTGAATCAGTTCAACGATCATGTTGATGTTGTCACCTGGCATTACCATTTCTACGCCTTCTGGTAATTCGATAGTACCAGTTACGTCAGTTGTACGGAAGTAGAACTGTGGACGGTAGCCTTTGAAGAATGGAGTGTGACGACCACCTTCATCTTTGCTCAGAATATAAACTTCTGATTCGAATTTAGTGTGTGGCTTGATTGAACCTGGTTTAGCCAGTACTTGTCCACGTTCGATTTCTTCACGTTTAGTACCACGCAGAAGAACACCAACGTTCTCACCTGCACGACCTTCGTCAAGTAATTTACGGAACATTTCAACGCCAGTACAAGTTGTTTTA
>NZ_JBLRMI010000042.1:0-418 GCF_047921555.1 Proteus sp. LHD240705
AGTATCTACCACGCCGTCACCGTCGGTGTCGCCTGGAATTTGTCCATCAACAGCAAATTCCACTTTATTCCCTGGTTTAGCTGGATTACTACCTTGTGACAAGCTGACACCTACGCTATTTTGACCGTCTTGTACCGCGCCTTTCGGAATATCCATTGACACTTTGCCCGCCGTTACTTCATCTTTCGTGACGGTATGTGTAATAGTTTCAGTGGTGTTATCTGGACGAGTAATAGTCAGTGTAATTTCTGCACCTTCTACAGTGCCTGCTGGCAAGGTCACTTCCGCCTGTAAACCATCTTTCAGTTCATCTGCATTCGCATAACCATCCGCCACTTCTGGGATAGTCAGCACTGGTGCATCGGTGACACCATCGGTTTTTGAAGTCACAGTTGAAGGGTCACTTTCATTGCCGCTT
>NZ_JBLRMI010000043.1:0-372 GCF_047921555.1 Proteus sp. LHD240705
TGCTCCCCCACAAGATTAATATAAACTAAAAGATATATTAACCTGAATCATTAAATATCCATTATTGGGTATGAATAAACAAAAAGTGTACTCTCCAATAATACGTTACTGGGTATTATCATCGTGACGATCATTAGCCCGATTAAAGAATATTTCTTCATTTCCTCTTGCACTCCGATAAAAATGGAGGCAGAATCAAATTGTGTGTTTTTGAGTCCGCCTCGGTTAATGTTAAATAACATAATCGGGGCTTTTCTCTTTCTGGTGCTTGCAAAATGCTTGAACCAGATTGATCCAAGCACCCGCGCAGAGAATAGCAAAATATTTATTTGAGACAACACATTTATTATCAATAATAAATCATTCGATTTG
>NZ_JBLRMI010000044.1:0-361 GCF_047921555.1 Proteus sp. LHD240705
TCATGAAGCCATGGGGTATGAGGCGTTCGCCATCCCGAGAGTGGCTTCTGTGTATATGGCGGTGAATGATTATGCGTATTTTCAGGGAATAACGCATATCCGAATGGAAGGACCTGTATTACGTTATGAGTATGTTTATGACAATGTTCAGGTTCAAGACCCACAGATGGCCAAAAGAGCCAATATGGTGGTCGATATTTATGGTATCCCGTTACCGGATAGTACAAAATCAACGTATGGTGTGGAGTGGTATGGAGCCTTTCAGGGATTTCGAAGTGCGATTACACGTAATACACAAATGACTTATTGTGTGTCTCGACAAAAAATCCACCTTGAAGGCGGGCGCTATTGGTCTTTGCCA
>NZ_JBLRMI010000045.1:0-361 GCF_047921555.1 Proteus sp. LHD240705
CCATGAAGCCATGGGGTATGAGGCGTTCGCCATCCCGAGAGTGGCTTCTGTGTATATGGCGGTGAATGATTATGCGTATTTTCAGGGAATAACGCATATCCGAATGGAAGGGCCTGTATTACGTTATGAGTATGTTTATGACAATGTTCAGGTTCAAGACCCACAGATGGCCAAAAGAGCCAATATGGTGGTCGATATTTATGGTGTCCCGTTACCGGATAGTACAAAACCAACGTATGGTGTGGAGTGGTATGGGGCCTTTCAGGGATTTCGAAGTGCGATTACACGTAATACACAAATGACTTATTGTGTGTTTCGACAAAAAATCCATCTTGAAGGTGGGCGCTATTGGTCTTTGCCG
>NZ_JBLRMI010000046.1:0-346 GCF_047921555.1 Proteus sp. LHD240705
TTGGCATGCTAAATAAATGATCATCTAATTTTCTAATCCCCGACACATCAAATTTAATTTCAAACGAAAGATTCATATTAGAATGATTTTCTTTTACTAATGATACTCCTTTAATTTGATTAAGTAATTTTCGTACTGCATTAACTGCATTATCCACCTCAGCCTGATCTTTATAATATATCTTTTCCCCATTAATTATTCTATATAATCGACCATCATTATCTTTAAAAAATTCCATAGAAAAAAATGATGACTTTAACCTATTCATAAAAAGACTTAAATTATTAGCAATATCAACAGGAAATACACTTATATATCCATCTTTACGCCCAGCCTTTGTTGCTTG
>NZ_JBLRMI010000047.1:0-346 GCF_047921555.1 Proteus sp. LHD240705
CTGGCATGCTAAATAAATGTTCAGTTAATTTTTTAATCCCCGAAACATCAAATTTAACTTCAAACGAAAAATTCATATTAGTATGATTATCTTTTATTAATGATACTCCTTTAATTTGACTAAGTAATTTTCGTACTGCATTAACTGCATTATTCACCTCAGCCTCATCTTTATAATATATCTTTTCCCCATTAATTATTCTATAAAATCGACCATCATTATCTTTAAAAAATTCCATATGAAAAGATAATGACTGCAACCTATTCATAAAAATCTTTAATGCATTAAAAATATAAGCAGGGGATACACTTATATATCCATCTTTACTCCCAGCCTTTGTTGACTT
>NZ_JBLRMI010000048.1:0-340 GCF_047921555.1 Proteus sp. LHD240705
CGCACAAAGAGCCAGTTCTACATTAGGGAGAAGTTTTGGAGGGGCACTTGCATTTCTAGGTGGGCCTCTTGGGATTGCGACAGGATTATTGACCGCGGGGGCAATGGCTTACTATGAGTGGCAACAACAAGCAGAACAATCAAGACAAAAAGCTCTTGAGTATGCAGAGTCATTAGACGTTGCAACGGAGTCATTAAATAAATTAAGTGATGCTGAGCGTCAAGCTTCAATCGGAAAACTGGCTGAAGGTTTAGATGCACAAATTGAGAAAATAGAAGAGCTAAAGAGAAAGCAAGAGGATTTAAAAAAATCATCGGATTTGGGTGGGGCAAATAAAGGT
>NZ_JBLRMI010000049.1:0-340 GCF_047921555.1 Proteus sp. LHD240705
GCCTTTATTTGCCCCACCCAAATCCGATGATTTTTTTAAGTCCTCTTGCTTTCTCTTTAGCTCTTCTATTTTCTCAATTTGTGCATCTAAACCTTCAGCCAGTTTTCCGATTGAAGCTTGACGCTCCGCATCACTTAATTTGTTTAATGACTCCGTTGCAACGTCTAATGACTCTGCATACTCAAGAGCCTTTTGTCTTGATTGTTCTGCTTGTTGTTGCCACTCATAGTAAGCCATTGCCCCCGCGGTCAATAATCCTGTCGCAATCCCAAGAGGCCCACCAAGAAATGCAAGTGCACCACCAAAACTTCTCCCTAATGTAGAACTGGCTCTTTGTGCC
>NZ_JBLRMI010000050.1:0-333 GCF_047921555.1 Proteus sp. LHD240705
TTTTATATTAATCTTGTGGGGGAGCGTTCCCCCACAATTTCCTTTTCCATTATTGTGTGTTCATCTAAGCACCCTAATTTACAATAAGAGGTAACAGATTGCTGTTACCTCTTATTTTATTAATTACACCGTTAACGAATCAATTATTTATTTAAAATAACAAAAACAAATCGAATAATTTATTATTGATAATAAATGTGTTGTGCCTACTGATTATTTTGTTATTCTCTGCGCGGGTGCTTGGATCAATCTGGTTCAAGCATTTTATAAAGGCCAGAAAGAGAAAAGCCCCGGAAAATATATTTCATATTAACCGAGGCGGACTCAAACCCA
>NZ_JBLRMI010000051.1:0-321 GCF_047921555.1 Proteus sp. LHD240705
CGGGATGGCGTTCAGCATGGTTCTCGGTTTAGCCACTTACTTTATGACTCGAAGAGAACAGCGAAAACGCACTCAATTATTTGAAGAGCTTGTTCAACATATTGACCCACAAAACCCAACCGAAACGTTAAAAAGGCTTGCTGAATTAATGGTGAAAGCGCCAAAGGATATTTAATGTCTCTCAAACAGAAAATAGCGGCGCTAACAACAGCAGGAGCCACAGCAATCGCGTTAGTTGTCATTGCCCATTTTGAAGGTGTGCGTTATGAGCCTTATCGTGATGTGGCCGGTGTCTTGACGGTTTGTTATGGACACACAGGT
>NZ_JBLRMI010000052.1:0-321 GCF_047921555.1 Proteus sp. LHD240705
GCCTGTATGCCCATAACAAACTGTTAGAACACCCGCCACATCACGATAAGGTTCATAACGCACACCTTCAAAATGGGCTATTACTACTAACGCGATTGCTGTGGCTCCCGCTGTTGTTAGCGCAGCTATTTTCTGTTTGAGAGACATTAAATATCCTTTGGCGCTTTCACCATTAATTCAGCAAGCCTTTTTAGGGTTTCAGTTGGGTTTTGTGGGTCAATATGTTGAACAAGCTCTTCAAATAATTGAGTGCGTTTTCGCTGTTCTCGACGAGTCATAAAATAAGTAGCTAAACCCAGAACCATGCTAAACGCCATCCCA
>NZ_JBLRMI010000053.1:0-287 GCF_047921555.1 Proteus sp. LHD240705
ACCGATCCTGCGGGTAATACGAGTGGTGAGGGTAAAGCAACAGACTTTACGGTCGATACGGTTGCCCCTTCAGCACCAGAATTAAAAGCAGAAGATGACGGTTCGGTGTCTATTGAACTGCCAACGGATGCCAATAAAGGTGATACCGTAGAAATTACGTTTGAAGATGAAAACGGTGACAAACATACGGTGACCTTAGAAAAAGGCGACAATGGTTGGATATCGGATACCCCTGCTTTAATTCCGGATAGCAATGGTGATAAAGCGACGATCCCTGCGGATAATGT
>NZ_JBLRMI010000054.1:0-286 GCF_047921555.1 Proteus sp. LHD240705
CCCTTGCGTCGATGGGGCACCGTTTCCTTAAGGATAGGCACTCGATGTTTGATTTCTTCCTTTAACACCGAAGCGCCTGTATTCATCGCCTTACGCGCACTTTGATTTCTGGTTTTACGGGCGATGTCTTGCATTCGTTGAGCGAGTTCAGACAATCCACTGATTTTAATCTCACCCATCATTCACGCCCTCTTTGCACATTAATTGAAGCTCACGATGACGCTCATCAGGGTCAATAATCGAAATAATATTAAATAGTCGCTTACCCCATACAATACGCATTGAG
>NZ_JBLRMI010000055.1:0-281 GCF_047921555.1 Proteus sp. LHD240705
GGCGCCATTACTTTGAAAGTCTTGTAACATCATCGCGTGAGCTTTCTGTGCGCCGGCTTCTGTCCCTTGTTGTGCGGCTTCTTTCATTGCCTGCGCAAGTACAGCGTCACCATTTCCTGTCACTGTAATATGATTAACGACCGTCATTTGTACACCACTCACACGGGCTAACGTCGGTTGTGGTGTAACCGGTATTCGCCCTGCGACCGCCCCCACAAAGCCCCCCGAAGCATAACCTTGCGCCGCATGCATTAAGCGATAGAGATTGCCGATACCCAATT
>NZ_JBLRMI010000056.1:0-281 GCF_047921555.1 Proteus sp. LHD240705
TGCACCATTACTTTGAAAGTCTTGTAACATCATCGCGTGAGCTTTCTGTGCGCCGGCTTCTATCCCTTGTTGTGCGGCATCCTTCATTGCCTGCGCAAGTACAGCGTCACCATTTCCCGTCACCGTAATATGATTAACGACCGTCATTTGTACACCACTCGCACGGGCTAACGTCGGTTGCGGTGTAACGGGTATTCGCCCTGCGACCGCCCCCACAAAGCCACCTGAAGCATAACCTTGCGCCGCATGCATTAAGCGATAGAGATTACCTACACCTAATC
>NZ_JBLRMI010000057.1:0-280 GCF_047921555.1 Proteus sp. LHD240705
GTTACCCGCTGGATCGGTAATTTCAGCCGTAACAGAGTAGTTACCGTCTGCCGTCACTTTATCTGCCGGAATAGTCACTTCGGCTTTCCCCGCAGTCACTTCATCCGCCGTCAGCGTATGTTCAACGGTGTCAGTGCTACCATCAGGTTTGGTGATCGTCAGGGTGAGTTTATCCCCTTCCGCACTGCCTGCTGGCACGGTCACTTCGGTTTGTACGCCGTCTTTCAACTCGTCAGCATTCACGCCGTCAGCTGCTTCTGGAATGGTCACCACCGGAGTC
>NZ_JBLRMI010000058.1:0-264 GCF_047921555.1 Proteus sp. LHD240705
ACTGTTGGTTTGATACCAACGATTTCAACTTCTTCACCAACTTTAACAACACCACGCTCAACACGACCTGTTACTACTGTACCACGGCCTGAGATTGAGAATACGTCTTCGATTGGTAACAGGAATGGCTTGTCAATTGCACGCTCTGGTTCTGGGATGTATGAATCCAGTGCTTCTGCTAATTCAACAATTTTCGCTTCCCACTCAGCTTCGCCTTCCAGTGCTTTCAGCGCTGAACCACGGATTACTGGAGTGTCGTCACCT
>NZ_JBLRMI010000059.1:0-264 GCF_047921555.1 Proteus sp. LHD240705
GTTGTTGGTTTGATACCAACGATTTCAACTTCTTCACCAACTTTGATAACACCACGCTCAACACGGCCTGTTACTACTGTACCACGACCTGAGATTGAGAATACGTCTTCGATTGGTAACAGGAATGGTTTGTCAATTGCACGCTCTGGTTCTGGGATGTATGAATCCAGTGCTTCTGCTAATTCAACAATTTTTGCTTCCCACTCAGCTTCGCCTTCCAGTGCTTTCAGCGCTGAACCACGGATTACTGGAGTGTCATCACCA
>NZ_JBLRMI010000060.1:0-262 GCF_047921555.1 Proteus sp. LHD240705
CTCACATGGGGAGACCCCACACTACCATCGGCGCTACAACGTTTCACTTCTGAGTTCGGCATGGGATCAGGTGGGACCGTTGCGCTATGGCCGCCAAGCAAATTCTGTATTTATAACCGTCTGTTTATGCAGTTATAATAATTTTTTATGGTGCTGATACCCAGATTCGAACTGGGGACCTCACCCTTACCAAGGGTGTGCTCTACCAACTGAGCCATATCAGCACTAGTGGCTTATTGTCACCGGCTGACACAGCCTAAAT
>NZ_JBLRMI010000061.1:0-250 GCF_047921555.1 Proteus sp. LHD240705
GAGTGGTAATGAAAGTGACCCTTCAACTGTGACTTCAAAAACCGATGGTGTCACCGATGCACCAGTGCTGACTATCCCAGAAGTGGCGGATGGTTATGCGAATGCGGATGAACTGAAAGATGGTTTACAGGCGGAAGTGACCTTGCCAGCAGGTACCGTAGAAGGTGCAGAAATTACGCTGACTATTACTCGTCCAGATAACACCACTGAAACTATTACACATGCCGTCACGAAAGATGAAGTAACTGCG
>NZ_JBLRMI010000062.1:0-244 GCF_047921555.1 Proteus sp. LHD240705
CTTGTGATTGTTTCTAATGCGTCACTGGAAGAACAGTTGCCTGAAGGTTTATTAAAGGCACTTAAAGTATCAATGCCCGCCTAATTTTTATCGTTTCACTTTTAACTTTCTCACACTCATCATCAACGGACACTCCTTTGGGGGTGACTATGCGTATGGAAAAATTAACCAATGTAACCTATGGAACAGCAGGCCTAACGGCCTTTTTTGCCAGCCTCTCATTATATGAATGGGGATTTGTTAT
>NZ_JBLRMI010000063.1:0-230 GCF_047921555.1 Proteus sp. LHD240705
GCATTCAACCGTTGTATCGCTAATGTTTCTGCATTTGTGGCTGACACAATAATGGAAGACTGCGCTTTCATTCGCATTCGAATACTACTGCGTTGTGCTTCTGTCTGAGCGAGTTGAAGTTGCGCTTGTAAAGAACGCATTTCAACACGGGCTAGCTCTAATTCAGCCGTCATCTTGGCTTTTGTGGCTTGAGCGGCGATTAAATCTTGTTGAACTTTTAATTTCGTTGC